>CAZNAA010000001.1:238513-772860 GCA_964571255.1 uncultured Gammaproteobacteria bacterium
TCTTTTTTCTAGATCCAAAAGATTTTGTTTAGTTGAAGTGAGTATTTTCTTTTCTAGGTTAAGAAGATCTTGTTTAGTTGAAGGATTGCTATTCATAACAAGAGTAGTATAGCAATCAGGAATCACGGAGTGTCAATAGAACAAACTATAATCCTAACTCTGTACTAATTTGCTGCATTGAGGTTAAAACAATTAAGACAAATTCTCGTAGAGGAATTCCTAATTTCTCATCACACAAAACAATAGCATCTCTGTTTGCACCCTTGGCAAATGACTTTTCATTAAATCGTTTTAGGATAAAGTCAACGGTGATTGAGGATAGCTTCTTATCAGGGTGTATAAGGGCACCAGCGACGATAAGACCGGTCAATTGATCACAACAGGCTATTCCCCAGTCCAGTGGTGATTCAGGCATAACTTTGGTGTATTCAAAATTATGAGCTTTAATGGCATGAGCAATATCTGATGGAACAACTCCCACCTCTTTTTCAAAAAGAAGTAATCCGTGAATTTCAGGTTGTCCTTTAGCCATTTCATAATCTGCATCATGAAGTAACCCAGTAATTCCCCAAACTTCACGACTCTCTTCTGAATATTCTGGAGTGTCTTTGTATAGTCTGTCATAAATTCCCTTCATTGCAGCTTCTGCAGCTAAAGAATGTTTAATGAGGTTTTGATTGGTTAGATATTTTCTAAGGAGTATACTGGCTTCTTCTCTAGTCATAGGAATAGTATACCAATATTAGAGTCAGAATTAAAAGCTTTTAAGCAAGCTGATGCTGGGGGATTTTGCCCCCCAGCATCTCTCATGCATGGGTTCTAGTTGTATTAGGAAGAGTTACTCTGGATCAGAGCGAGTGTTCGACCAATCTGGTCGAGGATCTCGCTTGTTCCTCCAGCGTGTTCTCGGCGAAGTGCCTTGACTTCCAAGAGGATTTCTCCCAGAAGTGTTAATACTATTGTTTCAAAGGGTGTGAATTGACTCTCTGAAGTAGCTTCCTGTTGTTTTGTTTCTCCAGGAAGTCGTCGTAGAACGAGGTCTTTCTCCGTAATTCCAAGAGCTGTGGCAAGTTTCTGCCGTCGTAATACACGTGGCTCTTGGATTCGTCCAGTCTCAAGCCCTGAAACATACGATTTGGATATACCCGCTAATTTGGCCAGATCAGTGACCGACAAACCGCGATAGAGACGCCACTCTTGTACGACACTTCCGATCTTGTGTAGTGAGGCAGTCATCGTTTGTATCCTTTCTGCTCTACTTGAGCATGACAAAAGAAGGATATTCGGTATCCACCTATTACCATACTCAAATAGATTACTAGATTAATGTGCAAGAGAATATATTCTAGTTTCTCTTTAATTCAGCAATTAGAATTAGATTAAAGCTAAAACTAGGAGAATTATACTACAAAAAGAGTCGAGTATCAAACTATGGGATCTGGTGGGCCTAAGTGGATTCGAACCACTGACCTTTGCAATGTCAATGCAACGCTCTAACCAACTGAGCTATAAGCCCGTACAGGCATTTTAACAAATACATGTAGCTATCACAATGAGAAAGACTTGAAACTTTTTCAATCTCTTGGTATAGTGCAATTACGATGCAGTCACAAAACATGAGTATGTCAATGATGCCTTCTTAACGGAGGAGTATTGACGTGTGCGTAATACTACCTCCTATAAGGAGGTTTTTTTGTTTTATGAAACCAGTAATTACACTAACAACAGATTTTGGAGATAAATTTGCAGATTCTCAATTGAGATTGGTAATTCACTCTATTGCAGAAGATACCAATGTTATCACTAATGATGATATTACACCCTACTCTATTCTTGAGGGAGGTTTTATCTTGTCTCAAATGTATTTTTTTGCCCCTAAAGGATCAGTACATGTTGGAGTGGTAGATCCTGGAGTTGGGTCAGAAAGACGAGGAGTAGTGATCAAAACAAAAAATTATCACTTTATTGGTCCTGATAATGGGCTTTTTTATCCAGCTGCAATAAAAGATGGAATTGAAAAAGTATATCGAATAGAGAGTAAACACTTGGGAAATCACTCAAACACCTTTCATGGAAGAGACGTTTTTGCCAAATTAGCAGCACACATTGTGACAAACACAGTTCCAGAAGGAGTATTAGTTGAAGATACTACTCCTCTTACTCCTCTCGCCTTTCAGGAAAATCAAATCGTTCATATCGATGCCTATGGAAATATAAAATTGTTTTCTACGATCAAGTATGAAATTGGAGATATATTAATTGTTTCTAACTTAGGAAATCTTACTGTTCCGTATGTTCGAATCTTTGTAGATGTCCCTCTTTTCTCTCCTCTTTTTTATCATGGAAGTCATGATACGTTAGAGTTTGCTCTTCACCAGGCATCTGCTGCAAAAGAATTTAATCTAAAGGTTGGAGATATTCTTGAAATTCAAAGAGGTTAACTATTTATCAAAACTAGCTCCGTCATACATACCGGAAACGGATATGAGAGGATTCCCTACAACTCTGGCACCAAGAAGCTCCATCGGACGTGAATCTCCTGCTACTACTATGCTGTTCTCTCCCCATACGTCTTGAACCATTTTATGGAATGCTACGTAATACCCAGCATCATTTCTAAATTCTGTTTCTCGATTTTCCTCAGTAAAAGGAAGACGTTTTTGTTTTAACCAATGCTCTGTCATAGTCCTTCTATTTAGTTTTACTCGAGAAACCAATCCTTTATGCTCATCAGATTCAGTAGCTGATTTTACTCTACATCGAGCCTCCTCAACTCGTTGGTTCCATTTATCTACTCCTCCAGCTATTTCAACCATTCCAGTAACCGTAACCAAGATAGTTCCGTTATGGGTTAGCTGTATGGTATGGATTCCATTGGGATTCTCTAAGGTAACAATGTGAACATCTTTACCCATCTCTTTATATGTTTCCTTCATTCGTGCAGCTATCTTTTGAGCAGATTCATTGGTGTTCCCCATAAAATCTTCTCTATTCATCCCACGAGTATATCCTGCATAGTATTCGTAATCTCCTAGTCCAAAAACTACATGAGGGACAGTTCCTTTTGCTTCCATATGAGGTACTAATTCAGAAAGTGCATCTAAGGCATTCTGAGCAGCCCAGGAAATAGCCTTTGTTAAAGGACGCTGAGAATATTTCACTGTATTTGTATATTCTCTTAATCCAGTTTGGGGATTTACTTCATATCCAAGAGAGTATTCATCCGGAGGACAAGTAGGAACAAATACCGTTGGCCGTGTCTGATCTTGTTTACACCGTTCCATGATCTCATTCATCCTTTTTAATTCATTTGTATCAGGAGTGATAAAGAAATCTAAGGATTTAATTGTTTGTCCATCTACTACTCTTGGTCTTTGGTTAATTTTTCTATTTCTAAAAAAAGAAGTTGGAAGAAAGTCACTATGTTTTCTTCTTGCTTCAGTGAGAACGGCTCCATAGAGAGCATCTTTCCGTACACTTCCTAGATTAGGATTGAAGCCTAAAACGGCATCTACATCTCTGTTAATCCATCCTAATGCACCATTTAATTGTGCTACTTCATTTGGCTTTAATAGTTTATGTCCTGCTTTTGGTCTAGCATATGGTGGATGTGGAATAGTGGTGACTACGGTCACATATGCATCCTCTAAATCTTCCGGATGGATATCTTGCATTGTTTCATCTTCATTAAGCGTAATAACAACCATGTCTCCTGCTTTTCCATCTAAGGGAGTACCGCCGCCAGGATACTTGGTATCTCTTTCTCCTGTAATTCCTCCAAAGTTATTCACTTCTGGATCGCCATAAATAAAAGCTTGAGCCAGACGATCTGGGTTGCGTTTTACTAAAACAACTTTCTCAAGTTGTTCCTGTGTAGCCTTTTTTCTTCCTAAGTAAATTGGGTCTATTTCCATATATTTTTAACCAATAAAAAAACCGCCTATTGTGGCGGGTAATAGTAAGCATTAGTGTGCTTCAATTACACCGCCAGAAGCGGGATAATGACACTAATAATAATACTTTGGTTACTCATTATGTAGTCATTATAATTCTCACTTCTCTCCGTGTCAAGGCTGTGATAAAATACTCTCTATGAGTGCAGAAACACCAAATCCAGTTATTAAACACTATGACCTCTCAGGAGGAGATGAGGTAACGGTAATAAAACCTTTTGGTAACGACATCTATGCTGCCGTGGCAACACTAAAAGGAAATGACTATCCAGAAAAAGGGAAAATTGCTCAAAATGCAGGAAGAACTGAATTTATGTATATGCTTGATGGACAAATGGAAATTACTATTAATGGTGAGACTCAAACGGTAAAAGCTGGAGAACTTGTTCAAGTAAATGATGGAGATACCTATTCTATTGTTGGTGAAGGACGATCATTAGTAATTGTTCGAGACGAAGAAGGTGGAGAAACAAAAATGCTCACTAAAGAATAACAAGATCTTCCTGAAGCCACGTAGTTACTTCTACTTCTTTATCACCCGTAATAAACACATCAATCTCTGATCTAATTCCAAATTCTGGCAGATAAATTCCTGGTTCAATACTAAACCCAGTATTTGGGATTAACTCTCTCGTATCGTTACTTTCAAATCCATCAATATTGGCTCCACTACCATGATCATTGACATCAATAGAGTGTCCTGTACGGTGAACAAAATATTCTCCGTATCCTTTATCTGTAATATATTTTCTTACTGCGTTGTCAACGTCACATCCTCTGACTCCTTCTTTGATGTGATCTTTGATATATTGCACTCCCAAATTCCGTGCGTCTCTTACGATTTCCCAGACTTCTTGAATCTTTGCAGGGACCGGATCAGGTCCGATCCAAGCCATAAAGGTACAATCTGCATAAATGGCGTTTTCTTCTCCTAGTTTTGCCCAGATATCAAAAAGAAGTGTGCTATTAGGTTCAATAGTATAGTGCTCCTCGAGTGTTGGATAATAGTGAGGATTACTCGCTTTCTCATTCGTTGCAACAATTGCTGCTTTATGGACATCGACCATGTTATGTTCGTTGTAGTACTCGAGAATAAGATTCTCAACCTCTAAATCAGTAATGTTTTCTTCCTTACTCATTTTTTCTTTAACATAGGTCCATGCTTTGTCTGCTGCTTCTTTTAGTCCCTCTCCGGCCTTTTTATGCATTTCATACTGCTTCTTATTCCATACGGAAGCTAAGTATTGGGATAAATCTCCACTAGGAACCAGTTCCGTATCAGGAAGAATGGTTTTAAGAAGTTCTACAAAACCTGAAGGCATAACATCAAGAACGGCAATGCCATTTTGTGGACTATAGTCGAGTGCAATTCTTTTCTTATCTGAAAGAAGTGTTATTAGATGATCAGAGAGTTGCTGATGTGTCATATACACATGCTTTTCTCCTGAAAGGGCTTGAAAGAAACTTTCTTCCAGTTTAGGAACGATCCAATGGATACTACCTTCTTTTGTAATAATCGCAAGCCAACGTCTGGTGGTAAGGGTTTCAAACTTAAGTACTCCTCGTCCTATGTGGTTTGATCCACGAAAGTCATAAATGACGTAGGCATCTAAATTCATTTTTTGCAGTGTTTGGGTAAGTTTTTGTAAGTCCATATGTGCAGTTTAGCAGAAAATCTTAAAAAATCTAGGCTCCTTCATAGCCTCCGCCTCTAGCTAAGCGAGTTACATCTTTATTTCCAAATACTTCCCACATAGGGGCAGAGTCTGCTGTTATATGCATTCCCCTTTTATTGGCAATCTCATCTGACATGACTGCGTACTCTGCTCCTTGCGTTGCCACACGAGACCTCATATACGCAAGTCCATCTAGAACAGAACTATTTGTTTTTTTCCCATCCACTTTTACCATCCAATTAACAATCATTGCTTTGATTATCTCGTCCTTTTCTTTTTCAGAATATTCTTCACTTTTTATTATGCCGTTAATCTCACCCACTAACCCGTTAAACTCTGTAAAGTTATTTATTTCTATGGCAAACTCTCCTTGTGACACAGAGTCATATAAATTACCTAATTGTTGAATGATCTCAGGCTCTGATCCATCTCTCCATCTGAGTAATAATCCTAAACGGAGTTTTAAAAGCATATCTAATTGTCTCTGCAGCAACGCATCAGTTTGAGAACGTTCTTGTAGTTGTAATCGCATAAGTTCTACTTTCTGGTCAAAACTTGTTTTCCCAGGTGCAAATTGAGTCCCATGCAGGAAGGTAATAGCACTAACGGTAACTTGTGTAGTACTTCTTCCATCTTTAATTTCAACCTGATGAATAGGAAGTGATGGTTCAAACGTAGTAGTCGACTCAGCAGAGAGAACAGTCGCATTTCCCCCATACTCTTCTTGGAATGTTTTTATAATTGATTGCATTGAACCAGCAAGTGCTGCTCGAAATTCTGGAAGAGTCATCCCTACTAAATCTGCATTGGCTTGAGTTGCTTCATAGTCTGCAATTCCAATATGAATTTTGGGATTACGAATATCTTCTCCTTTGTTTTTTAACTCTTGGATTCGTTTGATAATACTATTAATAATTGGAAGCCCTTTTTCAGCTGTGAGTCCAATTCCCGTCCCTAATGATTCAAACGTGTAGACAACGACTCCATCATCTCGCCTTTCAGTTGCGTAATTTGGGCAACAGTATAAGTGAGTTGTTTTTCCTTCAATAATTCCTTGGTTGAACTCAACAATAGTATTAAAGGATGCTGGGATCATTCCTTGTTCTTCAAAGTCAGAAAACCATTTAAACCCAAACGGAACAACATCTCTTCCCACTCTTTCTTTTAATAACCATTCAGACGTTTGTTTCAGTATCTTCTCTAAAGGAGGAGGTTGTGTATGGTACATCTGTTGTCTATAAAAACGAATAAGTGCTTCTTTATGGACTTGCGGGTTATAGGAAAATACTTCTCCTCGTGTCTGATTAACGTATTGAGTAGCCACAGTTGCTGCTTGATATCTATCCATCACTGTCTTTTTGCTCTCTTGAGATGAAACTTTTTCAAGATTTCGTTCTTCAATAAAGTATCTTGAAAGTCCAGCTAATGCTCCTAAAAGAGGAGCAGTTTTCGTTACATCTAGTCCTACATAGGTAAGAATTTCAGGATTTCTTAACTCTTCTGGATCACCTTCTATGAACGGTTTGTTAAACCAACTTGAAACACTTTCAATGGTGGTAAAAAATGTATTTAGTTGAATGCCTGTAATTAAACTTGTTCCTTCTTTTCCTGCAACTGTGGCAATTAAGGCATCTACTTGATCTCGTTCTTCTTGTATTTTTGCCAATGTATTAGGCTTAAATCTTGCTCCATCAGCAAACATTTCACTCACTACCATTGCTTGTCGTCTTTGCCAATAGGCATTCACTACGGCTTGTGCTCTTCCTGTATCTAGTTCTTCTGAAGTGAATGTTTTTTCAGGATCTCTTCTTGTGCCTTCCATTCCAGAAGCAGATTGGTAAAGCCCTCTCTCTTCTTTCTGTACTGTTCCTTTTTTTGTAAGGTAAGCGTCGGAAAGAAAGGTTTCACTTCCATAAGAAAACTGCCCATTTAATTGGGGCATATCACCGATTACTTGTTTTTGTATGATTGTTTCTGTTGCCATAACCACAAAAAAACCGCCTATAATGGCGGTCATGGATTTTTCACTACGATCCACTCCGCCTAGCGGTTAAGGAGAAGGACGAGTGAAAGAATGTTTCTAATCATGAGATTATTATAGCTAACTCTTAAGACTGAGTCAACTCTGGATTTACTATTGCTTCTAGGTAAGGTTGTAATGCTGCAAACTCAACAAGATCCCGCCCGTTGGTTCTTCGTCCTCTCTCTAAGGTAACAAAATGATCCTCGACCATGCGTTTCCCAATGTTTAAAGAAGTTGAATGTCGTGAAGTAAGACTGGTTGGCTCAACAGAAACATAACGTTCTGTTGTAATAGATCTATTAATATGAGGCTCATCTGGATTATAAATAAAATTCGGATTTGGAAAACCAAGATATACCTTAACGGGTCCTTCCCTTTCGTTTAAAGGTGATTGTGCTAATGTCACAGTGATGGGAGTTTCGTTAACACAAATCTCTTTCTTAAGAATCCACTCATAGAGATGGGGGAAAAATTTGTTTGTAGATTGACCTTGTGAGGCCACTAAAGTACGAAGAGCTTCATATTGTGTTGTCACGTATGCAGATACTTCACTCGATACTCCTCTTACTCCATTTACCATAACTTCATCTGCTGGCTGGGTAAGAAATGCAAAAAGAGGTTGAACAAAAGGAGTAGCTCTTTCTACAATCCGTTCTGATTGATCTACTTTACCAAATGCACTCATCCCAAACCACCTAACGCCAGTCTTTTCTGTAGGAGTATACATTGCGATTTGATTGTTTTCAGAAATACTGACTTGTGCTGTTTGTTGGTTATTCGTATATACCTCAACGGTAACAAAAGGACTTCTTCCCTCATCTCTTAGTCTTGGAGTGGTTATATTACGATTTGAAACTAACCATTTTGTGTTTCCGTCAGGAAGACCAATTTCAATTTGTTTTGATCCATCTGCTTGAAATCCAATTGCTCCTTCTGCAATTCCAGAAAATACGCTAAACCAACCTGAAACTTGAGCAAGTACATCGGGAAATGCTTCTGTCGCATTTGCTTCAACTTGAAGTCGGAATTCTTCTGGAGTTGGTCTTAATGCATCGAATGGATATGACATGAACGAAATTATACTATAAGTTCATTTTAGGTACAAGTGGGGATTTTATCCGGTTTGAGTAGCAACATTTCTCTCGTTTGATAGAGCAAATGACGTTCCTTGTTTTTTGAATTGTTGCCAGTATGTTCCGCTTTTTTTCTTGCCTTTTTGGTTAATTGCATGTACCCATGAACTTCCATCCTCAATTTTGACTCGAGCCTGACGAAGCGTGATAAGAAGCCACTCAAAGAAGTTAACATGATATTTGCCAATGGCTTTTGGTGTACTGGAGGTTGTTTCTTGAGCGATTTCTTTTTGCAATAGTTTGGAAGCAGCAGCGATTCGTTGCAGTTCCACTTTAATATCACTAATAATTCGAGTCATCTCTTGTTTTTCTCGAGCACTCACTTTTTCTCGAGAGTGAAGAATATCTGACCTATAGTCAATTCCAGGTGCGATATTTAAGTTGCGTGGTTTTTCAGCATTCCTCATGCCTTTCAAATCTAATTTTTCACCAGGCTTTAAAGATCCACTTTTTGCTGGAGTTTTTGCTTTTACAGAAGGAGTTTCAAGGCCGAAAATTTGGGAGAAGAAGTCGTCAACTGATGCTTTACCTAAATCATTAACTACATGATCTTTAAATCCATCAGCCATATGCCCTCCTACACTTTTGATCGTTTCTAAGGGATTAGCTGTGTTGAAATTAGTAAATTGCTTTCTGCCTGCCATATGATAGCCTCAGGATACTATAAGCTCTTGAGGAAGTCAAGGGTCTTTTGCTGGCGCAAGATCGAAGTGAGAAGGTATTTATTTGCTTCCAGTGAAGCTCTTTCGTTTTGGTCTTTGGCCTTATCTAGGGCTTCATCAATATCTTTCTGGTCAACAGTAATCTTTTCTGTTTGCCCAATCTTTTGGAGGGTGAATTCTAACGTAATGTCACTTTTTGCACGAGATTTGAAGTCTTCTCTCAAATCCTCAGCGGTTTTCCCCGTAGAAGACAAATACTGTTCAAGAGTGAGCCCAAGTGTCTTAATTTCATTAAGGGTTTGGGCCAGTAATCTGTCTGTTTCTTGCTCAAGTAAAATATTTGGAACTTGAACTTGGACGATTTCTAGAAGTAACTTGACAATTTCTTCAAAAGAGGTTTGCTTTTCTTCCTGTCCAGGCACGATTATTTTGTCTTTGGAGGTTAGATTTTGTACTTTCTCTTTGTAGTCTCCTAGGACGACTTCAGGAAGCTCACAGGTGATTGCTGTATATACCCAGTCAGAACCCTCATCCATGCTGTCTACGTGGATTTTAGGGTTCATGATAGGGCGTAGATCATGTTCTCCGACTGCTGCTACATAGGTATCAGGAAGAAGCTTTTTGAGAACATCTTCTCGAACCCTTGTTTCGTCTACTGATTCTTCAACCATTTTGGCTGGAGCTTTGCCTTTTCGAAAGCCTGGAAGTGCAGCGTTTTCTTTAACTGATGAGAGTACTTCCTCTCGTGTTATTTTAATTTTTTCTTGAGGAATAGTAATTTTGAGCTCAAGTGAGCCATCTGGTTTTCTAGTTATCTGGGAAGTCATAGGCGTATTCTACCTCATTATTGTGTGGGTGTAAATGGGAGTTTCGTAAGAGAAGTAAAAGAAAAAGCATTTATGCGGAGTATATTTCCTTTTCGGGTCATATATCTCCTAAAATTCACTATTGCATCCTGAAAAAAGTTTGCTACCATAAAAGTATGGAAATCAATGGAGTAGCAGTAGGAATTGCCGTAGTACTTCAGTTCATCTTAGGAGCTGTTTGGTATGGTCCCCTTCTTTTTGGAAACCTCTGGGCAAAAATGCATGATTGCGATAAGCTCTCTAAAGAAGAACTACAAAAACTTCAAGCTCAAATGATGCCTTATTATGGGGTACAACTTTTTATTACGATCGTAACGACTGTTGTTTTAGCTATTCTTATGAGAGAACTTCCTCAATTTTCTCCCTTTAGCTTAGCAGCCATTCTTTGGATTGGCTTTGTTGTTCCAACTCAGGTGAGTGCTATTATTTTTGGGAAAGATGAGAAAAAGTGGATTGCAAAAAAGCTTTCAATCATGGCTGGTGCATCACTTGTTTGCCTTTTGATTGCTACGACAGTTCTCTTCTTTTTTCAATAGCAGCTTTTTTATTTCGCAACGTCTCTAAGATATTCGACTGGAGTAAGTATCTTCGTTCCTTTATGATTTTTTATAGTCAATAAGTCTTTGTCACCCGTAATAATATAATTTGCTTTAGATTCTTCTGCTAAATCTAGAAGAAAGTTATCGTTAGGATCACGAGATGATAAAGTATGTACTTGAGGAACAAATTTTTTTGTATTCTTATCGAAGTTTTCTTTAATATGTGTAAGATTATCTGTGGAAATAAGGAATTTTCGCTGAAGCTTTCCAAGGATTTCTGCCTTTAGTTCTGGTGAAAGACAAAAGATCATTTTTTTGGTAAGCCATGTCTCGATTATTTTTCTTGGATTACCTCCATAAACAATACCAGAAATAAAAACATTCGTATCGATGACAACCTTATGCATTTTTGATGATTTCGTATGCTTCTTCCTCTGAGGAAGGATAGGGAATATTATTCTTTTTAAGATATGATTGAAAAGCTTTTTCTCCTTCGGAGAAAAGTTTTTGAAATTGCAATTTGAAAAGCTTCTCCTTTTCTTCTTCTTTTTTCAATATCTCATCATAAGGATAAATAACAGCTGTAGGAATGCTATCTTGAATAATAACGACAGGTTCTTTTGTGGATTGGACCTTTTTTATAAGTTTTGCAAGATTATTTCTTGCCTCTGTAATATTAATAATTTGTTGCATATGTACACTGTATAGTACTTCTCAAAGTCTGTCAAGTGGTACGCAACAGAGGGAATTAGGATGCTAGGGCGTGAAGAATTTAAATAAGAGTAAGCCTATCTCTATTTGTGCGGATGAAGGGACTTGAACCCCCACAGCTTTCGCTACAAGTTCCTAAAACTTGCGTGTCTACCATTTCACCACATCCGCTTAAGGGATATTGTATCGCAATTAGATAGAAATGGAAAGACTTGTAGCTTCCTTTTTTCCTTTATATGTCTCAATTTGGTTCATAAAGTTACGAACCTTTTTTGACCAGTTAGGATCCGCTGCATAAATAGCTCCAATTTCTTCAACTGTGGTTGCATCCCATTTATCCATGTACTTAGTTTTAATAGAGGCAGAGATTGTCTCAATAGCATCAGTCCATGATGCAAAATTGATTACATTGTCTCCATATACCCCCCAACCCCATCCATTATAAGATTCATAGGGAATTCTTCGTCCAAAGTATGACTCAACTCCGGAAATAGATACAACTAATTTCCAGTCAAGGTTATTTTTCTCAGCAGCATCGATAAAATCACGAGCGTGAGGTGCTAACGGTGAGTTTTTTTCCTCAAGAAAGTCCTGAAGGATTTTTTCGTGGTTAGGTTTGACTTCAGCGAGAGTATGAATAGGTTGAAGTCTCGCAGATGTAATCTGCAAGGCATGTGCCTGTCCTCCTGCCTGAAGGTATACTGCAGTGAGAGCAATGATTGCCCATGCAGCTATAAATAAGTGTTTTCTCATATAATCCCTTTTTACAAAGTAAATAGGGCGTATATACAAAAACATCCCCTCAGCACAAGTGTTGGAAGAAGCCGAAGGGAAGTAGATACATTCTATAATAATACTATAAGTTTGTCAATACCCATCTTATAGGACTCTCGTGCGTGGAAAAGGTATTATTGAGGGGTAAATGTGACCAGAATGTGGATAACTTACTCCATTTTGTCCATATACATGAGGATATCTGAGGCCCAAGAGGTATCTGTGCCTGCAGTATACAGAGGCATGATTGTCTCTGGTGTTACTTTCCCATCGACTTTAAACCGTGTTGCTAAAGCTTTGGTAACCACAGCCACCCCCTGCGCATAGGTTTCAAACCGTGTAGTTTTTCCCTTATAAATCCCATACCCCCAACAATTATTAGAGTTTTCAGGAATGAGCCTGCAGCCTCCTGATTCTTTGAGGGCAAGAGCTGGGATAAGCCTATGATCAATCTTCCACTTATCTGCCTCCTTCACAATCTCTTCTGCCACATCTGCCAAGGGCGATTTATATTTCTTCATGATTTGTCGAACTATTTCTGATCGAGCATCAGCAGGGATAATTTCATAGGAAATCGTGTAATTATAGGTAGGAAGAGCAGCAAAGGTTACTTTTGAGGAGGTATATTGAGTAGGAGTGGGAGTAGAAAAAAGAGGAGTTAAAAGAAGAGTCAGTTGGATAATGGCAACAATACCTAAAACTCCAACAAATGATACAACTAATAACAGTTTTCTCATTGGTTATTAAATCTTCGCAATTTATAATACGAGTTGTCAAGTTTTGAAGCTGTTGGTAGAATAGGAATCAATCTAACAGAATTTAGTTGAGAATAACTATCTCACTTGCCGAAGTGGCGAAATGGTAGACGCGCAGTGTTCAGAACGCTGTATCTTTATAGATGTGGAGGTTCGAGTCCTCTCTTCGGCACAAAAAGTACATTGGATACTTAGCCTGCCATGAAATGGTCAAATAATTTAGCATATGTAGTTGGGTTAATTACTACGGATGGAAATTTGTCAAATGATGGACGGCATATTAATTTGACATCAAAAGACATTGAACAACTTGAAACTTTCGCAAAAATTCTTAAGTTAACAAATAAAATAAGTACTAAACAAAGTTCATATAATCCAACCGGTAAGTATTATCATATTCAATTTGGAGATGTAAAGTTTTATAAGTTCTTATTACAAATAGGATTAATGCCTAATAAGACAAAGATGTTGGATTGTCTTCAAATTCCTGATAAATACTTGGCGGATTTTTTAAGAGGACATTTAGATGGTGATGGGTATACATACTCTTATTGGGATAAAAGATGGAAGAATAGTTTTTTACTCTATACAGCGTTTACATTTGCAAGTCTTCTTCATTTAGAGTGGATTAAACATAAAATTAATATTTTATATTAGGTCGAGGGTAGAATAAAGTATCTTGGAAAATCAACATTCCAACTAGCTTATGCTAAGAAGGGATCGATTGTCTTATTAAATAAACTCTATTATAATACTCACGTAGCATCTCTATCGAGGAAGCGCTTTAAAATTGATCAAGCATTGTGTATAATTAAAAATCAAGCGGATGTGCTGAAATTGGTATACAGGCATGCTTGAGGTGCATGTGCTTTCACGAGCGTGGAGGTTCAAGTCCTCTCATCCGCACCATGGACGATTAGCTCAGCTGGTAGAGCGTCGCATTTACACTGCGAATGTCGCGGGTTCGATCCCTGCATCGTCCACTCATCATGTATGCTACATACATGAAAAATATGTCAAGAAATTGCTGAATTAGTTCATCCTCATATTCTTGCAAGAACATTAAAACGCCAATGGTTTAGGAGGAAATGCAAGCTGTGGTATAAAGCTTCCCCTTTCCTTTATTTTTCCTTCTATGTTTTGTATAATGTTCAATACATCTTGCCGAGATAGCCAAGGTGGTCAAGGCACCTGTCTGAAGAACAGGCCATATGTGTTCGACTCACATTCTCGGCACTAGGTCCTTACACCCTCGTTTTCAAGTCGACGAATAGCTTAATATAGCGGGCTAATCTCAGTGTTCGATAAGCCTGGATAGCCCCAAAAGAGTCCAGAAGGGAAAATAGAACACAACAGTACTCTGATCTGACTAAGTGAGGCTAATTGATAGGTTTTTTCCAAATTTGCAAATTTTTCTTTCATAAACTCCACTCTTCCATAAGAATATTTTCAGGTATAAAAATGAGAATTTTACGCCTAAATAGAATGTGGTAATAGTAGATAATTTCTCTAAACAGTGATCCAAAGCGCAGCCTACGGTTTCTCTTACTGTTAAGATAGCTTATCTTCGCTGTGGATGATTTATGGCATTAACTCTATTTATGATTTCTTCTGAAGATAAATTACCTCTCTGAATATCTTTCAGAAGTTGTGCAGCAGGATGAGTCCTTGCATCAGGTGTTAAATCTGTGGTACGAGTGATATTGCGAATTTCTTCTGGGAAGTTTGCTGCGACATCACTATGAGCGCCACCAAAGATTGCAAGAATTCTTGCTCTAGATTGTCCTTCTTTCTTAACTAGCTCAACTAGTTGACTTGCTAAATTTATATCGACAAGTTGAGCTCGCTGTGCTTCATCTCTCCACCATTTTGCACGCTGGTAAGGATCAGTTGTAGAAGGTGGGATAACCTCACCTTGTGTCTCTGGAGTAGCCACCTCTGCTCGTAAGTTAATTTGATATCCCTTACGAATCAGATTATCTAAAGCTGCAAATTGTGAGTATGTAAAGGGTGTTACTGCATCAGCAATGCCCATTTTTTTAAATCCTGCTATAGTATCTCCATCAAGTAATCGTACAAATCCTGGGGTATCTTTATCCGATGTATCATAAAGAGTTTTTAGAAAAGCACTTCGGTATGATCTATCATTTTTTCCAATTGATTTAAGTTTATCAATATTACCGGAAAACGTTCCGATTGCGTCTTCTATAAAAAAAAGATTATTATAGCCCCGCTGGAAAAAATTTTCTCCAATTTTCTCAATTCCACCTCTTACAGCTATGTATGTTTTCTGATCACGAATGGCATGTCTAGCTAAGCTAATATGAATCTGTACATTATTTACAGTAATATTTTCTGCTGGTTGTATACTTTGACCTTCTCCACCTTCACTACTCATAATAATACTTATATACTATTTCTTAAAATTTGTACACGAGAAAACTGTAGTTGTTTAGCACAAGTTTTCGTGATGTAGTCTGATCTACTTATACTGCACAGTTAAATAACAATGTTTGGTACTATGCCTACTCCACTGATAATTCACTATACTTTTTTCTTTTTGACGATTATTTATCTAGAGTAGTTTGGAGTGAGGTAACGAAAATCCCAATTCCAACAGCAATAGACAGGTTTAAAGAATCAACTTCATTTTGTTGAGGAATCTTAACCGGTGTTCCAATTGTTTCAAAATCTTTTGTTAACCCTTCTCCTTCATTCCCAAAAATTAATGAATGAGGATTTTCAATTTGTAACTGGGTAATATCTGTTTTTGCACTCGTCATAAAAGGATACATGGTATTTTTTGTATTCTTCATATATTCTTCAAACGAAGCATAGTACATATATGACAACGAGAAGATTGCACCCATTGAGGCTCTAATGACTTTCGGATCAAAGAGATCAATCCCTGGGGAGATAATAATAAGATTTCTTACTCCAAAGGCTAACATCGTTCGAGTAATACTTCCTACGTTTCCTTTATCACTTGGATTTACGAGTACGAGATGGTTCCCTTTTTGCGGAGCTGTTTTATATTTTTTAAATACACCAATCGCATAACAATTCTCACTTTGTGAAATATTATAAATAGATTTTTCAGCTAAATCGATTGAAATATGATGTTCTTTACAAATTTTCTCAATCTCTCTTACTCCTTTGTTTTGATTTCCTTTCGGATGAATTAAAATTCTCTCAACGTGTTGAAGTTGGTGAGTTAAGAGCTCAAGCGTTGGATATACGCCAATAGCATACGATGTTCCCTGTTCTTTTTTATACACTTTCATATGTCTATTATAGCAGTTAGGTGCTTTCCTAGCTTTATCGGATTTGTTACAATACACAAATGGAAATAATTTTTATCCTTTTAACTATTTTAGGACTCTCCCTTTTTGAGATTATAACGAGTATTGATAACGCGATTATCAATGCAGAAGTTTTGTCTGGAATGAGTCAAAAAGCCAGAAGATGGTTTTTAGTCTATGGGTTTTTCTTTGCCGTTTTTGTGGTGAGAGGTCTTCTCCCCTTCCTGATTCTTTTTATTGCTAATCCATCCATTGGTCCTATGGGAGTGCTTTTTGCAGCTTTTTCAAATGATCCTCATGTGGCTGAATCTATTGAACAAACTGCACCATTTCTTCTTTTAGGAGGAGGAGTTTTTCTTCTTTTTCTTTTCTTTAACTGGTTATTTCTTGAATCAAAAAACTTTGGACTTCGTGGAGAAAGATTTTTTCAAGCTCAAGGACCATGGTTTTTTGCTGTTGTGTCAATAATCTTAACTGCAGTTGTTTGGTTTGCTCTTCAAATTAGTTCTATGCTTGCTTTCTCTGCTGTTGTTGGATCGACTGCGTTTTTTATTATTCATGGATTTAGACAATTTGCTGAACACCAAGAGCAACGACTTCTTAGTGGTGGCATGTCTGATATTAGTAAAATAGCTTATTTAGAAGTATTAGATTCTACTTTCTCCATTGATGGAGTTATTGGAGCTTTTGCCTTTACGTTCTCTATTCCATTTATCTTAATTGGAAATGGACTAGGGGCACTTGTTCTTCGAAAATTAACTATTAGTAATATTGAGAGAATTAAAAAATATAAATATTTGAAAAACGGAGCAATGTATTCAATTCTGTTTCTTGGAGGTATTATGATTTCTCAAGGATTTGGTTTTCATCCACCTCACTGGCTCTCCCCTGTTATTACGTTTGGAACTGTAGCCTATTTCTTTCATAAGTCTCGACTTGATATGGATGATATCCAAGTAGCACTGGAGCCAAATACCTTTAGAAAAGTGAAAGCAAAAAAGAAAAAGTAATTCCTCTTTGTATTTGTGTAGTAAATCCAAGAAGTAAATGAATAATTGTGGTGTTTTAGATTGGCGCCCCGCTGCGTAGTGCAGCGGGACACCGTTCTCTTGCAACTAGATGTAGATGGGAATTACCCGTTTGGTTGTGGGGTCAATTAAGACCCCTTGGTTTTGCGTGGGAACCTCAATTTTCCAGTTCTCCCTCACAAACTCGTGAAGGAAAGTTAAGATTCGATAGTGATCCAGCACTAGAATCACTAACTCTTCCATCTGGTCGTTGAGGAATTGGACGACTCCCCTATTGTCCAACATGACATTCCTTTTTCCCGCTAACTCTGGGACAAGTGCCACTCGGCACAAATGAAAGTGTGATGCGAGCATTTCTGCTGCCGCGTGTGGACGACGATATTCGCTCGCTAGAATGAGCATAGGGAGACTACTGGGCACTTGGAAAATATGCCACACCATGTTTACCGTCAACTGTTCGGCTAGCGTGGCAGGAATGCAGAGGAGCTTTTGCGTAGGAAGGCTGAATCCTCCCTCCAAAATCGAGTTGACCTCGTGCCTCTCGTCTGTTCCGGTCATGATTCACCTCCATTCCTGCTTTATTCTCCTACTCACACACATGTAAGTAGCAGTGAAGCAAGATAAAAGAAAAAGAATAGACTCTTTCCCTATTATCTTGCTTCAAAAAGCAGAGTATCTATTTCCACAACTATTAATGTGCAAGAGAGTTAAAACTCATGAAACTAGTAATATTTCGCAATTGAAATACAGAAGAATCAAAAGTAAGGGAATAATACCAAAAAGAAGGAAATAAGTAAAGCTATAGGACTAAATAGTGAGATAGATACAAAAAAACCTCATTGCTGAGGTTTTTTGCGACAAGTTATTGCTAACAGATCTAAATTAATAATTGCTTATTAATCTGACGTGAGTATACATACATATCTTCTGCCTGTCAAGAGGGTAAAGTCAAAAATTAAGAATAGTCTATGCCTTTACTTCGCTATCTCTGACTGATACGATTTTTCTATGAAGTCTCTCTCTTCTTTCTTCCTTCGGATAAAACCATACCTTTCTTATTGTCTTCTCGTATCGGTAGGTATCATTGTTTCTCTTTCTTTATATCTTTTCCTCTCAAAACAAATTGTTTCCTTGCAAAAAGAAAAAGGAGAATTGAGTATTCAATTAGCAGAATCGAATAAGAAATATACGGGACTTGTGACTCAGGATCAATATAAGAGAAATGAAGCATTACAAAAGCAGATAAAACAATTAGAAGATACCTATGCAAAATCTAGTCTTACCTATGAGCAGTTAGTTGAATTAAAATTACTAACCAAAACTGATACCCAAAAATTAGATAAGGACTATGCAACTCTTATTAAGCTTCTTTCTCAAAAAAACTATGCCTCGGCTTCCTCCTCGCTTGTTTTATTATCCTCCACCATTAAAACAGAAACGGCAAAAGCTGCGAGTAGTTTTGCTGGTACTTCTTCACAACTTGCTAATGTTCCCTCCTCCAATTCTCCTCCAGGAAGTGGGTATAGCAGACAAAAAGTAACGACAAGTGTTGGAGACTTTATTGTAAGTATTGTTTCAGCGGATTTGAACTCTACTCGAGTGATTGTAGATACGGCAAGTGACGGGGATTGTAAGGACAACTGCCCAGTGCTTTCTCTTGGGGACTATGTCTCACGAAGTGGAGCATTTGCAGGAATTAATGGAACTTATTTTTGTCCTGCTGATTATCCATCTTGTGTTGGGAAAGCGAATTCATTTGATTTACTCGTTATGAATAAGAATAAAAAATATATCAACTCGGATAACAATGTCTACAGTACTAACCCTGCTGTTATTTTCCAAAATGGCAGTATCCGTTTTGTTGGGCGTGCACTTGAATGGGGACGAGATACAGGAGTTGATGGTGTGTTATCAAACTATCCCCTCCTTCTCTCAGGAGGAACTATTCAGTTTGGAGGAGACGGAGATCCTAAAAAAGGAAGTAAAGGACCTAGAGGTTTTGTCGGAGCAAAAGGGTCAACAGTCTATATCGGAATTGTCCAAAACGCTACGGTTGCCGAAGGGGCATATGTTCTTAAGGCATTAGGTCTTACTGAGGCTATGAATCTAGATAGTGGTGGATCAACAGCTCTTTGGTCTGGAGGATATAAGGCAGGACCTGGAAGAGCAATTCCTAATGCAATTCTTTTTGTTAGGAAATAAGGGGGAAACTAACAGTAAAAGTAGTTCCCTTTTTCTTGTCACTTCTCACGCTGATACTGCCTTCATGAGACTCAACAAGTTGTTTAGCAATAGATAATCCCAATCCATATCCTCCTATATCTTCTTTACTTCGAGATTTATTGCCTCGATAAAATCTTTCAAAAAGATGAGATATATCGGATTTATCAATCGGTTCTCCTGAATTTGTAACAGATACTCTTACTTCTTTGCTTGTTTATCAGGATGTTTCTGAAAAGGAGCTGAAGATACAAAAACACCCCCAGATCTGGGGGTGTTTTAAAACAGAAAAATAGATATTATTCAACGATAAGTGTTCCTATTTGTCCCATTTGTCTGTGATTTCCGACACTGCAGTAAAACTCATAAGTTCCTATTTTATCTGCGGTAAACTCCACAGTCCCTGTCTTACCAGATTGAGTAACCGGAATTTTCACGTTTAATTCATCAATATTAAAGTCATGCATCATACTGACACTGTTCATTACAACTTTTACTTTATCTCCTTTTTTCACTTTAATTTCACTTGGTTTGTAGTAAAAGCTTCCGGCTTCAATTGTGATTGTTTTTATATCTCCTTCAGTTGTTATTTCAGATGTTGGAGTAATTGCTCCAGTAGTTTCTGAAGAAGGTTGGGTTGTTTGATCCGTGCTTTCCCCCTGATTCACAATCGTGTTATCTGAATTTTTTTGTCCTCTTTGCAGCATGACTACTCCAACTCCAATAAGGAGAACAATAACGACTGCTGTAATAATAAAAGCGGGGTTTACTCCTTTACCACTTGTTGTATTCTCTTCCATAATTTTTTCACCTCCTTTACTGTACTATCCTATCTATCTTATCTGAAAAATTGCTGAATACTAGATAGAGATTTCTCTTTTTTTTCAAGAATACTCTATTTTTCTAATTTTAGAGAAATGGCGGTATCAGCAAATATTTCTGTTTTCCATTTAGTAGTATTTTTCAACTGTGTTAAATACTTCCCTCCTTTTTCATCTCTGAGAAAAAGATTTGCTGTTACTAAAATTCCTCCTTTTCGAAGTAATCTGTCAAACTGAGTGAGAAACTTTACTTGCGGGACATATCCATCAAAAAAAATTAAATCATATTCTGGAGAAAGAGTAGGAAGGATATCTTCCCCTTTTCCTTCAAGAGAAGTAATATTGTGTACTCCTAGTGTTTCCCACCATCGTTTTGCAATAGATATATGTGTTTCGTCTTGATCAATCGTATCAATTTGGCCATCAGGAAGAACAGTTGCTAAACAAGCGGTTGCATACCCAATCCCCGTTCCTAGCTCAAGTATGCGAGTTGCTCTAATAGAAACAGCAGTTTTGGTGAGACTTGGAACTTGCTCATATGGGTAGGTTCCACAAAGATGTTGGCTTTTATGATACAAAGATTCCTTAAAATAAGTACTTTTTTGTTTGTCATTCATGAGAAGAGTATAGCAAATGAGAATTCGATTGAGGATAGTACGATTATTTTTCAATATATTTAAATCGGGATACTTTTTTCCCATTAAGTATCACTTTTTCTGTAAACCTCTTAAGAGGTCTCACCCATATTTTACTTCTTGGATTATCATACAAACATTCATACACGACGAGTTCTTCTAGTGTTTCTGAATGTTTCGCAATAGAGAGAACTTGATAAAAATTTCCACTTTTTGTATGAAGATATTTTCCCAGTTTAAGTTTCATTTTTCTTATTTTATCACTTTTTCTCTATGATACAATTTGGCTAATGAAAGTAGTTATCACTTCAAAAAATCCAGTAAAAATAAATGCAGTGAAGTATGGCTTTACTACCTGTTTTCCAAAAGAACAATTTATCTTTCAATCTATTTCTGTCCCATCGGGTGTAAGTGACCAACCGATAAGTGATGAAGAAACGTACAAAGGAGCAAAACAAAGAGTAGAAAAGGCTATAAAGGACAGACCTCTGGCAGATTATTGGATTGGGATTGAAGCAGGAGTCGATACAAAATACGAAGAAATGGATGCATACGCTTGGGTATATCTTAAAGATAAGAACGGAAAAGAAGGAAAAGGAAGATCAGGAACATTCTTTCTCCCCGAAGAAATAGCTAGTTTAGTAAAACAAGGGTATGAGTTAGGAGTTGCTGATGATATGTATTTTAAGAGAGTAAATTCAAAACAGAAAGACGGAACTATAGGTGCATTAACTCACAATATTGTGAATAGAACAGAGTATTACAAACAGCCAGTTATTTTTGCTCTTATCCCCTTTCTTAATCCTGAATTATTTTAATACACGAAAACAGCTCCTTGGTACCAAAGAGCTGTATCGGTAGAAACTATTTCATCTTCATGATGAAATGATGTCCTTTCATACCATGGCCCATGACATATTTCAGGTCAATGCCATTCTCTTTTGCCCAAGCTTCAAGAGTTGTTCTCTCCTTTTTCATGGCTTTTTTTCTCTCTTCATCAGTCATGTCTTCCATCTTTTCTCGATTGGCTTCTCGAGTTGACTGGAGCTCTGTTTGCTTATCTTGAATGAGCTTTTTTTGCGCTTCAGTGAGTTTCCCATCTTTCACAAGTTGGTCTAACCGAGCAGTCATTTGCCCCTTCATTTTTGCTTCCATTGCTGTATGTTCTTGATCAAATAGCTCTTGAAATTCAGTCTTATTCAGATTGAATTTATCTGCTATTTTCTGAACTAAGGAAGTATAGGGTGCATCAACATTGCTCTGTGCAGATACGTGAGCTACTCCTACGACTCCAGTTCCAATCATACTCAAAAAAAGCGCAGAAAGAATTAGTTGTTTATTTATAATTATCACCTCCTTTCATTAGAGGAAGTGTAATTGATGGAACTTAAAGAACGCTGAAGAGATAGACAGGAAAGAAGAAGTAATTATTCTACAAAAGTAATTGCAATACCTTTTTTATTTGCTCGTCCTGTTCTTCCAATACGATGAACATAGTCATCATAAGAAGTAGGTGCATCAAAATTAATAACGTGGGTTACGTCTTCAATATCTAGTCCTCTTGATGCAACGTCTGTTGCAAGGAGTACTTGTACTTCGTTTCTTTTAAAGAGATCTAGTGCGCGTTGTCGTTGTCCCTGAGACTTATTCCCGTGAATTGCCACTGCTTGGCACCCTTCTTGTAATAAAGCTCTGGTAAGTTTCTCAATTCCCCATTTAGTTTCTCCAAAAATAAGTACTTTCTCGAATTCTTCTTTTCGTAAAAGATTAACTAATACTTCAAACTTTTTCTCTTTATCTGATGGAACTTTAATAATATTCTGATCAATATTATTTGAGGTTTCTTCCTTCTTAACAGATACTTTTACAGGGTTTGTAACAAAGTCTCGTAAAATCTCCTCTACTTTGCCTGAAACCGTTGCTGAGAAGAAAAGAGATTGACGTTTTTTAGGAAGAAGAGCTACTAAAAACTTAATATCATGAATAAATCCAATATCTACCATGCGATCAACCTCATCTAAAACAATAGTTTGAAAAAGGGCCAAGTTTAAAGAATGTCTTTTAACTAAATCTTTTAATCTTCCTGGGGTTCCAACCACAAAGTGTGGATTATGATATAACCTTTTTTCTTGTCGTTTAATATCAGTTCCTCCGATACATAATGTTCCTTCTAAATCCATTCCGTGAGTAAGCGCTGCAAGTTCGTCAAGAATTTGTACAGCAAGCTCACGAGTTGGAGTAATAATAAGAACTCTTTCAGCTCTATTTTGGAACACCTTATTTACACAAGGAATAAGAAAAGCAGCGGTTTTACCTGTTCCAGTATTGGCAATACCAATAATATCTTTTCCTTCTAAAAGGTGCGGAATACTTTGTTCTTGAATAGGAGTTGGTGAAACATAGCCTTTGAGAGCAATGTTCCTTTGCAACTTTTCATTTAAAGTAAAATCCGTGAATACAGCAGTTGAAACTACTCCTTCACTCACTTCAAGTTCCGCAGCTTTTTTGATAAACAGATTGACGTCAAGTTTTTTGAGATTACGACGAGAAAACCTTCGTGAAGGCTGACTTCTCGTGCCATTTTGGCTTCGAGAAGAATAATTCCCGCGTTCGTCGCGTCTTTGATATCGATTATTCTGTGAATAATTCATATTATTTAATAGTACATTATTATTTCTGCTACCAAATGAGGTGTCTTACTATACGGTGGAAAGATACAGGTTTAAAAAGTAAATATCGGGGTATCTTTATCTTTTGAAAATAAAACGAAATAAATCGAAGCAGAAGTAAAAATGTACTACCTGCAAAACGTAGTATACCAAACTAAAATCCTATAGTCAAGGGGCAAGTTCTGTCTTTTTGAGTTTGTTAGCTTCTCTTGTGCGTAATCTAGCCTCACTTCTCTTCCCTTCCTCAACCATTCTGTCTTCTTTTAATTTGATTCTTTTTGCTGTTTGTTTATCTTTTTCTTCCTGACATTTCTCATCTGAACAACGGTATACCGTAGTGGTTTGGGGAAAGCGAGAACCTTCAACTTTTTCGGTCACTGTACTAACTTCAATAAGAGGAGAGTTGCAAACTGAGCATTTTAACGTTACTGAATTCACATCTACAGTATAGCACACTTTCAGTCTAATTTCAGGGGTAAAATGGACTGCTTCCTCCCTTGGAAGTAAAATAGTCCTTGAAGGAAAAAAATAACTCCAAGATAGAAACCTAATTTAGTACAAAAACTTAACAGTGAAATTTGAGGTGTAGAAAAAATCATAAAAATTCCTGTAATTGTTTGATAGAAAGTTCCTATCCATAAATACCTCCCTAGGTTTTTGAAAGAAGAAATGTCATTTAAAAACAGAACGTGTAAAGATTTTGTTATTACTCCAAATGAGAAAAAGGCACCAAGTAAATGAAGAAATAAAAAGAGTTGATTTAGTTCCACTGTATCTACTATATCATATCTATTTTGCATCTGTTTGGTGATAGAATAGAGGAATGAAGAAACTTTTCTTTTTTGTTTTTATCTTTCTTTTTATCACTTCCCCATTCCCTGTTTTTGCAGAAACGGAATGGACAATAACGGATTTTCATAGTGATATTATTGTTCAATCTGACGGGAAAGTATCTATTAAAGAAAAAATCTCAGTAGATTTTAACTCTTTAGAAAAACATGGCATTTATCGAGATATTCCTTATGTGTATGAGTCCTCAACGGGAGAAAAAACGTATACAACACTTGATATAGGTGAGGTGATACAAGATAACCAGAGAGCAATGATTGAAACATCTAACAATGGTGCTAATTTGCGGATCCGAATTGGCGATCCTGATACTACTATTTCTGGAAAACATACATACCAAATCTCCTACATTGCGACTGGAGTTTTACTTTCCCACCCAGATTATGATGAGTTATATTGGAACGTTACAGGACAGGATTGGGAGGCAGATATTGAGAAAGTCAGTACAACTGTTACTTTGCCAAAAGAGAAAATAGAAATTATGAATTGTTTTGAAGGATATTCAAAATCTACTCTCATGTGTTCCATTTCACAAACATCTCCAAAAACTGTTTCCTTTGCTTCGACAAATCCTCTTTATCCTCACCAAGGAATAACGATTGGAGTGGGTTTTACAAAGGGCATAGTTCCTCTTCTTACTGTTTCTCCACCTCGAACCATTTTTGATGAAGTACAGACTCTTCCTTCTCTGATTACCCTACTCGTAACCATCCTTACAGGGTGTGGAACTATTTTTTATGTATGGATGAGTAATGGACGAGATTTATGGTATAAAACTAGACGAGTTTTTTCTTCAAACATAAAAGAAGAACATCGTCCTTTTTGGGCTTATGAGCCCACTCTTGTGGAGTTTGAATCACCTGAGAAGCTACCTCCTGCTATTTTAGGAGTAGTAATGGATGAGAAAGCAGATACTCTTGATGTAACAGCAACTCTTGTTGATTTAGCAACTCGTGGATTTATGACTATTACAGAAATTCCTAAAAAATGGTTGTTTGGGACAGTTGATTATGAACTTTCGTTAACTGGAAAGGGATTGGAAAAACTTTACCAATATGAAAAGACATTATTGAATAGACTTTTTTCAGGAAATAAAGAAAAAATCCTTGTTTCCTCACTTAAAAAAACCTTTTATGATGATTTGGCAATAGTAAAAACACAACTTTACGAAGAAGTTGTTAAGAAAAAACTGTTTTCTACTCATCCTGAAACGACACGACACATCTATATTGGATCATCTATTATTATCAGTATACTAGGTGGAGGAATAATTAAATTTGCCTTTGAGTATCTATCTGGGCCTGGGGTGATGTTTGGTATAGGAGTCATTATTAGTGGAATTATTCTTCTTTTCTCATCTCGAAGTATGCCAAGACGGAGTGCATATGGACGAGATGTTTATCTTCGAGCTAAAGGATATCGTCTGTTTATTAGTGGAGCTGAAAAATATCGTCAACAATTTTTTGAAAAGAAAAATATATTTAATGAAGTTCTCCCTTATGCCATTATTTTTGGACTAACTGAAAAATTTGCTCAGAGTATGAAGGAGATGGGACTTAAACCGTCCTCCCCTTCCTGGTATTCCGGAACTAGAGTCTTTGTTCCTTCTTATTTTGTTTCTGATGTGAATTCTTTCTCAAAATCTCTCTCCAGTGCTATTGCCTCAACTCCTTCAAGTAGCGGCTCTAGTGGTGGATCAAGTGGAGGAGGATTTGGTGGAGGCGGTGGAGGAAGTTGGTAATGAGTTACTTTTTTCTCCTTTACTCACATATTGAGTATAAAGGGGTAATTTAGGAACTAAGGAGATTTTCTTCTTCAAGAAGTTTTTTGATACTTTCTAAAACCATTTGCCAGTTTTTCTCAGAATGCTCTTTGGCTTCTTCGTTAAGATTATTGTCCTGGGTAATGGTAAGCGTGATACTCTCTCCATCTGGCTCAATCTCGTAGGTGACAGTAGCATAATTTTCTGGCTTATCTTCTGTACCTGACATACTGCTCCAATAAGTTGATTTAAGAAGTTTTTCTGGAATTACTTGAAGAATAGTCCCTTTATCTTCATAGGTTTTTCCTTCCCATTCTCCAGTATAGGTAATAGGACTTCCCTCTTCCCATGTAGTAGTGACTGTTGTTCCAAAGAGATATTTTTTAATTAATTCAGGATCAGTGAGTGCCTTCCATACTTCTGAAGGTGAAGCATCAATAGAAATGGTTGCTTGAGCGGTTAAATTATTTTCCATATTCTTATTTTATTTTCTCATAAAGGAAATGTAAATATGCAAGAAAGGTGTATGATTATCGTTAAATAAATTTCTCTAGTGACAATAGTGATTATAACGTTTACTATAAGTAAAGATGAAAACAGTATCCTTTCATGGGGCAAGTGGTGGTGAAGTTACCGGATCCAATTATGTAGTTACTGCACAAGATGATAATCAAGTACTCGTTGATTTTGGTATGTTTCAAGGTTCCGATACCCTTGAAAAACGAAATTATGAACCTCTTCAGTTTAACCCAACAAATCTTCAAGCGGTTTTTTTAACCCATGCGCATCTAGATCATAGTGGCAGACTTCCCTTACTTGTTTTTGGTGGATTTAATGGAAAAATCTATATGACTGCACCCAGTAAAGCCTTTATTGAAATTATCCTATCTGATTCAGCTCGAATTGCTGAAAAGGAGCATCCTGAAAATCCTCTGTATACCCAAAGTGAAGTCTCAAAGGTTCTTTCTATGGTTGAGATTGTTCCCTACAACAAAGAAATACAGGTGGGAAGTTTTAGTGCAGTATTTAGAGACGCAGGGCATATTTTAGGTTCCTCTAGTATTGAATTAACTGATGTAAGTAGTAATACTCGTGACACGATTGTTTTTAGTGGAGATTTGGGAAATACCCCTCAATCCATTGTCAAGCCAACCCAATATATTGAAAAGGCAGATTATGTCGTTATGGAATCAACCTATGGCGACTCAGCTCACCCAGAGGAAGATGCGATACAAATAATTCAAGAAGAAATAAATACCGTTGAGGAAAAAGGTGGAGTCCTCCTTATTCCCTGTTTTGCCCTAGAGCGAACGCAAGAACTCCTTCATGTTTTATATCACTTGAAAAAAGAAGGAAAAGTAAAACCAGAAACACTTGTATATCTTGATAGTCCTATGGCAACTGATGCCACACTTGTGTATATGGGGTTTAACGAATTTTTTAATGATGAGATTCGAGCTCATACGGATAATCCATACGAGTTCGAAGGACTACGGGTAACCTATGAAGCTAAAGACAGTAGGCAAATTCTTAAAGAGACCTTGCCTAAAGTGATTATTGCAGGCTCTGGAATGATGTCAGGAGGACGAATCCTTCACCATGTCCAGTCATATCTCTCGGATCCTACTACTCGAGTATTATTTGTAGGATATCAAGCTGATGAAACCATGGGGAAAGAAATCTTAGAAGGAGCACAGCAAGTGCGATTAAAAGATGTAACAATTCAAGTCAGATCCCACATTAGAGAAATCAAAACTCTGAGTTCTCACGCTGATCAACCTCGTCTTTTAACTTGGCTTAAAGAGATTAAAGGAGTAAAGAAAGTATTTTTAACTCATGGAGAATTAGCTCAACAAGAAGCACTAGCTGAGAAAATTAAACAAGAAACAGGTATTCAAAGTGTTACTCTTCCTGCTCAGAATTCTGAGCATCCACTCTCATAAATAGTACTACTCCTCTCTCTTAGAGTACATCAAGTATAATATGTCCTATGAAGATTGTTCTTCCCTACGTTGAAACTCCTAGCGAAAAGGTTGAGAAAATGATTGTGTTTGCAAACATAAAACCTGGACAAAAAAGTGTAGATTTAGGTTCAGGTGACGGAAGAGTTGTGATTGCAATGGCAAAATCCGGTGCAATTGCTTATGGATTTGAACATATTGAAAAGTATGTAAGACTATCTAAAGTAAATATAGTCAAAGAAGGACTAGTGGGAAAAGCATTTATTTCGTTAGCTGATTTTTGGAAAGAAGATTTATCAGAATATGACATTGTTACCATTTACGGTATGGCAGCACTCATGGATGAATTAGAGAAAAAGTTAAGTACGGAGCTTCGTCCAGGAACGGTAGTTATCTCAAATGGATTCAAGATTCCCCATTGGAAGGAGATAAAAGAAGATGATCATCTCCACTTCTATATAAAAGCCTAATATAACTTTACGTTCAACAAGTAATACTCACTACTATTTCTTATATACGAGGTATATCATATATATAGATGAACCTATTAACAGATTCTCCAAGTTCTGAAGAATTAGCTAAAGAAATGAATTTGCGATATGTGTCTGATTCTCAACCAGGATTTTTCAGACAAAGAAATAAAAAGTCATTTACCTATTATGATCAAGCAGGGGGGAAAATTGATGACCCCAAAATACTCCAAAGAATAGTGGACTTGAAAATACCTCCTGCGTGGGAAGAAGTATGGGTTTGCCCACTCAGTTTTGGTCACTTACAAGTAACAGGAAGAGATGAAAAAAGAAGAAAACAATATATTTATCACACTCGTTGGTCTGAAATTGCCAACCAAACGAAGTTTGATAAAATGCTCTATTTTTCAGAAGTACTTCCCAGTATTAGAGACCGAGTAAGTAAAGATATGGGCGTAACTGGGTTAAAACAAGAAAGAATTTTAGCTACTATTGTTTGGCTTTTGGATAATACCTATATTCGAATAGGAAATGAAGAATATGCACGAAATAATAGTCACTATGGTCTTACAACCCTTCGTTCAAAACATGTGGATATTCATGGTCAAACTGTAACATTAGTTTTTACAGGGAAAAGTGGTAAAGACCATAAGATCTCTGTTTCTCACCCAAAGGTATTGAAAACGATTAAAAAATTAGAAGAGCTTCCAGGATACGAATTATTCCAATATCTCGATGATAGCGGAGAAAAGCACACGATTGACTCCCAAGATGTAAATGAATATATAAAAGAGATTGTAAAAGATAATATTACTGCTAAAGAATTTAGAACCTGGGGTGGGACAGTCCTTGCAGGGACAAGTTTAAGAAAAATCGGAGACTATCAAAATAAAAAAGACCTGAAACACAATTTAACAACAGCAGTTTGTAGTGTTGCAAAGGTTTTAGGCAATACTCCAACAGTTTGTAGAGGATATTATGTCCATCCAATTATTGTAAAAAGTTATGAAAAAAAGATCCTTATCCCTCATTACGAAAAGCATAATAAATCAAAAATTCGAGGATTAGACAGAGACGAATACGCTGTTACTCTCCTCCTAGAAAAACATTCAGTCTTATAGGAAAGTTCGCTCCTTGGGGATTGCAATCTTTGACTATGTTGTAGCTTTCTTATAAGTTTTTTCTTAGTTCCTCTACCTTTAAGTGTGCCTCTTTGGGTGTATTTATGAAATTATTCTTTATATCTTCTAATAACCAATCTCGTATCTCTAGCGGATATACTAACATATTTCTTAAGTCACTAATTGGGAACCATTGAGGATTATAATAATCGTTTCCTTTTTTCATATCTTCTTTTTCATTTGCTTCTCCTAACTTGGGTTCACCTGAAAGATAGGAACACAAATAGAAATATTGATTACTTCTTCCCTTATGCGGACTATCATAGTAGTGTGTATAAAGCTTTTTCTGTATTTTAACTGATACTGTGGTTTCTTCCTCAATTTCTCTTAAAACTGCTTCTTCAACGGTTTCTCTTTCTTCTATTCCTCCGCCAGGAAAAACAAAATAATGTTTTCCATTATTTTTTCTTTCCATAAGAAGTACATCATGATCTTTTATTACTATTGCAACTGCTCGTCCTGGATAATTCATGTTTGGAGTATACCAAAAGTAGTATTAGATTATTTCTTCCTCCCACTGCTCTCTTTTTCCTTCAGCGGCATTTCGTCTTTTCGCATCTTTATTGTATGCTTCTATTAGCTGTTGTTTAATTTCCGTAGGTGAAGTATAGCAAATTAAAAAGGGAAAGAATTGATATATTAAGCTGCTGAGCCTGGATTCGAACCAGAATAAACGGATTCAAAGTCCGTTGTCCTACCATTAGACGACTCAGCAATGTAAATATACTGTATTGGAGCGGCGAACCGGGATCGGACCGGCGACCTTCTCGTTGGCAACGAGACGTTCTACCACTGAACTACCGCCGCAGTAGCAGTATTATATCAAATACATACATTAATGAGTATGCTAGTATGATAATAGTATGAGTGATGAAAATAAAAGTGATAAAGTAATACGGATTCGGCCAGCACAAACACTAGATGCAGTCGAATTTAGTACCCATACTCTCCCTCCATGGAAAAGAGACTTTCGGGGTTTCTCAGGAACGTTAGGAAATCGAGAAGATAGTGGAAGAAACCCTCTTGAAGTTATTCAAACTGGGATTGAAATGGTGAAATCCATAGTAGCGGAAGTAAGAAGACATGATGCAGTTTCAGTTGGAGCGAGACGTTTTGATACACCTGAGACACAAAGACGAATAAAACTCATAAACCGAATATGTTCAGATATCCAAGAAGTTCAGATAAAAAATCCAACTACCCCTATAGAAAAGTATATCCATATATTAGATATGAAAAGCTTACAAGCTGATTCTGGGTACTCATCTGATGAAATAATGGAAATAGTTCATTTCTTTATGGTTAAAGAAGGAGAACCAGTCATTGAACCATTTCACGACTTCACGATAGAAACCTACTCTACTATTCTTACTAATGAACTTCAATTAGAAGAAGTAAGAAAGAAAACGGAAAACGGAGATGAGTTAATCGTAGCTCATCTTGTAGGAAGACTTAGCAAAGAAGCATTTAGAGAACAAAACCAATAATCCTCTTGAATATCAATAAAACTAGTATTAGGATGTCTCTATGGGAAGACATGAGGATGGAAAAGATGGAATAGTTGGTGCCATAAGTTTTAAACGAGACACTCTTCCCAGAGGATATCTCATTACAGGCGCAGAGTTTAGAAATAATGAACCTGGAGGTGGGCCGTATGGAGAACTTAGTACAGGTGTAATTCGGGCAATAACTCAAGCAAGAAGAAATAGAGATCAACAGCCCGATATCAAATTAAGAGAAGCTGGAGTAATAGTTGATATCCTTACTGAGGCAGGAGTTACTTTACTTGGAACAGTGTATAAGATTAACCCTTCAACTCTAGCGGATATTTTTTTCCAATTTGACCTTGCCAATATGGCAACTCAATATACCTCTGATAGATTTGCCGTTTCTCCTGCATTTGTGTATCAAACTCTTAACTTAGGGTTTGGAGTAATTGGCAGTAGAAGAGAAAGAGTAGATGGTGTTCAACAAATTATAACGTGCGAAACAATTTTGTCACGTCACCTTTTCCTTAAAGCAACCCAAAAAAATAATTATATCCAACAGTTTGGAATATATGGAGCAAATGTTCTAACACGATGACAAAAACAGATCAACTAAAACAGATTAGAGACGAAGTATTAAACCTGACTACCTCTCCTCTTTATACATATCGAAAAGAAAATAAATACTATCCCGTGATTGGTGAAGGAAATCATGATGCAGAAATTATCTTTATTGGAGAAGCACCGGGTGAAAATGAAGCTAAAACTGCTCGACCTTTTTGTGGAGCTGCAGGGAAAGTTCTAGACGAACTCCTGGCTTCAATTAATCTGGAAAGAAAAGCAGTGTATGTAACAAATATTGTAAAAGATAGACCACCAGGAAATAGAGATCCTCTTCCATCAGAAATTGCACTCTACTCCCCTTTTCTTCTTAGACAAATTACTATTATTAAACCTAAAGTTATAGCAACTCTTGGACGATTTTCTATGCAGTGGATTTTAGAAACGTTTCACTCCCCTCTCTCGTCAGGTAGTATCTCTCAGCTTCATGGACAATTGCTTCCTATAACGACTGAGTATGGAGAGGCTGTAGTTATTCCTCTGTATCATCCGGCTGTTGCTTTGTATAAAGCAGCAAGTAAAGAAACTCTCATGCAGGATTTTCAGGTTTTAAAGAACTTTGTGAAGTAGTTATTTTCTTTTAAACAGTCTATATAACTCCTGAAGAGAAAGAAGAATTTTTGTTGGTCGTCCATGAGGACAAGTTGCATTATTGGGGCTATTTTCAAGTTGAGTTAATAAGTCCTTCATCTGAATGTCTGATAGAAAATCTCCTGCTTTAATCGCTGCTTTACAAGACAGAAAACAAAGCATGGATTCAATTTGTTTATCTTTTGATGCTACTCCTACCTCTCTTATTTGGTCTAAAATCTCATGAATTGTGTCTTCATGGTTAAACTCCAGAAAAAATGTGGGAACTGAAGTAATAAGAAGTGTCTTCTCATGAAACTCTTCAATACCATACCCTACTTCTTTAATAATTTCCCTAGCTTCTTCAAAAAGATGAAATTCACTTAGAGACATCTCAAGTGAGATTGGTGTAGAAAGAAGAGTTGTTTTCTTTTCTTTTTTCCTTGCTTCTAATCGTTTCTTAAACTTTTCATAAAGAACTCGTTCATGAGCTGCATGTTGATCAATAAGAAGAATTCCCTGTTTTGTTTGGGTTACCAAAAAAACTCGGTGAAGTTGAATAATTGAATCAGATAAACTCTCTCCCAATACGTCTTCTCTTTCTAAAAAAACCTCTTCCTTTAGTTCTTGTCCTGTAGAACTTTTCGTAATAATTTGATTTTTTCCATCAGTCTTCCAAGTAAGTGAAGAAAAAGTAAGATTTTGATTAGCAAGCTCTGTTTTTACTTCTTTTTCCAGTATCGAATAAAGAGAAACTGGGTCATGAAAAGCAAGGTGTTCCTTTCTAGGGTGGATATTCACGTCAATCATTTCAGGAGGAATAGACAGATGAAGAATATAAAAAGGAAACTGAGTTTTTTCAATAAGAGTTCGATAGGCTTCCTTTATCGAGGCAAGGATTAATTTATCTTGCACTAATCGATTATTAATAAAAAGATATTCCTTAGAAGTAGTTGTAGCAATTTGTGGCTTTCCTAATCTCCCTTGTCCTTTGATATAGGAATCTTCAAAGATAAAAGAAAATGTTTGAGAAAATACTTTTTTTCCAATAACATTTTCAACTCGCTCTTCGTAAGAAGAAGGTGAAAGATCAAGAAGAGTCTTTCCATTATGACTTAAGAAAAATCTTTTTTGAGGAAAGCAAACTGCGTAGGAGCTAATCATCTCGACAATGAGGCGTAGTTCTGATGCAATGGATCTAAGAAACTTCTTTCGAGCTGGAATAGTATGAAAAAGGTTTTTGACAATAAGTTGAGTCCCTTCAGGCATTCCTGTAGGAGTGATCTCTTTAAGAGTTCCATATTCACTCTCAATCATCCACCCACTACTCTCCCCTTTTTTCCTTGATCGAAGTGTTAAATGACTAATTGATGCGATACTACTGAGTGCTTCACCTCGAAACCCTAGTGTTTTAATGGAATGAAGAGAGGTAGTGTCTGTTAGTTTACTCGTAGCGTGAGGGTGAAGAGCAAGAAGCAAATCTTTTTTTCCAATTCCTTCTCCATTATCAGTTATTTTTATTTCTTTAATCCCTGCATCTTGCAGTTCAATAATGAGATGGGTAGCTAGTGCGTCCAGTGCATTTTCCAGTAGTTCTTTAACCGCAAATGAAGGACGTTCTATTACCTCCCCTGCTGCAATTTGAGCAATAAGTTCCTGAGGAAGGATATGAATTGTTGGCATAGATTAGTTCAATTGTGTTATTGGTAGATGAATATATTCTTGTGCTGCTTTGAAGATCGTTTTATGATCTCCTTTCGTAAACTGACTTAACCATTTTTCTGCATCACGTAATTTACTTTCTTCCTCTTGTACAACCTTTTCTTGTATTTCTGAGGAGAAAACGAAATCTGTAGCAAGAGTATCAACTTCATATTCAGGACCAAAAACGTATTCTGCGTTTAGTTTTATCCGATTTGTATGGGGAAATATTCCAATAATAAGTCCTTTCTTCCATTTTCTTGGAAGAAAAAATTGTTCTTTTACATAACAAAGATTTGCAACAGTTGTTTGAGAATTTTCTTCAAGCAAGATAGCATTTTGAGGTATTCCTAATGATCTAGCATACTTTGCCATCACTTGTGCTTCAGTACTGGGAGGAGGAGTAGCATTTAGCCTCCAGGTGTATTTTCCAGAAAAAATGATAAAAGGTGCTTGGGTTTTGTTATATAGTTCTACTCCCTTTTCTATGGTTGATATAGAACTTTCAGGAAGCGTATTCTCACTAGTTGTTCCTCTTCCTGGAATAATTATTGTGTCATATGTATTCATGTATGTTAGTCTACCTTACGGTATTTCTTTTGAGAAGAGGAAGAAGTGGCTAATTTTACTTTGTCTTTTAACTCAGCTAATTTATTCAATGCATCAAGAGGGGTAAGTTGATGAATATCAATTTCATCAAGCTCTTTGTGGATGAGATGGTCTACTAAATTATCTTGAGTGTAATGAGTAACAGAGTGTTCTTCTCTCTCTTTACTTCTATTTTCTAAAAGAGATAGCATTTCGTAGGCTTTTTTCACTACTTCTTGGGGAACTCCTGCTAGTTTGGCAACTGCTACTCCAAAACTGTGAGATGCTCCCCCTGGGAGAATAACATGAAGAAAGACTGGTTCACCCTTTTGTTCTGTTACTTCCATATGATAATTACTAATATGTTTTGGAAACTTTTCCTCCAGTTGTTGCAATTCGTGATAATGAGTTGCAAAAAGTGTTTTTGGAGGAGTTGGAAAATGAGTAACAAGATACTCACTTACTGCCCAAGCAATACTAATCCCGTCATACGTACTTGTTCCCCGTCCTATCTCGTCCATAACAATAAGTGAATCTTTGGTTGCGTGATGAAGAATATGAGCAGTTTCTACCATTTCAACCATAAAAGTAGAAAGACCAGAAGTAATAACATCAGAGGCTCCACTTCGAACAAAAATTCGATCAACAATTGATAATTGAGCTTTTTCAGCAGGAACAAAACTTCCAATTTGTGAAAGAAGGACGATGAGTGCAACTTGTCTGATAAATACAGACTTCCCTGCCATGTTTGGTCCGGTGAGTAACAGAAGTTTTTTCCCTTGAGGATCCATAGAAAGATCATTGGGTACAAAGTTGCCTGATTCAAGCAGTTTTTCAACCACAGGATGTCTACCTTTTATAATTTTTATCTCTCCTGAATATAAGAGTTTAGGTCGAATATAGTTTTCTTTCTCGGAGAGAAAAGAAAAACCAAGGAGACAATCCATGTGCGCAATTTGTTCTCCAGCATCCTGAAGAACAGGAAGATAGGAGAGAAGATTTGATAAAAATTGGGTGAATAACTCGTACTCTAAAGCATTAATCTTCTCCTCTGCTGTTAGAATAATCTCTTCATGCTTTTTTAGCTCTTCTGTTATGAAGCGTTCCGCATTTACTAAGGTTTGTTTTCGGATATAAGACACTGGGACTAGATGTAAATTTGCATTACTCACTTCAATATAAAATCCAAATACTTTATTAAATCGAACTTTTAAGGTGGCTATTCCTGTCTTCTCTTTTTCTTCTTTCTCAAGAGTGAGAATATAGGCCTTACTATCTTTAATCGTATCTTTAAGCTCATCAAGTTTTTTACTTACACCCTCTTTTATTATTCCTCCCTCTTTTAGCGCGATAGGAGGTTCCGGAACAAGTGTTGCATCGATCTGTTCAATAACACTTTGAATAGATGAATGAATAAGCTTTGAAAGGGACTGAGTAAGTGGATCTGTTATGTTACTTGTTTTGTCTTTAACCTCTTGAATAGTAATAAGCGATAACTGCAAATTTCGAATATCTCTAGCATTCCCTAACCCTACAGAAAGACGGGAAAGAAGTCTTTCAATATCCGACACCTTTTTGAGTAGTTCTCGCAGTTCATCTCGTTGGGATATATGAGTTAAAAAATAAGAAACTGTATCATATCTTTTTTCTATTTCTTCTTTTTGGACTAATGGTTTACAAAGCCACTGTTTCAAAAGTCTTCCTCCCATAGCTGTAATGGTTTGATCAATAACAGTTAGAAGAGAGGCTTTGGTGTCATGTTCACGAATGGTCGAGAACAGTTCCAAATTAATCATTGTTGATCTATCAAGAGTCATATATGTTTGATCAGTTAATAAAGAAATTTTTCTAATATGCACAAGGGATGATTTTTGCATTTCTTTTAAGTACCCTAAAAGTGCAGCAGAAGTTTTTAAACATAAATCTTTTTCTTCTAAGTTAAAGCTGGCAAGGGTTGAAACACCAAAGTGTTCTTTGAGTTGGTTTTTTGCATTGATGCTGTATCTTTCCCACTCTGAGAAGGGGTAAATAGTCATTTGTCTTTCTGATTTTAAAACAGAGAGAAGCTCAGGAGAGTTATAAAGACTATCTGGCAGAATACATTCTCTTGGGTTGAAATGAGACAACTCGTCCTTTATCAGTTGATATGGTGTATCAGATTGTTTTTCAAAGGTTGCAAAGTAGCCTGTTGAGATATCAGCAATACTAAAAGCAATAGTAGCTTTTTCTAAAAGTAGACTGAGAATATAGTTGTGCTCTTTTTTTTCTAAGGCTTTCTCGTCTAGCACTGTTCCTGGAGTTATGACTCGAACCACTTCCCTATCAATGATTCCTGTTTTACTAGGCAGGCTTACTTGCTCACAAATGGCTACTTTATATCCCGCTTTAACCAGTTTCGTAAGATAAGCATCCACTGCATGATATGGAACACCTGCCATAGGAATTCTTCCATCTTTTCCTTTAGCTCTACTCGTTAAGGTAATATTTAATACCTGAGATCCAATGAGTGCATCAGTAAGAAACAATTCATAAAAGTCCCCCATTCGATAAAACAATAGACAGTCTTGATAGTCTTTTTTAATCTTTTCATACTGTTTCATCATGGGGGTAGTAAACTCAGATGGATGCATAGTATTTATCATACCTGCCTAAGTGAGGTATTGGCAACTTATCTTTGTCCAACTGTATCAATAAGAGGAAACTTAAGACGAACGAGTTCCCAAAACTTTTCTGAAAGATTCTCACTAAACTTCCCAAATCTACTATTCTCACTTTTACTACATAAATCATTTTCGTATCTTCTGATAACTCGGAGTACTTTCGAGCCAACTGTATAAAATTCTTCTTCCTGTTCTATGTCTCCTGATTTCACTTGATCGTGAAGTGTTTGAAATTCAGAGAAAAGATCTGAACAGTCATCAAGCATAGTTTGAAACATTTTCTCGTATTTACTCATATCGATATTTATCGTACTCTATACCAATAATCCTATGCAACTTACATTTGTTACTGGCAATGATGAAAAAGTAAAAGAAGCGCAAGCAATTTTGGGGTTTCCTATTGAGATCAAAAAGGTTGATTTGGATGAAATTCAACATACCGACATAACAGAAGTGGTAAAGCAAAAAGCTAAAGATGCCTATGCGATTGTTCAGTCTCCTGTTATTGTCGATGATGTGGGATTTTATGTTGACGTTTGGAATGGATTTCCTGGACCATTTGTAAAATTCATCAGACAAAACGATACAAATGACTTACTTCTTTATTTGATGAGACAGGAAACAAATAGAAAAATAAAAGCAGTTTCAGCTATTGGATTTTATGATGGGAAAACAGCTGAGGCATTTATTGGAGAGATGGAGGGAAAATTGACAACAGAGGAACGAGGAAAAGGATGGGGCTTTGATCCTATTATTATTCCTCTTGGATATACCCAAACAGTTGGAGAGTTAGGAGATGAGATCAAAAATACGCTTTCTCATAGAAAGCATTCTCTTGAAAAATTCAGAGAATTTCTTAAAGACTATTCTCCTAAGTAGTTTTAAAATATGTATCCTTTATCTTCATCCAATATGGTTCTTGTCTGCATAATTTCTTCTCGTCGTCCTTATCCTCTAGAATGTATTTAATAGCTTCTTCTAGATAAAGGGTATTCTGAGAGCCTTTGACTAGTAAGATCGTTTTATGAGGCATATATGCCTTTAAATACCGTCCTGCATCATGAGCTGTAGAAAACCATCTGATTTCTTTAGTTACTTTATTCACTTTGTTATCAACATACGCAATGATGTGTTCTAGAGTTAAAGGGCCAATACAATACAAATACTCAACAGTTTCTGAAATTTTCTCAGCTACTTCTCTATGTTCTCCTTTCGCTTCGCCACCTAACTCCCTCATATCTCCAAGAAGAAGAGCTGAGGGCCGTTTGTGCTTTCTGGATAGATCAGAGAGAAGAGACAAAAATGCTAGAACAGAAAGTTTTGAGGCGTTATAGGAAGAGTCAATAATAACTGATTTGCCTATTCCTTCAAACATACTGCTTCTTCCTTTTGGAAGAGTGAAGTTTTTCTCAAGAGCTGTAGTTATTTGAAAGGTTGATAAGCCTAGCTCCTTCCCTGCTAGAAAAGTAGCAGCAAATAATTCTCGATATTCTTTCAAGAGGAGGAGTTTTTTAAAGGTAAGAGCCGCTTTTTCTTCTTTTGTAGCTTTGTATAAGAAGCGATAAGATGTTCCTTCAAGAGTAGTTGCGTGATCAATATAAGAAACAGTATTCTCTTTCTCTTCTCCAAACGTGAGTATTTTTGTTGCTGGGTTACTCCAGTAAGCAAAGACTTGTTTTAAATAGGCATCATCTTTATTGTAAATTCCCACCTTGCACCCACTCCCAGTTATAATCTTTGCATCCTCCTCTGCCATTTTTTGCAAAAGATATTCATGTTTTTCCTCTGCAGTTGCGTTCTTTGGTGCTTTATCTTCATCAAGTATCTTTTCAAATTGCTCAGTATGAGTTGCTGCAATATTTAAAGAAATAGCAATATGTGGTTTCACAATAGATAAAAGGTAGGACATGTTTTTAGGAGGGTATGGGTCATCAATTCCCATTTCAACGATAAGATATTTGGTTCCTTTAAGGTAATTTATGCCTTTTGGAGCAAGAAGAAGCATTTCAACCCAGTTTTTTTTGGAAAAGCCTGAAGGAGTGATTCCTAAAATCCCAAGAGGAATCCCTGTTTCTGAATTCCCCACCATTTTTACAGAGTAATATTCATTCAGTACGGCAAAGAGTGCATTTCGGGTTGAGGACTTGCCAACACTGCCTGCAATTCCAACAACTGTAGGGCGATGTAGTAGAAGAGCAATTTTAGCTAAGTAGCGAAGGTAAGTAAGAACGATCCACACTCCAATTTCTCTCATAGATATATTATATCAAGGGACATGCAACTCTGTTAGAGTGTATTATTTAAAAATTAACTCTCTTTTGCCTTCCGCGAAATCATGAAGCAAAGCTCCTAGTAATGTTTGATAAGGGATTTGTTTTCTTTTAGCTTTTGCTTTAATTTTGATTAAATCAAGTTGATTAATTCTTAATGTAACTGGTTTAGAGGTATGTAATTCCAAATATCGAGCTGCTGCTTCTTGTAACATACGCTTTGTACTCTCAAAGTTGGCATCTTCCTTGAATTCATCTCTTTCAAAAGCTTCTTCGAGAAGCTTTTCTTCTTCATCCAGAATTTGATTAATAAATGGATCTTGGTGTTTTGTCTTTTTCATAATCTCTCCTTTTTTATATATCGATTTGTTAAAACTCGACTGGCATACATAGTTTTAAGAAAAATCTCTCTTTTTTTTTGATTAATTATGTATGGTACGGCATAGGCATAATTATTTATTGCTAGTATATAGATACGTTGATGTTTATAAACCCTACTAGAATGAGCAACATTTACTAGGACATTCCCTTTTTCAATAGCAGCGACTGCATCATCAAAATTAACTCCTCTTGTGGCTTTTAGAAGTTGGTTTTTTTCTTCATTAAACCTAATGGTCAAAGCCATAACAAAATAATACCAATATGTACATTAATTGTCAATACAAATAATCTGTGGGAATAACTAAGTTAATACCTTTGATTTAACAAAAGATTTTTCAAATGACAAATATTTAAAATCCAAAGGATTGTTTAACAATAAGCCAGAACTTTCCCCACCCCGATGCTTTTTGATAGGCAAGATAACGGTTTCTTTTTTTCTCATCCTGAGTTCCACTCATTGGAGGGTCCATCCAGGCAGAAACGATAATCCATTCGTACCTTTCATTTTGTTTACAAATAAGAGTAACTTTATAGGTATCAAATCGCTTAATATATTCTGTCGTTCCATATTGTTTTCCTTTTATTGATTGATCTGGAGAGTTAAAGGTTTGATAAATATAGGAATCAGGTATCTTTCGCTCTTGAATACGATCTTTAGCGTGATTGGTAAGAATATATGAACTCACAATGCCCAATTCTCCTTAAAACTTTTCGGAAGAGTAAATCCTGCCATGGTAAAGTAGGAAATAAATTGTCCATGATGAAGTCTTTCATGAGAAATAAGACTAGTAATATGAGTTATGAGTGGTTGGTTAAACCCTGGCCAAGCGATCTTATACTCTTCCTCTTCTCTTTTTGATCGGATTACTTCAATCCACTTTCTGTCTGATTCTTTAAGAAAAGCAAGAAGAGAAGGTTTATCTTTAAACTCTGACTTATCTGGAAGTGATGGTGAGGAGAATAAAGAAAAATCCATTTCTCCTGAGATGACTGCTTCTGTATAGACCATTTGTGTTCTACCAATACAGCCAAATTCCCAAAAAAGTGGTTGCCACTTCTCCCCCTCTGGCTTAAAGGATAATTCCGAGTCAGAAAGGGAATTTAAAATAGCAAGAGTTTCGCTTCTAGTAAAGTTCCAACTTCGTACGAAATTTGTTACGAGATCTTTGTATTGCATAGCTATTCGTACAAATCTTCCAGAAGATGTCCTGGCTTTGGCCCTCTGGCTGGACTATGTTCTCGTCCATAGAGAATTAGGAGGTGAGGAAAATCAATCCAGTATTCTTTTGGGACAATTCTCATCAAATCCTCCTCAATTTTTTCAGGAGTTTTCTGATCAGTTAAGCCAAGAAGAGTTGATAGTCTCATAACGTGAGTGTCTACGACTACTCCTTCAGCTATTCCAAATGCATTTCCCAATACAACATTGGCTGTTTTTCTGGCAACTCCTGGAAGCGCATCTAGTTCTTCCATAGTATGTGGAACTTCTCCATTGTGTTGAGTCACTATCATTTCACAGGCTCCTTTAATTGACTTAGCTTTATTTTGATGGAAGTTTACTTTTCTAATCATCTCATCAATCTCCTCCACTTGAGCTGAGGCAAAATCGTTTGCTGATTTGAATTTTTCAAAAAGAGCAGGAGTTAGGGTATTTACTAACTTATCGGTAGCTTGTGCTGACATAATGGTAGCAATAAGAAGCTGAAGAGGAGTTTTGAATTCTAGGGCTGTTTTGGGATGGGGATAAAGTGTATAGAGTCTTTTGATAATCTCTTTTACTTTGTCTTCACGAGTCATATTCATAATTATACCCTTTCTTTTTTAATTGGCAATTCTTATTGTTTCTTGATAAAATCAAGTGATGCGAAACTTTGCTAAATCTAATCCTCTTTTTGCTATTATTTTTACTGTTTTTGTAGATGTATTGGGTATTGGAATTCTCATTCCAGTTATCCCCCAGCTTCTTGCAAATCCTCAATCTGAATACTTTCTTCTTCCTACAGGCATGGATCTGAATGGAGGGTATATTCTTTTAGGTTATCTAACAGCTATTTTCCCTCTGATGCAATTTATTGCTGCTCCTATCTTGGGACAACTTTCGGATAAGTATGGAAGAAAACCTGTTTTGATCATTTCTCTTATTGGTACTTCTCTTTCGTATGTTGTGTTTGCCATAGGATTATTCCTAAGAAATTTGCCTCTTCTTTTTGTTTCCAGAGGTTTTGATGGAATAACTGGGGGAAATATATCGGTGGCCTATGCAGCAATTGCTGATATCACCGAACCAGAGCATCGAGCGAAAAATTTTGGTCTGATTGGAGCAGCCTTTGGAATTGGATTTATTTTAGGTCCGTTTATTGGAGGAAAGCTGTCAGATCCAAGCTTAGTGAGTTGGTTTAATGTGCAAACTCCATTTTGGTTTGCTGCTATTTTAAGTTTTGCAAACGTAGTTTCAGTTTATTTCATGTTTCCTGAGACACACAAACATAAAAACTTACAATTTATTATTGATTGGACTAAATCAGTTCACAATATTTTAAAAGCGTTTTCTCTTCGCCAGCTTCGTCCTCTTTTTATTACTATTTTTCTCTACACAGCAGGCTTTACTTTCTTTACCACCTTCTTTGGCGTTTTTCTCATCGAAAGATTTGGCTTTACTCAAGGCCAAATTGGAGACTTTTTCGCATACGTTGGGTTATGGATTGCTTTTACGCAAGCTATTGTTACGAGGTATGTCGCCAAAAAATTTAAAGAGAGTGATGTATTAAAATTCAGTATGGTAGGAACTGGAATTGCTGTCTTTTTATACTTTCTTCCAACTCAATGGTGGCAACTTCTTCTCATAACACCATTTTTTGCAATGATGAATGGATTAACTTTTGCCAATATCACTGCTCTTATCTCTCGGTCAGCTGATCATACGATTCAAGGAGAAGTAATGGGAATTAATACGAGTGTTCAGGCTCTTGGTCAAGCTATTCCACCTATTCTTTCAGGCTATATTGCGGCCAGCCTTGTCTCCTCTTCTCCACTTATTGTTGCAGGAACCGTTGTTATTCTTTCTGGGTTATTCTTCTTTGCTATTTATAAACCTATAAAATCTATCTAGTCAATTTTCCCCCTTGCACTGTGTTTTATATTCTCTTATAGTTAGTTGATATGGATGATACACAACAGGTAGTTGATGGAGACATTGTTGAAGAAGAGACCTCTGTAGCCTCACCGAATAGCTCTTCTGAGGACGCAACAGTTCTTTTAAGCCTTGAGGAAATGATCAAGAACAATATTGAAAGTTTAGAAACCCTTCAAGGAGAATTATCTCAAGTTCGTGGCATGTTTGAGGATTCCTTTAATGGAGATCCTCATTTTATTGAGAAATCAGAAGAAGCAAAAAAAGTAGTGAAAGCAAAATCAGAAGTAAAACAACGAATTATGCAACAACCTGCTGTTAAGGACTTAGCTGATAAAGTAAAACACCTTAGATCAGAAATTTCAGAAAGACGAAGTGCACTATCTGATTACCTCCAAGAATTTCAACGAATGACTGGGGCTACACAGATCGAAGGAAGAGATGGAAAAATTCATCAAATTGTAAACACTGCAAAAGTGGTAAATGCTTAGTCACTTTCCCCCTAACAGATTATAAAAAAAATCGATATACTTTTTCTATGGAGTTAATCCCCTACCTATCTCTTGCAGTAATCGTTTTCTTTATTAACTGCTTTCCCGCTTTCATGCCTCCTACCTGGTCTATTCTCGCTTTTTTTTATATCACCTATCACCTTCCCGTTATTCCTCTTATTCTTATTGGAGTTTTATTTGCAACATTAGGAAGAATTGTTTTGTACTACATTGCGAAGTATTTAGGGAAATATATTTTCCCTACGTCTTCTAAAGAAAATTTAGAATTTCTAGGCAAGTACTTAAATACAAAAAAACATATCTCAATTCCCTTTTTCCTTACTTGTGCATTTATTCCTCTTCCTTCAAACCAACTCTTTATTACCGCTGGACTTGCAAGAGCGAATATTCTTCTTTTATCAATCTCTTTTGCCTTTGGAAGACTCTTTAGTTATTCCTGGACTGTTCTTACTTCAGCCTTTGTGATTAACAACACATCAGTTGAGCTTTCTTTTACTCCTCAAATAAACTTTCTTATTCAAATAGGAGCACTTGCTAGTGTGTACTTTATTGGATTTATTCCTTGGAAAAAAATCTTAAAAGGAAGATTATAGTGACTTTTCTGTGTGAGTTTGAAAAAGAGATAGAAACGTTTCGTTTTGAGAAAGGAGTAGTGCTTCTTCTTCAGACCAGGGTGAATACGTCCCTGGATGCTTCTTGATTGTTTCAAGATACGTTTCCCAAGGAATCCATTGTATTTTCTCTACTTCATCAGGATTTGGCGTAGGATGTTGTGTCGTAAATCCTATGAGTACTGGACAAAACTCATGCTCAACTATTCCTAAGTATTCAAATCGGTAACTATATCGAGAAAGAATTTCAAAAAGAGAAAAATCAGTCATACCTAATTCAAACTGAGCCCGTCTTCTTGCTACTTGTTCATTGGTTTCTCCAAGAGTGTGATGTCCACAGCAACTATTTGACCAGATAAGGGGCCAGGTTTTTTTCATATGACTTCTCTGCTGAAGTAAAAGTTCTCCTTGTGGGTTAAATAGGAATAAGGAGAAAGCACGATGCAAAGGAGTATTGGTATTATGAGTTTCTAGTTTTGGCGCTGTTCCTAGTTCATTATTTTCAGTATCAACTAAAATGACGTAGTCGGTTTGATCAGCTGGTGTTCCTTGTCCTGGGGAAAGTTGCATATATAGTTAAAAAGATAAAGATAGTATATATAACTCCCACAAAAATAGGAATAGCATAACCTTTAACTAAAACCACACCTGTCCAAAAACTAAGAAGAAATAAAAGACTATATACACCTGATAACGGAAGGGATTTTTGTATTTTTTTATACCAAAAATAATAAAGTAAAGCTCCGGTTAATATCCACCCCAAAAAGTTCATAAGAGGAACTTGGTAAAACATGCCTCCTTTTTCGTATGTCCATAATCCCATCGCAACTGCTCCTGGATCTATTACTAAGTCTGTTGCCATAAGAAGAAATGGTGCTGTAACTAAAGGAGAAAATTGTTTAGGAAGATATGAGACTAGAGAAAGTACTCCCAAAAAGAGAGGAATAAATCCTAATGGAACAATGAGAGGGGTAAGAAAAAATAGTTTAGGTAATAAATATGATGCATAGATAAAATGACCGTAGGGGTATCCCGTAAGTAAGGCGATAGTTTCTATAGCTAAAATACATCCAGCAAGTATAAGTAAAATACGAATTCCTTCTTTCCTCCCCCATATACGTATGCAGGTAATACAAACTGGTAATGCAAAAAGAAGTGGAATGAGAAATGCTATTACACTATTTGATGGAAGAGATATATTTCCAACACCAACGCCCCCTAAAAAGAGTGTTATAGATAAAAAAAGAAGAATTTTCATAAGAATCGTACTCCTAATAATAACCATATTAGTAATCCTGTGACAAGATTAAGTTGAGGAAAATACCAATATATTTTTACGAGTTGTTCTTTCGATGCGTATAGTAAACATAAGGGAAGAAGAGGGTAAATACTTCCTAAGAGGAAAAGTGGTGACCAAGTAGTTGCTAATAACATACTACTACTCCATAAAAACGTACAGAGAAGAAGACTTTTTTTTGTTCCAAGATATACAGCAGTCGTTATTATACCTGCTTTTTTGTCATAGACGATATCAGGAATTGCTGAGAATAAATGCATTGCACTTAGCCAACACCAAGTCGATAGGATAATACTAATAGATGGAATATCTCCTGTAAGATCTGTATAAACAAAGAATCCAGGAAGTGCGTATAGAATATTTGAGGCAGAATCAAGAAAAAGACGTGATTTAAATCTAATAGGTTTTAGGCTATAAAATAAACTAAGAAAAATAAAAAGACTTAAGATACTAAGTGATAGGAATGTTTTGAATATAAAGAATAGTGGAATAAGCAATGTAAAAGATATTCCAATAGCAGAAAGATACAATTTGTAAGTGTTTTTTTTAATCTGTATCTCTTTATCCAGTTTTTTTGGATTGTTACTATCTGTGTCTGCGTCTGAGATGTCATTTACTCCGTACAAGATGATATTTGCTGGAATGAGAAACCAAAAAAAAGTGTACCAAAAAGAAAAAGAAGTAAAAAAACTGAGTGAAGCTGTTCCAGCAATACTACCTACTAAGAATGGTCCAGCCAGATAAAACCAAAATCGTGGTCTGGAAAGAGAAAGAAAGGTGGAAACGGTTGATTTCATACTTTACGCTGTAAATTGTACTGTAGAAATTCTGATAAAATATTTCTTGGATCTCCTGCAGGTAAACTCTCAATCAGAGTTGTTGCTTCGGTTACGAAAGTAGAAAGAATAGTATCAATGTGACGACTAATATTATATTTGGTATAGTATTCTCTCAGTTGCACTAGTTGTTGTGTAGAAAGAGTATCGTTTCCAAAACATTTCTCTAGAAACTCTTTGTGTATGTCTGGTGTATGTTCAAAAAGTAGTTGTCTGATAAGAGTTTTTTTATTTTCTCTAATATCTGAACCTTCAGGTTTTCCTATTTCGGTTGATTTTCCTAGAAATCCTATTTCATCATCTTTGATCTGAAAAATTATCCCTATACTTTTCCCTAATTCTTCTAGAGTCTGACATAAAGACTCAGATGCCCCTGCTTTATTGGCACCAAGAAGAAGTGGAAGAACAACGGAGTAATATGCTGTTTTATTTAAATAGATAGAGAGAATTTGTTCACTTGTTGCAGTATCTTTTGTCATTCCTAAGCGAAAATCAAGCATCTGAGCAAAAATACATCTTTCAAATGTGTGAGTATACCAAGTAAAACTACTATTAGAAACATGAGATGACTCTCCTGTTAGTCCTTTACTTAATGTTTCAAATGCAAGAAAGAAACAAATATCACCAGCACAAATTCCCATCCCTTGACCAAAGAAAAGTGAATTTTTAACTTGTTCTTCCTTTCCTTTGTCAGCATATTGTGCATAAATTGTTTTTTCACCTCGTCTTAGCTCATCCTGATCCATAATATCGTCATGAATCAACGCTCCGGCTTGTGTTAGTTCCATCGCAACTGCTAGATCTAATACTTCATCTATTTTTTTCCCTCCAGCCATTTCGTAGCCAAGCAGTACCAGGATAGGACGTAACATTTTCCCTTTTGAGGTAAATATTTCTAATCGATTAAGAAGCTCAACTGCTTGTTCATCATATGAAAAAAAAGTTCGTTTTTCTGCAAAAAACCGTTGAAGTTTAATCGTGATAAATGGTTTATTTGTGGTAATATATTTTTTTAAGTTCATGAGCTAAACATATTTTTAAATATAGTTAGTATAACAAGTCTTTTATTTGGTTTTACTTTTTTTCTCCAAATAACACTTGGATCTTTTTCAATTTGTTTCGCTGTCCATTTATACATATCTCCTGCAGTTTTAATCGGAACAAGGTATCTTTTAGGAATATATTTATACCCTTTTTCAGCCTCAATTTGCAACTCTGAGAATCTTTTTAGTTCAAATTGAATAAATTTTTTTACATCCTTAGTATAAACAGAAAGAGTTTGAATGTGAAATTTCTCTAATTCTACTTTTGGTAGGTAGGTTCTTCCTAGTGAAATATCTTCTGTAATATCTCGAAGCATATTTATAAACTGCATTGATTCTCCAAGTTTTTGAGCGTACGGATAGGATTTTTCAGGGAGAGATAAAATTTTTGCCATAAACAACCCGATTACTTCAGCAGAGCCATAAATATATTTTTTTAGGGTATGATATGTCTGATATTTATTAATAGTTAAATCCATTTCTAAAGAGTATAAAAATGCTTTTGTCCATTCTGTTTTAAATTGTTTCTTTCTTGACAGTTCAACAAATTCTTGAATAATAAGATTTTCGCTCTTTCCACTTATAAGTGCTGCCAGTGTCTCTATTTTAAAGTCTTGAAATGCTTTTTTATTTTGAGGAAGTGTATCTACAAAGTCATCAGCTGTTCTTACAAAGGCATATAAAGTAAATACATCTTCTTTTACCTCTCTAGGAAAAAATAGACTAGCAGTGTGAAAAGTAACACTGGCGTTTTTAAAAATAAGGTGTTTATTGTTCATGATGAATTCGATTAGCTACTAATTCAGCTGAGATAAGACAAATTGGCATTCCAATTCCAGGTTGGGTATATTGTCCAACAAAATACAGATTTGAAACCTTTTTACTTTTGTTTTGTGGTCGAAAAAAAGCTGTTTGAAATAATGTATGAGCAAGTCCTAATGCTGTTCCTTTGTAGGCATTATATCTTCCTTGAAAGTCTCGTTGGGTGAAAATCCTTTTTACCACTATTCTATCTTGAAATCGTTCATCGATTTGTTTTTCTAAATCTGAAAGTACCTGTTTTGCGTACTTTTCTCTTTGTACATCTGTATCTTTTAAGCCTGAGGCAATAGGTGTGAGGAAAAAAATATTTTCTGAATCTTTAGGAGCTACAGATGAGTCAGACTTTGAAGGAGCACAAACATAATAAGACGGCTTTTTAGGCCAAGAAGGATTCTTGAAAATCTCATCAAAATGAGCTCTCCAATCATTAGCAAAGAAGAGATTATGATGAGACAAGTTTTGTACTCGTCCCTTTATTCCTAGATACATAAGAAAAGTGGATGGAGCAAGTGTTTTCTTTTTCCAATATGATTCAGAGTATGTTTGCCATTCTTTCGTAAGTAATTGAGTCTCAACGTGATGATAATCAGCATTTGCTAGAACAATGTCTGCACGCAAAAGTTTCTTGTTACTTATTACACCAATTGCTTTCCCATTCTCAACAATAATCTGCTCAACAGATTCCTTTGTTTTAATAATCACCTCATTATCTTTACAAAGTGTTATTAATCCTTTTATAACTTCATACATTCCACCCATCGGATAGAATACTCCCATATGAAAATCAATATGAGACATTAAAGAATAAAATGCGGGAGTATTATGGGGAGATCCTCCTAAAAACACAATCGTGTATTCTAAAATTTGTTTTATCCGTTCATCTTTTACGTATCCTGAAACAAAACTATCAAGCGATTTATAAATAGGGAGTTTACGACCCTCTCTCATAATATCTTTTTTAAGAAAATCTGTAATCGAAGTGAAATTGTTATACAAAAGGTGTGTTACTGAAGCTACATACATTTTTTCAGCTTGTTCTAAATATTCGGAAACTTTTTTACCAGCACCCTTTTCCATTTTTTCAAATAGTGCAAGATTTTCTTTTAAGTTTGATGAAATATCAACAAACTCTCCTGAGCCAAAAAAAACTCGGTATTGAGGATTTAATCGTTTAAGTTTAAAAAAATCACTTGGTTTTTTTCCAAAATAGGAAAAATATTTTTCAAATACATCTGGCATTAAATACCATGATGGTCCCATGTCAAAAGTAAACCCTTTTTCTGAAAAAATAGATGCTCTTCCTCCTACCATCTCATTTTTTTCAAGAAGGGTTACGCTATACCCCTTTTTTCCTAGAAGTGCTGCGGTAGCTAATCCACCAATTCCTCCACCAATTATAATAATTTTTTTCACTTCCTTATTATACAGATAGATTGACAATTCAGGGGTACTTCTTCTAGGATGAGTATGGGTATGGACAATTTTCTTATTTTTGTGCTTTCATCATGCCTTGCTTATCTTATCTTCTCTTATTTTACAGATTCGCCAAAGGATTTAAAATCTAAAAAACACCGTCTCCCAAAATTAAAATATAAAAATGTAGAATTTTCTCCCTATGTACGTATTCATATACGAAAAAAAACATTTCATTTGCATCATTGGATTACTTTAACTTTTATTACAGGAATTACCTTCTTGTGGACAGATAGTTTTTCTCACTATTTACTTCTTAAGGCTGCAGGTATTGGTGGAATTATTCAAGGACTAAGATACAAAGATAGATTTAAATTTTGGTATCCTCGAGGAACTGATCACAGGAGTTAACGGTTTGAACGTACACGATCAAGTCTACTTAAATATTTTTTTCGAAGTCTTAAATTTTCTGGTGTTACTTCAAGTAATTCGTCCTCTTCTAAAAAGTCCAAACATTGTTCAAGGCTCATTGCTGTTGGCGGTGTAAGCGCGATTGCCATGTCTGCTCCACTTGATCGCATATTAGTTTGTTTCTTCTCTTTTGTTACATTGATCTCAATATCTTCTCCTCGAGCATGAAGTCCGATGATCATACCTTCATATACTTTAGTTCCAGCTGTTATGAATGTTGTTCCTCTCTCTTGTGCATTTTGTAGTCCGTATGTGAGTGCAACTCCTCCTTCTGAGGTAATAAGTACTCCATTTCTAATTTTTGGGAGTGGTGGAGAAATAGGAGCATAGGAATCAAACATAGTATTAAGAATCGCTGTACCTTTAGTACGGGTCAAAAGAATACTTCTCAATCCAATCATCCCTTTTGAAGTAATGATATATTCTAAACGAGTTGATCCTTTCCCATCTGTTTCCATATTTTTCATTGTTCCTTTTCGTTTTCCAATTTCTTCAGTAATTTGTCCAACAAAATCATCAGGAACATCAACAATTAACTCCTCAACAGGTTCCATTTGTTTCCCATCAATCTCTTTTGTGATAACTTCTGGTTTTCCTACTTGGAATTCGTATCCTTCTCGTCTTAACGTTTCGATAAGAACAGAGAGATGTAACTCTCCTCGTCCAGAAACAATAAATACTCCCCCATCCATTACTTCAAGTCGAAGACTAACGTTTGTTTCTAATTCTTTGGTGAGTCGCTCAAGAAGTTGTCGGGAGTTTGAAAATTGTCCTTCTTTTCCTGCAAAAGGAGAAGTGTTTGCTGAAAAACTAATTTTAATGGTTGGTTCTTCAATAGAAAGACGTGGAAGAGGTGTTTTATCAGAAGGGTCTGTAATGGTATCTCCAATTTCTGCTGCTTCAAATCCAGTAATTTCGACAATATCTCCAGCAACTGCTTCTTGAACTAGTTGTTTTTTAAGCCCAAGTGTTACATACATATGCTCAATTCTTCCTTGAATTTCTTTATTTTCTTTTAAGAGAATAAGGGGTTGATTTATACTCGCTTTACCACTGATAATTCTCCCAATAATATGTTTTCCTTTATGAGTATCATAATCAAGGGCTGAGACAAGTAACTTAAATTCCCCTTCGACTATAGGAGGACTGGATATTTCAGCAATGATAGCGTCAAGAATTACTTTTAATGAGTCACTTTCTCCTACTTCTTCAGGAGTTGTTGCAGCCTTTCCTTCTCTTCCTATAGCGAAAAAGATAGGAAAGTCCAACTGAGACGATTCAGTTGCAAGTTCTAAAAATAAATCACTTGTCTTCTCAAGTGTTTTTGGAATATCTGCAAGTTGCTTATCAATTTTATTAATAACTACAATAACTTTAAGTCCTAATCCTAACGCCTTTTTTAGTACAAATTTGGTTTGAGGCATAGGTCCTTCTTGCGCATCAATAATAAGAAGTGCTCCATCTGCCATATTCAGAGTTCTTTCCACTTCTCCTGAAAAGTCAGCGTGTCCTGGAGTATCAATAATATTAATCTTATGTTCCTTATAAAAAATGGCAGTATTCTTAGCAAGAATAGTAATTCCTCGCTCTCTCTCTAAAGGATTAGAATCCATAATAGTAGTCTGAGTCATTTCTGCTTCATTTTGTCTAAATGTATCAGACTGTTTAAGCATGAAATCCACAAGAGTAGTTTTGCCATGATCAACGTGGGCGATAACAGCGATATTTCGAATATTGGTAGATAAATAACTATTTTCCATAAAAAAACCAGCCGTGCTGGTTAGCGTCTTACTATTATAGGTGATTTGACAATAAAACACAAAGGTATATAATTTCAGCAATGAATAACCTTCGTATTCTTCTTATTCTTGTTCTGCTTCTTATTGTTGTTAGCGCACTACAAGCCGTGTTTGTTAAGAAAGAATCAATCAGTATTTCCCCCACTCCCACTCCTTCAGAAAAGAAGAAAATGTCACCATCTGCGACTCCAACTCCAGAAGTACAAACATTTTTTAATTCCTCTCCAACGAGTACTCCCACCCCTACTCCTTCTTCATTACCAAATCAATCTAGTGGAAATTATCAATATCCTGGAAGTACATCAGTTGGTGGAAATACGTATAAAAGCACGGTGGATCCTGATGTTATTACTGAATGGTATAGACAAAAGTTTGCTGATGAAGGAATGGGTGCAACCTCTGTGATTAAAACGAAAGCAAACGAGAAAGTGATAAATAAGATTGTGGCAGCAGATAATAGTAAACAAGTGAGTGTGGAAATCACTCGAGATCCTGGACAAGCAGAGACTATGATTGTCGTCTTAGTAACTTCTTCTTAATACCTTCCATTTGAACGCATTACTTACTAGTGATATAATCCTGTAGTATGGCAGTGTATGAAAGAGTATCCAAATCTCGTGGTCTTCTTGTTATGAGTGAAAGAACGAACGGAGGTATTGACCCCAAGTCCGGAAAAACTGATGGTATGAGGTCTGTTGAGCTTCGGTTCCAAGACACGATTGAAAACCTTCTTAAACGATTATATCTAGACGAAAAAAAGAACCCAGAACAAATCGGTACGATTTTTGGGGTTAGTGAAGGAGCGGTAAGAGCTTGGTTAATTAGATCCAATATCCCTCTTCGTACTGTTTCTGAAGCTCGTCAGTTAGTAGATCATACCATTTTAAGACAAGTAGTAAGAGAAAGAACTATACGTAGACAAAGAGAAGCATTTGGAGGAGATATAAGAGATATGCTTCTTCGAAAACATTATATGGAGTATCTTACTATCTCGGAAATAAGTACCTCTACAGGTTTTGCGTACCCAACAGTTGTTGAGTATATGAAAAATAATGGAATGCCTGATATTACTCCTACAAAAGGATGGATAAGACAACATACAAAACTTGGAACTTTACTGGGTAAAGTATGGGCTGATCCTACTCTTATGGAAGTTCTCTCAGCAGATGAGGTTAGCGTATTAAGAAGAAGACATTTGGATGGTATAGCAACACTTGAAGAAATTGGATATGAACTAGAGGTAACTCGGCAAGCAGTTAAACAATTGGAAGATTCTGCAATTAATAAATTGAAATTAGCAATAAAGTTAAAAAATATTACTTAGTATCTCAATCTCCCCCTTGACATCTTTTTTTCTCCTTGATAACATCCAGATCAATTAACCTGCCACGTTTAATATGACAATCGGCAGTAGACCACTTTCATTCTCTCTCCCTCAAATTTCTTTCTCAACATTTATGAAGATGTCTGAAAAAGTTCGTCATTCACTCAATGATCTTTCAATGTCTACTCATTTCCAATCTATGAGAAATACTCCTCGAAAATTTAAAAACCTGTTTAGAAGTAAAACTGTTTTAATTGGCGGAGCGTGTGGATTAGTTCTATTACTCCTTATTGGTTTTGCTCTCAAAACAGCTACACAAACTCCAGCTACGAGTAATGAGCGCCCAGAGGTTGGAAAACCCTATGCCTCTCAACCCGTGGATAAATCCTTCTCCTTCCCTATTAAAGATGAGACAGGAAAAAAGGTCAGTACAATTAAATACACGATTGAAGTTGCAGAGCTGAGAAACGAGATTGTACACAAAGGACAACTGGTGCCAATCATTAAAGGACGAACAGCACTAGCACTTAATGTTAAGTTAACTAATAATTTCAACAAACCAGTCAACGTAAATGTCCGTGATTATGTTCGTCTCTCAGTAAATGGAAAAAGTGAGAAATTTGCACCTGAGTTGCATAATGATCCTGTCGAGTCACAAGCTGGATCAAGTAGAAACACTTGGGCAGGATTTGTGATTAATGAAACAGATACCAAACTTATTCTTCACATCGGAGAATATGTAGGAGAAAATGCTAGTGGGAAAAAAGAAACAGTGGCACTTACTCTTAAGTAAAAAGATCAGATCCAACATTTACTATGGATTACTCAGTTAAGCAAATAAACGAAAAACTCATTGAAGAAATTATTCAAGCTCTTAAAAACATTAGGGGTTGGGGAAGTATTGAAATTCAAATCCAAGACTTTAAAGTGATCCAAATAACGGAGCGAAACATTCGTAAAACACCAAATACTCAGTCGTAGTGTTTTGATCTATTGACAAACACTATTCATCTTACATATATTGGTTAAGGAAAACTAAAACACTAGAGCTGACCGCTCACGGAGGCATCTATCATAAGAAGAGTTCTTTTTATGACAGGTGCCTCTTTTTGTATTTATGACTGAATTACTTTTACTTACTACTAACAGAAACAGATTATGTAAAAACGGAGATATTTCTTTCTAGGTTTAGAAAGAAGTATGTCCGTTTTTCTTGTTTAAGCTCTACAGGCAGTAGACAAGGGAGAACTGACAAAAGAAGTGCTTATTACCTCAGGGGTATTAAGACTCTTAAAAAGAAAGGGGGTGAAAATAATATAATGACTATTCGAACACGTATTACTACAGCAATTGCAACAGGCGCAGTCTTAGCGCAAGCTTTAAGTCCTCTTGCTTTTGCAGCAGACCAAACTATTACTAATAACGGAGCTTTATCTACAAATCAGATTAACTCTTCAACTAGTAATACCACTGTTGTTGAACAAAACAATAATGCGAATGTTTCTAACGTTGTGAGTTCAACCTCATCAACTGGAGGAAATACCGCTGATTTCAACACAGGGGGAAATACAACAATCGTAACTGGAAATGCGACAAATACAACTCAGATTTCAACAGCAGCAAACCTCAATCAAGCACAAGTTGCTCCTTGCGGTAACTGCGCTGGACAAGGTGCTGATCTCACTATTTCAAACAATGGTGCAGCATCTAATAATAAAATCAATGAGGCTGTAAACGCAAATCGAAACACCGCTAACGTAGCTGTTGGTCAAAACAACAATGCAAACGTTTATAACGGAGTTTCAGGAAACGCAAGTACAGGAGGAAATTCAGCATCACACCAAACTAATGGAGATGTTGCTATCGTTACTGGAAACGCAGTTTCTGATGTTACAGTTGTAAATACATTGAACCAAAACAGAGCACGAGTCGGAGGAGGAATTGGAGCTGGATCAGCTAATGATTCAGAACTCTTAATCAACGGAAACGGTGCATTAAGTGTAAACCAAATCAACTCAACTCGAGAATCTGCAATTGTTCTTGCACAGAACAATTCAGCATCTGTTTCTAACATTGTAGCTTCAAACGCTACAACGGGAGCAAACAATGCTAACTTCAACACAGGAGGAAACACTATCATCGGAACAGGACATGCTAAAGCTAAAACAGTTGTGAGTAACACTCTCAATATGAACGTAGCTACAGTTGACTGTTCTTGTGTACTTGGAGGAGTTGATCTTACCAAGATTGGTGGAAACGGCGCAGCATCTGTTAACGTCGTAAACCAACTGCACGAAGCAGCTGTCTTTGCTGCACAGAATGGAAATGCTGCACTCTATAACGGAGTTGGAGCAAATTCATCAACTGGCGCAAATGGAGCTAGTTTTGGAACCGGATCAGCAGACAGTGACCCAGCAATCCTTACAGGAGGAGCTGATAACATGACTGTTGTTTCAACAACCAGTAATGCAAACGTTTTTGGTCAAGGATCTCTTCCACTAGCTGGAGTTGACCTTACCTTAAACTTTGGTCCTTTAATGGGACTACTCTGGTGGTTATAACTGAGAGGTAGGTGTGTCTGGCTAGCACTTCGGTCAGACACCCTGCCCTAAAGTTTAGAGAAAATTTAATAAGAAGTGAAAAAAGAAAGTAAGAAAAATAAATGAAAAACATGAAACATATAACAAGAAAAATACTAACTATTTTATTAGTTCTTAATCTCATCTTTATGCAGGCTCCTCTCGCCTTTGCTGATGACATTACAGTTCCAACAGCTCCAAGTGCACCTAGTACTCCGAGTACTCCTTCAACCCCTGAAACACCTAGTGCAAATCCAGCAAGCTCAGGTATCTCTTCCCCTACTCCACCAAGTGCACCAACACTTGAGGAAGTTTTGGCAACTCCTACTCCTACCCCAACTGGTACATCTCAAGCCCAAGCAGCAGTTACTCCATCAGCAGACTCTTCTTCTCAACAAGTTGCAAGTAATGGAGATGACAGTGATATTCAAGGCTCAGGAGGAGTAAACGCAAGCGGAAATGCTGGAGATACAATTATTTCAACAGGCAACTCGACCAATTCAGCAGTTTCAACTGCTCAAGCAAATACTAATCTCTCAACAGGTGGTGGGAGTACAACCGGACAGGGTCAAGGAGGATCAGCGGTTAGTAATTCTAACAACGGAGCAGGAAGTGCTAATACTTCAACAAATGATGAAGCTAGTGCCAAAGTAACTAATCAACAAAACAGTGCAACTGTTGATAATTCACTCACCCAATCAACCACTACAGGAAAAAACACATCCAGTGACAATATGGGTAATACAATCATTAACACAGGAGATGCGAATGTCTCAGGAACTGCTATTACCTCAGTTAATACCAATATGGATGGAGTAATGGTAGCTGAGTTTAATATCGCTGATGATCACAAGGGTGATATTGTTTTAGATTTTGTTTCTAATTGTATTTCTGGCTGCTCCGGAGGAAACGGAAGCGCTTCAAACAAGAACAATGGAGCAAATTCTACTAATAACGCAACCAATAACAGTACTTCAAGTAACACAACTAATCAAGACAACACAGCAACAACAGGAAATACCTTAAACCTTTCAGCCGATTCTGGAAGTAACGAAGGAAGTCGAAATACCAATGGAGATACTACTATTAACACAGGAGATGCAAATGTTTCTGCTAACTCTCTCACCTTTGCAAATAATAACTTCTCAGGAAACGTTGTCTATGGAGTTGTCAATATCTATGGCAATCTTGAAGGAGACATTATTCTTCCTCAAGGAGCAATTGATGCTATTCCAACAGCTGACAAAGATGCAAGTGGTAATTCAAATAATGGAGCTGGATCAAATAACTCAACAGCAAATAACGTTTCAAATACCGATGCATCTTTCCAAAATAATGATGCCAGTATTAGTAATGAACTTGTGTTTGATGCTAATACCGGACAAAACACGGGGAGTATGAACACCAATGGAACAACGACAACTAAGACAGGTAATGCAAACGTAACAGCTAATGCCCTAAACATTGCTAATTCTAACCTTAATGGTGGCACGTGGTGGTTAATTCTGATCAATGACGGTGGGAACTGGGTTGGAAAAATCGTTGGACTTGATGATGATGCTACTATGGCTGGATCTCAAGGCACAGAGTTTACTAAAGACGAAAATGGAACTATTAATGCTACCAGAAATGATGGTAACGGAGTTGGATCAAATAACACAGCTACGAATAATAGTACGAATACCAATACAACCACTCAAAATAACAAAGCAAACGTTAAAAACACCATGAATCTTTCTGCTAATACTGGAAAAAATGATACCAGTTACAACACAGGGGGAAATAACAATATAAACACTGGGGATGCAAATATTACGGCTAACATGGTTAACTTTGTAAACAACAATGTCACTGGTGGAGGAAAACTCATTGTAACAGTTGTCAATGTATTTGGCAGTTGGCTTGGAGACTTTGTTACTCCAGATCAACAAAAACAACCAAAGTCTAGTGCTAAGTTACTTACTAGTGCTCAAACACAAAATCAAGAAACTACGTCATCAGGAGTAACTCCTACCCCTACTCCAACAACCTCACAACAAACAGTAGCTTCTGTTGCGCTAAGTACAGCAAAGAACTTACTCTCAGTCTCTGTTCCTGGAGGAAGTTCTTCTTCAGAGTCTCAAACAACTGTAGGAGTTTCAGGAGGAACAAATGAAGTATCAGTAACAGGAAATGGTACAGAAAGTTTGGTTAAAGGAACAAGTACACATAATGATACATTGACTTTGAATCTTGCATGGTTAATACTGGCTTTGCCACTAGGACTTATCCTATTTGCAGGACGAAAAGTATTAAGACGATTTAAAACTGCCTAACTTAGATACACTGCCTCGTATCGAAAGTATTCTGCCCCAATCTAAACGTATGAAACAAATCCATATTATTTTTGGACTTATTATTTTATTATCACCATCTCTTGCCTATGCTGATGAGATTGTAGTAACAGATAATGGAGCAGCATCAGTAAATACAGCAGAATCTAATAACTCTCAAACAACTGTTGTACAACAAAATAATACAGCTACTGTTACCAATGTAGTTACGTCTTCTTCTAATACAGGAGATAATCAAGCAAACAATACAACGGGTGGAAATACTGCTATTTCAACAGGAAATGCCACTACAGTAACAGATGTATCAACAAGTGGAAATAACTCAGTTAGCAACGCAGGATGCTGTGTAGAGACTCAAGACAGCTCTGTAACGGTTAGTGGAAATGGAGCAATCTCAGTCAACTCAGGAAGTGCAAATCAGAACACTACAGTAAGTCAAACATCCAACAACACGATGTCTTTAACAAATACAGTTAAAGGAGTAGCAAATACTGGAGGAAATGTTGCTAATAGTTCCAATGGAAATGTGTATATTGAAACTGGAAAAGTAACAATTATTACAAAAAATGAGAACGGTCCTATTAATACTGCTATCAACCAAGCTGGTGTCTCCACTCAATCACATACAAATCTCAAAATCTCAGGCAATGGAGCTGGATCAGTTAACTCAGTAACTGCCTCAAATGTATTTACCGTTACCCAAGTTGAAAATAACGTAGCAAATATTATTAATGATATCTATTCCAATGGAAACTCAGGGGGAAATACAGCCTCTTTCACTGTTGGTGACGTTGTGATTAAAACAGGAGATGTGAGTATTCTTAATTATATTAAAAATGGACCAATCAACACTTCAATCTCAGAAGTAATTTGCTGTGATCCTGGTGAGAAAACACCTCCAACAGATAATCCTCCTACCACTCCTCCATCAAACCCAGGAGGAGGAAGTGTAACAACAAATAATCCTGGAGGAGGGTCAAGTGGAAGTTCCAACGGAAGTAGTGGATCAACGAATAATCCTGGAAATGGTAGAGTTCTCCCTGCAACAGGTAACATTGGATATCTTCTTGCAATCCTTGCAAATACGCTTCTTCTTCTCTTCGGTGGTTGGCTAAGACTGCGCGCTGGAAACTCTCCAGGGTTTCTGATGTAGTCTAATGAAAAGAAGCGGAGAAATCCGCTTTTTTTATGCTTTACAAGATATGTAGTAAAACAGTAGAATCACTTCATGCGAAGTATGCGTCTTCTCTCAACCATTTGTATCATTCTTTCTCTATCAGGATTTGTTCTTTTAGGACTTCCTTTGGCTCTTTCCTACTTCCCCGCTCCTGTGGATTTGTCTCACGAAGTATTTAGTCTTTCTATTCCAAAAATTAAAGCACAAGCCAAAATAGTTCCCTCAGTTGATCCATGGGATGAAGAAACATATAGTAAGGCATTGAAAGTAGGGATTGCTCAAGCAAAGGGATCAGGGTTACCAAGTGAAGAAAAAGGGATGTATCTTTTTGCCCACTCATCTCTTCCCTATTTAGATATGATCAAAACTCATCCTGTCTTTTTTCGTTTAGGAGAGTTACAAACAGGTGATCAGATATACATTACTTATAACAAGAAAGAGTATATCTATACTGTTACGGATAAAAAGGTGATTTGGCCAACAGAAGTAGAATATTTGACAAATAATAAATTTGACTTAGTCTTACAAACGTGTACTCCACCAGGAACAGATTTTCAAAGGTTATTAATTTTTGCTAAGAAAAATTAGTAGTAGTTTTTGAGGCAAAGAATAAAGATGAGAAGAACAGTCGAAAGTGTCAAAAGTACTCCGTATCCGAGAATATTATGCACTGGTTGTTCCAATTTGTGAGTTAGCGATTTTCTCTTACTTTCAGCCATATATCTAGATTACTGATATCTCTTACACTCTGTCAATGAGGAAAACAAAAAAGGCCCCGCTGCAGCGAGACCTTTTTGCAAAACGAACCCAGCTTCTAGAGAGCTGCTACGTTTGAAGATCCTCCAACAGTAACACCAACACCAGTGGATGTTCCACCTGTCATGATACCGTTAGCTCCTCCAGTATTGAAACTAGAAGAGTTGTTTCCCGTGTTATTTACAACATTTGTATTCGTTGATACAGATGTTGCATTAGTTTGACCTAACATAGTTGTATCCATCCATGTTAAGTTAACACCTGAATTCGAGAATGCACCATTTGCTCCGTTATTAATAACAGCAGGTGCAGCAGGTACACATCCACAACCATTTACAGCTGTGTTTGTATTACCAGTAACTCCAACAGTAACTCCAGTTGTTGCAGGTCCTGTAACGATCCCATTTGTTCCACCTGTGTTAAAGTTAGAAGCGTTTCCTCCAGTATTGTTCACAACATTTGTGTTTGTTGCGACAGCTGTTGTATTTGTCTGACTAACCGCTGTTGTTTTTACTTTAAGTACATTTACAAAACTAGTTGAGAACGCACCATTTGCTCCATTGTTAATAGTAAGAGCGAATGAAGGAGTAGCCATAGCTGCAAATGCTGCTGCTGTAGCGATTCCTGTTCCAAATCTAATGATTAATTTGTTCATAATTATTTTTCACCTCCTTTCCATTAAAAAAACCCCTCAAATGAAATATATTGAGAGGTTCCAATTAAAGCTAACGGGCAGTTGCTAATCATAGAAATAAAACTAAATACTCTATTGATCAGCCTCCGTTGACGGTCGGCTTCTTATCTAGAGTACAGTGGTAAAATATATCTTGTCAAGACCTAATCTAGTGTTAGTCATAATTGTGATCCACTAGTGCCAACAATTAATAACAATCACTATTTTACTTACTTTAGTATAGAGAATCGACAAGTTTTATGTAAGAAAAGTATAAGGTATTATCTGAAGAATAAGAGGTAGTAGCAGATTGAGAGTATAATTCTATACACTCCAAAAGCAAAAAAAGAATGACTTTGAACATAAGAGATAAACGTTTTAATTGCAATGTAGGCAGTAATAAAAGATCCCATGCATCCTAGTACTAGTAAGAAGTATTCATAAGAGGAAAAATGAAGATTAGATTTGAGCAGATCATATCCAGTTGCAGCTGCCATTGTGGGTACAGCAAGGAGAAAAGAATACTCTACTGCGTCTTTTTTTGAAAGTCCTATTCCCAGTCCCCCAACAATAGTTGCTCCAGCTCGAGAAATACCTGGGATAACAGACACAGATTGGCATAATCCAATAATGAGTGCTTGTTTCACGGTCATATTTGCAGTCGAAATAATTTTTTTTGTACGAAAGAGTTTATCAATAAAGAGAAAAAGTACTCCTCCCAAAAATAGCATCACTACTGTTAATAGCACGTTTTCTAAAAAAACTTCTTTAATAAGCTTATAGGCTAAAAGTCCTACAATTGCTGTCGGAAGAAAAGAGAGAAAAAGTTTTTGCATAAGGGAAATATTTTTTAGTACCGTTTTTCCGTAAGGAATAACTACGGCAAGAATAGCTCCAAGTTGAATGGCAATTTCAAATGTCTTGAGAAACTCTGTTGGTGGAAGCTGTAGTAGGTTTGCAGTGAGAATGAGATGTCCAGTTGATGAGACAGGAAGAAATTCCGTGAGTCCCTCAACAAGAGATAAAAGGAGTGTATCAAATATTGTCATAGTTTATTTTTTCACAAGTAAGATAGGAATCTCAACGGTCAGTTGCAATCCTATGTGATCTGAAAGATAAATTTCCCTTCGTGGTTTTACTAGTTCTTTTTCTTCAAAAAGATACTGTGGATTTTTTATACCTATACCCTTCTCTGTTGATACCAGTAAGTAATCAAGTGTCTGGGCTGGAATATCTTTTGGAAGAAACTCTTCTCGATAGGTAGGTTTGTTTGACTGCTCAAATCCGTCTTCTACTGATATCAGTTTTTTAAACTGTGAATAATTAGAAGAAGTGCGAGGGAAATTTAAATCTCCACCAATAATACAAACATTATTCAGTTTTTTGAAGAAGGAGATGAGGGTAGCGAGTTGAGTTACTTGAGAAAGTTGCGTAGTGTGAAACAGACTTGACTCATTCCATATATGATGAAAGTCTCCGTTAAGATAAACATTAAAACACACTACATGCATCTCTTGTAGCTTTACAACCAAAATCCCACTTTTGGCAATGTGTGAAACTACTGCCTTGCTTTTTAATGGACCTCGCTCTCTAAAGTTCGTAAAAGTAGCATATTCGACTGGATATTTTGAAAAGATAACCAGTCCCCCTTTTGCTTTTCTTCTTGTGTTTACAAAAGCAACATATGGATAGTTAGTAAGACGCCTCTTGAGAAGTGAGAAGATTACTCCCATATGGACTTCTTGTAAAAAAAGAATATCTGCATTACTTTCATTGAGTTTTGTTGCAACTACTTTCATACGAGCAACAAGGTGTTTTGAAAGTTGGAGGAAATTTCTTACTTTATGAGTTGCAGTAAAAGGTACTCCTAAGAGATTAAAGGTAAGGACAGAGAGGGATATCGTTGATAGACTTTTCTCTCCCATCTACATATTGTATCATTAAACGTATCCATGAAAAAATTAATTGCATCAATTCTTTTTATTCTAGGAATATTTCTCCTTTTCTTTTCTCTGTCTTACGTATTCTCTCCCGCTTCCCAAAAAGTCTTTGTTTCTCCTCCTGTGTCTCGTCCAGAGCTTGGAGAGATATTAGGAGATGCGTTTAGTTCTTTTATTGACTCCTCTACTCCACCTGTTATTGGAGCAAAGTCAGCACTTATTTTTGATATTGATACAAAAACACTTCTATATGAAAAAGACCCCAAAACCCCTCGTCCTATGGCCTCACTCACTAAAATTATGACTGCTATTGTAGCTTTGGAAAACAAAAGAGAAGATGATCGCTACAAAGTGTCTCGAACTGCAATTGTGGGAGAAAACAGCATGGGATTGGAGTCAGGTGAGGTTTTGTCACTTGAAGAGCTTCTCTATGGTCTCATTCTTCCATCCGGGAATGATGCAGCTGAAACCTTAGCCCAAAACTATCCCTATGGAAGAGTGGAGTTTATTAACGAAATGAATAAACGGGCACAGGAAATTGGTGCAAAAAATACTAATTTCACTAATCCTTCTGGTCTTCAAGGTGATGGAGATCAATATACAACGGCTGAGGATTTAGTGCGAATTACTTTCTATGCCCTTGAAAATTTTCCAGAATTTAAGGAAGTAGTACAAACCGTTGATATCACTCTCCCGGCAACTGGACAGCACAAGTCATATACATTAACAAACGAAACAAACCTGTTAACTTCCTATCCAGGGGTTAAAGGGGTAAAAACAGGCTATACTCCCGAAGCTGGGCTCTGTTTAGTTACCTATATTGAATATGAAGGAAAGCGACTTATTGGAGTGATCTTAGGGAGTGAAAATAGAAGAGCTGAGATGAAATCTCTTCTTGATTATTCGTTAAATAAAGCTGGAGTGAAACCTCCAAAGCACGATTAAATTCGTTTATTTTGTTGGCTAACTTGATATAATAACTTTATGAATCCACCAATAGAACAAGGAGAGATGGAACAAAATCCACTAGAAGAAATTGACAAAAAACTTGCTATTCTTAAAGGATTTGAAACAGACTTGCATAATCAAGAAGTTGAGCAAGCTAGAGTATCAATTGCATCAATCATTGAAGGAGATATAGATTGGTTAAATACTCAGAGAATGGTAGCTACCTGTCATGGATCTCTTCAATATAACGATCCTCGAAATTTAGATGGGGACATTATGTTTATTACAGATACTCCAGGACTAAGCATTACAAATCCAGAGTACAACTCCCATGAGTATGCTATGGGAGAGATATTATCTCTTCCTAAAATGTGGCCACGTGTTCCGTTTGAACCTGAATTTTATATAGTAAATATTAGTAACTTTGAACAAATGCTTTCATTAGTTGAAGCCGGTACAGCAACAGAGCTTGATGTAGAACGATTGTCCAATGCTGGATATGTTTTAAGCTCTGCGTTAATTAATAGCACTCAAGAGAAGCTATTTCGTGAACTTCAACAGAAAGTAAGAAGTATTGCTGAGGGAAGTAAATGGCTAAGAGAATCTATTATTGAAAATTTAAATAATGCAATTACTATAAGAAAAATAAGACGTGGACTACTTCCTCCTGAAACAGAAGAGTAAATCTTCTTGTTGCTATTCCTTCTCTTTACTGATAAGGTTAAGTCTATGAGTACGAAACTAAGGAGCGAAACCAAAAAGAATCCAAAATCTCTTTTGAAACCTAAGATGAGAGCTGGAGTAAAAGGACGAAGAGACAGACGAAAAATAAAGTAATCCTTACTTTTCCTCTTTAAGAAACAAATCTATTTTCTCAAATATCTCTTCAATATCTGAAAGTACCACAATGTGATTTCCCTCCTCTATATAAGAAAGTTTTGAGTTAGGAATAAGTGTATGAAGTGTCTCTGCAACTTGTGGAGGATAAATACGATCATGTCTTCCTTCAATAATAAGAGTAGGAAGAGAAATCTGTTTTACTAATTCTCTTATCTGAGTTTCCATAACTGTTATGGTAAGAAGCAAGTAACTTCTTATTGAGGTATGTAATACATCAGAAGTAATTCGAGGAATGGAATAGTCACTTCCTCCAACAAACTGAGAGTAATTTACTTTTCCTTTCATATGAATATTGGGAAGAATACGTGAGAGAAAATAGATACTTGTTTTAATGCCAGGTAGTTTCCCAATGAGCCTTCCAAACCAAGGAGATTGATAACTAGTATCTATGAGTATTAAATTACTCAAGACCTCTTCTAGATCCTTTGTGGCTTGAATAGCAACCATTCCTCCAAAACAATGCCCAATAAGAACTCCTTTTGTTACTTTCTCCTCTGTAATAACTTGAATAACATCTTGTGCTAGTCTCTCAAGAAAATAATCCACTCTTTTAGTAGGTCTTCCTGACTCTCCTTGTCCTCTAATATCAATAGCCAGAGTAGAATACCCTTTTTTGTGAAATAGTGAACGAAGAGAATCAAGTGCAGTGAGGTCGCCTCCTAGCCCGTGAAGAAAGACAAGTGAGTTTGTAGGGTTGAAGGTGGAACTTAGATCGTAGTTAATTTGTATGTTATCTAGAGAAGTAATCGTTTTTCTCATGAAGTATGTTTAGTATAAACAGATAAAGAAGTAGATTATAGAGGTGAATTAAAAGTTTGTCGGGGACAGAAGACTCGAACTTCCGGCCTCACGGTCCCAAACCGCGCGCTCTAGCCAACTGAGCTAGTCCCCGATGAACTGAAGTCTATTGTACCTAAAAACCATTCTAACTTCAATCTTTAACGTGTATCTATTTGAATCGTCTTTCCATCTCTTAATATCCACCAAATAAGCTTCCCTGAAGGAGTACTGGTAAGAACGTCTTCTTTATCAAAGGCAACTTGTCCAATATAGTAAGGAATTACTCCATCAATGGAATATGTGTATGATTTTTTATTTGCTAGCTCTGTATACCATTTCACTTCTAAATAAGTAATCGGATCCTCAGTCATAATAAGATCTGTTGGTTGGGATTTAGCCAGAATCATTTGTACCTCTTCTCTGATATATGGCTTATTTACGGTATGGGTGATTTCATCAGCTGAGACATAACTCGCATAGAGAAAACTTCCAATAAGAAGTGTCAAAAGTAGTTTTGAAATCCTATTTTCACTCCATAATTTAGAAATTCCATAACTGACAAACACAATAAAAAGAGGAAGTGAGGAAATAAGGTATCGTTCGTGATAAATGGGAGTCTTGTAGTGAGATAAATAATACGTCAGAATAATTGGGATAAACGTTAAGAAGAGTGAAATAAGAGCTACCCTGTCAAACTTCTTTTCTTGCTTTGCAATATAGTAGGATACTCCAAAAACAGTAATAAGCAGACCAAAAAGATACACAGCTGCTTGAGATTCATGCCAAATATCCCCTCTTCCAAACTTTTCTAAAAGATGAGTGAACATGTAAGTAGTTTTCTCTGAAATCCAAAACTCCTCACTAATCCTATTGAATTGGGTAATAAGGAAAATACTCCAAAAACTTCCTACTAGGAATGGAAGTGCAAAAATGCTTAGTCCTTCATGAAGATGTTTTAATACCTCTTTTCGTTTTTCATATACCCACCATATTCCTAGTGACAAGACATTAAAGTAGGCAAAATTATGAGTAAGTAAGGAGAGTGAGAGAATAACGCTTGCAAACAAATATTGTTTTTTAAGAATGAGTAATATAGTAAAGGCAGTAAGAAAGGCAAAAAGACTATATGGTCGAACCTCTGCTGCATATTGAATAAGAAGAGGATTCAAAAGCACTGAAAGGACAACACACACTCTTCCTAGAATAGAGCGAATATAGTGCTTAGAGATAAAATAAATAACAACAGCGAGTAATATATGAAAGCAAATGGATAAGGCTCTGAGTGCTACCTCTCCTGTTCCAAACAGATGCATCCAGTAGTGCAAAAGAAGAAAGTATAAGGGAGGACTTTGATCCTCAAGCATTTTATATACAATATTTAGTGGAGAATTTTTTGCAATTAAAACGGAAAAGGCTTCGTCTCTCCAGAGACTTTGGGTAAAAAGTGATAGCATGAGTTAATCGTAGCAGAAATTTAGGGGTGCCGCGAGAGAGACTCGAACTCTCACATCCGATAAAGGACAAAGGCTCTTAAGGCCCTCGTGTCTACCATTCCACCATCGCGGCGAGTTTCTTTATTGTACTTGAAATACAGCTAAATCGCAATTATTTACCATTTTTTATAAAGAGCAAATGACGAATATATTGCAAAATAGTATTTGCCCATAGTGCATAACCAAAATCAGACGGATGAAACCCATCTTCTGCTAACATTTCAGGATATCTTCTAGCAAACATCCCACTAAGAGGAAAGAGATCAACAATAATTACTTTTGCTTCTTTTCCTCTTCTCTCAATTCTTGTATTAAACCTTTTTACTTGTAGCAAACTTGCTGTTCTCACTCCTTTTGGAACTGCAGGAGTAACAGACATATTAGGAATTGTATTGATAACGATCTCTGCATGCGTTTCTCTTTTTAGTCGTTTGAGAATGATTTGAATATCTTTTTCAAACTCTAAAATATTTCGTCTGTAACGCACATCGTTTGCTCCAATTGAGATTGTTACTAAATCAGGGGAAAGAGCAATGGATTTATCTAATTGTTCAGTCACTAAGTCTTTTGCAGTTGAGTCAAGTCGACCTAAGTTATAAAATTTTGCTTGTTTATAACTTCCTTTTATTGCTTCAAAGATAATAGCAGGATAGGTTCTATCAGGACTTGTTGCTCCAAGTCCTTCAACAGTACTATCTCCTAATGCAACGTAGGTGAAAGGGCGTTTCTTTAAAGGAAACGTTCTGATAAAAAGAGTCCGTAAAAATAAGTAAATTCGTCTTAAAAACATATGCTGTATTGTAGCCTACTCTTGCTTTATTTGCATTTTAAATGCTTTTTGGTAGAATAAGAAAGTCTTGCGGGTGTAGTTCAATGGTAGAACAGTAGATTTCCAATCTGCATACGAGGGTCCGATTCCCTTCACCCGCTCATATTCTTCACTTATTTGTTCCTACTACTTGATGATATACTGCTTCATAACCTGGAATTATTTTCTCAGCTGTAAACTCATGAGAAGCTTTATAAGCCTCCTTGGTAAATGAATGTATCTTTTCTTCATCAACAAAGTGAGTAAGGATATGAGAAGCAAGTCCATCAATATCTCCAACGTCTGCCAAGTATCCTAATCTGTCATGCGTAATTACTTCAGAAATTCCTCCCACGTTTGTACTAAAAACTGGAACCCCATACGCAAGTGCTTCAAGTCCTACTAGACAAAAACTTTCATATTCTGAAGTAATAATTAACCCATCTGCAATTTCAAGAAAAGAGTAGGGATTTTTTACTCTGCCTACAAAATGAATGGAATCTTGGTTACGAACAGTCTCTTTTTGCTTTTTGATATTTTCAATTTCAGGACCTTCCCCAATAAGGAGTAAAACTGCTGGCATTTTTTTATTTACTTTTGAGAATATCTTGATGCAGTCCCCTATTCGCTTAATAGGTCTAAAGTTTGATATATGTACGAAAACTTTTTCATTTGAAGATGCATATTTCTTTTTTAACTGGGGACGAATTGCTTTTTGAGGAAAGGTAGAAAAGTTAATAAAGTTATATATTACTTCAATTTGTTTTTTACACGCATAGATTTGCTTTGCTCTTTTAGCTAAATCGTTGGATACTGCAGTAACTCTGTCACTTTCTTCAAGGACGTATTTCATGATTTGAGGCACTTCTTGACCAAGACTCAACACATCGGTTCCATGCAACGTAGTTACTACTTTAATATCAATTCCTTTTTGTTTTAAAATTTCTCTTGCTTGCAATGCGCAATAGGCAAAAGGAATAGCAAAATGAGCATGAATAAGATCTAATTTATGAAGAATTACTGCCTCAACAATCCCTTCAGTTAAGGATGCTTCGTTAAGCGGACTACTAAATAAAGCATGTTTTACATTGGATACTTTATGAAACATGATATTGTGCTTATTCATTCGAAATGGAAAATCTACTCCAATAAAAACAACCTGATACTTATTCGTTTTTGCTAAATATTGAGCGAGTTCTGATCCCACTACCCCACTTCCACCAAGCCATGGAGAACACACAATACCAATTGAGAGTTTTTTAACGGAGTTTTTCATTACAAGAGTGCTTTTTTGTAGATTGAGAGAAGTTTAGAATGAATATTATCAGTAGATACTTCATGCTTAATGTCCTCACGGGTATTGTCTCCAATACGTGAAGTGCTCATTTGTTTCACTTTATCATAGACTGCTTTTACAGAATGGAAATCAATAATTAGATTATCCAAACCTACCTTTCTAAAGGTTTCAGATACTCCCATATTTGAACTCACGAATGCAGGTGTACCAGACGCTACTGCTTCTTGAGGAACATTTCCATAAGTCTCAAAATGAGATGGACAAAGTACCATTCCCATTCGTCCATAAAACTTCGCAAGTTTTGTTGCATCCATTGGCGAAAGAACTTTAGCAAATTGAGACGCTTTCTTGTCTTTTTCCTTCATTAAACTAGTATCAGTTACGATTGTGATATTAAAATAACCTCCCATTTTTTCATTGTATTTAACAAATTTTTTAATAAACTCAGGATTTTTGACTGGACTCCATCTTCCTACTACACCAATATTTCTCGCTGATCCTTTAGTAGAAATATCAAAATAGTGATCTTGAATTGAGTTTGGAAGGATAGCACTTTGTGCGATGGAATGACCAAATACTTCTTCTTCAACTACCTTTTTTGATAAAAGCGAAGGGAAAATATAATGGAGACGTTTATTATCAAATGTTTGTTCCATCTCCTTCATTAACTGACGTGCATGAGGAGTCCATGTTTCTGTTTCTTTGGTTAGAATTCCATGATAGTGCAAAACGAGTGGTAATTTAGTTTCTCGTGCAGCAAGATATAAACACCAAGGAATAAAGTAAGTCCCATTAATGACAATTAAATCAGGTTTTTCTTCACTAATAATTTTCTTGTAGTATTCAATAATATGTTGATACTTTTTTTGGATTTCTTTTAATGAAGTAACTGTTTCGAGAAGTGGCTGAATCTTCTCACATTCAATTTCTTGCGTAATAATAGTAAAAGGACTATTTACCTTACGAGAAGAGATCAGAGAAGATCCTTTCGTATATTTCCGAAGCACATCAATTCCGATTATTTCTACTTCTTGATCGTTTTGATTGGAAAGAAATTCTTTAAACGATGCTAAAGCTTGAGTAATTCCTCCTACTTGAACAGATTGAATGTTTGTTAATATTTTCATAAAAGTACGTTTTTACTACGTACAATGAAATATAATCATAAGTTTGTTATTGTTTTTTGAATGTTCGTTCCATAGACAAAATTTCTAACAATAGGGTCTTTTGTAAGTAGTAGAGCATTATAGCATATAATGACAAAAAAAATTGAGGAACAGTAAGAGAACTATGTAATAAAACAGTATGAATAAGGGTATTATCTCATGATTATTACAGGATTAATTCGGTTAATTTTATTCTTCCTTAGAGTTAATATTGTTAAAGATAACAATCATAAAGGAGATAAAAGGAATAGAAAGAAGGGCTCCAACAATTCCCATCACACTTCCTCCAACAGTAATTCCTAAAATAACCAGAATAGGATTCATTCCCACCGCTCGTTGCATAACATTTGGAACAAGTACATGGTTTTCAAATAATTGAATGACAATATAGGCAATAGTGACTGCTAGAGCAAGTGTTGGTGAAATGGTGAGTGCTACGATAATTGCAGGAATTGCTGAGATGATTGGACCAATTGTTGGAAGTACTTCAAGTAGCCCAGCCATTAGAGCTAATGGAAGTGCATACTCCATTCCTAAGAATGAAAGAATAATCCAGGTTAAAATTCCAATGACAAATGATAATACTACTTGTCCTCGCATCCACGCTCCTAGCTTGTCATCGACCTGAGTCATAGTCGTAGTAACTCTTTCATGAAGCTTTGAAGGAAATAATCCTACAAACCACTCTTGGAACTGATCCCTATAGAAAAGTAAATAGAAACTAACGATAAGAATCGTGAAAAGAGTGAAAACTCCTCCAAAAACACGACTAGTAAGAGAAACAGCGTTTTGACTCAAGTTTCCAATTTCTGAAGCAAGGTATCCTTGAACTGCATCCGCGTCAATCGGAATTCCAAGAATCTGAGTTGTTTCGTTAAGATATCTTGGCAATCCTTCAAAAAGTCCTTGTGTTTGTGTAATTGAGAAAGGAATAAGAGGAACAATCACAACTATAATTGCAAAAAGAACTCCGAAAAAAGGAATAAGAACACTGAGGATTCTTGGGAATTTGTGACGTCTTAAAAAGTGAACAAAGGGAATAAGAGCTGCCATAATGATATAGGATAAAAATACAGACGCCCAAATACCACGAGTTTCAAAAACAAACCACCCAAAAAGAAGCATGAAAACAGTAAGAACAACTTGGTTTCTTAAAAGATAAGAATAAAGCTTTTCAATCATATATCTGTATGATACGTAAGAAAAATTAAGAAGTCAAACAAGGTCCAACTAGATAATCTCTACTTAGGTAATTGTATCTTTTCTTATGGGATATATCAAGCGTGGTTGCACTTATGGGTAATGATTGATAAAATACACTTACCTTGCCCCTGTAGCTCAGAGGATAGAGCTGGTCGGTTCTAACGACAAGGTCGGGGGTTCGAATCCCTCCAGGGGTACATAGTTATAACGATGTCTTAAGTATCTACTTTATGGAGTACATAACTCCTCTTGTACTTCCGATTTTTTTAATATATTTTTTAATTTCCAACTGTTTAATGTTATATCGAAGAGTTCTATCAGGAATACTTAGAAATCTTCTTTTTATTTGATCAAAAGAAAGAATTTTGTGTTCCCTAATAAGAAGTAAGATCTCTTTTCGTCTTGGGAGAAGCGTATCTTCTTCACTAAGAGCTTGAGGCTCTGCAAATTGCCCTTTTAGTTTGTCTGACTGCTCAAGGATAAGTTGTAAGATATATTCTATAAACCCAGTAGCATCAGACTGATCAAGAAGTGAATAATAACTTTGTTTTTTTTCTTGAAGCAGCTCCTCAACCGATAAGAGCCAATCAAAATGATAATTAGATCTGGCAAGAAGTACTTGAAGAAGTAATCTCCCTACTCTCCCGTTTCCATCCATAAACGGGTGAATCTTTTCAAAGGACATATGAGCCAAAGCTGCTTGAATTAAAGGAGGACTATCAGATTTAGTATTTAAAAAAGTAAGAAGTGAAACAAGAAGAGAGGTAATTTCTGAGGGAGGAGGGGTCATATAGACAACATTTCCAAATTGATCAAATATCGCACTAGGTTCTGTACGCATTTTTCCAGCGTGTGAATCATGAACTAATTTATGCATGACCATTTTATGAAGTGTTTGAATAAAGTGGATGTCTATTACCTCAGGAAGTGGAGTTTCTTGAAGAAAGGTCAAAGTAGTAATAATATTCTCTATCTCTTGATATTCATATTGCTTCTGACTCATCTCCTCACTCTCTGATGCGTACTGTTCAAGAGAAATTGTATTTCCTTCAATTTGTGCTGAGTAAACAGAACTTTTTAGTAAGCTTTGTCTTTTTAGATTTAGGTATACTTCTTTAGGAAAAGATAAATGAGTAAATTGAGACCTATTAACTTCAATTTGACTAATAAGTTGAATCATTCTATTTGTGAGCTGATATGGGGGTGGAATAGGTATCATTGCCAAATACAGATAAATGTTACCAAATACTGCCAAATATTGCCAGATCATCATGATTCTTTTCTTTTGATTAGCCGCTAACTTGTGGCACCTAATACTATTTTTTACACTTGCAAAACATTGACAAGATGCCCACATGACTTTATTCTAATTAAGTGAGAGTTTGTGTAAGGTGTAGAAATCAATTTCAAACAACAAGTAGACATCTCTCCTGCTCTAGTTGCAGAAAGAAATCTTACAAAAACCGTTGCACATCGTGCGGAGAGTTAAAGCAGCGTAAATCAAAGTTGTGCATAAATTGTTTTAAACAAAGTAAACAATATCCATACTCAAAAACAAAACATCTAAGTAAAAATGGCTATTATTATGTTTACTACAGAGCACATCCATGCTCCGATAAAGAAGGAAGAGTTTTCGAGCATCGTCTCATTATGGAAAAGAAATTAGGAAGATATTTACTTCCATTTGAAAATGTTCATCATAAAAACGGTATAAGAATGGATAATAGGATTGAAAACTTAGAACTGTGGGTTAAATCACAGCCTACTGGCGCGAGAGTTGAAGATGTTGTAAAATGGGCAAAGGAAGTTTTAAGGTTATATGGTGATGTTAGCTCAGTTGGTTAGAGCATCAGTTTGTGGTACTGAGGGTCGCCGGTTCAAGTCCGGTACATCACCCCAAAAATTTTAGCCTCGGAAAAACATATCAAACTACTTCACCCTAAGACTGAGTTCGAACTTCTGCTATACTAGTCATTAGTATGAGAAAGATTATTGTTGTTGAATTTTCTACTCTTGATGGTGTTATTCAAGCACCAGGTGACTCCAAAGAAGATGCAGCAGAAGGTTTTAAATACGGCGGATGGATGGGACCATATTTTGACAAAGATAATGTTTTAGGTGAAGAAATGGAAAAACAAATGAAAGAGACCTCTGGTCTTCTTCTTGGACGAAAAACCTACGACATCTTCGTAGGATATTGGCCAGAACACACAGAACCGTGGCCCCAAATCAACAAAATTCCTAAATATGTTGTCTCAAAAACCCTAAAAAACCCGACTTGGGAAAATACTGTAGTGATAAAAGATATCAATGAGTTAAAAAAGCTAAAGAACTCAGATGGTCCAGATTTACAGGTCTATGGAAGTGCAAACCTTGTTCAGACATTAATGGAGCATGATTTGGTAGATGAGTTTTGGCTTAAAATATTTCCTCTCACCCTTGGTACAGGGAAAAGATTGTTTGATAAAGGTACAATACCTGCTACCTTCAAGGTTGTTAAATCTAAAATTTCCCCAAGTGGTGTCATTATTGCATACTACAAACGCGAGGGAGGAGTTAAAACAATGTCTGTCTAAACAATAGCGAAAGATTTTTGGTAAAAGACTATTTCCTGTAAGGATATTTTAGAATAATAGGTTCGGACAGCATTCGGTAGCTGACCCTATAGTATTTAATAGATCTATATATACCTATCTTTATCAAAAGATATAGTCTCAACTTGTACTTCCAATTTTCTGACAACGAGTTTGTGCATTTAACTAAATGCACCCCAAAACCATACTTAAAACTCTGATATAATCTTACTATGGATATAAGGATTTGGGATTCTTCGGGAAAGTATAAAGAAGGGTTTGTCAAAGAATATAAACATTGGGTATTAGAGGTAAGTTTTCTCCAACATACACTTGGTTGTTTCATTATTTTTGCAAAAAGAAATGTTGAAAGAATTTCTGAGCTTAACGATGATGAAGTCGTAGAACTTAGAAGTGTAATGAAAGAATTAGAAGCAACTCTTTCAGCTATTGAAGAATTCAAGCCAGATAGATTTAACTATCTCCAAATGGGAAATGCCTTGCATCATTTGCACTTTCATACAATACCACGATATGCAAAACCTAGAAATTTTGTAAATAGAGAATGGATTGATACAACATTCGGACATCCTCCTATTTGGAGCAAAGTAGAAGTAGATAACGAAATAGTTTTTGCCATTAAGAAAACGTTTTTATCTCAACTCAATAAGTAAAATGTTATTCGGCGGGTTACTTCAAATTTAAGTTTCAATTTTAACATTAAAAAATAAATATGGACATTCAAGCGTATAACAACTCTCAAACTCCTTCCGATAAAGAAATTTGTGAATTATTAAACACAGAAATCACTAACAATCTTCCAGATGCAGAAAGTAAAATTTGGCATGGTCATCCAGTCTGGTTTTTGGAAGGAAACCCAGTAGTAGGATATAGTAAGCTAAAAGGAAACGTTCGTTTACTCTTTTGGAGTGGTCAATCTTTTGATGAAGCTAGCTTACAACCAGAAGGTACCTTTAAAGCAGCAGAAGCTAGATATACAAATCGTAACCAAGTTAATCTTGATGATTTACATCGTTGGCTCAAAAAGGCAACAGAAATTCAATGGGATTATAAAAATATTGTTAAACATCGCGGAGTACTAGAAAAATTGAGATAAGATACTACTCACCTCATGATTTTTTCTCTTTAGAATATAGACAATTATATTTACAAATAGGCTTACAAACAATCACTTTTGACTATTTACAATAAGCTTTACATATATATTGACAATTAAAGTGTGGTATGCTATACTTAACACATGTTTAAGCCAAAGTTTGAGCTCACTTTTCGCATTGTTAACGAACTATCCTCCATTGAAAGACTCTATGGTCAACTCATGGGTGAAAAACTCATTCCTTCCCTCTCTCTTCGTCTTTCTCAAGAGAATCAGATTCTTGCTACTCACCACTCAACTAGTATTGAAGGAAATCCCCTTTCTCCTTATGACGTAACAAATATTATTCTTGGTGATCAAATTCCCCAAAATAAGTCTGAGAAAGAGGTAAAAAACTACTTTTCAGTTCTTAATATGCTCACTCCTCTTGTCCACAAAAGAGAGCCAATAACAGTTAAACTAACCGAGACTCTTCATAAACAATTACTGGAGGGAATTGAAAAAAAAGATGTAGGAAAAATTCGAGATAGTGGTGTGTTTGTTGGACACCAGTCCCAAGGAGAAATCGTTGTCAAACACGCTCCACCATTGCATACAGCTAAAGAAATCACTGAAGCTCTTGAGGCAATTTATGAATGGCTGCAAACTCCAACTGAGTATCCTCCTCTTATTAAAGCAGCTATTTTTCACCATCAATTTGCTTATATCCATCCATTTTTAGATGGAAACGGGCGTCTTGCCCGTATCCTTACTGCCTATTACTTGTTACTTAATAAATATGAAGTCACTAAGTTTTTTATTCTTGATGATTTTTATGATATTGACCGTCATCTCTACTCAGATACCCTTCATGAAGCAGACAAAGGCAAACTTATAGAGTGGATTGAGTACTTTTTGGAAGGAATCTCCTTTTCCCTTCAAGCTGCACTGAATAGAATTGATGAAATGAAGAAAATTAATATGGAGGAGATTAAAGGAGAAAAACGCGTACTCGTTACGCCTCGTGAAGAAGAAGTGTTACAAATTGTGATTGAGAAAAAAGCAATAAAAACTCCTGATGTTGAGGAAGTATTGGAAGTGACCCGTCAACAAGCTCATTCTCTACTTGCATCATTAGTGAAAAAAGGACTCTTGGATAAATTTGGCAAAACAAAAACAAGTTATTACAAGTTAAAAGCCAAGAATTAATACTTCTTTTTACAGATCTTGTATAATAGCCTATATGGCAAAAAAGAAATTCCTAACAGTCGGAAAGTATTCCTTTTGTTATACTCCACTTCCCTTCCCTCTTCTTATTACTCTGGCAACCCTTTTTTTCCTTTCTCTTTGTTTTCTTTTTCTAGTTTATCCTTCACCCAGACCTCATACAGAATATGCCTATCACCAGGCCATCACCTTGACTCAACCTGTCTCATCTGTTGCTCAGGCTCAAGACTTTTGCCAGACAGTTCCAGTTCTTTTGTATCATCATATCCAACCACTCCAGGAAGCAAAGAAACAAGGTCACGCCTCACTCACTTTGGATACAGCCGTTTTTGAGCAACAAGTTAGATATATTGTTGATCAGGGATACCTCACCCTTTCTGCTGAAGAGCTTGTTACATCTCTTCTTGATAAAGTAGAAGTTCCAGAAAAATCAATCCTTCTCACCTTTGATGATGGATATGCAGATTGGTATACCTATCTCTATCCCCTTCTCACTAAGTATCAAATCCATGCTAACTTTATGATTCCAAGTGGACTTATTGGAACACCAGGATACGTAACGTGGGAGCAACTTCAAGAGATGGAACAAAGTCCCTTTGTCACAGTTTATAACCATACCTGGTCACATAAGGCGTTAGGGGATGCATCTAAAGAGCTGATTGACCTAGAACTTACAGCCTCTCAAAACGAGTTTGAAAAGTACTTGGGAGTTATTCCCTCTGTTTTCACCTATCCTTATGGTTCAAAAAGTGCAGCTACTGCAGCTCGATTAAAACTTCATGGCTTTCAAGGAGCGTTTACTACCCAACATGGAAGGATTCAATGCCTATCATCTATTATGAATTTACCTCGAGAACATATTGGCAACGCTCCTCTTTCTTTCTACGGTCTCTAATAAACTGATCTCTTTTGATCCTTTTTATTCTCTTTTATTTCGTATTAGTTTCTAGTAATTTATATTAACAGTGCAAAAATGTATTCTCCATATTGATTTTGACTCCTTCTTTGCCAGTGTCGAGCAACAGGACCATCCAGAGTTTCGAGGAAAGCCGTTAGGGGTTACCGCAACGAATGGTCGAACCTGTATTATCGCAGCCTCACGGGAAGCCAAAAAAAGAGGAATCAAATCCCCTTCCAGTACCTATACAGCAGAGCTCATCTGTCCAGAAATTCAATTTACTAAAGCCAACTTCACTCGGTATTGGGAGATAAGTAAGGAATTTATTAAAATCTGTAAAAGCTTTAGTCCCTTTATTGAAGTCTTCTCTCTTGATGAGTTATTTATGGATGTTACCAAAACTGCTCATCTTTTTGGAGGAGTTGCTCCTCTGATAAACATGCTTAAAAAGCGCATTCATGACGAGATAGGCCCCTTCATCACAGTTTCCATAGGTATTGCAGAAAATAAGTTATTAGCAAAGCTAGCATCAGGAATGAGAAAGCCTAATGGGTTTTTTGTCATTCCTCCTGAGAAAGTAGCGGAAGTTTACTCCACTTCTCAATTAACAGATATCTGTGGAATTGGTCCTCGAATTGAAAGACGACTGCAACAAATGGGAGTCTATACTCTTTTGCAACTAAGAAAAATTTCTGTTGTCTCACTCATGGCTGAATTTGGCGTAGTTGAAGGTAACTTTCTCTACAACGTTGGACAAGGAATTGACCACTCCCCAGTTGTTCCCTATACGCAAGCTGAGGAAACAAAAAGTATTGGGAGAGATTATTGCCTCCCAGGCAACGAATATAATGAACGAGCAGTCTATCAGCTTGTTTATGAATTATCTGAAGAGTTAGGGATAAAGTTAAGACGAATTCATAAAAAAGCCAGGCGCGTATCCGTATATCTCGGAGGAAGCATTCAAGTCTATTCTCATAAAACCTCTCATTTATATTTGCAAACAGGTAAAGAAATTTTTTCACAGTGTTTTGCGCAAATCAACTCTCCCACTTCTGGGTTTTTTGATATCGAGAGAGAAAATCGATATGTGAGACGAATTGGGATTGGCGTTTCTTCCTTAGCTGATGAGGCATGTATTCCTTCTGACCTTTTTGGAGAAAAAGAAAAACAAGACACTCTAACTCACGTAACAGATTTGATCAATGAACGATTTGGAGATCATACGATTCGTAATGGATTCTTACTCTATGCCAAAAAGCTTACAACTGTTCCGAATGGGTTTATGGCTGATAGATATGAGAGACAACTTCTCTCCAGGGACCTTATTTAGTTTGTCTAGCAGTTAAAAAGGTGATTTCCTCTCGTACTTTTCGCAATTGCTCAGGGTTAAGAAAAATTTCTTTTAAAATTTCAGGCTTCTCTTTAATTTGCAAACAAGTAACAATATGTCGATCTAAAAGCATTTTTTTCTGTCCTAATGAAAGAGAAGTCAAAGCAGTTACTGGATACAAGTTGTATTGTTCAATCAGCTCTCGCAGGCTTCCTCTTTCTGGATACCCCCAGCTAATAATTTTCATTTTGCTACACTCTGCAAAAGCAATGGCATCTGTTGTGGCTTTGGTATTGGTAATAATCCACGCTTCTGTAAGAGTATGTTTCTCTTTAATATCATCAAACCGGGCTTTGGTATACATAGAAACATGTAAGTCAGATCTAGTCCCAGGATCATTATGAAATTTGGCCTCAATGGAGGTTTTCATCCCGGATTTTTGGGCAATAACATCAATTTCATGAACGACACAATGCCCCTGAAGCATTTGACGAACCAAAACAGTGTAATCTTGCTGTTTCAAAAGCTCTCCTACATAATCCTCAAAAGGATACCCACTAGGTCCCAGAAGCATGAGAGATTGCTTCAAGCTATATTTTCCGGTGCTATAAGGGTGGCTTGAGTGAGAAAGAAATTCACTAATGTGATGATAAATTTCAAAGGTTGTTATTTTGTCATGAACAATACCTACAACATGGGATAAAACTTTATCATGTAACTCTTTAGGAATCCCGGCTCTTTGAATAGATTGAATAACCTTTTCCTTACTAAATGGTTCAGTAGACCCATCAGCTTTAATAACGATCATGCATTTAGTATAGCAAGTTTAGTTGACACGTCGATAGATAACAAACCTTTCATTCTCGTGTACAACTGTATGTAGTGTACTTTTTTTCAATGAGAGAAGCGCTTCATTGCTTTCTCCCTCTCTTTTTTTATCAATCACAATCACATCAGCAATAGAATCCCCTTGAGGAAAAATAAAAAGATTAGCTCTCTCTGCTACATGACCTCCAATATTATTACTCGCTGAGACACTATCAGTTGGAGAAAGAGATAAAAGATACCTGTTTAACTCTTTCTTTTCTTGAGAAAGAGATGTAAGCATGTCAATTTGAGGTTCTTCACTTAGAGGAAGAGGACCATATTTATGAGCAAAGAAAAAAGCAGGCAGAAAAACTCCAAGGAGAAAAAGGGTATGACGTTTTTTAGGAATTCTTCTGAGAAGAAATGTGACTCCATACATTGATGAAAGAAAAAGAAACGGGGTAAGAGTTGCTGTATATTGATAATACAATTGCCTCATGGTTATTTGACTACTCACCAAATACCCAAGTAACTCAGGGCCCATAAAGACAAGAAGCAAAGGAGAAAAAAAAGAAAGAAAAGAAAGAGGAGAAAATAGTCGAAATAAATACCATCCCCTTTCTTCTGTCACAATAGTTCCTATTACTTTTTCAGGATTTTTAATAAGATTTTTAGTAACTGAGCCTGAATCTGTTCCGTATTCAGAATAAAAATTCAGAGCAAAGTGAGGAGCTTGATTAGCCTGAGGAATGGCATACAAAATAAGAAAAAGCAAAAGAAAAAAAGAAATCATACCTACTACCCCTCCTCGAGCGTATTCTTTCCACTTTATTCCCCACCATATTCCCAAAAATCCTGTAATAAGCCAGACTTGCTCTTTAGTAGATCCTGCTAATAAACAAAAAAATACAAACCATCCATATCGTTTCTCTAGTAGAAAATACCAAGCTCCAAGAAGAAAGGTAGTTGCAAGAACAACTGAATGGAAATCATACAGGACTGTTCTCTCAACGCTAGGATTTGCAAGATACAGCAAGGCAAAAAGAATAGAGATTCCTCTTCTTTTAATGAGTTTCTCCGAGATAAGATAGATAAAAATACTCCCAGCTCCTACTACAATGACTTGGAGAATGAGTAAGGTGTAAGGAGTTGGAAAAAGAAGAAAAAGAGGAGTCAGAAGAATAAGAAAAAAATCTGCATGGGTTGCAAGCCGAGAGATTGTTTCTGTTGAATAGGGATCAGTAAAGAGAAAAAAGTTCCCTTGTCCTGTATTCCATACCGTTTGAACCATATTTCCCAAGTCCAGCTTTCCTGCCTGAAAATGTTCATAACGCATAATACTTGCTATGGAAAAATAGGAAGAGAATAAACAAATTCCGATCCAAACAAGAATAGGGATATGAGTAATAGAATTAAGAATTTTTTTCACTGATTTTGTACCAAACAATTGAGACCCCAAATATAATTACTTCCCCAAGAGTTAAAAGAATCCTTCCCAAAAGTGCCATAGTAAGCGCATCTGTTGGAGAAGCAAAGGAAGCAAGTCCAACAGTGAGAGCCCATTCTCTCACTCCTAATCCAGAAGGAGTAAGAAGAGATAAATATCCTATCACAAACGACAATAAAGAAATACTCATAATTAAAATGGGTGAAGAAATAGAGCTAATTGCTAAGAAAGCAAATAAATACCCAAATCCAAATAAAAGAAAACTAACTACTGTAAAAAGAAGAAGGAAAAGCAGTTGTGAAGGAGTAAAGGGGAGTAAAATATGAAGAGTAAGATTTTGCAATTTTTTAGGGAGAACATCGTGGATTTTAGCTTGAAATAGATACCCACAAAGTCCAATGAGGATGAGTGCAATAAAGCCTCCGAAATACTCCATTGGAAAATGATATGCTTCACCTAAATAATACAAAGCAGGGAGGGAAAGAAGGATAGTTGAGGCAAGGAGGAGTTGGATTTCAAGAAAAAACCCATTCACTAGTTCCTTCCCAGTCATTCCTATACTTTTAAAAAGAACTCCTCTTCCTAAATAAGACCAAATATTCCCAGGGATATATCTTTTTATTTCAGAGATTGACCAAAAATAAGTAGTTTTCGCAAGAGAAGGATGATGATTAAATTGATTGATAATCTTTTGCCAGAGGAAACATCTGAAAAGAAAGTAAAACGTGAAACTGAACAAACTAAGCACTACATAGTCATATCGGAGATCAGATAAAGAAAACGAGAAGTCTTTTGATTGGGATAAAAATATTTTCCAAAGAAAATAAAAAGCCACCAAAGTAAGTGGCCATCCAAAAAGAAGTTTTAATACTGACACAACAGAATGTTTCATTTCCTAGAAACTATTATACGTGAAAGGGTATGATTCCTACAAACTATTGAGCAGAACCTGAGTAGATAAACTCTCGAACAATTTCTTTTGCTTCCCCTATTACAATGCTTTTTACTTCAATTTTTATACTCGTATCACCATTTGGTAAATCAGAGAGACAAAACCCTTTGTTGTCATACTCAGACCAAATGATGAGTGCGATCAAGTGCTACTCGTATCTGAGTGCTTCAATAGGAGAAAGTTTCGAAGCACGAAGGGCAGGAGTAATTCCAAAAACAACTCCTACAAGAACAGAGAACCCAAAGGCTAAAAAGACAGACCATGGAGTAACTTCTGAAATAAAGAGTTGTGCTAGTGCATACGAAGCACCAAGTCCTAAGATAATTCCAATCACTCCTCCAAGAAGTGAAAGGATAACTGCTTCAAGAAGAAACTGCAGAAGAACATCTTTTCGTTTTGCCCCTAAAGCTTTTCGAAGTCCTATTTCTTTGGTCCTCTCGGTTACTGATACTAACATAATATTCATGACTCCAATACCTCCAACAATAAGAGAAATTGCCGCAATTCCCCCTAAGGCAATCGTTAAAACACCAGTAATATTATTCACCGTTGAAAGGGTTTGTTCTTGTGTTTGAATCGTAAAATCGTCTTCTGATAACCTTTTCTCCATCAATTTTTGAGCTCTTTGAGTTACTTGTGGGACAACCTCACTGTTTTTTGCAGAAAGATAAATAGCATTTACATTTGATACTCCAAATAGTCTCTTCGCTGCAGTGATAGGAATAACTGCTGTATTATCCTGGTCTACGCCAAACACAGACCCTCGTTCTTTTAAAATTCCCACTACGGTATATCTATTTCCTGCAATAGATATTCTTTGTCCAATAGGATTACTCGTTCCAAATAAATTTTTTCTCGTTGTTTTGCCAATTAAAGCAATCCGAGAACCAGACCTTTCTTGTGCAGAAGTAAAGAAAGCTCCTTTTTCAATTTCTGTTTTTACAATATCTGGATAGTTTGCGGTTGTTCCTAAAATAGAGACAGTCTTAGCTGTATTGTTTTTGTACTTAAGCGTTGCATTACTTTGAATAATAGGTCCAACATCTGCAATATCTTTAAGTTCTCTTTCTAGGATATCAGCATCAGTTATGGTTAATCGATTAATTTGTGCTCCTGGATCTCCTCCAATTTTTCCAGGAACTACAAAAATGAGATTGGACCCAAGCCCTGTGATTTGATTAGTGATATATTTCTGAAGCCCTGTTCCAACTGAAACTAAAAGAATAACAGCAAATACGCCAATAATAACTCCAAGAGTTGTTAATACACTTCTCATCTTATTTCCAAGAAGAGACTTTAGAGCTAATTTCATTAATTCTTGGGGTTCCATATTTAGTGTGTTCCTATCTTTCCGTCTCTAATAAAAATAGTTTTCTTTGCTTGTTTAGCTATCTCAGATTCATGAGTAATCATAATGACAGTCTTTCCTTCTTTATTTAAATCTTTAAGAATTTGCATGACATCATTTCCTGATTTGGTATCCAAATTTCCTGTTGGTTCATCTGCCAGAATAAGATTAGGGTTATTCATGAGAGAACGAGCAATAGCAACTCGTTGTTGTTGACCTCCAGATAGTTGACTAGAAGTTTTAGTAATATGCTCTTTTAGTCCTACTTTTTCTAATAATTCTCTTGCTTTACGCTCTCTCACATTTTTAGCAAGCCCAGCATAAATAGCAGGAAGAACGACATTTTCAAAAGCAGTAGTTCGTTTAAGAAGGTTAAATGATTGAAAAACAAATCCAATTTCTTTGTTGCGATAATATGCTTGTTTGTCTTCACTAAACTGAGTAACGTCAGTGTTATTAAGAATATATGTTCCACCAGTTGGGTTATCTAAAAGTCCTAAAATATTAAGAAGCGTTGACTTTCCACTTCCTGAAGGACCAGTGATTGCAATAAACTCTCCTTTTTTAATAACCAAGTTGATATCAAAAAGAACCGGAGCTACTAAATCGTCATTACGATATTCTTTAGAAACATGGGAGAGTGAGATAAGTACATCAGAAGACATAGACTATTTTGCTTCTACTTTTTCCTCCAGTTTAGGATCTGCAACAAGAGGTTGTTCAGCAATGATTTCACCTTTTTTCAGTCCTTCTTTCACTTCTACTTGCGTATCATTTTGAATTCCCAGTACTACTTTTCTTTTTTCAAATTTGTCTCCATTTTTTACCAAAACATATTCATCTTGAAAAAGAGAAGAAATAGGAATTATTAATACATTTTGTTGTTTTTTCGTAATAATCTCTGCATCTCCGCTCATCCCAATTCGATATTTAAATAGTAAGTTTTTAGGAAAGGACAATTGAACTGTGTAAGCTGTTGCACCAGTTGAGGTTAGATGACTTGCAAAGTCTACTTGTGAAACTGGTAGTTCAACTACTTCATCTGGATATGCATCTAACACGATTCTTGCTTTCTGATTAACAAGGATTTGTCCAATATCCGCTTCGTCAATGTCAATATTGAAAACAATATTTTCTGGATCTGCAACAGTAAACGTTGTTGTTGCACCAACACTTACTCCAGCAGATTGAATGTCAGCTCTAGTGACAACTCCACCAATTGGAGTTGTCAAAATCGCATTTTGCCTTGCTAGTTCTTGGATTTCAACAGAAAGAATCGTCTTGTTTAGGTCATATTGATTATTCCTTAACGCATCACGCATAGCATCTGATAAGGCTTGCTCAGGAGTCCTATTCTGGAACCCTTCTCTGGTACTATCAAATTCAATTCGTTGTTTAGAATAGTCAATAAGAGTTGACTCAATATTTTTTTGAACACTTCGAATATCAAGTGTTGCAATCGTTTGATATGGAGTAACGGTATCCCCTTTTTTTACTCCTAAATAAGTTACTTTTCCACCGGCTAGAAAAGAAAGGTTTACACTTGTTTTTGAATCAACTATCCCCGTACCAGAAATGGTTTGTTCAATGGTACCTTTTTGTACTGTTACCACTTCAGGAGGAGATGTAGGTTTTGGACGCAGGAAAAAAATAAGACCAATAACAACAAGGAGAAAAAGAGCTGAAATGACTCTGTGTGTAATGACAAATTTTCCAAAACGAGACTGAAGGATTCTTTCACGCATAGAAGTAGTATCTCATATTTTGTATAAAAACTATAGAGGAATATGCTGAATTTTAGCTGTATACTAAAGAAATGATTCTAGGAACAACGTATAGTCATAAAGAAATTTCTTTTCTCAAATTGGATAATGAAAAAGGATTCTCAGATCTTTTAGAATTAGGTTTTGATATCATTCGACTTGGATGTTATTGGGATGAAATTCAACCACAAAAAGATACGTGGGATCTTACTCAGATAAAAAAGTATCTTTCTCTTTGTGAAGAAAGAGAACAAAAAGTACTTTTAACCATTGGGATGAAATCTCCCCGTTGGCCAGAATATTATATTCCTGAGTGGCTTAAAGAAAGAGCAGTGAGTACTCTTTTTCCAGAAGTTTCTTTTTTTTTACAAAAATGTATTGAAGAATTACAGCAATTTTCCTGCATTACTCACTGGCAAGTAGAAAATGAACCTACTGGAATAAGCGGACCTGATCAATTGACTATTCCCCTTTCTTTACTAGAAAAAGAAGTAACACTAGTCCGTTCCTTGGATACTCGTCCAATTGTCATTAATGCATGGGGAGATGATATAGAAAAACAAGACGTCGTTGCGTCATTTTCCCCTCTTTCTGACATTATTGGATTTGATCTCTATTATAAAACTCCCAAGGGAAAGTTTTTCTATCAAGGTCCTCAGAGTTCTCAAACCTATTTTAAACAAATCATTAAATCGTCTCCAAAACCTGTCTGGATTATTGAACTGCAAGCAGAGCCATGGGAAACAACGCAAGAGAAGAAGTTTGGAAAAAACCCACGAAGTATGAGTCCAAAGATTTTACTTGAACATTATCAAAAAACACTCGAATTATCAGCTCAAGCTATTCTTTTCTGGGGATACGAATACTGGTATCTAAGAAAAGAACAGAAAGATAATCGATATTTCGATTTAATAAGACAACTTATAAAAGAAAATCCTTAATTTTCTTTACTCGCTTCTTTTAGCACCAAAGCATCCACCAACACGTGGATACCCAGTGCCATACTGGATAGAACCATGAGAAGAACATATATTTAGTTAATGCCCTTTCTTACAATTTGTCAATAACTCAAATGTTCAATGAAGTAAATTGATATATTATTGAGTACTTCTCATAAGAAAAAGGTGCCTGACTTTTTGGTCAGACACCCTAAAAAGCTTTAGAGTTTCAGTGGCCCGCATGAGGGCCATAATACTCTAGTTGAGACCGAAATCGGCGCTTTTCTCAACTAACTATTCATACTTGCTCTGGGAAATTCCCAGAAGCTTTGTAAACCTAAGAAGTGTCCATGCTCCTGCCTTAAACATCAGAAGCATCAGCTGCCATAACCCCCACCACAAGAGGTAGATATAGTACAAAGGCCACACCAGAAAAAAGATAGTAGAGGGAAATTCCCCCCAACTATAGTCCACCCAACTCCGAAAAGTCCAAAATGGAATTCGCTTGGCAATTGCGAAATGCATTCGCACGCTAACGAATCCCACCAGGATCCATCCCAGAAGAATGACTAGCGCTAGCATACTACCTCCTTTTTAAAGATAGATTCTCATCCACCACATAGGTGGAATACTACTTACCTTTAAGATAAACAGAGTTCCACCTGGTAATATATACAAATAAAATATCCTATATTACCTGCTCGAATTTAGATTTAAATTCTGCAGTAAATGCAAGAAGAATTGTAGCAAAAAATTACACAAATATCAAACTATAGGTTTGTGAGCCTGAAGGGAATCGAACCCCCAACCAATTCCTTAAGAGGGAACTGCTCTACCGTTGAGCTACAGGCCCATATTAATTACTTTCTGTATTTTAGCAAATTTAGCTTTATTTTTCACTTTTTTTTGTATTGACTTCTTTTCTCCTAACTCTCACACTCAAAGTAGTACAGGTAATTGTAAGTGAAAGGAGGTGAAAAATATGAATATGAAACTCGTTCACATGGTCGCATTTGTTCTCGTAGTAGTTGGAGCATTAAACTGGGGACTCGTTGGTCTACTTCAAGTAAATTTAGTTCATCAACTCTTGATGTCTGTTCCTGCTCTTGAGAGTTTGGTATACGTACTCGTTGGAGTATCTGGTGTATACCTTTTTGCAACACATATGGGAGATTGTAAGGTGTGTGCAAAAAAGTAGTGTTTTAGTTTTTACTAAAAATCTCGCTTGTATTTAGGCGAGATTTTTATTTGAAAGTAGTACACCCGAAGGGATTTGAACCCCCAACCTGATGATCCGAAGTCATCTGCTCTATCCAGTTGAGCTACGGGTGCATGGCTGTATTATACCGGGATCAGGAAAGAGACGCAAATCAGAAGAATTATCTACGCAGTTTGATTTTTATAGAATTCAATTGTTACTTCAGTTCCTTTTTCTAAAGTATATTCAGGTTCCCAGCCAAGTATGTCTTTGGCTTTTTGAATAGAGAGTGAATTGCGTTTTGCATCTCCTGCTCTTTCCGGACCAAAAGTTGCAGGAGTGGTAATTCCTAGCTTTGAAGTAAGTAAGTCATAGACCTCTATATTAGAAGTTTCAATCCCTGTTGCAATATTAAAGTAGTTCGATCCTACGTATTCAAGTGCTTTGAGGTTGGCTTTAGCTACATCTAAAACACAAACATAATCTCTCGTGTGTTTCCCATCTCCATTAATGGTGCATTGTTCTCCATGAAGCATTTTTTTAAGAAAGATGGCAATAATTCCTGCTTCATGATTCCCTTCTTGGCGAGGACCATAAACGTTAGCATACCTCAGAACTACACAAGACATCTCAGGATGCATTTGATTGATTAATCTGAGATATTGTTCAGCACAGTATTTAGAGACCCCATAAAAAGAGGTTGGATGATGTACTGGAAAATCTTCTGAAACCGGAAGGACGTCTTCTGGAACCTCTCCGTAATAGGCTCCTCCAGTGTTGGTATACACAACTTTTTTTACATTGAATTTTGCAGCAGTGAGGAAAACATTCATACTCCCCAAAATATTTGTCCTCAAGTCTTCCTCTGGGTGCTCCATAGAATAAGGAACAGATGTTTGTGCAGCTAAATGAAATACTGCTTCAGGTTGAAATTGTTCAAATACTTTCTCAACCTGTTCCCTGTTAGTAATATCAGCTTCAAAAAGAGTAGACGATGAGTTAATATTTTCTTTTTTTCCTGTTGAGAGATTATCGAGAATACCTACTGTATGTCCGTTTTCTAAAAGCAGATCTTGGATATGAGAACCAATAAATCCTGCTCCTCCAGTTATCAGACATTTCATATGTTAATAATAAGTAACTTCATAAGAAATTACAACTCTCTGGAAAAAAAAGAGAAAAAAAGATATACTCTGCACATGTTAGAAAGAGAACGTATACGTGAAACTGCTGGATTTTATAAAAGAATTGAAGCTGCTTGTCTTGTTCTTGCATTAACAGGTCTTGGAGGACTAATTTTTCGTAGCGACTTAAACCAGCCTCTTCCCTTTTCTCAACAAGACAGTGTCAAGCCACCTATCCCAATAGTTAAAGAATACGATCCGAGTGTTAAAGGAAGATTGAGTCAATATCCAATACGACTTCGAGAACCACTTCAATCAGTAGCACCGTATGATGATGAGATAGATCTTACAGCTATAGGGTTTGGATTATTGATGGTAGTTTCAGGTGTAGGAGCTGTTGTTGCAGATGAGAAAAGAAAAGATGTATCTTAAGCAGCATTTTGATAGAAATTTGTTCTTCCTTTATTCATTCTGAAAGCTGTCATTTCCAAAGGAACTGTTAAAACTTTTTCAACATCCGCATCCGTTGCGTTTCTAGGATTTCCTGCAGCAACAGCAGTATGTCTTTTAATAATTTCTTTAATTTGAACTCTTGCTCTTTGAATATCGGTTGAGTCCTTTACTTCCAGTTGAATATCGGTTCGAATTTCTTCAAATGAGCCGTCTATCGTAGGCGTATCCTCAGAAGTCCCTTCACTTACTAAGATAGGGCTAGTTGTTCTCATTTTTTGTCTCATCCTAGAAGCAACCTGTTCTCCATTCACTACCATATACCCGGTATCCTCAACTGTGTATGCAGTTTCATTTACTACTTTATCAATATCCTCTTCTCTATTAGCATTTGTCTTCTCTGCTCTGATAAATGCTAATTCTTTAGCTTTCTCTTCTTTTTCTTTTATCTCTTCTTCCTCCTCAGGTTTTTCTGGTTTATCCCCGTCATCGTCTTCAGGATCCGTTGGAGAAGGAAATCCCGGCTCTAATTGAGTAGCTGGTTTTCTATTTCGTTTTACTTCTTGCTGAACTCTTTGCATAAAGACGTCCATGACAATTGCAGTAGCAGTCACACTGGCATAGCCAATGGCTAAGTAGTTCACATATACGTCTAAGGCTATTTTCAAATGGGCTTGAATTGACTCTTTCAAGACTGGATTTGCTTCAATGACTGTTTTCACTTTTTGCCTCATCTCTTCTACTACACCATCTTGAGTTTGAGTTTCTTTTTGAGGTTGGTTTTTTTCTTGAGATAAAGCTAATAACACTGTTCGTGCCACTGGTGATGCAATTTCATTTGCAGTTAAAAAAGCTTTAACAATATGTGGAGTTATTTTTCTTTCAGCTTTAGGTTTCTGAGCGTACTCTTGTACAAGTAATTGAGCTTGAGGCTTGGTTAGTTCTTCTCCTCTTTTTTTGTTCTCAACTTTGGGACTAGTTTGTACTTGTTCTTGAGATTTAGAAACAACAGGTTTCAGCTTTGCATCCAGTCTATTTACTCCTTGTCTCTCAGGTACGACTATACCTACTCGAGTTGCGGTTTGCTCCACTCTTCCTTGTCTTTCAGAAGAAGTTCTCTCTGAAGGAAACGGTATGATTCTTACTGGAAGTTCTCGATTAACTCGTTTCGTTTGTCCTCTTCCTTCCTGAGAAGAAGGAGTTACTCGTTCTATCGGAAATGGAATAATCTTTCGATCTGGTTTCTCTTCAACGTTAGAAGAAATGGCAGGTTGTCTTCTTATATCTTGAGGAATTCTTACTGGTTCAACTTTTCTCACTTGAAGTATTTCTACTCGTGTAGAAGAGGGAGATCTGTTAATCGTGTCATAAGATACTCCTATTCCTCTTGTTTCTCTAAAACTAGGAGTAACAGAAAATCTTTTTGTCTCAGGAGTAGCTTTTGTTTGCACATAGCTATTTTCTGGTAGAGCTGGAGTTCTTTTTTTCTCTTGTCCCTGTCTTGCTGCTTGTACTCGATCTCTTATGGCAGATAATCCTGCCACTTCTTTTACGGTAAACTCTGTTCTTTGAGGAATACCTCCTCGTGTAGGCCGAATGGCGCTAAATCTTTCCCCTACCATAAAGGGGGATTTGGAAGAGGTGTCTCTGTGGATATTAATTAAAGGAGTTTTTCCTTCTTTAACAACTGAGGCAACTTTACCTCCTCCAGTTTCTCTCATAGTAATAAGAGGTTTAGCGAGAGAAGGTCTACTTGCTGCTTTTACTGATGGTCTAAATTCTGCAAAAGAGCGAGAACTAAAAGTTGGAGAGATGCTTCCTCTTCCTCCTTCAATTCCTCCACTACCTCGTACGGCAATACTACTTCCTCCTGCTCGTACTCCGATACTTGGTGCTCCTCCTCCTGATCCGCCTGTTGGTTTCATATTTTTTTTCTTTCTAGACTGATTTAGTCTAGGCACAGTATAGGAGGAGAAGAGCAAACAATCTTGATATTGGTATTACAACAATCTTACAGCTTTAGGTGTATTTTGTAAGAGAAAATGAGCTCCGGTGGACATCAGAGAGGCCAAACTGCTTAATAGCTACTCGATGAGAAAGCGTTCCATAGCCTGCATTCTTTTCAAACCCATACGGAGGATAGGTTTTAGCAAGCTCAGTCATTAAAGAGTCTCTATAGACTTTAGCCAGAATTGAGGCTGAGGCAATGGAGAGGGACTTTTGATCTCCTTTAATAATAGGAGTTTGTTTCGTTTTTTTGATTCCTGAAATATAAAAAGCATCAGAGAGAATGTGAAGTGGCTTTGTTGGAAGTGAGGATAGGGTTGAGAAAAAACATTTCTGGGTAGCTTTACCTATTCCCATCTCATTAATACAGAGAACACAAACTTCTGTAATAGAGTAACTGATTGCTTTCTCTTTAATAACAGCAACTAAACTTTGACGTTTTTGAGCAGATAGAAGCTTGGAATCATGAATACCTAGGTTTTGGGGAAAGTCCGGTGGAAGAATAACAGCTGCGCTAACAACTGGTCCTGCAAAAGCTCCTCTACCTACCTCGTCAATTCCTGCAATAAGAGATACGCCTTTCTCCCATAACGAGATTTCGTAAGAAAAGGTTGGGAAAGCAATTTTGGGCATAATGTTATTCTAGAAGTGACTCTTGTCCGGTTGCTAAGACGGAAAGATCCGTATCAAGCCCTTTAATTTGTGGAAGAACACTGCCAATAATTCCTTTTAAGTCTCCATGCATACCAATCGTGTTATCAATAACAAGCCGGATGTATTTTTCATCTCGTGCCCATTTATTTGAGAAATAGCGCCTTTCTTTCTCAATCTCTTGCTGCATTCCAGTAAAAGCCTCAATAATTGCCTCAACTCGATGTTTAAATTCATTGCCAGAAAGATAGGTATAGAGAATTTCCATTTTTTCATCCTTAGCCTGAACTGAGTTTCGGACATAGAAAAGTTGAATCAGTTTTGCTCTAATGGTATCTCCTAAAGGAAGAACAAATGGACGTTGTGTTACCCATACTCCGTCACGAAATCCAGCCGTTTTCATGTCAGTTGGGAGAATTTCTGAGATAAGTACGGCATCATCTGCATTGACAGTTCGTTTATCTGCTTTTAACTTATCTACCCATCCTTCACTCCAGAGTTTTGTATTTTTCAACTCCCAAAGAATTTTCCCCACAAAATTACCCCGAGAATCCCAAACCTCTTGAATGATATCTCCTCCCTTTATTCCTTTTCCAACAGGCAAAATCTTATCATGAGGATACTGAGTTGCTAAGAGTGACTCAAACTCTAACTCAAATACCTCACCTTGCGTCTGCTGGGAGCCTTGTTGGAGCTTTCGTTTGGCATCTTCTAATTCTTTAAGCATATCTTGGAGTTGCTTGTCCTTTGCCATCATTTGTAAATGAATTCCCTCTTGAGCTTTTTTCGATGCGTCTTCTCTGATTTTTCCTTCCTCTTCTGCTAGTTGTTTTTGCATCTCCAGCTTGGCTTCATCTTTTTCCCTTTTCGTATTTCGGAGTTCTTTCGTAAGTTCAGTGATTTGTTCAAGAAGCTGTTTATTTCTCTCTTTCTCAGACCTGCTATCCTCCTCAAGTCGTTTCATTTGTTGATCAAATTGCTCAGTAATTTTCTTTTGAGACTGCTCCAGTACTTGTTTTTTAGCCAGCTCCATTTCTTCCTGGTGCATTTTAGTAATATCAGCTAAGGATTGCTCTTCAAATTGATGCTTTAAGGCTTCTGAAATTTCAACAGCCTTGCCACAGTGAGTACAATTAATGGTGATCATAGTAGTGACTACTATAGCGTGAAAGATTAAGAGAGGTCAAGTAAAATACAAATCCAAGTCCCATAGCTAAACAACTTCAGATCTTGCGTTTTGTTTGACACCAATCTTTCTTCCTAGTAGCATTAAAGTATGAAAGGTCTTTTGAAAGATACTGTTCTTTATGCATTTTCTCTTTTCCTTGCAACGTATATCTTTAACGGAGTAACTATTTATGGAGGAATTAATAATTATATTATTGGAGGCTTTGCTCTCACTCTTCTTCTTTTACTCGTTAAACCAATTCTTACCATTATCACCTTTCCTATTAATGTCATAACTCTTGGTTTGTTTTCTCTTTTTACCAATGTTATTATTTTATATCTTTTAACCGTATTTGTTCCTAGTATTGAGATTTCGTCATTTACCATTAACTCCTTTACTGCGTTTGGCGTCATTATTCCAACTATTGTTCTCAATCGCTTCTTTGCCTATTGTATTGTGGCTGCTTTTATCAGTATGTTGACCGGATTTATTAACTGGCTAGTTGACTAGTCACACCTTGATTCTTCTCCACCTTTCCAGGTATAATTAGCCTATGATTCTTTTTGTTTCACAAATTGTGATTGCACTCCTTCTCATCGGGGCTATTCTTCTTCAAGTATCAGGTGGAGGCGTTTCTCCTGTTTTTAGTGGAGGATCAGAAGTATATCGAAGTAAGCAGAATATTGAAAAATTCCTCATGGGAGCAACGATTGTTCTGGCTCTCCTTCTTGCTGCCGTTTCCATTGCACTTCTTTTTCCATCCCGGTAAGGTATGAAACTAAATAAGCGCCTGATTTTCTGGCTCATCCAAGCGTACATTCGCAAATGGGGAAAGATTATTCTTCTCTCCTTTGTTTTTGGACTAGTAGTCTTTTTTCTTTTGATCAACTCTTTTCCTTTTTTCCTCAGACTTATTCCAAGTAATCGACCTGTGATTGGAGTAACGGGAATCTATACTCGTGATACTTTCCCTTCCTTTATTACCGAACGTCTTTCTCAAGGACTCACCACTCTTAATGAGGATGGAACTGTTAGTCCAGGAGTTGCAACAAAGTGGAACATTCTTAATGATGGCAAAACGTATGAGTTTCACTTAGATAAAAAGGCAAAGTATGCTGATGGTACTCCCTTAACGAGTGAGAATATTTCTTATAACTTTAAGGACGTAAAAATAGAAACTCCAAGTAAATATGTCATTCGCTTTACTTTAAAGGAACAATACGCACCTTTTCTCGTAACCGCTTCTCGCCCTATCACCAAAAATCAAACTATTGGAGTATCTGGATATAAAATAGAGGGGGTAAAATCCAATGGAGAGTTTTTACAATCCCTTCGTCTTTTTCCAACCAGTAACCGACTAGCCTACGAAACTTATCAATTTTATCCTTCCCAACAAGCCTTAAAAACTGCTTTTTTACTGGGAGAAGTAAATAAAGTTATTGGTCTTACCGAGACGGAAATTGATAACCATTCGCTCCTGACTTTCCCCCATGTAGAAACCGCCAAAGAGACCAACTATACTCAACTTGTTACGCTTTTTTACAGTCAACAAGATAGTTTGATGTCTGATAAAAGACTTCGTAACGCTCTTTCATACTCACTCCCTAATGAATTTCCTCAAGGGAAAAGAGCCTATCTCCCTTACCCCCATACCTCACTTTTTTTCAACACTGAACTTCCAGATAAGACCCAAGATATGCCTCACGCTAAAGCACTTCTTTCGCTCATTACTGAAAACGGAAAACAAAAACCTCCTGCTTTAACCGTAAAATACTTAAGTAAGTACAAGTCCACTGCTGAGCTTATTGAGAAAGAATGGAAGAAACTAGGAGTCCATATCACTCTTGAGGAAGTAGATAAAGTTCCTCAGGTCTACCAGATTTATCTAGGGGATTTTAGTTTGCCAAAAGATCCTGACCAATATGCTCTTTGGCACTCAGCACAAGTCTCAAATATCACCAGATATGATAGTCCTCGAATTGATAAACTGCTTGAGGATGGGCGGAAAGAATCAGAAACAGGAAAAAGGCAACAGTTATATTTTGATTTTCAAAAATATCTTCAAGATGACTCCCCTGCTTCATTTCTCTACTTTCCATACACGTATACTCTAACGAGAAACTAAATCATTTTTTTTGACTTTTTTACGGAGAAAAAGGAGAGTTATTTTTGTGACAAGTTATCTATCTCACTTCCAAGAGTAACAAATAACGCTTCTCTAGCAGAAGTCGTATTGATAAGGGTATGATCAAGATCAATAAGCCAGCCTACAGTTTGGCGAAAGTCATCTTCTTTTTTAATCTCAACAAGCTCTCTAATATCTGAGATTGTTCTATACTGTTGACTAAAACTCTCAAGAGTATGTCCATCAGGAACCTGGTCTTTTACTCTTCCTTGGTTAATCCAGATATATTCCACATGCGTCTCCTGGGGAATGGTACTCTCATCTTTGGCTTTTTGTACCATTCGAGCTACTTTATCAATATTTCCTGCTTTATCATCAATAATGAGTAACGTAGTCAATCCAAGAGTATTTGTCACATGTTCCAATGTGCTTGGAAATTTTGACATTTTATCAAAAGAAGCATCAATTGCAAAACGTTTCTTATCTGGAGGTGGTAATTCCTCGCTCAATTTTCCAAGCCCAGAATTTTCTACTTTCAATACTTGTACGTCTGGTTTTCCATGAGTCCAGATAATAATAAAGTCTTTTGACTCTGAATGAAGTAAGGCTCTAACTGTATCGATTGCTCCTGGGTAAAGATGTTCTTGCATAGGCATGTGTGAGAATGCACGTTCGATCTTTTGTCTTGACAGAGGAAATGTTAATACTTCAGGATCATCTGCTATGTGGGAAGGATCAGTATATCCAAGAACCTCTTCATGTCTTCGCCATAAATTTTTTACTTTTTCTTGCCCAGATCCCATATCTATAGTAGATTAGCATATTCATTCCTACTTGTCTTTCCCAACCAACTGTTTTGAGCGAAGGAGTCTGTGATAGGTAATCGCAAACCTGTGCGCTTCATCTCGGATTCGTTGGATCAGATGAAGTGGTTTTGAAGAGTTAGGAAGAAGCACCTCTAAAAACGGATCTTTTTTGTTATCTCCTTTTTGAATCAATGGATGTGTTAGTGGAACTACAATTGTTTCTTCTCTCTTGGCCAGACCAATAAGAGGAATTGAAATTCCCTTCTCCAAAAAAACTTCAAGAGCACTAGATACTTGTCCTTTTCCTCCATCAACGATAAGAAGATCTGGATATTCCCACTCAGTATGCTTTAACCGTCGAGTCAAAACTTCTCTCATCGACATAAAATCATCAGGGGTCTTTTCATGTTGAATTCGAAATTTTCTATAAAGAGCTGTTTCTTTTTCTCCATCAATCACAACTGTCATTGAGGCAACGGTTAGTTTTCCTTGAATATGAGAGATATCAAAACATTCAATCTTTCGTGGAAGAGGCATATCAGTATACCCAGCCTTTATTAATATCTGTTGCAACTCTTCCATCTCCGCATGTCGAATATCTTCTCTCAAATTTGGATTAACATGATACTCAGCAGGTCTTCGAAAAGGTTGGGTGATATAGGAAAGAGCAGTTACTTGTTTTTGTAGAGTAAGAGCATCTTCAAATCGCTCTTCCTTACTTGCTTTATCTCTCTCTTTCTCTAACTCTTTTTGAAGTTGTTTTGATTCTCCTTCAAGAATCTGAATAATCCGCTTGATATTCTTTTTGTACTCTTTTCGAGCATCAATAGTATTATTCACCGGCAAACAGGGACAAAGGCCTAAATGATGATATAAACAAATACGTTTGGGATGATTAAGCGTTGAGTGATAGGGAAAAATACGCCTAATGACCTTTAGTACCATTTTGACACTTGAGCTTGATGGAAACGGACCAAAATAGAGAGACTTTGGATCTTCAATTCGTCTCGCTAAAGTAATTGAAGGCATCTCCTCCTTATTCGTGATTCTAATTAAGGGATAGGACTTATTATCCGTTAAGCGCAAGTTATACTTTGGTTTATATGACTTGATATAAAAGACTTCAAGAAGCAATGCTTCAAGCTCACTATCAACTGGTGTTATATGAATAAAAGCAATTTGTGAAACAAGTTGTTTAGTTTTTGGCTCTAGATAACTTTGGGTAAAGTAGGAAGAAACTCGAGATTTAAGATTATTCGCCTTCCCCACGTAAAGGACCTTTTTGTCCACGTCTAAATACCGGTAAACGCCCGGATTTGTAGGCAATTGTAAATATTGTGATCGCTGATACAGCACCTAATACACCTCCTATAAAGTAGAGTGAGTAGAAAAACGGAATCACTGCTACATCTTGAGATTTTACACTACTTCCATAGGTTATGGAAATTTTCCCATTCTTTTTTTCAAACAGCCCTATTTTTTCAAAACTAACAGGAATAATTATTTCACCAAAAGGAGGAATAGCACTGAGTACTCGCTGTTGAGAAGCTGGGAGAATTCCGTCAGATTGTACAGTTAAAACAGTTGATGGGAGTTGCACTTGTCCTTTATTTTTAATCATAATACTTCCCTTCATCTCCATTCCTGAAGTATAGGATGAAGAGATACGAGAAGTAAGCTCTGGGGAAAGAGTATAAGAAAAGTTTTCTTTTGAGAATGAAACAAGTACATCTTTTTTATTCTCATCCCCTGCATATTTATACCCTCCAGCAGGAACAGGAGTAGCACTACTTAGTCCTTTTTTTACAAAAACAAAATGATCAAAATCTAGAATATCAAAGTAATCTACTCCTCCTGTAGTATTTCCCCAAGTCGGATCAATCATAATCCACCGTTGAGTTTCTGAGTCATAATACTCTGGCCAAGCATGTAGAATATCTTTCACAAGAGATAATGGGCGTTGCTTGGAATTTTCAGTATACGCGTATCCATTAACTTCCCGAGCTGGAATTCCTGCAGCTCGTGCAAGAGTTACAAAAAGATCAGTAAACTCTAAACAGACGGCAGAACTAGGATTTGAAAGAATATTAGCAGCTCCAAGACGTGGCTTTTGGGACGTCACCCGAGAGAAGTCATACGAGAGAATATGAAGAACATATTCATAGATTGCTCGGGGAGTTTTTAACTCCTTTGCTAATTTTTTAATTTTTTCGTCATCTACTTGCCAATAGGGCTGTTTCTCTAAATATTTTGCTCGGAGTGCATCAGGGAGAGGATCTTTTTTCGGCTTAAGAAAAAGTTCCGCTTTTCCTTGAGCCACTACATCTATTTTTTGTGAAGGATATAATTTGTACGAAGCCATCCAGTTTCCATCTTCATCTACTCGTACCTTTGTAGGGAGTGGAGACAGCGAATCAATTCCTATTTCTTGATAATTAGTACTAGGAGGGAGAGCAATTTCTGTTTCTATCGGAAAGACATTTCCGTTTCGAAGATGGTAAGTCAGTGAAAAATCATAGACTTGGGCTTCACCAAAGGCAATAGAAATCCCAGATTTCCCTAGCTCTGCTTTGGTAAAGTGAAGATCAGTCCCACTAGTTTGGGGCTTAATAAAGGTTGGTGTTCCAAAACTTTCAGGAACATCAACATCAATAAGAAATGACGAAAAGTCTTCTTGACTAGTAATACCTGGGATATTTATTTCCCAAATCTTTCCGTTTCTTGCGGCAACATCAGGAGTATCAAACGTAATAATAAAAGGCAGTACGCTCCCCAGTCCCACTACTCGTTTATTAAAATTCAACTCAACAATATTCCCTTCCTCACTCCTTGTTACTTTTGGAGTAATTGGTCCATCCGGATCACTTGCTTTTACATTTTCAATGGTTTCAAACCCAACTTGGAGTTTGTATGAAGAGGCATAAAATTGACTCGTGGTGTTTTTAAGAGAGATATTCAATGTAGCTTTAGTACTAGCCGTATCAGAAACTGCATAGATCACTTTATAACTGGTATCAAAATTATCAGCAGCAAAGACAGGAGGAGAAAAAAAGAAAAAACAAAATGAAAACAGAAAAAGTAAAAGGAGCTTGCGTAGAAACATCTTTTCTCCACTATAGCGAACTTTACGCGTGGAGACAAGAGAAGAGGTTTTTATTATGCGAAAAAAGCACCATGGGGTATTGAGAATAACACCATGGGTTTTTCGCTCTGCGCATTTGCAGAGGAATTTGCCATAGGCGTCTCTTTCTCACCTTGCGGTGCTTAGTATGTGGGAGAGGGACGTAAGCTTTTTTTCCAACGCTCAATCAATTTCAAGAGCGTAGGTGACTTCACTTTGTCCCCTTTTTTCTCCAGAGTCTTTCGTTCTGAGAAACGAAAGTATGCTTCTACTAAGAGAAGCCCTGCAAATAGGAGAAGGATATACGTAGCCTGTGAGGCCTTTATAGTAAGCAGGAGGAAAAATCCTCCTAAAACCGCACACGACCAAGCCAGGTACCCCTGGCTATACTTTTTATGAGGGTTGATTGCTTCTTCTAGATCAACCCACCGATGCACCCCCTCCCAAAGGAATGACAAAGCATACTTAGCAAAGGTTTCGAGCACTACAATTGGGAGAACAGCCACAAACATCCAACTTGGCAAGCGGATCTCTTGTGTAAAGAGAAAATTCGCTACCAATGTTGAAATTGACAGGATCCAGAACTGCCCCTCAGGGCTTAACCCAAGTTTTGTTGTGATCCAACGAGCAATCAACTGACATGCACGTGTTACGAGATCATCAACTACATAGAGTAGTGCCATCTCTACCCCCTTTTCAAGAACGCGCACAACTTGTGCAAGAAGAGTATATAACTATGAGACATTTCTGTCAATTTGAGAGTATCGATAGATCTATAATACTTTTTTGAGGTATTTTCCAGTCCAAGATTCAGGATTTGCAGCAATTTCCTCAGGAGTTCCTGTAGCAACTACGTATCCTCCCTTATCTCCACCTTCAGGACCTAAATCAATAATAAAATCTGCATTTTTAATAATATCTAAATTATGCTCAATAACTAAAACAGAATTTCCTTTTTGGACGAGTTGTTTTAGTACCATGAGAAGCTTTTCTAAATCAGCAAAGTGCAGTCCAGTCGTTGGCTCATCAAGCATATAGAGTGCATCTTTCCCTCGTTTGGCTAATTCTGATGCCAATTTTATTCTTTGTGCTTCTCCTCCAGAGAGAGTTGGTGCAGGTTGACCCAACTTGATATAGGAAAGTCCTACGTCAAATAGAGTTTGTAGCTTGTGAGCCAGAGCTGGCATGAAAGAGAAGAAATCTAGTGCTTCTGCAACACTCATATCGAGTACATCTGCAATATTTTTGCCGTTGAAAAGAATCTCGAGTGCCTCACTTGTATATTGTTTTCCTTTACACACTTCACACTGTACATAGACGTCTGGGAGAAACTGCATTTCAATTTTAATTTGTCCCTCTCCTTCACAAGCCTCACATCTCCCGCCTTTGACGTTAAAAGAAAATCTTCCTGGACCATATCCTCTCACTTTTGCTTCTTTGGTTGAAGCAAAAATATCTCGAATATAAGAGAAAGCTCCTGTATAGGTGACCGCATTACTTCGAGGAGTTCTGCCAATGGGAGATTGATCAATAGCAAAGATATTTTTGAGATACTCATCTCCATGCAGTGCTTTATACGCTCCTGGTTTTTCCCGATGATACGGGTTTTTCAGCTGCATTAAGGCATGGAACAAAATATCATTTACTAAAGTAGATTTTCCACTTCCGGACACTCCCGTTACCACTACTAATTTATTGAGTGGAAAATCAATCGTCACATCTTTGAGGTTGTGCTCACTGGCTCCAATAAGAGTAATATGATTATTTTTTGGCTTAACCCAAGAATCATCAGCCAACTTCATTGACCGAACATCAATTTTTTTCTTTTTTGAAAGATATTTTCCCGTTATGGAATTTGGATCTTTCTCAAGCTCCGCAGCTGTTCCTTGTGCGATAATTTGTCCACCATTAATCCCCGCTCCTGGTCCAAAATCAAAGATATAATCAGCTTCTCTCATCGTATCCTCATCATGCTCAACGACAATTACCGTATTTCCGATATCTCTTAATCTCTTTAGTGTTTCAATAAGTTTGGTATTATCTCTTTGGTGTAATCCAATAGACGGTTCATCCAGGACATAGAGTACTCCTGTTAATCCACTCCCAATTTGGGAGGCTAATCGAATTCTTTGTGCTTCTCCTCCAGAGAGTGAAGCGGCTGAGCGACCAAGGGTTAAATAATCAAGCCCTACATCAACCAGAAAACTTAATCGCTGCTTAATTTCTCTCAAGACTAAGGTTGCAATTTCCATTTCACGAGGAGAAAGAACTGGTGCAAGACTTGAGATATAGTCAAAAGCCTGTCCGATAGCCATTTCTGATACTTCAACAATGGATTTATTGTGGACTGTTACGGATAATGCTTCTTTTCGAAGTCTAGCCCCATGGCATTCCGGACATGTATCATATCTCATGAACTTTTCAATCTGTGTTTTAATAAACTGAGAATCAGAATCACTAAACTTTTTTCTTAGCTCAAAAGAAATTCCTTTAAACGGCTCACTAATCATCGTGTCTCTTCCCTGTTTATTCTTTCCTTCAACAACATATTCTCTATCCCCTGTTCCTTCTAGAATGAGTTGTTTTTGCTCTGGAGTAAGACGTGAGGTATTTATACTAAGAGAGATATCATTTTCATCAGCAAACACAAGAAAGGTACGAGAAAACCACGTATCTCCATCAGCAATTCCAAAGAAAGGAATAATTCCTCCTTCACGAATCGTTAAGGCTGAGTTAAAAAGTAAATTTGGATCAACATTTAAAATCGTCCCCAGTCCTGAACAACGAGGACAGGCACCATGTGGTGTATTGAAAGAGAAAATTCGAGGTTCAATCTCAGAAAGAGAAATATTACACACAGGGCAAGCAAATTTTTCCGAAAATAAGACGTCTTCAACATCAACTGGCTTATCTGGAATTTCAAATGAAGCATCTTTAATAACTCCAACAGTCATCTCTCCATTTCCTAGTTGCAAAGCTTGCTCAACATCTGTTGCCAATCGAGTCTTATCTGTATCTTTAGAAAGAGAGAGAGAATCTAGCACTAAATCAATCGTGTGTTTATTCGTTTTGATAAGAACAATATCCTCGTCCAGTGAAAAGACGTACCCATCAATTCTCACCTTGGTATATCCTTTTTTTCGAAGAGAAGCAAAAAGATCTTGATACTCTCCTTTTCGATCATTCACTAGAGGTGCCATAATCATAACTCGGATTGGTTTGTGTGTACTTAACTCAGGATATTTGGCCCCTAACTCCAAAATTGTTGCTGTGATTTGTTCTTTTGATTGTTGAGAGATTTCTCGTCCACAATTTGGACAGTGAGGGTGTCCTACTCTGGCAAATAACAGACGAAGGTAATCATAAATCTCTGTAACTGTTCCAACGGTTGATCGGGGGTTTCGACTCGTCGACTTTTGGTCAATAGAAATAGCAGGAGACAGACCTTCAATTAAATCAACATCAGGCTTTTTCATCGTTCCTAGAAACTGTCTGGCGTATGAGGAAAGACTTTCAACATATCGTCTTTGTCCCTCAGCATAAATCGTGTCAAATGCCAAAGATGACTTGCCACTTCCGGATAACCCAGTAAATACGACGAGTTTATTTTTTGGAATTTCTAAATCTAAGTTTTTTAAATTGTGCTCTCTCGCACCTTTAATAGTAATTTTCTCTGAGTTCATAGGCGTAATACTTTTAGAAAAGTAAACCTATCCAGTATAGAAGAAAATACGAATATTAGCAAACTATATACTTGTCTTTTTCTTCTAATTTGCTAGTATCCATCGTATGCTTCCTTTTGACGCACAAAGATACCCTACGTCTTACTTTATTGACGGTGAATTTCGAACAAATGAGAAGGTGGTAAGTGACGGAAGACGTTTGTATACCAGCTTTGCAAGAGTCTTTTCTCCACTTTTTCATAGTAGATTTATCCCTTATAGAGTTGATACATTTTTCTTCCCCGGCCTTCTTAAAGAACAAACCCATACGACGTTTATCCCAACTCTTACTGACTGTATTTCTGTTGGAAATACTAATTCTGCAGACCTCCTGTATTTAGTTAATGAAGCTTCTTCTTTTGCTTTACATCTTTCCATCATTCGAAAAACGCAAGGATATCAATCTGTTCCAGATCCTATCATGGATAAATGGAGAAAAAGATTGGAGAGGAGTATCTCACTTCAGTTGGAACTTCCAAGAGGAAAAACTGTTATGGGAGTATTTTCTCCTAATGGAAGTCTTACACAATTTCCTCCTTCTTATGGTCCTGGAAGAGACAGAGGAATGATAGATAGCATTGCGAGAAATACCATTCAAGAAACCCATTCTCTTTTTAAACTAGTTCACACACTTATTGAAGAAGATAGATTAGAACCTGTTGCTACAAAGTAGGAAGACACTCCCACAAGCTAAGATACTCACTGTTTTCTCCTTTTTTCCCAAGCAGGGGGGACTTTACTACTCCGAGATTTCTTAGTGGTAAAGTATCTTCAATAAGTTTAATTGTTTGTTTGGTAACAAGGAGTGCATCCTCATCAGTCAGTTTTCCTTTATGTAAAAGCTTTTTATCTGCCTCATAGTGAGGTTTAATAAGGGAAATAATTTTTCCTTCTGGTTTCAGATTTTTTATGGCATTTGGGAGAACAAAGAGTTGCTTGGTCCACGATACATCAATCGTAATCAGATCCATTTTTTCTGGAAGTTCAATATGCATTGCATTTTTTCTCTCCTTCACGATAACTCTGGGGTCTTCTCGAAGTTTCCAAGCTAGTTCTCCATAGCCTGTTTCAACGGCATAGACTGTTTTTGCACCCTGTTGAAGTAGACAATCAACAAATCCTCCAGTACTACTGCCAAAATCAGCAACCGTTAGACCTGTAACATCCATTTTAAATTCAACCAAGGCATGTGCAAGTTTTTCTCCTGCTCGTGAGGCAAACATATACACGCTATTATACCTGTTTTATAGGGGAAATTGACAGAAAACAAAAAAAACTACAATTGACTTGTTCTACTCCATCTGAGACCATGAAGATGTGAATAAATTTTGGAAATTTTTAGCAGCATTTGTCATATGTCAGGGGGCTGGAATACTTGGTTCTATTTTTACGATCAACTCCGTAAATACCTGGTATATCACTCTTAATAAACCATTTTTCAATCCTCCTTCATGGATATTTGGCCCTGTTTGGACAATTCTCTATTTCATGATGAGCATATCACTCTTTCTTGCATGGGAGAAAAAAGCAAATCTCAAATGGTTCTGGATTCAACTTGCTCTAAATACATTATGGAGCATTCTCTTTTTCGGTCTTCAAAACCCTCTGCTTGCACTAGGAGAAATAGTCTTACTTTGGATTGCAATCTTACTGACAATAAAAAGTTTCTGGAATAAGAATAGAAAGTCAGCTTATCTCCTAATTCCCTATTTAGTATGGGTAAGTTTCGCTACGATTCTTAATCTCTTTATCGTGTTTTTAAACAAGTAATCTGGAAATTAGAACCAAAAAGGAGAATTAATAATTTAAAATGAGTATTGTTAGCAAGTAGGTTACCTCTTAATTAGAGATTATTTAAAGAAAGAACAAATCAGTATCCTCAAAGAGATAGCTTTCTATTTCTCAAGAATTACTGATATTTTATTCATTTATTCCATTGGTGTATGGTAGGAGCGGCAGAGTGCCGCCCCTACCACTGGTGGTTAGCGCGATTCAAGGAGTTGGAGAAGATGCCTTTCGGCACTATCCCCCTTAACCTTCTTGATATACTGAAGGACATCGGAATAGAGATTGAAATCCCAGTCATCTTCGACTGGTTCCCCATCTTCTACCCCTGCCGCAATTGCGGCAGCTTTCCTAACCTCAAGTCCGTAGTGCTTCTCAACGAGCACCAGAACATCTCGGCAGAGATGCTTTTCAAACTCATCGGGCTCGTAGAGCGCTGGTTCCAGATGGAGCTCGGGAATCCCGCCCAGTTGACGGATGGCCTCATCGCCATCCTTGATGTATTTGGCAAGGAGACCCGCGTACGGGTCCACGTGCACGCGCTTAGATCGATTCATGATAACCTCCTGTATCTCTTGCCAGATACCACCCTGGTACTGGAACCCATCACACAGTATGTGATCGATACCAGTACCACTTAATGGAACCTACTTGCTTTTAAAAGGGCAATATTTCCAAATCAATAGATAAAGAAATACAGGAATAATTATAGGATAAAAATGAGAAATTTGCAAACTATAAGACTAAACGACCTGAATATTTCAGAATTGAAACCAGATTCAGACTTCTCTCCAACATGGAAATCAGTGCTTCAGCCTGAGCCTACTTCGTTCTCGTTCTTAAATACCACTAAATACTAGAATCAAGAAACTCTTGTTTTAAGGAGTTCTGCTATGGTTGCAGGGATAGCAGATTCTCTATTAAGTGGATGTCCAACGTGCTCTTCTTTAAACTTCGTTGCTTCTTTCGCCATCTCTTCTGTTAGAAGTATTGAGACATTGGGGTCATAATCATGCCCCGTTCCTGGGTTAGGAATATTAAGAAAGTTTCTCCATCGAATATAGCCGCCTTGTTCAGCTGAATCTCCGCCGAAGCGTGCTAACACATGACTACCATGGAGGTGCTCAGAATCTACCAATCCAAAGGCTCCGTCAAACTCCTCATCTTGCCACTCCGTACGTCCTTGAGCATAACAATTTTTGGTATGTGTTACCTTCCAGTCTACATTCCACCTTTGTTTTTCAGGATCACGAGAAATTTTTACTTCGGCTGCACTTCCTTGTATAAGCAGTTCGCCTTCAAACTCACTCCGAACAAAGCGCATTTTCTCACCATGACGATGCCACCAGATCGGATGCTTATACAATGGTGGAGTAAGCTCAGGAGTTCTTTTGTTTAAACTCTTTTCTTGTTCAAAACGATTAGACATATGCTGAGATTATACGCATAAATCCACAATTGTCAAAAGCGCAAAGGGCATCTGAATTGATTTGGCTCCAAAAATTAGAGAAGAATTACCACAAGACAATTTAGTTTCGAGAATAAACAACGGTTTCAATCATTACTTTTTCCAAAGGGTCTTCCTATAACAACATTAGCTTTTGGAAACACTACTTTATGGCTTTCCTTCAACCTAATCAGGGATTTTGCAGATGATCAAACAACTTTGGTGACCTGACAGGGAGTCTGTTCGAACGATATCTCGCATTTTGGGAACGATTGAGATCAGTTTATCAAGTCTCGGAATGAAATATTCACGAGGTTAGATTTTTCTTATTCGATTTAAAATCCTATACTGTCAACTATACTTTGAACTATATCTAACATTACTTGATCTGTTAACTCATTAACAACCTCATAGGGTGGTCCTGCATATTCTATCTTTATACCTCGGACTGACGGGATATGTTTAGTTGATAAATCAAGTACATAAATTGGTCCTTTAATAAATTCTGTATTTTCATTTATATGTTTTCTTTCAACCATATGCAGATACAATTTATAGCCTTGTATTCCATTAGCTGTTCTGTACGATTTTATGGAAGAGATCTTATCACTCAAAATACTTCCTTGAGGTCCATCGGCTCCAGCATTTCCAGGAAGAGTCCTCTCTATATATTCTCTAAATGACAAATTGGAAGTGTCACCTAACGAACGTCCTGATTCTGAAGCAGTTTCAACTAAATCTTCATAATTTAAAGGGGTAAATGAAATTAATAATTTTGATTTTGTAATATCCATATTACTATTTATATCGGTAATATAAAAGAATCCACTATCTTGTTGAGCAGGATTGAATTTATAAAAAAAAGTTGTAAAATCACGAATATAATACTGCGGAGGATATTTAAGACGAAAGCCCAGCTTTGGGCTTGTATATACTGCCCAATTAGTGGTCACAATGTTTGCTAAAGAGACTGGGGTGGGTGTAATATGCGTAATAGAGGGTGTAGGTTGATTTACAATTTGTTTATTCGTTGCAAGAAAATATCCTCCTATTAGTCCAGTTCCAAACAGTATTATTCCACCAAGTACTATAAATAATACATGTGATTTTCGTGTAACTAGAGGAGTTTGTATTATTGGCTGTTGAAGTAATTGTTGTTGAGTATCTTCCATGACTCAAGTATTCCATGAATTACTCTGGGGGTCAAGAACAATAAAGTTCGAATTCCGTTAGGGTATTCACTTTTTTGAGGCTAATCAGTATATGGGGAGAACTGTGAATTAAACGACCCGATTAGCCCGATATATCAACCTATTCTTGATTCTGAGAAGCAGGTGCTTCCCTTCGGTGACCCCAGTGGGATTCGAACCCACGATCTTCACCGTGAAAGGGTGACGTCCAAGACCGCTAGACGATGGGGCCATATACAAACAAAATCAGACTACCCCATTTCTGAAATAGCCTGATCTTATTATAGCGAAAATTATCCTTTCGCACAAATAATTACTTTAATTTCTTTCTCAAGAAATCAAGAATCATTTTTGCACTGTCTTGTCCTCCAAGACCAAATGCAATTCCTCCAGCTATTGCTACCATCGCAACAAAGCCTGTGAAGAGAATTCGAACCAAATCTTGTGCAACTCCTAATTGATTAAGAACTGCAAGGAGCACAAAGATATTGATTGCCCATCTTGCAATCGATGCAATTGCTTGTGCAACATCTGGTGAGATTTCTCTCGTTGATGCTAACACAACGTCATGAGCAAGTCGTGCAAGGACTAATCCGATAAGACCCATTACTGCTGCTACAAAGACATTAGGAATGTAGAGAAGAAAGGTATTAAGAATTATTCCAATTTGTGGAAGTCTCCACACATCCGCTGCTGGGATAAGAAACAGGATAATAACAAACCAGCGAACAATCTCAGAAAGGATTCCTCCCCAAGAAAATTCTTTTTTTCCTTCTGGAATTCCATATTTGTTCAAATAAGCTTCAATACGAAAAATTCGAAATACTTCAAGAACTAATCGTTTTATAATAGAGCCAAGGATAATTCCAATAAGGAGAATAATGATTCCAGCAATGATATTTGGAATAAAAGTACCAGCTAAGATAAAACCTCTATTAATAGAGGTAAAAATACTATCTCCAACTGTAGGTAGAGTTGTATTCACGCTATCACCTCCTTTCGAATAAAGTGTAAAACTAACGAAAGTATAGTCATGTGATTAGATCTCATTCTAGAAACACGAGGCTTGCTTGTCAAGGAATTGCTAGATTGGTATAATACAAAGACTAAATCTGAAAGCTATAAGCTTTTTTTAGATTTGGGCCGGTAGCTCAGTGGTAGAGCAGGAGCCTTTTAAGCTCTTGGTCGTGGGTTCGACCCCCACCCGGCTCACAAAACTAAACGTTTAGTTTAGCATTATGAAAATACATGTAGTTCATTCAAATAGTTATGATTTCAGAAATGAACTATATACTCCCCTAAGAAATTCTGAGCTAAATAATCTTCATCAAATATTTCTTCCTCATGAAACAGATGAGTTCATTAAAACTAAAGATCTGATTCGGGATTGCGACATTGTTATAGCTGAAGTTTCCTATCCAGCAACGGGACTTGGAATAGAGCTAGGCTGGGCAGATGCGTTTGGTAAACCAATTATCTGTATCTCAAAACAAGATAGTAAAATTTCAGGCTCATTAAAAGTAGTAAGTGAAGTTTTTATAGAATATGCCTCATCTGAAGAATTAGTAACTAAAGTGTCTGAAGCCATAGACAAACTCAAGGCTTAACTTTAATAGCTTGATTCAATTTCCTTTTTTCTCAGTATTTGTCTTGCTTTTTCTACGTCTTGATCAGTTTCTAATAGTCAAATGGTTCTTTTCGTTTTGCTAGTTCTGTATCAGCCATATTGCACGCATTTTATCACACACCTAAAATAGTCCCATAGTTTGACATTGGACAGAAAATCTTCTATACTTCCTTTAGTTTTAGTTTCACATCTTCCAATTGATGGAATATATGAGAATCTAAAATCTTTAATTCTCTTGCACATTAAAAGTGATAGAAGTAGTGAGTAGCGTTCTACTTATATAGCATGTAATTAGAATGCTGCTCACTCTGACAGCGTGACAAAACAAGGGAGGAAAACCATGAACAAGGTACGAACTTCCATGGAGTTTCTCATTGCGTGGGCAAACCTGTACCCAGATTTCATCAATTTGGCAGCGTTTCGCTACCCCCATGATCTTGTCAATAGGCTACAAGCCAAAGACAAGGTTACAAGGGAAGAAGGCGAAGAGCTAGAGAGGCAAATACTGACCTTGCTTGGGTTTACTTCCTACTATTTCACTCGAGCGGAAAACCCACGAGGCTTCGCCACTTGGAATCAGCGAACTCTTCAACAGGACATAGAGACAATGAACACCTTCCTTCAGGACAGGTGTTTCGGAAATCCCTGGGAAAGGTATTATATGTTGGACCAGACGAGGAGGGTCTACCTAGAAGTAGAACCCTCATTCACACCCTTCACCACACATGTCGAGTACATCCGTCTCAAGTTCGACGTGAATCGCGACAGCGTATCTCCTTTCGGGGGGGTCGGGCTGGTAGTCCAAGAGACTGAGACGGGAAGTATTCTACAACGGGTGATTTTGGGGATCTATGGGAACTTTCACCTCAAAAATCTTCCCCAGGATACCCAGATCACTTTCCTTCTCGAGATCTAACGCTTTCTCTCTATCCTCCATCGCAAGAGAAGATGCCCCGTTGCGATTAAGCAGCGGGGCATCTGACTCACTTTTTCCACTCTATCTCTATTTCAAGAATGATTTTCCTAGAAAATAATCTTCTAACAGGATCTTCAATCACCTTCACAGTCTTTACAAATCCTCATTTTTCATAAAATCGAATAGGCTGTTTTTCTGCTCACTCATACCTTATAGATGAATATAAACCTGCCGGAGGACAAGTGAGACTAGTATACTCACATACTCTTCCTTCATTTGGATTAAAACTTAGACACAATAAGAAAAAAGTAAAATAAACTTATGATCATTTCTCCACCCTATACTCTTTGTTTTCTTCTCTACCAAGATAAAGTGCTTCTTTTATATTGAATAATGGAAAAATCATTGGAATGGAATTAGAGGAAACTAGAAAATGACGAAACACCTCTTCATTACCGTTGTGTATTTGAAAATAGTGTATTCTCCTACGTAATAATAAATTCTACCTAAGATACTCTACTTGCTCTTAGTGCATTTAAAATAACCGCTACATCAATGGCCTCCTGAATTCCTGCTCCTACAATAGGGGGAATTTGCCCAATAGCTGCAAGAAGCATGGCACCAACAGATAGTCCAATTCCCCAGACAATACTTTGTTTAGCAATTCCAACTGATCGTTTGGCTATTTTCCAACTATCATGAACCAAGGAAAAATCCCCTCCTAAAAACACAATATCTGCTGAAACTGTTGCTGCAGTTTGTTCTTGATTCCCATAAGCCATCCCCACATCCGCTAGAGCTAGTGCTGGAGCGTCATTGATCCCATCCCCCACCATTGCAGTCACTTTGCCTTGTGATTTGAGCTCACGAATTCCTTCTTGTTTGTCCTCTGGAGTACATTCAGCCTTTATGGTAACGTGTCCTCCTAAATCCTTTGCCACTTGTTCTGCTGCTTCTTTTTTGTCTCCGGTAAAAATGTGCATCTGAATCCCCTCTTCATGTAAGTGTCTAATAATCTCTTTTGAGTCTGACTTTACCTCATCAGCAAAACCAAATTGAGCAATAGGGACGTCCTGTGAACAAAGGATAACTCCCATTCCTTGAGTGTCATTTGTTTTATGAAGTAAATAGATTTTCCCATCAATTTCTCCTTCAATTCCTCTTCCAATCACTTCTTCAATTTTTTCTGCCCGAATAGATTTTGTCTTCTTTTCTTTTGCATACTCAACAATAGCTTTAGCAAAGGGGTGAAGAGAACTCCTTTCAATGGCATGAGCAATTTGGAGAATCTTTTCTTCACTATACGTCTTATTTTTTATTTCAACTTCAATTACTTTTGGCTTTCCCAAAGTAATTGTTCCTGTCTTATCAAAAACAACCGTATTTACGCGAGATAGTGCTTCAATAGAAGCAAGACGTTTCATGATAATGTGCTTTTTCGCACTGGCATTTACTCCTCCCAAAAGAGCAATGGGAGTAGCGATAATTAAAGGACAGGGAGTTGCAACAGCTAGAACAGCCAGAACAGATTTGAGATCCATTCCTGAATAAAAGTAAGCAAACGAAGCAATAACAAAAGTGAAAGCAGTAAAAATAGTACTGTACTGATCAGCAAGACGAACCAGAGGTGACTTTTCTTCTTGAGCATCTTTTACCATATCCACAATTTTGTGATAGGTTGAGTCAACTTCTTTCCGAACTACTTTCAAAACCATAGGAGACCCAATATTTACTACTCCACTTCGGACTAAATCTCCTTTCACTTTTTCAATAAAGTAAGGTTCTCCTGTTAAGCTTGATTCATCTGTTTCCCCTGTTGGAGAAACTAACTCTCCATCAAGTGGCACAACTCCTCCTTTTGGGATAAAAATCAGTTCTCCAATTTCCACTTCTGATAATTTTTTCTTTTCCCCAGGAGACTCTCTGATCCACATCACCACATCACTTGGAATACGATCAACCAGAGCAGTAAGAGATTTTTTAGCCATAGCCACACTGTATGCTTCAAGCGTTTCCCCACCTGAAACCATCAAAGCTAAAATCCCAGCAACAATATACTCTCCCGTCCCAACAGCTACTAAAATAGCAATGAGTGCAATATAGTCCAGAGCAAATCTTTTTTTAAGAAGAGACTTAAGGGTATCAATCACGAGAGAGTAACTTCCCAGTACCACCCCTAATAAGATAATTCCTGTTGCTAAAGCAGATTTCCCAGAATAGAGCAAGAAAAGATGGATAAAAAGTGTTATAAGAACAAAAAGAGGAATTTTGAAAACCAAGAATTTTGTAAAAAAAGAGGGTGAATGCATAAGCGTATTGTACTCTATCTATTAGCTCAATTGAAGAATAGTGTAGATAATTTCCCCTTTTGGAGACTCAAAAGAAACTATATCTCCTTTTTTCTTTCCAAATAGTAGTTTTCCAATGGGTGAATCTACAGAAATTTTCCCTTCTTTTGGATTAGCTTCAAACCTACTCACAAGTTGATATTTTTGTTCTTTCACTCCGTCTGTAAAAGTAACAGTTGAGCCAAATCGGATATCGGTCCTTCCTCTTTCTTCACCAACAATTGCTTGAGTAAGAAGAGAAGTAAGAAACATAAGTCGGGAATCAATAAATCGAAGTCTCCCCTTTGCTGCTTTATAAAACCCATTTTCAGATAAATCCCCCATCTCTCGAGCTTTTTTTACATCTTCAACCACTGTGATTCGCTCTACTGAGAGAGTCTCTTTTTCTGATTGGTATTTTTCATACCCAGCTGGTGTTAGATAAATAGAGTTAGCCATTTAGTTCATCCTCAATATCCATTAATACATAATACATACTTGTTGCACCATCGATTAATGCCTCTTGTTGCCTTAGAGTATTACTTACGACCCAAGAAAGGGGAGGCAAAAGACGGTTTAAGACCTGCTGCTCATCAGGAAATGGGTTCAAAACTAAAGGACTTGTAGACATTTTTGCAGTAGCAAATGGTTTTTTACTCACCTCAGGAACAGTAACTCGTTTCCACACTTCTCCAAATCGTTCCTCAGTAATACCCGCATTAATTCTCTTCAAATAATCATTTCCTTTTTTTAGAATCTGAGCATCCAAGATAAATCCCATACCAATCATAGCCGTTTCACTAGTACGTTGATCATCAGAACCAGATATATTATAGACATCCTCAAACCAATCAGAAAAATGCTTTGTAAAGACTTCTGCTGTGTTGTGGCTTAATGTAAAAACATCTCTAACTCGTTGTTCAATTCTTTCTCTACAATATGGTCGCAATGCATTTAATCGTACCCTCTCAGATGAAGGACAGACTATATACGGTGTCAGAAAATATAAATCACGAATGATTCTTTCTGTTGAGAGTGTAAGCATCGGAGATTCATGAGCAGATGGTAAGAAGGCTACTCTTCCATAGTTATCGCGTAGATTCACTAGTTTCTGTTCTTCTGAATATTCAAGACTCATACTATGAGATTATAGCATGAAGAAGACTAATGTACCAACAAACATTACTAAGAGTCCTCCAACTCCAATAAGAGCGGTTATTTCACTACTGCCTGTTGGGACAAGAGTAGGACTTGGAATAATAGCAATAATTGTTGGAGTCGGAGTGAGAGTAAGAGTTGCCGTTGGACTAGCTGTTGGGGTCAAGGTAGCAGTAAGAGAAGCTGTTGGAGTTAGAGTCATAGTTGGTGTCAAAGTCCCTGTAGGAGTTGCTGAAGGGCTAGCAGAGATGGTTGGAGTAAGCGTTAAAGTAAGAGTTGCCGTTGGACTAGCTGTTGGAGTCAAAGTAGCAGTAAGAGAGGCTGTTGGAGTTGGAGTCATCGTTGGTGTCGCAGAGGGTGATGCAACAACTGGAGTATTGCAAGAAACTCCTGTCATACAAAATCCACTGGCTCCCCCACCTCCATTAGCTGCATTTGGACTTTCTCCTTCATAAATACAACTGTTATTCCCATCAATTGCTAAAATAGTAAAGTCAGTTTGAAAGGCTCCACAAGCCGAGTTGTTTGGAGAGCTTACACTCACAGGAATGGTAACTGTTTGACCAGGCTCAATGGCAACCGTAACCTCATTAATTTTGGGACTATCAATACAATACGGATATTCATCTCCTGACACTAAATCTTTTCCTGGAACTCCATAAGGAGTAGTACAGTAATATGACTGTTTTTGATATTTTACGCTATGACTTTGCGTATCCGTGTTTCGAAGTGTATAGGTTGTGGTATACGAGACAACATTATTCGTTTGGGAGGGACTTTTGGGAATAAACGTTCCTCCAGAAACTGTGGCAACTGCTGGGCAAATGGGTGATTCTGAAACACTTACCTGAACTAAGCCACAGGTATCAGTATTCCCTGCTTGTTTCGTTGTATCCGCACGCTGTCTGAGATCCTGTTGCTGTCTAATCACAAAAAGCAGTAAGGGAATAGCAATAAGAAGAACAAGTAAGGCAATCGCAGTGAATATCTTTTTCTTATTTAAATGCATATACAACAAAACAGAACTGAATTTAATCAGCCTTTATCCAGTATGCATAATAAACGTTATAGTGGCAAGGTTACGAGAAACTAACGAGCGTATGGATCTTTCCAGCTCTTTGGAGAACGAGGACGTCGAATTTGAGCAGTTGTTAATTGTCGAGCTTTTCGGAGAAGACGCATTGCTTCATCACACTCTTTCTGACTTTTTAGAATCTGAGCCTGTCCTTCAGGAGAGGCACAAAAAGCGTCTACAGCTCTAGCAATTTCTTCAGGAGTAGCCTGTCTCACTTGTGATTTTGTATCTATTGATAGAGATAATTTTTCGCCCATACCTGTATGGTATATCTTTGAAAAATTTCGTCAAGATAAATTTTATCAATTGATCAAGCAAAATGGTATAATAGTATCTCAATGAAACTCCTACTGTCCATTTCTTTGTTTAGCCTTCTTTTTTTGCTTCCCTCACGAGTTTTTGCTATTGAAAACCCTCTTGAGAAACCAAATAACAAACAAGGAATTCACATTCTTTTTCCATCAGAACTTCAAGAAGCAGCAAGTTTAGTAAACACACAAGGAGGAGATTGGGGATATGTTCTCATTCCTATCCAATCAGGTGACAAAGATAGAGAAAAATGGCAATCTTTTTTTGACGAAGCGAAAAAATACCATCTTATCCCCATTGTCCGACTAGCAACAGAAGGAGACTACTTTAATACGGCTGTTTGGCGCAAACCAACTCCTGCAGATGTGATGGACTTTGCTAACTTTCTGACTTCTTTAAATTGGCCAACGAAAAACAGATACGTGATTGCCTTTAACGAGGTGAACCGAGGAGATGAATGGGGAGGGGAAGCAAATCCTGCAGAGTATGCAGAAATTCTCGCGTATTGTGTCACCCTGTTCAAGTCTAAAAGTGAGGACTTCTTCATTATTTCAAGTGGGATGGACAACGGAGCGCCACAACTTGCTCCATCTTATATTGATCAATATAACTTCTTTTATCAGATGAATAAATCTCATCCTGGAATTTTTAATCAGATTGATGGTTTTGCTTCCCATTCCTATCCAAATCCTGGCTTTATTCAACCCCCTACTCTTTCAACAACAAAAAGTATTTTTAGTTTCAAGTACGAATTATCATATATCAATCAATTTACTTCAAAAAAACTCCCCGTTTTTATCACAGAAACAGGCTGGGATGCCCAAGTTCTTGGAGACGAAACAGCAGCAGGATATTACAAAAAAGCGTATGAGACCGTGTGGAATGATGGAAATATTGTTGCTATTACTCCTTTTCTCCTCAGGGCTACTGCAGGACCATTCCAAAAATTTTCTTTTATTGGTGAGAATAACCTCCCCAAACTCCAACACACTGTCCTTAAAGAAATTCCTAAAGTAGCAGGAGAGCCAACAGTTATGCAACACGTGTTGGGAAGTCAAAGTAAAACTAAACCAGAACTTATTGCTTCTTTTCCTCAACCAAAGGACAAAGTAAAAGAAGCATCAGTTGCCAGTGTATTAAAAACAACTGTTGCCTGGATATTTAAACTTTAATATGGATTGGGAAAAAGCACCGGATGTCACACTTGCAGTCGAGGAGATTATCGATACGCTTGATTTAACCTACTTACAGCTAGATCGAATTTTTTGCTATCGAACTCAAGGATCAAAAGCGAGAGCCTATGCCAGGTGTTGGGCCTTTCCAAAAATCTTTCAACAAGCACTGGATGAGAAACCAGCCTATGTGATTGAGGTGTTATCCAAATACTATGATAAACTGTCAGACGAAGAGAAGAAAAAGGTACTTATTCATGAACTCTTACATATTCCTAAAAACTTCTCAGGAGCACTGGTCCCCCATACAACCAGACATCGAAAAATGCATACAGAAGTAAATAAATTACTTAAATTATTTAAAAGTAAAATACGACTATGATTCTTCTTATCCATGGAGACAATGTAAAGTCCTCTCGAGATCTCTATTTTTCCAAACAACAACCTTTTACAGACGTTACTCCTCTTTCTGGAGATGAGCTAACTCTTACCTCACTTCTCCAAGAAGTTGGAAGTAGTAATCTTTTTGGAGTAGATACTCCTCTTTTTATTGAAAATCTTTTGACTAAAAAAAAAGGGGATGAATTAGCAGCCATCGTAAAACTCCTAGCAGAGCATAGTGGAAAACGAGAGATTATTCTTTGGGAAGGAAAAGAAGTAGATAAAAAAACAATCACTAATCTAGGAAAGATTACTAACTCTCTTCATAAGATCTCTCAAAATGTTTTTGCCTTTTTAGATAGCATACGACCTAAAAACAGTAAACAGATGCTCTCTCTTTTTCATGAGTCACTTGCAACTAATGATCCAGAAATGATTTTCTTTCTGCTTATTAGACAAGTAAGACTTCTTTTTGCACTTCAAACAGGATCAAGTATTGAAGAAACCAGACGCCTAGCTCCCTGGCAACAAGGAAAAATCAGAAAGCAAGCAAGTCTTTTTTCAGAAAAAGAACTGCACGCAATATATTCTGAATTATTTATACTTGAGAAGAAAATGAAAACAGGAGGACTCACTCTTCCTTTAGAGAAAGAAATTGACATTCTTTTACTGAAACTTTAAAATACGGATACCCTATGGCTCAACTGAAGAAAACCATGTTTCGCGAGTATGACATCCGTGGCCGCGAATCTGAAGATGAGCTCAACGATTCCTCAATTTACCACATTGCAAAAGGCTTTGCCAAAATTCTAAATAATAAACAAATCACAGAAGTAATTGTCGGAAATGATGCTAGGTCCACTTCTGAAAGCTTCCATAACCAAGCAATTAAAGCTTTAACAGAATCTGGAATTAATGTAATTGATATTGGCACAGTCACAACCCCTATGAGTTACTGGGCACAGTATAAATTTCAAGTTAAAGGACTTCTCATGGTTACTGCAAGTCACAATCCTGTAGGTTGGAATGGAGTAAAGCTAGGAACTGACCTTTCCAAAACCCTTTTGTCTGCAGAAATTCAAGAACTCTATAGTCTTATTGAAAATGAAGACTATATTAGCGCGGAAACTCCAGGAACAGTTCGAAAAGAAGACACAAAAGAGAGCTACATCACAGACCTTTTAACTCGAACACAGATCACTAAGAAGTTTAAAATTTTAGTAAATACAGGTAACGGAACAGCAGGCATGTTTGCACCAGATCTATTAAAAAGAACCGGATGTGAAGTGGTTGAACATTTCACCACTGTTGATCCCACCTACCCTAACTATACAGCCAATCCTGACGGGACCGTCATGATGGAGGATACAGGAGCACAAACAGTGGCAAATGGATGCGATATTGGACTCGCTTTTGATGGAGATGGAGATAGATTGGGAATAACGGATGAGAAAGGAAATACTGTTTGGCCTGACAGATATATTATTCTTCTCTCTCGATTAGTTCTTTCAAAAAAACCAGGGGCAAAGATTGTTTTTGACGTAAAAGTATCAGAAGCACTTCCAGAAGATATTAAAGCTCATGGCGGAGTTCCTATTATGTGGAAAACAGGACACTCCTATATCAAAGCCAAACTTCAAGAAGAGCAAGCAGCCATGGCTGGTGAGATGAGTGGACATATTTTCTTTGTTGAGGATTTTTACGGTTTTGATGATGCATTGTTTGCTGCACTTAAAATGCTTGAGTATTTATCTACTCAAGATAAACCACTTTCAGAAATTGTTGAATCAACTCCCTACTATATCTCAACTCCCACCATTCAAGTAAAGACAACGGACGAGGATAAATATAAGGTAGTTGAAGAGTTGGTCGCTGAGTTTAAACAAGAAGGGTACAAGATGTTGGATATTAATGGAGCAAGAGTCTACATGGAAGATGGATGGGGATTAGTTCGTGCATCATCAAATACTCCAACTCTTGTTCTTCGTTTTGAGGCAAAAACACAGGAAGGACTTGAGAAGATTAAAAAAGTATTTAAAGAAAAACTCGATAGATTTGAAATTGTTAGTAAAGAGTGGGATACAAGTGGCCACTAATGTATGATTGATTTAACAAAAATTGATAAATCAACTTTCACCAATACTCCCTACGTAAAACGCATTGAAAAACCATGGGGATATGAACTCCACTGGGTACCAGAAGGTATGCCCTATCTTGGAAAAATCATGCATATCAATAAAGGACACCGCCTCTCTTTGCAAATTCATGACACTAAACAAGAAAGTTATTGGCTAGCAAGTGGTGAGTGTGATTTAGTTGTTGAAAATTCCAAAGGAGAGTTAGATATTATTCATATGGAAAAAGGCGTAGGATATACTATGGTTGTTGGACAAAAACACAGACACCAAGCCGTAACAGACTGTGATGTAGTAGAAGTATCCACTCCTGAAGCAGGAACAACATTACGACTTGAAGATGATTATGCCCGTCCTCATGAAACTGAGGAACAAAGAGCTAAAGAAAGAGCCAATACAACCAGTTAATATGCTAGACCTTACCGATAAAACAGCTATTCAAGCTCTTGATCCTCAAAACACTTATGGATCAACGGATAATATGATTAACCAGATGGAGAAAGCCTGGGATGAGGTAATGGCACTTCCGCTCACTCCCATTGATGGCATTAAAACTATTGTTTTTTGTGGTATGGGTGCATCCATTTATGGAGCTTTGGTTCTTAAAGCTTTGCAAGGAGTTGAAATGCCTTATCCAACAGAAGTTGTTACTGATTATCACCTCCCCTCCTATACAAATGAATCAACTCTTGTTGTTCTCACCAGTTATTCAGGAACCACTGAGGAAGTACTTTCGTGTGCTGAAGAGGCACTGGCAAAACATGCCAAAATGGTTATTCTCACCAAAGGCGGACCTTTAGCAAACTTTGCGAAGAGTCATAACGTTCCGTCATACATTTTTGATGGATCGCTTAATCCTTCAGGAGTTCCCCGACTTGGAAATGGGTACAGTATTTTAGGACTCATTGGACTATTAAGTAAGCTGCATATAATCAGTGTTGAGGAGGAACAAATCAAAGAAGCAGTAATGAGACTTCGTGAAAAACAAGAAGAGATAAAAACACGTGCCATGAGTGAATCAGAGATCTTTTTTGGAAAGATTCCTGTCATTCTTGCAGGTGAACACTTAGCCGGAAACGCTCAGATTATAAGGAATCAATTTAACGAAACAAGTAAAGCCTTTTCTTGTTTCTATCTTGTACCTGATTTGAATCATCATTTAATGGAAGGACTCCAATTCCCAAAAAATTCAACACTATTCTTTTTAAGCCTTGATTCACCAAATTATTCTCCAAAGATTAAAAAAAGAATGCAGTTAACTATTGATGTCGTGAAACAAAACGGGCACATGATTCATGAATTTATAACGAGTGGACAAACCTTTTATGATGATTTTATGGAGGTACTTCTCTATGGATCCTACCTTACCCTTTTTCTTGGACTTAGATATGATCAAAATCCTGCAGTAAATCCATGGGTTGATTGGTTTAAGCAAAAATTGAAAGAAGAATAATTACTTCTTCCAACTCTCTAATTCTGCTCGTAATCCTTGAAGTGACATTTCATAAAGTAAGCCAATTCTTTTGCTTTATCTAATAGCTCATCATTTGCGACAGGTTTACTAAGAAGCTTTCCACATCTCTCTCGTAACTTTACCAGTCTATTATATTGAGCAGCTTCATTCACTATGTAAAGTTAACCGCTCTATGGCAGTTTTACCAACTATTCTTCCAATAAAGACAGACGAGGTCTGTAAAGCTTGAAGAGCTTGCAATTCACTTAATGTTGCAGAAAAGTCATCTGTTGAAACTTTGATTGATCTTGATGCAGGTTCAACTTTAAATGACTTCCCGTTGTATTCATATACTCTCATTAAAGTAATATATGACATTAGGCCTATAATTGTAAGTTCTGACTATTTACTTTATAATCGTTCCATGGTTACAACTGAAAGAACAGAAAACAGTCGTGAAGAGCCTGATGAGCTTCTAATTGATGAAGGGACCAGTTTAAGAGCAAGAAAAGATACTCCTTCTCTTGTACTCTCTTTTTACTTGCCTCAATTTCGTCACAATCAGATCATTGTGCGAGATACAGTTCACTATGATAGTGTTCAGTTGATATTCAGAAGACTCCTTCTTCATACCCCAAATGAATTATATCTTAAAGGACGAGTAATGACTCTGACACAACGTGACCAACTTTTAGCTGACCCATTATACAGGTTTTACTTAAATCAAAGACCTGTGCGAGTAGCTGACATTGAGAATAAAGGACTAAAAGTTACATTTTCTGAACTACCTGTAGTACCACGTATTAACCCACGTAGACTTCTTACTTACCCCCATGGTGTTGAAGGACTTGCTTCAAAAGTTGGCTATAAACTAGGCTATTACAATGCAAAAGATGTGTTTAACACACCTGATGATCCTCATTCGTATAAAGCCACTCATCTTTTTGCTGGAGTAAATCGAATTACCTTAGGATCTGATACATTTACTTTTGGAGAATTAATGAGAGTTATTGATGATCTCTCTCGTCAGTTAAGGAGGATATAATAACCTACTTCCTTGAGTTTTATCCTATTTTCATGAATAATAGGTATAATGTCCAAATCTACTCACAACCTCTATTGGTTCAAAGAAGTCGGAAAAGATGATGTAGGAATTGTCGGAGGCAAAGGAGCTAATCTTGGCGAGATGACTCAAGCCCACTTTCCTGTCCCTCCAGGATTTATTATCTCTGCAAAAGCTTATTTCCAATTCATCAAGGACCATAATTTAGCTACACGTATTGACCACCTGTTAAAAACAGCTGATTTTGAACGTCCAGATTCTCTTTTAAGCGTTTCAAATCACATCAAAAAAATTATCATGCAAGAAGACATGGATGAAGAGTTGATTCATGAGATTTATCACTACTATCGCAGTCTTTCCTCAAATATTTCAGATCCTTTGGTGGCTGTCAGGTCAAGTGCAACGGCTGAGGATTTGCCTACTGCCTCTTTTGCAGGACAGCAAGAGACCTTTTTAAACGTCAAAGGGGATGCTAATCTTATTCAAAAAGTAAAAGAGGCGTGGGCGTCTCTTTTTGAACCACGAGCAATTTTTTATCGTCACGAACAAAAGTTTGATCATTTTCGAGTAGGAATTGCTATCGTCGTTCAACAAATGGTTGAATCAGAAATTTCTGGCATTATGTTTACTATTGATCCTGTTACTAATGACAAAAGTACTGCTGTAATTGAGGCTGTATATGGACTTGGAGAATATATTGTTCAAGGAAAAGTAACTCCAGATCATTATGAAGTGGATAAGAAAAATTTAGAAGTGAAAAAAGTGGGAGTTGTGACTCAAGACGTGATGTATATTCGCGAGAAAGGGAAGAATGTAGAGAAAAAACTTTCTGAGAGAGTAGGAAAAAGACAAAAATTAACTCACAACCAAATGATTGCTCTAACCGTCTGGGGACAAAAATTGGAAAAACACTACTTCTTCCCACAAGATATTGAATGGGCAATTGCAGGAAGTGAGATTTATATTGTTCAAACAAGAGCAATAACAACCACTCATACCAAACAAGCTGCTAAACAAGAAGAAATTCACCTTCCGCTTCTTTTAACTGGTGCTCCGGCCTCTCCTGGAATTTCGAGTGGCCCAGTTCGAATTCTTAAGAGTGCTCATGATATGGGAAAAGTAAAACCCGGAGACGTTCTTGTTGCTCCACAAACTAATCCAGATTACGTTCCAGCCATGAAAAAAGCTGCAGCTATTGTAACGGAAAAAGGAGGAAGAACCTCACATGCTGCTATTGTGTCTCGCGAACTAGGAACTCCTGCTGTTGTTGGAGCCGAAAACGCTACAAGAACTCTCAAAGAAGATATGATTGTAACGGTTAATGGAACAACTGGTGAAATTTATAAGGGAGGATTTACTACTTCTCACTCTATAGACTCAGAAGTTCATCCAAATATCAAAACAGCTACCAAAGTGTATGTAAATCTGGCTGAGCCTGAACTTGCCGAGAAAATTGGCAAAAGACACGTTGATGGAATAGGGCTTTTGCGAGCTGAGTTTATGATGGCTGGAATTGGAACTCATCCAAAAAAACTTATTCATGACGGGAAACGTCATGTCTTTATTAATACTCTTGCCGACCAGCTTGAGCAGTTCTGCAAAGCTTTTTATCCTCGTCCAGTCGTGTATCGTGCATCTGATTTTAAAACCAATGAATATCGAAATCTCATTGGAGGTAAGGCATATGAACCAGTGGAGTCAAACCCTATGCTTGGATATCGAGGAGCATTTCGCTATATCCATGATCCTCAAGTATTTGAGTTAGAGCTTGAAGCCATTAAAAAAGTTCGTAATCAAAAGAATTTAAAAAATCTGTGGATGATGGTTCCCTTTGTTCGAAATGTCTCAGAGCTTAAGGAGGTAAAGCGAATTATTACTAAATCCGGTCTTGTTCGCTCCCCTCTTTTCAAATTATGGATGATGGTTGAGATCCCTTCAAACGTTATCTTACTGGAAGAGTTTCTAAAGGTCGGGATTGATGGGATTTCTATTGGCTCAAATGATTTAACTATGCTTATTTTAGGAACTGATCGAGATAATAGTGAAGTAGCCAGAGAATTTGATGAAAGAAACCCAGCAGTTCTCTGGGCACTGGAGCATGCAATTAAAACAGCCAGAAAACATGGCGCTACAGCTTCTATCTGTGGCCAAGCACCATCTCTTTATCCTGATCTTTTAGAAAAACTAGTTAAATGGGGAGTAACAAGTGTCTCTGTTTCTCCTGATGTGATTGATTCGACTCGAGAGACTATTGCCAAAATAGAAAAGAACATGTTACGATAAGCCCGTTATGCCTACAATCTCCCAAATTACCGCATCAGAAATTATTAACTCCAAAGGCAACCCAACCTTAAAAGTAACAGTTATCACAAATGAAGGTATTGAAGGCATTGCTAGTTGTCCAAGTGGAACCTCAACCGGAACATATGAAGCCTATGAACTAAAAGATAATGACCCAAATCGATTTTCAGGAGGAGGGATGCTAAAAGCAATTGCAAATATTGATACTATTATTGCTCCAGCTCTTTTGGGGATGGATATCACCCAACAAGCTCAAATTGATCAGAAAATGATTGAACTTGATGGAACAAGTAATAAGATGACTCTTGGAGCCAATGCCATTTTGTCTGTTTCTATGGCAGTGTCCCGTGCAGCAGCAGCTACTGCTCGAATTCCTTTATATCTCTACCTTCGCCAATTTATTAACAGTGAGAACACCGTTTTGAAAGTCCCTACTCCCCTTTTTAATATCATCAATGGTGGAGCCCACGCTGGAGACAATATCGATATGCAAGAATTTATCGTTACTCCAGCAAGTTTTAAGTCATACTCAGAAGGCCTCCTTATGGGAGTAACCGTATATAAAAGACTAAGTGAGCTCTTGCAAAAAAATGGTGCTCTCACTCTAGTTGGTGACGAAGGAGGATTTGCTCCTGCTCTTCGAAGTAATGAAGAGGCACTCCAAACAGTTGCTAAGGCAATTGAGCTTTCCTCATATAGATTAGGCTATGATGTTTTTTGCGGAATTGATGCAGCAGCAAATCATTTTTTTGACGGAAAAAAATATAAACTCATGGATAAAGCAACTCCTGTAACGGGAGGAGAGTTGGCTGAGATCTATAAAGACCTTATTAAAAAATACCATATCGTCTATTTAGAAGATATGTTTGGCGAGGACGATTGGGAAAGTTGGAATATTTTATATGCGGGAGCAGATCAAGAAACCATTTTAACAGGAGATGACTTGACTGTTACAAATCCTTTAAGACTGCAACTTGCTCTGGACAAAAACACCATTAGGGGCATTATTATTAAACCTAACCAAATTGGAAGCGTGAGTGAATCGATTGCGGTTATCGAAATGGCAAGAGAGGCTGGAATTAAAGTCATTGTGTCTCATAGAAGTGGAGAAACAAATGATGACTTTATTGCTGATTTTGCTGTAGCCATGTCTGCTGATTACGTGAAATTTGGTGCTCCAGCACGAGGAGAACGAGTCGCTAAATATAATCGATTACTTGAAATTGAACAACAGATACAAACGGTCCAATAATTCATGTCAAACCTTGCAGTTCCTCAAGTTCTTCTCATTATTTTAGATGGATGGGGATATCGAGAAGATTCCACCTACAACGCCATTGCGGCAGCTAACCCTGTCTTTTATAACTCCCTCTGGAATACCTACCCCCATACGCTTCTTCCTGCCAGCGGGACACAGGTTGGACTCCCTGATAAGAATATCGGAACGAGTGAAATTGGACATACCATTATTGGGTGTGGAACAATTATTGATACCGACATGGTTCGTATTAGTAAAGCATTTGAAACAGGTGAAGTAAAAAATAACCCTGCCTTTCACACCTTAATTGAGCATTTAAAAAAGTACGAAGGAACCCTTCACCTTTTAGGATTAGTTAGTCCAGGTGGAGTTCACAGTCATCAAGATCACCTGCATCAACTTCTTCTTATTGCAAAACAAGAAGAAATAAAAAAAGTGGTAATTCATATCTTTACAGATGGACGAGACACTCCTCCCCAAAGTGCTAAAGAATATGTATCTCATGTAGAAGAACAAATAAAACTTATTGGACTTGGAGAGATTGTAAGTATTTCTGGAAGATATTATGCAATGGATCGGGATAATAATCTGGATCGAATTAAAAAAACAGAAAAAATTCTTTTTGAAGGAGGGAATCCTCCCTATCCCAAAACCATTCAGGAAGCTATTGATCTTTCCTATAAAGCAGGAATAACTGATGAATTTATCCTCCCAACCAATATTTCCCCTGATGGAAAAACTCCAACTGTTATTAAAAGCCATGACGGAGTTCTTTTTTTCAACTTTCGTCCGGATAGGGCTAGGGAATTAAGTAAGCAAATAGCCAAAAGAGCACCAGATGCTAATTTGTGCTTTGTCACTATGACTCAGTATGATCCCAAAATTGGCAGTGTCGTTTTTTTCCCTCCTCCGGAAATTAAAACGACCCTCTCCCAAGCACTATCCGATGCTGGAAGAACCCAAGTACATATTGCTGAAACAGAAAAATACGCTCACGTTACGTACTTTTTAAATGGTGGGATTGAAAAAGAACACCCTCATGAAAAATTTGTCTTGATTGAAAGTAGAAAAGATATTCCAACACACGATTTAGCACCTGAGATGAAAGCGAAAGAAATTGCAGAGAGAACACTTCAAGCAATTGATGAAGGAGTTGATTTTATTGCCATCAACTTAGCAAATGCTGATATGGTAGGACACACCGGTAAATGGGAACCAACGATTAAAGCAATTCATACCATTGATTTACAACTTGAACGAATCATTACTCCGCTTCTCAAGCGTGGAGGAATTGCCGTTATTACTGCCGATCATGGAAATGCTGAGTTAATGTTTGATGAGACAACCCATCAACCTGTTACGTCCCACACCCTTAACCCAGTTCCTCTTATCATTACTAAAGAAGGAATTTCTCTACGGGAAAATGGAACCCTTGCTGATATTGCACCAACAATATTAAAATTATTCAATGTAGAAAAACCTTTTGGAATGACAGGAGAGTCACTATTTTAGATTTTGAAGCCACCTCTGTTTTATAAGAGAAATAGAAAGCGTTGATAAGCTATAGCCAATAACAGGAATAATAGCGTTAAGAAAAGGATTTTCATTTCCCAACATAAAAAGCACCAACGAAATGAAAAGATACGTAGTACAAGCTATTGAAACTTTTCGTGTCCTGCTTGTCTCCCAGGCTTTCTCTTTTTCAACCTTTTGATTTCTTATTTTAATTTCCTCAATCTCTTTTTCTAACTTTTTAACTAGCTCTTCCATAAAGATAGTATACAAAATACCTATTCTTTGGTAAATCACGTATAATAATAAGATGGATACAGTATTGGATGTTTCTCATTTAGTAAAACGGTACGGGACATATACAGCAGTTGATGATATTTCCTTTTCTGTACCTCGTGGAAAAATTATTGGATTTTTAGGACCAAATGGTGCTGGAAAGACGACAACTATTCAGATGCTTATTGGAATTACTCTGGCCGATGGTGGGAAGATTTCTTATTTTGGAAAAGATTACCAAACTCATAAAACCGCTATTTTACAACGAATGAATTTCACTTCTTCATTTAATAATCTCCAAAATAGATTAACTGCATATCAAAATCTTTTAGTCTTTGCCAATCTGTATAGTCTAGCTGATCCAAAAAAGAAAATAAAAGAACTCTCAGATTATTTCTCTCTTGATCCTTTCATGGATACACAGTATATGAATTTATCAGCAGGACAGAAAACAAGAGTGAATATTGTAAAATCACTCCTTAATGATCCCGAACTTGTTCTGATGGATGAACCAACTGCCTCTTTAGACCCTGATGTTGCAGATAAAACGCTTTCTCTTATTGAGGAGTTAAATAAAACAAAGGGTCTCTCTATTTTGTATACAAGTCATGAGATGGATGAGGTAACTCGAATATGTGATGAAGTAATTTTTTTGAATAAAGGAAAAATTGTAGCACAGGATACTCCGCTTGGACTAACTAAGCAATTCAAATCAGTTGAACTCATTCTCACTGCTGATGCTCCTAAGAAAGAATTGACTGAGTTCTTAGAAAAAAGAAAACTTTCCTATACATTTTTAAATGCTCATTCTTTTTCTGTTCAAACAACTGAGAAAGATATTCCTCAAATTATTTATGATATGACTCATGTTGGAATCAGTCTTACTGATATCGATGTAAAAAAACCTACGCTTGAGGACTTTTTTCTTCAGCTTGCGAGAGGAGAAACCAATGAGAAATAGATTCTATGCCATTATTCTTCAGGAAGTATATATCCTCAAAAATTCTTTAGAGACAATTTTTGATATTTTTCTTCTTCCAACAATTAATGTCGTCATTTTTGGATATCTATCCTTGTACTTAACTGGCTCGAATAACCAAGCTGCCATCTTTTTACTCTCTGGAATGTTATTATGGCAAATCGTTTTTATCACTCAATACTCCATTAGTATTGGATCTCTTTGGAACATTTGGTCAAGAAATATGAGTAATATTTTCATGACACCTATCTCAGTTAGAGAATATTTTACAGCTCTTATTTTCTCCTCACTTATCAAAGCCTTCCTTTTATTCACTCTTCTTTCATTAATGAGTATTCTATTCTTTTCTTATAATATTCTGACTTCTCTAACTCCTTTAGTGTTACTCATTACGTTTATTAACTTATGTATGTCAGGAATTTCTTTAGGAATACTTATGGTGGGACTCATTTTTCGCTATGGTACAAAAATTCAAGCGTTAGCATGGGGACTCATTTTTCTATTTCAACCATTCACTGCAAATCTTTTTCCCGTATCCATTCTTCCCTCTCCTATAAAAGAATTAGCCTTCCTTCTTCCTCCAACTTATATTTTTGAAAATTCTCGTCAGGTAATCTCTACGGGACAAATAAATTGGAATTTAATTGGCTATGCTAGCCTATTGAATCTTGTTTACCTCATTATCAGTTTTGTCTCTTTTGCTTACAACTTTAAAAAAGCGAAACAAACTGGTCAATTTGCGAGAAACGAAAGTTAGGCAAGGTGGAAAAGGAGAACGAATTCGCCTCGAGGTGGAGCTTTTTTATAGTCGTTAATATGCTGAGATACTCTCGCCTTTTTTGTTTCTTCATGTATTTTAGTTAACTCTCTAGCTAAAACCACTTCAATATCCCCAAACACTTCATACATTTCCTCAAGAGTTTTGAGCAACTTGTGAGGAGCTTCAAAAAAAATTGCAGTTACTTTTATTGAATCTGGAGTAGTTTTTAGTTGTTGGAATAATTTTTTTCGATGTCCGCTTTTTGCTGGTGGGTACCCTAAGAACATAAACTTATCCGTTGGTAATCCGCTGGATACTAAAGCGGTAACAACTGAAGTTGGTCCTGGAATTACTTCAACAGGAATATCTTGAAGTCGTGCTTGTCTAATAAGTTTAAATCCAGGATCTGAGATTGCAGGCATTCCAGCATCAGAAATGAGTGCAATATCTTGTCCATTAATAAGAAGAGAAAGAATCTCTGGGATTCGTCTCAGCTCATTTTGTTCAAAATAAGAGAGAAACTTTGGTTTCTTGAGAGCTCTATCTTCAGAGTAAACAAATTGCTTGTAGTGTTTTTCAAGTTCTTGCAGCAAAATTCCTGTTCGTCTTGTGTCTTCACAAGCAATCGTATCCACATGAAAAAGAGTAGTGAGTGCTCTGATAGTGATATCCTGCAAATTTCCAATTGGTGTTCCAACAATGTATAAAATTCCCATGACCTATTGTATCATGTCGAGGCATGTCTTACCTTTTTACAGAGAAAAAGTCATTCTTGTCGAAAAAATGAAGAATTTCTAGGAGGAATAAGGAAATCTATTCAAAAAAAGAGAGTTAGAATCGTCTGACAAGTCCTACTGCTTTTCCTTGAATTTTGACCGTAGTTGGATAAATAGGATCCATCTTAGCATTTGCGGGTCTAAGAATTACTTGTTCTCCCTCTTTATAAAACTTTTTTAAAGTTGCCAAGTTGTCATCAACAAGCGCAACTACAATATCTCCATTTCTTACTTCAGGAACACGTTCAATAACAACGTAATCTCCGTCCATAATACCATCCTCAATCATTGATTCTCCCTTTACCTGAAGGACGTATGCTGTATGTTTTCCTGAGAGTAATGAGGCCGAAACTTGGAAAGTTGCATTCGAATCCGCATGAGCTTCTAATGGTTTTCCTGCTGCAATAAAGCCCATAAAAGGAATCTCCACAGAGGAACTCACTCCCATCATAGGTTTTATAGCAGCATTATCTATGATTTTTAGTATTCGAGTATTGCCTTCATGTTTTTGCAAGTACCCTTTATCAACTAAGTTTCTGACAATAACATGGACAGTAGACACACTTCTATGCCCTGTCCCTTCAGCCATTTCTTTAAGAGTTGGTGAATACCCGTACACATTCTGCCAATGTGCAATAAATTCGAGTAATTCTCTTTCTTTTCGATATAATACGCCAGCCATTTGGTTTTTATTGATCTTCCTGAGATCTATATAAAATATACGAGTTTCGTATATTTTTGTCAACTAGCTACTTCTATATCAAATTATATTAAAATTCACCCAATTTTAGAATTGAAACTGGGATTATTAGAGAAAAAGGAATATATGGTAGAATAGATCGATGGATTTTAAACTAAAATCAAATTTTAAACCTACTGGAGATCAACCCCAAGCAATTGAGAAACTCACAAAAAACATTCAAAAAGGAATTGAAAACCAAGTTCTTCTGGGAGTCACGGGCTCTGGAAAAACGTTTACCATGGCTAATGTTATCCAAAATATCCAAAAACCAACTCTCGTTATTTCTCATAATAAAACCCTTGCTGGACAACTCTACCAAGAATTTCGAGACTTTTTCCCAGAGAATGCCGTTTCCTATTTTGTTTCCTACTATGACTACTATCAACCAGAAGCGTATGTTCCCCAAACGGATACGTATATTGAAAAAGAAGCAGAGATTAATGAGGAAATTGACAGATTAAGACTTTCAGCAACGGCAAATCTTCTCACCCGAAAAGATGTGATTGTTGTTGCCTCTGTTTCATGTATCTATAATATTGGCTCTCCTATTGAATATGGAAAATTTGTTCTTGAGCTATTTCCAGGATTCAAAATTGATATGCGAGATATCCTCGTTAGATTATCTGATTTGCAATATAGTCGAAACGATTATGAGTTTAAAAGAGGCTCATTTAGAGTTCGTGGAGGAACGATTGATTTATTTCCTGCCTATATGGAGAACGGGATTCGAATTGAAACCTTGGACGGAAAAGTCCAATCTTTAACAGAATTTAGTCCTCTTTCTGGTCAAATTATTAACCCTTTGAAGAAAACTACTATTTATCCTGCCAAACACTACATGACAGATCCGGCAACATACAAGAATGCCTTTGAGCACATCAACTCTGATATGGACAAACAAGTTACTCTTCTAAAAAGCCAAGGGAAACTTCTTGAAGCGCAGCGTCTCACCCAGAGAACTCATTATGATTTGGAAATGATAAAAGAAGTAGGATATGTCAATGGAATTGAGAACTATTCCATTTATTTTGAAGATAGAAAACCTGGAGAGCCTCCTTATACCCTTCTTGAATACTTTAATCATATCTCAAAAGATTGGCTTTTGGTCGTTGACGAATCCCATATCACCATTCCACAGATTAGAGGCATGTATAACGGAGACCAAGCTCGGAAAAAAACCCTTATTGACTATGGCTTCCGTCTCCCTTCAGCTCTTGATAATAGACCACTTCGTTTTGATGAGTTTATGAGAAAAGTAAAACAAGTAACCTATGTAAGTGCAACTCCCAATGAATACGAAGTCTCTCTTTCTCAACAAAACGAAGATACAATTGTTGAGCAAATCATTCGTCCAACTGGCTTAGTAGATCCAGAAATTATTATTAGACCTTCAGAAGGACAAATTCCTGATCTCATGAAGGAAATTGAAATTAGGACTGCTAGAAAAGAACGAGTACTCGTTACTACTCTTACTAAACGAATGTCTGAGGAATTAACAACGTATCTTGAGGAAAAAGGAATAAAAGTAGCCTACCTTCATTCAGATATTATCACTCTTGATCGCCAGGATGTTTTGGATAAGTTAAGACGAGGAGAATTTGACGTAGTAGTAGGAATCAACTTACTCCGAGAAGGATTAGATCTTCCTGAGGTATCATTAGTAGTCATTCTTGATGCTGATAAAGAAGGTTTTTTGAGATCTCGTTCCTCTCTTATTCAAACCATGGGACGAGCAGCACGCCATGTAGACTCTCAAGTTATTTTGTATGCAGATAGAACGACAAACTCTATGCAACAAGCCATAGAGGAAGTTGAGAGACGTCGAAAAATTCAATTGGCACATAATAAAAAACATAACATTACCCCAGTCTCCATTGAGAAAGAGGTTCGAGATCGATTAGTCGAGGAAGATAAACAACAAGAAGAGTTACGAACACTAGATCGACTAGTTGAGCTTGGAACTAAAGAAGTTTTGTTACCCGATGAAAAAAATGATGTCATGAGAAAGCTGCGAAAAGAAATGAAACTGGCCGCTGAGCGATTAGATTTTGAGGGAGCAATGAGAATTAGAGATCAAATTAAAGTACTTGAGAAACGTTAACTTACTTTTTGGATACTCTTTGCAGCAGAGTAGATTCTAGGATAAAGTGCTTCAACTACCTCTGCACCCATTCGCATATATTGAGGAATAAAACCTTTTGGAGCAGGTCGAGCTTTAAATGCAGAATATCTCCCATATACTCTGTTGGCTGCTTCCCGTATAAGAAGTCTTCCCGTTGGATCAAAAAGGAGTAGAGCTTTGGTAATTTTATAATCTTCTGCTTGATAGTAACTTACTTGTTGTCCTGAAAAAGAATGAGTAATTTGAACACATTTGAGCATATCTTTTATACCTGCTGCCATATCAATATCAGTTAAGAATAAATCGATATTCCCACCATCTAAATTATTAAGACCTCTGTCAATCAACAGATTACTGAATACTTTGTTAAAATATTCTTTTGTAAGATCAACCGGATTTGAGATCCCCTTTCCTTCTCGTAGTTCGAGTAGGTTCTGAAATAAACCCGTTCTTTGTCTATTAATATCATTCAGTAATGATACTCTGTCCACGAGGCGATACTTACTAACAGCTCTGATATATCGTATTGATACTCTGTGTGGAAAAAAATCAACTCGTTCTTGAAAAACTTTTTTATATTCTACTTCAGCCCGCATGAGATTAGACTCTTTCAACGAAGATCATATTTGTTGATCCCGTTTTCCCAAATGGCATACCAGCTGCGATAACAAACGGATCACCTTTTTTTAGATTTAAAATTCCGTTATCTTTTGCAACTCTCTGAGCTTGTTCTCGCATATTCATAAATCCTGTTGTAGTTTTGATAAGACGAGGATGGACTCCCCATGAAAAATTTAAGTTTCGAACATGAGCTTGATCAGGAGAAAGTGCAATAATGGTTTGCGGGTGACGGTGTCTGGAAATTCTTCTGGCTGTTACTCCTTTTTGAGTGAAAGCAACAATTAAATTGGCATGAATTTGATCAGCAATCTCTCCAATACTTGCACTCACTGCATGACTGACAGAATCATCTTCACTATAGATTCGTGGAGTTACATGACTTAAGGCTTCTCTAATAATTTTTACCATCATTCGAACAGCTTCTGCGGGAAATTTGCCACTAGCTGTTTCTGCAGAAAGCATCACAGCATCAGTTCCATCTAAAATGGCATTTGCAACGTCTGTTACTTCAGCTCGAGTTGGAATAGGAGCATTAATCATGGACTCAAGCATTTGAGTTGCTGTAATAACTGGTTTTGCTTTAGCAAGACACAAGTTAATAAGTCTTTTTTGAATATGAGGAACTTCAGCAATAGGAATAGCCAGTCCCATATCACCTCTGGCAACCATTAACCCATCAGCTACTTCTAAAATCTTTTCTGCATTCTCAATTCCTAAAGCTGTTTCAATTTTGGCAATAATAAATATCTTTGAATCTTTAGGGAGAACATGCTTTACGGCTTCAATATCTTTTTCTGATTGAACAAAAGAAACAGCCAAAGCATCCGTTCCTAATTCAACCATTCGTTTAATATCTTTTCGATCCTTGTCTGATAATCCTGCACTCGCAAGAGACAATCCCTCTGCAGAAAATCCCTTTTTTGGTTTTAGTAGTCCTCCAACAATGACTTCAGCCAATACACCTTCAGGAATTTGTTTTACTACACGCAATTTAATATACCCATCATCAATATATACTTCAGCGTTTGGTTTTAAAAAATCAACAATTGAGGAATGATTTAAACTAAATCCTTCTTCATTTCCAATAATTTGCTCTTTATGGATTTTAACCTTTTCTCCCCGTTTCAGAATGGTATTTTCCTCCATATCTCCACAACGAATTTTTGGTCCTGCCAAATCTCCCATAACAGTTAATGGACGACCAATTTCTTTCTCTGCTGCTCTGACCCATTCTAATCTACTTTTCATTTCCGACTCACTTGCATGAGACAGATTAATTCGGAAAACATCTACTCCTTCTTTCGCAAGTTCTAGTAAAGCTTCTGGGGAATCAACAGCGGGACCAACGGTTGCAATAATTTTTACTTTTTTATCAATCATAGATGTATTCTACAGTTACTATAGGGATTTTACAAGAAGTGGAGCAACTTATTCTGTAACTTCTGCTTTCTTTCCTCTGTGAAAACGCGCTCTCCTTGGAGATAAATGCGTACGTTGCATATATCTTCTCCACCTCTGATCAGCTTCAGTAATACCACTAAGATATGTTTCCAAATCTGCTAGTCGACCATGATGTTGTTCTGCTATCTGATACGCAGATCTACAAACCACATATTCTTCGTTTGCCGAAATAAGAGCAGCGTTCGTATCTCTGTGTGATTCTTCCATATATGCATGCGCTATTTCTGCTTCAATCAATCTTCTCGTAGCATGATCTAATCCTGCTAGTAAAGCATCTAGATCTTCTTGTGAATCACTTGCTGCAGTTTTCACTTCAAGGAGTTCTCTTGGAGGTTGATTATTATATTCAGCAAATGCCGTACTTCTTGAAAAACTTTCATGTGTTGCCATAGAAGAATAAAATGAGAATTAACTTTTTGGAACTTTGAGGTGATTCAGTTTTGCTCTTCTGATTCGACGTTTTGGTCCTGCGACAATTTCAACTCTTTCAATATTTGGTCCTGCAATTGGATAGATCTTTTCAACTCCAATAGGTCCTACCTTTTTTTGAACAGTGAACATTTTATTCATTCCTCGTCCACGAATTCCAAGAACTACTCCTTGAAATACTTGTACACGAGTCTTATCACCCTCTTGAATTTTCTGATGAACTTTTACCACGTCGCCTGGTTTAAAGTTAATTGTTGTAATCATACCGATTATTATACAAGAATTTGCGCTTGGCCGCAACAGTGATATAATCACTCTCATGGCTGAACGTTTCACTCCTTTACACGCTGTAAAAGACTAACTATTTGCTACATGCTTTGATAAATTCTAAAAACAAGGGATGGGGAGATAACGGTCTACTCTTATACTCCGGATGTCCTTGAGTTCCCATATAGAAAGGATGATCTTTCTCAGAAAGCTCAATAATCTCAACAAGATTTTCAACTACCGATCGAGCAGAGATAATAAGACCTTTATTCTCTAGTTCTTTTGCATATTCATCATTAAATTCATATCGATGTCTATGTCTTTCACTCGTTAATCCTGTTTTCTCATCAATCATTCCTCCATGTTTTTTATAGATCTCATAGGCTTTAGTTCCTTTTTTGACAATTGCTTCCCAACTCCCCAGCCTCATCGTTCCTCCATATGCACGTCTCTCCATGAGCTCTTTTTGAGAAGGGATCAAGTGAATAACGAGATCTTTTGATTTAGGATCAATTTCTTGGGATGAGGCAGTCTTAAGTCCTAACATATCCCGAGCATAGGCAATAACAGCAAGTTGCATGCCATAACAAAGTCCAAGATAAGGAATTTTCTTCTTTCGAGCATAACTGGCTGCAGCAATCATTCCTTCAGTTCCCCGCTCTCCCCAGCCAATGGGAACAATAATACCATCTGGTTTTCCAATTTGTTTTTCAAGTCCTTCTTTCTCAACTTTTTCTGCATCAACCCATTTTGTCTTTACTTTCACTCCTATTTTCCATGAAGCGTGATCAATTGCATCAAAAAGAGCAGCATAGGAATCTCTGATTTGATACTCCCCTGTTCCAAAGTATTTTCCAATAATGGCAATTTCAATTTCTTTCTTCTTTTCTTTTTTGACTTCATTCACAAAATTTTCCCAATCAGTAAGTTTCGGTCGTTTTACCGCTAGTCCTAATTTTTGCAGGATTCTTTTATCTAATCCCTGTTGACTAAGAATACTTGGAATCTCATAAACTGATTTTACATCCGGATTTGAAAGAATATCCTCTGGATGCATGTTACAAAACAGAGCAAATCGAGCTCTTCGTCTTTCATCAAGTAAACTGTCTGATCTGGCAATAATAAAATCTGGTTGGATTCCCATGGAGTTAAGGGTACGGACAGACAGTTGGGTTGGTTTGGTTTTTGGTTCTCCCAAGTGATTGGGGGTTGGCATATAGCTAACGTGAATATGAATCACGTCTCCTGGTCTCTTGAGAGTCAAAATACGAGATGCTTCATAGTAAAAGATATTCTGATATTCTCCTGCAGTTCCCCCAAGCTCAATAATGACAATATCTGCATCAACCTTTTTCCCAGCAATTTCAATTCGTTTAATAATTTCATCCGTTATATGAGGAATTGCTTCAACTGTTTTTCCTTGATATTCAAATCGTCTTTCTTTTTCAATAACTGTTTGATAAATTTTCCCTATGGTAACAAAATTTTCCTTCCCCATATCTTGGTGAAGAAACTTCTCATAGGTTCCAATATCCATATCCGTTTCTGTTCCATCTTCACACAAAAAAGAATCTCCATGTTCAATGGGGTTGATTGTTCCAGCATCAAGGTTTAGATAATTTTCAAATTTAATGGGGGCAATAGTATATCCTGCTGATTTGAGGAGAAGAGCTACTGAGGCGGTCGTAATTCCTTTACCTATTCCAGAAATTACGCCTCCTGAAACAAAGATGAATTTTGTTCTCTTTTTTGTTGAGGGCACGATTTATCCTAACAAAGAGTTGGTTACTCGTCAAGGGGAATAATTCATATGTACTGCACTATGCTCTAGCCTAACGCTAGGGGTAGTATGTATTCTCAATTTTAGTCTCATAGTTTACTTCGCCTCACTTTTTTCGTATAATCCTTTTAGTTTTAGCTTCAACTCTTTTCTAAATTGCTGATTTGAGGAGAATCTATTACTTTTTATTCTCTTGCACATTAATAGTTGTGGAAATATATATACTCTGCTTTTTGAAGCAAGGTAATAGGATGAGAAAACACTTTTTTCCTTCTTTTTACTTGCTTCAAACCTACCGGAAGTCGGATAGGAGAAGCAGGAGAAGACAAAGGAGCCGAGAGGCAGAAAGGAAGAGCCATGTACTGGATTTTGATAGTTATGATGTTCAGTGGCTTTCCTCTATCGATCCTGGGAGGCTGCATCTACAAGAAAGACACCTTGAGGGAAACAGCAGGATTAGCAATGATCCTTGTTGCTACCGTGTTTTCGATGCTAGGATTCTTTATAGCAAGTCAAGCACTCAGGTTTGACCAAGCGTTCGTTCTTCCTTCATGCGTTCTCCTCGGAATGATAGTCGCAGGAGTAGGCCTTGTCATAGGAGAGCTGAAGTAAAAAGAAAGGAGGTATCACAACTAAATATATCGCAAGAAATGGCGTCCCGCTGCTTAACAGCAGCGGGCGCCTGTCTCTACTCAAATTTATATATCCTCAATATATTAATTCATTGAGTGTGTAATCTTTCATCAAAGAAGTTTATTTTTTCTCCCATCTATCTTTATCCCGTCCGTAACACTTATCCATTGTTTTTTTGAAATGCGTATCCATATCAATTTCTAAAGAATTAGATAAACAAGTAAGAGTAAAAATAATATCAGCTATCTCATCTCCAATTTCTGCATTCTCTTCCTCTGGTTTTTTCTTTTTTGGACCAAAGCGGTGATTCAACTCTCTGGCTAACTCTCCTGTCTCTTCAGTAAGTCTGGCAAGAATTTCAAGAGGTTTAAAATAGCCAATCTTGTACTGAGTAACCCAGTCATCTACTTGTTTTTGAACATCTTTCATTTTTTCTGAGTATATTCCCACTCCCTGACAACTTCAAGTGCTTCTTCTTCTAGATCTGAAAGATGAACAAGCTCTAGTGGTTCATTAAACATACTAATGAGTTTCTTTGTATCTTCTGGAGTTTCATAATAGAGTCCTGAAACTTTTGATTTTGGAATAGCATAGACAATTCGTCTGATTCCAGACCAATACGCAACTCCCGTACACATCAGACAAGATTCAAGTCCAATATACAGAGTAGCATCAGTCAAAACTCCTTCTTTTTCAAATGCGGAAGATATGGCTTTAGAATCAGCATGAAATAACCCAGGATACGAAGAACTCACTGCTGATGATAGGACCTTATCGTGTCTTACGACAATTGCACCTGCTGGAAAGTTTCCTTGCTCAAAGGATTGTTTTGAATTTTCAATAGCTTGTTTTAGATAGTCTTTATCCAACATAAATTAAAGGATTTCATTCATTTTATAAAAACAAAATCCCCCAAGTCCCCCTACTACTCCAGCTATTGCGGGAAGAAGAAGATACGTTGAAATAAAAGAGAGTGAATGGAGTGTATTAAGGGAAATAAGATTTCCTAATTGTTGATTTACTTGTTCAATAAATATCACAATTGAAGAAATGATCTGGGGATAGAAAGAAGGAGCTGAAATACCCAATCCTATTCCAATTAGCATTCCAGTAGCAATATATTGTTTATACATGAATCAATTATTCCTCTAGTGTATCATTTGCTAAAAATATCTTTAAGCGATTCACCTCTTCCTCTAGCTCTTTGTCAAACTCTTTACTCTTTGGACAAGAGGTAGTAAATCCAAGATCAATATTCAACTCTTTATTCACTCTTTTAATATTTGCCCATCCAATCATCTCCTCACCCCACAATAGAGGCATGGCATAATATCCTCTAATGCGTTTTATTGAAGGAACATAAGCTTCAAACTGATATAACCATCCAAATAGATGTTCAAACCTGAATCTATCTCTGACAACGGGATCAAAAGGAGAGAGAAACTTCACACTTTGAGAGATTTTTAAGTCCTTAAGTTTTTCGGTTGGCCAAAGATAGGTCAGTCCATCAATCGTTTGTTGCGAAAGTTCACCTGAATCTAGAAGTTTCTTAATAATCTGTTTGGTATTTCCAAAATGATGATGTATTCGATGAAGTGATTGGCTTAACGTCTTAGAAGTTACTGGTGCCATAATATCCACCATAACCAAAATAAGTTTACTTACTCTTTCTTCCAAAGAAAGAACTTCATTGTCTAGTGAAAAGGCTTGGTACACTCTATTGCTTCCTTCTCGTCTTACTACTCTAAGAAGACCGTAATAATGTAATCGGTCCAGAGCCATCTTGCTTGATCTTGAATATCCTCCCCACCAATTCAGCTCACGTTTTTTTTCGAAATACTTTTCTAAATCTTTAGGGTGAATCTCGCCTATTTTTCGAACGGTTTCTAGTACTTCTTTATCAAACGTACTCAGATCAACACTAGTTCGAGGATGAAGGAGTCTCCATACCTCACGAGTAAGATATCCATGAGCATAGAAAAAGTCTTCTTCCAATCCTAGTAATTCATATTGTTTACTAATATCCCCAACATGATAGTTTGTAACTCGATGTCTGAGCATGAGATCCTGAGTAGGAGCGGGTGAGCGAATTGGATCGATTTGAACAAATTTGAGTTTTTCAATTGCTTCTTTAAGCGAAACTGGAGAAAAAAGGGAGTGAGAGAGAGTAAAACGTTTTAGTTGTTGTTTCGTATAACTCATTACTAAGAGCGGCGAACCGGGTTCGAACCGGCGACCTCTTCCTTGGGAAGGAAGCATTCTACCACTGAACTACCGCCGCGCAAAAGTATTATACTACTACTTTCTTGGGATAGTTAAGACATTTCCTGAGTGAATGGTTGAAGGATGGACTAATTTATTTGCACTAGCAATTTCACTCCATCTATACCCATCTCCATATGCTCTTACAGCAATATCCCATAATTGATCTCCATGTTTTACCGTATAGGTATCTCCATTAATCTTTCCAGTTTGTACTGTTGCTTGAAGTGTTGGTTTTGTTTCAGTTTTCGCTACTGACTTACTTGTATCTACTTTTGGAAGAGTTAGTTTAGTTCCAATATATAAAACATTTGGATTTTCTAGTTTGTTAGCTTTAGCAATTTCACTCCATTTATATCCATCTTTATATACTCTTTCAGCAATACTCCAAAGTGAATCTCCACTCACTGTTGTATAGGAAGTTCCCGTAATTGGTTGTGATGCATTTGATTTTGCAACTGGTGTTGGTGTAGCAGTTGGTTTCATTGTTGGGACAGGAGTTGCTGTTGTTTTAACTTCAGGCTTTGCTGTAGGAGTGGGAGTATTTGTTGGCTTAGGAGTCATGGTAGGAGTTGCTGTTGGATTCATCATTGGAGTAGGAGTTACAGTTGGGACTCTGGTTGGAGTCACAGATACTTCACTCTCTGGAGTAATAGTTAGAGGAAGCGTTTTTGCTAATTTTTCATCTTGAGTATTTGTAGCTGAGATTTGCTCCTGCATTGATGATTCAGGAAGTGGAGTTCGACCGTTGAAAAAAGCAATAAAAAGAAGGGCTGACACAATAACAACAACTACTCCAAGTAAAAGACTCGTATATGACTCACCAAAACGAAGATAGTCAAAAACTGTTGGATAAAAACCTTTTTCTGAAGAATCAATTTCTTGAGAGTAAAGTGATTGTTTTTTTGTGGATTGTTTTTTAGCCGCCATAATAAATAGTTAGGCAGATATAAAGAACGTGGCCGAATGATACTAAAAATGTGATCAAATTACAAGAGGGAAAGAATATATTTTGGGGCGGGATTGACGGGACTCGGACCCGCGACCTCTTCCGTGACAGGGAAGCGCTCTAACCAACTGAGCTACAACCCCAAAATTTGTAGGTTTATCTTATCAAAATTGACTGAAAGACGCAATGATTCTTCTTTTCTCCTTTTTTTCTTTTTGCTATACTGGCTGTGAATGGATAATCTTCAAATAGCCAGACTCCTTCGTAATGTTGCTGCAGCCTATTCTGTGTTAGATGAGAAAAGACATCGATTCCAAATCATTGCCTATAACAATGCCTCAGATACGATTGAGTCCATGACTTCTCAAGTAAAGGATTTATATAAAGAGGACTCTCTAGACGAAATCCCAGGAGTAGGAGAATCATTAAAGACACATTTAAAAGAACTCCTCCAAACTGGAAAGGTAAAGCAGTTTGAAGATCTTTTCGAAAAACTTCCTGCGGCAATGTTTCCTCTCTTAGACATCCCTGGCTTTGGACCAAAAAGAGCGTTCAAACTTGTTACTCATTTTAACCTCAACATGCCTGAATCAGTCACTCAAGATCTAGAAAATTTAGCGAAAAAAGGTGAAATTGCTCAGTTAGAGGGTTTTGGAGAAAAGTCTGAAAAACAAATCCTTCAAAGTCTTGAAGAGTTTAAGCTAGGTAAAGGAAAATCTGATCGAATGAGTTTAACCTTTGCAAACGAACTGGCTGAGAAAATCTTAACTCACCTGCACAAATCCCCCCACGTAAAAGAAGCCTTTCCACTTGGAAGTCTCAGACGCAGAGTAAGTACCATAGGGGACGTTGATATTGCGGTTACTACAGATGATTCAGAAGCCGTTTTAGCTCATTTTGGAACCTATCCCTATGCAGAACGAGTCATACAATCAGGAAAAAACGAATCTTCGCTTCTTACTGCAGGAGGACGACGAGTGGATTTACGAGTACAAGACAAAAAAAGCTTTGGTTCTCTTCTCCAGCACTTTACTGGAAGTAAAAATCATAATATTGAGCTTAGAGAATATGCTCTTAAAAAAGGTATTTCTCTTTCTGAATGGGGAATTCGCCCATCTAGTGCACAAAAGAAAGAAGAATTAACTACCTATGAAACAGAGGAGTTATTTTATAACGCACTTGGCCTTGAGTGGATCCCACCAGAACTTAGAGAAAATACCGGCGAGATAGAAGCAGCTCGTACGCATAAGCTCCCTTCTCTTATTACTCTTGAGGATATTAAGGGAGATTATCATCTTCACTCAAGCTTTCCAGTTGAGGAAAGTCACGATGCTGGACGTGACAGTATGGAGACTATGACAAAACGAGCACAAGAATTGTCCTATACGTCTTTAGGCTTTTCTGAGCACAATCCAAGCGTCATGGGACACACCAAAGAACAGATAACTAAACTCATAAAAAGCAAGTGGAATAAGACTAAAGAGCTACAAAAGAGTATTAAAGATGTTCGAATATTTTGTTTACTCGAAACGGATATTCAGCCCAACGGAAACCTGGCACTTCCTGAAGAAGCATTTGAGTATTTGGATGCAACTCTTGTTTCTATTCATAGTCAATTCACTCAGCCAAAAGATGAAATGACAAAACGCATTTTAAAAGGACTTTCCCATCCTAAAGCCAAAATCTTTGCTCACCCCACTGCCAGGCTCATTAATCAAAGAAATAGTATTGATGCAGATTGGGAACTCATTTTTAAGCATTGTAAAGAAAATAATATTGCCCTTGAAGTTAATGCTTCACCCCAACGCTTAGATCTTCCTGACACACTCGCCCATGAGGCTGTGCGAATGGAAATTCCCTTGATTATTAATACCGATAGCCATGATGTAGGAGGAATGGACCTGATGAAATATGGAGTATATGTAGCCAGGCGTGCCTGGGCTGAGAAAAAAAATATTATTAATGCCTGGCCAGAAGAAGAGATTGAAGAGTGGTTTTCAAACAAATAACTGCTTATTTACATTTATTTGACTTTTTCTGCTATACTATTCTTATGTACACAGGACCAATCATTTTAGGCATAGTCGTTCTTGTCTTAGCTTTCCTCTGGTTTACGTATAACGCTCTCGTTACCGCACGACTTCGAATTAAAGAAGCACTTTCTCATATTGATGTGCAACTAAAGCGTCGTGCTGATCTTATCCCAAATCTTGTTGAAACAGTTAAGGGGTATACGAAGCATGAAAAAGAACTCCTAGAAAATGTAACTAAGGCTCGAACGTCTCTGATGAATGCCTCTAGTACTCAAGAAAAGGCACAAGCAAACAATATGCTCTCAGACACACTAAAATCTCTTTTTGCAGTCTCTGAGAATTATCCTGATTTGAAGGCAAACCAAAACTTTTTAAGCCTCCAAGGAGAACTATCTGATACGGAAAATAAGATTGCTGCTTCGCGCCAATTCATGAATAGTACGGTGCTTGACTACAATACTCGAATTCAAACCTTTCCAAGTAATATTATCGCCTCAATGTTTAAGTTTACTCCTGAGGAGTTCTTCGCAGCAACTGATGCTGAAAGAAAAGAAGTTAAAGTTCAATTCTAATTCCCTTCTTAGCTATGGCTACTAGTTTATATCAAGAACGTTCAGCAAATATTCGTAAAACTTGGATCATCATGATTCTGTTTACTCTTTTTCTCGTAACTATTGGCTATGTCTTTGGCAAAGCCAGCGGAGGCTCAGCTCTTTCCTACGTAGGACTTGCTTTTATTATTTCTGGAATCTCGACCTTTGGAAGCTATTTCTACTCTGACAAACTAGTTTTGATGTCAACTGGAGCTCAAGCAGTAACTCGTGAAGAATTTCCTGTTTTATACAATACGGTTGAAAACTTAGCTATCGCTCAAGGCCTTCCTATGCCTAAAGTGTATGTAATTGATGATGCCTCTCCTAATGCCTTTGCAACAGGGAGAGATCCAAAACACGCAGTGGTTTGTGCAACAACAGGAATTCTAAACGTACTAAATAAAGCCGAGCTTGAAGGAGTTATTGCCCATGAGCTCTCCCATATTAAAAACCTTGATATCCGTTTAATGAGTATTGTATCGATTCTTGTAGGCTCAATTGCTATTATTGCTGACTTATTTATGAGAAATCTATTTTGGGGAAGAAATTCTGATAGTGAAGGAAACAGAGGAAATAACGTTATCTTTCTTGTTTTAGGTATCGCGTTTGCGGTCCTCTCGCCCATTGTAGCGACTTTAATTCAGCTTGCGGTATCAAGACGTCGTGAATTCTTAGCTGACGCCTCTGGAGCCCTCTTAACGCGTTATCCTGAAGGTTTAGCTTCTGCTCTTGAGAAAATAGCTTCAAACCCTAAACCATTAGCCTCAGCCTCAAATGCAACTGCTCATTTGTTTATCAGTAATCCATTTAGAGAGAAACAAGGATCAGCTTGGCTTTCTTCCCTTTTCAATACTCACCCACCAACCGAGGAGAGAGTCAAGATTTTAAGATCCATGTAGGACTTGCTCATCTAGTGCATTTGCTATAGTCTTCCAATGAGCTCAACTGAAGCAGCTTTTCCTCAAAACGATTTCCCTTATAATATATGAGAAGTTCGTGATATAAAAGCCTCTTCAAAAATAGGTCTTAAAAATTGATAGAAGATATGATTCTTTTTATTCTTCAAAGCTTTATTTTCTTTCTCGGGACAACTTAGGATTTACTCACAATGTTGGTCACAAATTTCCGGTATAATAAGATTATGAGAAACCTATTTCTTATCTATCTTGGGAAGCTAGTTTCGTATATTTTTCGCATAACCCTACTGGGTAACGGGTCAACCTGGCCAGGACATATTGCCTTACATACCAACAAAAACTTCATTAAAGAGGTCATATCCTCAAGTACCATCAAAATTATTATCATTGCCGGAACTAACGGAAAAACAACAACAGCAAAAATCTTGCGAACTATTCTTGAGAAAAATGGTAAACGAGTACTACAAAATGAATCGGGTGCAAACCTTTTAAATGGGATAGCATCAACTCTTATTCTTGCGTCCAATAGTATGGGAAAACTTCCTTATGACTTTGCCATTTTTGAAGTAGATGAAAATGCGCTACCCCATCTCATCAAAGAAGTAACTCCGAACTATCTTATTTTACTTAACCTTTTTAGAGACCAACTAGATAGATATGGTGAAGTAAGAAGTATAGCAACAAAATGGAAAACAGTTGTCTCTTCCCTCCCTCTTCAAACGACTTGTATCCTTAATGCTCATGACCCTGAGATTGCTTATCTTGGAAAAGACATCACTGCTCTAGTAAAATATTATGGGATTGATAATGAAGAAGCTCTGCAAGAGAAACAAGATCATGCCGTTGATTCAACCTACTGTCCCAACTGTCAATCCGCTCTGATTTATACCAAGCAATATTACGCTCATTTAGGCAATTGGCACTGTCCGTCTTGCAGTGCTAAGATTACAGGTCCAGTTTACTCCCACTTTTCTGCCTTTCCTCTGCCAGGCATCTATAATGAGTATAATACCCTCGCAGCAGTCCTTACTGCATGTGAGATTGGCATCACAGAAATTGAATCTGAAGAGGCTCTGAAAGACTTCACTCCAGCTTTTGGAAGACAAGAAAAAATAAAATTCAAAGGGAAAAACCTCCAAATTTTCCTCTCCAAAAACCCAACCAGTTTTAACCAATCGCTTAGAACAATTGTAGATCTACAAGCAAAACATATACTGATTGTTCTTAATGATCGAGTAGCTGATGGACATGATATCTCTTGGATTTGGGATACGGAAATAGAGAACTATCTTCATACCCTTACTGACATCACTCTCTCTGGAGATCGAGCATTAGATATGGCTGTCAGGTGCAAGTATACTGACATTACACAAAAAAATATTAAGGTCGTTGAAGACTTGGAAGAAGCTATTGAAAAATCCGTTGGTCTTCTTCCTTTTTCTGAAACTCTCTACATTCTCCCGACCTATACAGCAATGCTTGAAGTTCGGAAAATAGTAACAGGGAAAGGGATATTATGACAGATAAACAAGTTCCATCAAACAATTCCCTTTCATTAATAATTGGTTGGCTCTATCCAGAACTGATGAGTACCTATGGAGACAGAGGAAACATTCTGGTACTCAAGAAACGCTGTGAGTGGAGAGGGATAGAAGTGACAGTTCTCCCTATCACTGAGTCTCTTTCTGCCACCGAAATGAAAGGAGTCGATCTTCTCTTTGGTGGAGGGGCACAAGACACTGAGCAAGGGATCGTGATGAATGACTTGAAAGGAAAAAAAGGGCAAGTGATAAAGGAATTAATAGAGAAAAACGTCCCATCACTTTTTGTTTGTGGGTCTCCCCAACTTATGGGAAAATACTATGAGCCATCAGTGGGGGAACGTATTGAGGGACTGGGAATTTTTGATATGGTAACAACTCATCCAGGTGAAAAGAAAAAGCGCCTTATTGGAAATACCGTTGGAAAGATTCTTTGGAAAAACTTTTCCGATACTTCCCCGGCCAAAAACCAAGGGCACTATATTGTTGGTTTTGAAAATCATGGAGGGCGAACAACTCTAGGAAAAAACGCTTTACCCTTTGCAACAGTTATCAAAGGATATGGAAATAATGGAGAAGACAAGACAGAAGGAGTAGCCTATAAAAATGCACTTGGTTGTTACTATCATGGACCTCTTCTTCCCAAAAATCCTCACCTTGCTGATTGGTTAATAAAAACAGCACTTGAGATAAAGTATCAAAAACAGATAGAGCTTTCTCCACTTGATGATACTTTAGAATACCTAGCTCAATCAGTTATTGCCAAAAGGCTAGGCGTCACGATATAATCCAGCTATGAATGTTACGCAAGTTGCTTCCTTAGCAAACCTTACTCTTTCTCCTACGCAACTAACCCGGTTTGAAAAACAGTTAGCTGATGTACTCCACTATATAGAACAATTAAATAATGTCGATACAACTAATGTTATTCCAACTAGCCAAGTAACAGGACTTGAAAATGTAACTCGAGTAGATACCTCTTCTCACTCTTTCACGCAGGAAGAAGCTTTGTCTCAAGCTTCAGGAATCCAGAATGGATTTTTCCAGGTGAAAGGAATTTTTGAGAATGAGTAAAACTACTATCTATCTTACTCGCCACGCCCAATCCATTGGAAACGCCAACTACGATAATGGTATCTTTACTCATAAAGATCCTACAAGTGCTGGTTCTGACCTCAGTGAGCTTGGTTTCACTCAAGCTCAGACACTTTCTCAACAACTAAAAGACGTTCCTTTTGCTAGTGCGTATTCATCAGATCTTCTGAGAGCAATTCGTACTGCTCAAATCATTATTGAAGAAAAAGATATTCCCTTTACCATTATTCCTGATTTAAAAGAACGAAGAACTGGAAGTCTTGGAGGAAAAACTGCACTCGAGTTAAAAGAAAAATACCCGTACATTTTAGGCAATCCTTTAGAGCTTACAACAGAGCAGATGTGGGAATGGAAACTCTTTGAGGATATGGAAACAGCCAGAGAAGCAGTTACCCGAATGAAAGAAGCACTTGATGCGATTGCCAAAGAACAGGACGGGAAGACAGTATTAGTAGTAAGTCATGGAAATGCGATGAGAAATCTCCTTGTTTTACTGAAACAGGGATCATTTGCCAACTTTCGTTCAGGTACCATTCCAAACTGCAGTTATATCGTACTGGAATACAGTAGTGGTACTTGTGAAGTAAAAGAACTTGTTGGCATAACTAAATATAATGCTCCTGAAGATATTACGAAGCTTCAACAAAACGAACAACTATGATTAACCATCTTCATCATTCAATAAAAATAGCAACAACTCTCACTGATATATCAAAAAGTCTCATTCTCTCTTTTGAGCAAGCAAAAAAAGAAAAAAATACTATTCAAATTGGCTACGTTTCTGGAATAATCACTTCAGAGGGACCAGAACATATTCAAAGAAATATCCTTCTTCTTAAGACTCATGCTCAACGACTTCGTGAAATTCACTCATTTCCTATTATTAGTGCCCCTGATATTTTTACAAGCGAAGTACCTATTCAAATCGATTCACCAAATATTCCCTATCAAGATTGGATACAATTTTGGAGAGACGTACTACGATCAGGATATATTACCGACATTTTTATGACTCCTAGATGGGAAAAATCCACTGGTGCTAAAGATGAGTTTCAAATAGCTAATGAAGAAGATATGACTATTCACTATATTTCATAGGTATGAAAAATCCACATGAGCTAATAGATACAATAAATGAAGTAGTTGGACAAACTATGAAAAAAACAACGATCTATTTAGTACGGCACGGACAAGCTGATTGGAATATCGAAAGGAGACTGATTGGTCATACTGACAGACCTCTAACTGAACTGGGGCGTGAACAGGCAAAAGAACTAGCAGAAACTCTTTCTCCAATTCATTTTGATGCTATTTATTCCTCAGATCTGTCTCGCGCCAGAGAAACGGCAGAAATCATTGCCTCAATTCGAAATCTTCCGGTAACAACAGATGCACGTTTTAGAGAAAAATCATATGGTCCGCTTGAAGGAATATCACATGAAGAAATGAAAGTGATCTATAAAGATTGGGGAAACTATACAGAAGAGCAAAAATGGAATATCTCTCAAGCCGGTGAAGAAACAAATAGTGCTGCAGTTACACGAGCTTTATCCGTTCTTGAGGAAGTTGGAAGAAAAGAAGAAGGAAAAACTATTCTTATCGCAACTCATGGTGGATTTATTCGTTTCCTTCTTATCAAATTAGGTGTAGGAGATTTTGATAAAGTAGGAGGCATTGACAACTGTGGGTATGTTAAACTAATCTTCAGCGGAGGTACTTTTACTGTCGAAAAAACAGTAGGACTTCGTACCTGGAAGGAAAAACACTAATGGATCTATCTAATCTTACACTTACACAAGCCCTTTCTGATCTTTCAGAGAAGAAATATTCTTCAGTGGAGCTTACTCAAGCCTATCTTGCTCGTATCAAAACGCTTAACCCTTCTCTAAATGCATTTCTTACAGTTTCAGAAGATGAAGCACTTAAAAGTGCAAAAGAAGCAGACGAAAAAAGAGCCAGTGGGGACTCATCTCCCCTTTTAGGAATTCCAGTGGCTTTCAAAGATATTTTTGTTACAAAAAACATTCGAACCACGGCAGGGTCAAAAGTGTTGGAAAACTACATTGGCCAATATGATGGAACCGTTGTATCAAAACTAAAAGAAGCTGGAGTTGTGATGGTTGGAAAAACAAATTGTGATGCATGGGCACATGGATCTAGTGGAGAAAACTCAGATTTTGGTCCAACCAAAAATCCGTACAACTTAGAGTATATTCCTGGAGGATCTAGTAGTGGCTCACCTGTTGCGGTAGCTGCTGATATGTGTCTGGTTGCAACGGGAACTGATACGGGTGGATCTATTAGACTTCCTGCAAGTTTTACCAATACAGTAGGACTTAAACCTACCTATGGAAGAGTGAGTAGGTATGGAGTTATTTCTATGGCATCTTCACTAGACTCGATTGGACACTTTACCAAAACGGTTGAGGATAATGCCAGGTTTTTGCAAGTCACTGCAGGACAAGACAAACAAGATGCTACGACTCCATCTGTCGCAGTTCCCAATTATTTGTCTTTTCTGGGAAAAGAGATCAAAGGACTTCGGATTGGTGTTCCAAAAGAATACTTTATGGAAGGGATAGATAAAGAAGTCGCAGCAAAAACCCATGAAGCCTTAAAACTCCTTGAAGCAAAAGGGGCAAGTCTTGTTGATATCTCTCTTCCCAATACAGAATACGCGATTGCCGTCTACTATATAGTCCAAACAGCTGAAGTTTCATCAAATCTTGCTCGGTTTGATGGAATTCGTTTTGGAGGAGATAGAGCAAAATTTGGTGAGGAAGCCATGAGACGAATCATGCTTGGAACCTATGTGCTTTCTGCCGGCTATTATGACGCCTACTATAATAAGGCGATGAAAGTTCGAACTCTTATCAAACAAGATTTTGATAAAGCGTTTGAAAAAGTTGATGTCATTATTACCCCCTCATCCCCCACTCCTCCGTGGAAAATTGGTGAAAAAGTAAATGATCCATTAAAAATGTATCTCTCAGATGTATTTACCGTTACAGGAAATCTTGCAGGAGTCCCAGGACTTTCCATTCCAATTGGATTTATAAACGGTCTTCCCGTAGGAATGCAAATCTTTGCTCCTCACTTTAAAGAAGAGAGACTCTATCAGGTAGGAAGTATGTATGAAGCAGAAAACCCCGTGTGGAAGGAAAAACCAAATCTATGAGCAAATATACTCCAATTATTGGCTTAGAAGTTCACGTTGAGCTAAAAACAGAATCAAAAATGTTTTGTAGCTGCAGTGCCGAATATTTTGGCAAAGAACCAAATACTCACACCTGTCCTGTCTGTTTAGGACTTCCAGGAGCTCTTCCTATTCCCAATAAAACAGCAATTGATTGGTGTATGAAGATTGCTTTAGCACTGAACTGCGATATTTCACTTTTTTCTAAATTTGATCGCAAAAACTATTTCTACCCTGACTTAGCAAAGGGGTTTCAACTAAGCCAATATGATTTGCCTTTTGGACTTAAGGGGGAAATGAAGTTGAGTACGGGAAAAACAATTGGCATAACTCGAGTCCATATGGAGGAAGATACAGGGAAACTTACTCATACAGAAGGAGCAAGTCTTATTGACTTTAACCGCAGTGGCGTACCCTTGGTTGAAATTGTTACTGAGCCTGATTTTTCCAGTGAAATAGAAGTCAAAGAATATCTTCAAAACCTTCAACAAATTGTCCGGTATCTTGGCGTATCTAATGCTGATATGGAAAAGGGCGATATGAGACTTGAGCCAAATATGTCCCTTATTCCCTCAGAAAAATACCAATTTCCTATTCCTCTAGACCAACTCCCCTCCTATAAGGTCGAAGTAAAAAATATTAATTCCTTCCGATTTGTTGAAAAAGCAATTCAATATGAATTTACCAGACAATCTGAGTTACTTGATAAAGGAGAAAAACCAAAACAAGAAACAAGGGGTTGGAATGAAGTCAAACAAATTACTGTTTCACAAAGGAGTAAAGAAGATGCCAAAGACTATCGCTACTTCCCAGAACCTGATATTCCTCCAATCATTACTACTAGAGAAAAAGTTGAAGAGTTGAAATCTTCTCTTCCTGAATTACCCACTGAAAAAAGAGAGAGGTTTATGAAGGACTATGAATTGTCTTTTTATGACACGGAAATTATTACTCGAGACATGTCTTATGCTACTTATTTTGAAAATATCGTACGAGAGGGAAAAGACAAAGGAGTAAGTGCAAAACAGATTGCCAATGCTCTTATTAACAAACGTGTTGCCAGTGGGGTAAATCCTGAAGAAGTTATTGCAACCATTCTCTCTTTTTCCCAAGTTGCAACCATTGATGAGGGAGAATTAGAAAAAGTTATTCAAGAAGTAATTACGGAGCAAGAAAAGCCTGTTTTAGACTACAAATCGGGAAAAGAACCTGTCATAATGTTTCTAGTAGGCTGTGTAATGAAGAAACTATCAGTAAAAGCTGATGCACAAGAGATTAAAAAAAAACTCATTGCAGCTCTACAGTAAGTTATGGGAATTGATAACGAACAAGGACCACTAAAAAGAGGAGACACTCCTGTAGATGAAACTAGACCACTTACTTCTCTAAAAAGAGTACCACTTCCTATGAGAACTGATGCCTTTCCTATTACTGGGGCTGCATCTGTAGATTCTACTATGCGTAGACAACCAGAACAACAACAGCTTCAGCAAGATCAACCCCAAAGAAGACCTGAAACAATATCAACAGGAGAACTACGAAGAAGAGTTTCCGATACCGGTGATTTGCCTTCAGTGACTACCGATCAGGAAGCATCTGCAGCAAGAATACTTATTTTAGCTGGTGAAGAGGGACAACAAGGATTATTAGAAAATCCTCATTTTATAGAAGCTGCTGATAGATTTTTCAATGTCATGCGTCCTCATATGTCAGGTTCTGAGGAAGACAGAGATGTTGCAGCCGCTCATGCAGCAATTATTGCTGCAAGAAATGATCTATATCTTCGAGGAGAGATTAATAGACAGACACAAAACGCACGATTGGCGTTAGAGAAAATGTCACTTGCTAGAACACAAGCAGAAACTGATCCATTAACGGGCGAATATAATATGAGGGGATTCAATCGTAGACTAGAAGAAACTCTTTTGTTTGGAAATGAGCCTGGTGTTGTTGCTGAATTTGATCTTAACTTAATGAAAAAAGTTAACGATGAGTTTGGAGAAGATGCTGGAGATGATCTTATTAGACTTGCTGTAGCAGCAATAAGAGCAGCACTTCGAGCAACAGACGTAGTTGCAAGACCTAAAGGAGACGAAATATATGCTATCTTGCGAGGAGTAACTCTTGAACAAGCCAGAGAAATAATAGAAGGTAAACTAGATGCTCAACTTCAAGCAAGCATAATTCCTCAACTGCCAGGTCAGTCTATTAGTTTAGGGGGAGGATTTATGGAATTCCACCCAGATAACTTTAGAGGTTTATCACCAGAAGCCTATGAAGAAAAAGTAAAAGATATGTACCGTCAAGTTATGGCAGCAATGAAGGAAGCAAAAGATCTGTCAAAACAACCTGATTCTCCTACTCACCGTGCCTATATCGATACAAATAGTCCAAAAGCTCAAACAAGATATGAGGCATTAAAACAAGATAAAACGATTAAAGTAGATTTTGATAGATAGTACTGCATGGGTAAATTTGTTCACCTCCACAATCACTCGGAGTTTTCCTTACTTGACGGACTCAACAAAGTAGACAATATGGTTGAGTATGCCAAGGAACTTGGCATGGACGCTTTAGCCATCACAGACCATGGAAACATGTACGGAGTGATTAAGTTCTACCAGAAATGTTTAAAAGAAGGTATTAAACCAATCATAGGATGTGAAATATATATAGCTAAAAGATCCCTTCATGATAAGGAAGCTGGAGTTGATAAAGACTATAACCACTTAATTCTTCTGGCTAAAGACAATACAGGATATAAAAATCTGATGAAGATTGTCTCAACTGCAAACTTAGAAGGTTTCTACTACAAACCCCGAACTGACATGGCACTTCTTGAGAAACACCACGAAGGACTCCTGTGTCTAAGTGCGTGTGTGAATGGGTATGTTTCTGCTCCCATAATGGATGAGCAAGATGAAATTGCGGAACAAAGAGCCAAACAGCTTAATGATATTTTTGGACAAGGAAATTTCTTTCTAGAACTGCAGCGCCACATTGATGTTCCTCCGCAACAAAAAGTAAATGATAAGCTTATTTCCCTTTCCAAAAAATTAGGTATTCCTCTTGTTGCAACTAATGATAATCACTACACAAAAAAAGGGGATGCAGAAGCACATGAAATTCTTTTATGTATCCAAACCCAATCAACCATGCTTGATAGTAATCGAAAACTCTCCATGGTTTCCTCCCCAGACTTTTATATCAAATCTCCTGAGGAGATGGAGAAAACTTTTGCAGATATCCCTGAAGCGATTGAAAATACGGTAAAAATAGCTGAAATGTGCAATGTAGAAATTACTCTTGGGAAATGGATCATGCCGATTTTTGACGTACCTGATTCCTATACGCCCAAAGAGTACTTAAGAAAATTAGTATTTGATAGGCTCCCTGATCGCTACGTGGGCTCTCCCTCGCACGTTTTAGAACGAGTTGAGTATGAGTTAGATATTATTATTACCAAAGGCTATGAAACCTACTTTTTAGTAGTTCAAGACTTTGTGAACTGGGCAAAAGATCAACATATCGCGGTAGGTCCAGGAAGAGGCTCAGCTGCAGGATCAGTTGTTTCCTATATCCTCAGAATTACAGACGTTGATCCATTTTATTTTAAACTCCCGTTTGAAAGATTTTTAAACCCACTTCGCCCAAGTGCACCTGATATTGATTTAGATTTTGCCGATACCAGACGAGAAGAAGTCATCAAGTATGTTACCGAAAAATACGGATCAGACAAGGTCGCACAAATCATAACTTTTGGAACGATGGAAGCCAAAGGATCTGTACGAGATGCAGGAAGAGCCTTGGGAATGCCCTATTCAGCTCCTGATCGAATCTCAAAAATGATCCCACCAGGTTGGCAAGGACATGCCATGTCTATTGAATCTGCTCTGAAACAGAGCCCTGATCTCAAACGAGCATATGAAAATGAACCAGATACCAAACGTCTCCTAGAGATTGCTCAAAAACTAGAAGGAGTTGCCAGGCATGCCTCAGTTCATGCTGCAGGAGTAGTGATTTCTGATAAACCATTAACAGAATATGTCCCACTGCAAAGAGAAACGAATGGTGACAAAGTCGTTACACAATATGACATGTATACCGTTGGAGAAGACGGGGTAGGACTATTAAAAATGGATTTTTTGGGACTGAGAAATTTAACGATTATTGAAGAGACACTCAAATTTATTAAAGCCAACCAAGGAAAAGAAGTAGACTTTACCACAGTCCCTCTTGATGACCCAGCCTCATATGAACTTCTCTCACAAGGAGAAACTACCGGTATTTTTCAACTTGAGTCAGCAGGAATGAGACGCTACATTAAAGAGTTAAAACCCACCACCATTTTTGATCTCATGGCGATGGTTGCACTCTACAGGCCTGGACCAATGGCTGCAATTCCAGAGTTTATTGCCAGAAAACATGGCAGACTCCCTATCACTTATCCAGATCCTCGTCTTGAGGAAATTCTTAGACCATCATACGGAATTCTTGCCTTTCAAGATGACGTACTTCTTACTGCTATTGAACTAGCAGGATATACCTGGTTGGATGCGGATAAGTTTAGAAAAGCCATGGGAAAGAAAATTCCAGCTGAGATGAAAAAACAAGAAGAGATGTTTATTACGGGAGCTGTGAAAAAAGGAATGACTCAGAAAAAAGCTGAGGAGATTTTTAATCTCATTGCTCCCTTTGCCGGATACGGATTTAACAAAGCACATGCCTCTTGTTATGCCTCTATTGCATTTCGTACTGCCTATCTTAAGGCTCACTTCCCTGTTGAATTCATGGCAGCGCTTCTCACCGCTGAAACAAGAGGAACCACAGGACCTGCAAAAAATGAAAAAATTGCACAAGCCATTGCAGAATGTAGACGACTTGGTGTTGAAGTACTTCCTCCTGATATTAATAAGTCAGTGAGTGATTTTAGTATTGAAGATAATACCAAAATTCGGTTTGGACTTTCAGCCGTTAAAAACGTTGGAGAAGCGGCAATTGAGGCAATTATTAGTGCCAGAAAATCTCGTCCATTTACTTCTTTTCAGGATTTTTGTACCAGAGTGAATTTAGGTCCTGTGAATAAAAAAACGCTTGAGTCCCTTATTAAAGCTGGAGGCATGGATATGTTTGGCAAGAGAGCTCAACTGCTGGTAGATATGCCAGTTTGTGTGGAAAGTGCAAATAAAGCCAAAAAATCCAGTAGTGAAGGACAAAGTTTATTATTTGGAGGAACAGATCACGAAGAAGAGGCCAGTTTCACTCCATCAGATATTGATGACTTTACCACAGAAGAAAAACTCATGTTTGAGAAAGAATTTTTAGGCTTCTATCTCACTTCTCATCCTCATCTCGATATTCTTGAAGCAATTCAACCTCATGTTACACACGAAATTGAAGGATTAGAATCTGAAGAGGAAGGACAGGTAGTAAAGCTTGGAGGAATTATTGAAACAGCCAAAAAAATCTTTACGAAGAAAAACAATAGTGAAATGGCTTTCGTCACTCTCGCTAATGATAGAGGAGCAACAACAGAGATAGTCGTCTTTCCCAAAACCTATGATATTTATAAATCACTCCTTCTTCCCGATACGGTTGTTATTATCGAAGGAAAAATTAATATAAAAGATGATAAACCAGTAATTCTGGCAGAAAGAGTTCTAAATCCAAAGTTATTTTTGAAAGATTAATATGAGTGAACCAGGCAAAGGAACAGAAATAATTCTTGAAGATCCTCATTATCTTGAGTCAAATTTCCCGTCCCATAGAAAAACCTTAGCGCGTTCCATTGTTCAAAATGCAAGACATATATTGGGGGCCAAGGTTCCACGAGAAGAAAGATATAGTGTTTCAGCAACTCCCTATCAAGAAATGGATGAAACATTTCAATCTAATAGTGTTAAAGATGTTTTAGACTGGAGTGATAAACATCCTACAAATAGACCTGCAGTAGGAGAATTCGGAGGCTACGGAACAGCAACTGCTGGAATTGTTGAAACAGTGAGAAAGCAAGGAGTCAATGCCTACGGACTTGCCTTAGCATATGAAAGAATCAATGAACTAACTACTCCCCTGACTACTCTTATCCAAGGAGATATGGGAGAAATTGCTGTAAAGGGCAACGACTCAACAACACTTGCCCTTATTAAAACGCAACTAGAACAAGCTCATTGCTCACTAGGATTTGCGCTACTTCAATGTCGTCCTGTTATTGGATATGCAGAAATGGAGAAACAACAAAGTATCTCAAATAGCGATATTCCTCAGTTTTACCACAATATGTTTAAAATAATTACTACTCACCTCTTAGCACCTGATGGTATTTTTGATTTACAAATCCCCCTGCATATCCCAGACAAAAAAGGATTTAGGGAAAATCTTCAAAGCTCTTTAGGTTCAAACTATATTCTTCTCCCATTACAAAGAAGTCCGTATCAAAGACTCTGGGTTCAGGATTATCCCACTAACCCCCGCTTCTCTCTTACCACCATGAGAATTATCAGATCTGATCTCACCTAGCTTTACTTCAAAATCACCCTTCTGTTTCTCCTTTACCCTGGCGGGCAACCACACTCTCCTTTTTCACCTTGACCCTAAGCTCACTTTCACGATACAATACGCATGTACTCTATGGCAGCTTTTGCACCTGAGGTGCTTTTTCATATTGGGTTATTCCCTATAACTAATACCGTTTTAAATACTATTCTTGTAGATAGTGTTCTTCTTGGATGTGCTGCATACATTGGCAAAAATATTAAAAGAATTCCTGGAAAATTTCAAAACTTAATAGAAATGGTGATTGATGGATTCTATAATCTGACAGAAAGTGTCTCTGGAAAGAATGCTGCACAGATTTTCCCGTGGTTTATGTCCTTCTTCTTTTTTATTCTCATTGCTAACTGGAGTGGACTACTTCCTGGGGCAGGAAGTATTGGGTTTTACGAACCAGTAACCCACACAACTGAGGTAAAAACAAAGGAAACAGTCAAAGCACTTCCTTCAGAAGAATCACACACGGTGACGGATGAACATGCACCAGTTACTATTGATACGCATACAGAAAAAACTACCCAGGCATCAGAAACCACTAATTCAACTGATTCACATGAGAAACCACATTTGGTTTCACTTATGAGAAACGCCACGAGTGAATTGAATGTCACTTTAGCTCTTGCTCTTATTTCCCTGGTTGCAACTCATGCACTTAGTATCAAGACGATTGGCATTAAAGACTATTTACTTCGTTTTTTCTCTTTTAATCCTATTCTTCTTTTTGTAGGACTTTTGGAGTTAGTCTCAGAATTCACAAAAATAGTCTCGCTTTCTTTCAGACTTTTTGGTAATATATACGCAGGAGAGGTAGTGCTACATACTATTTCGAAATTATTTGCTTTTGTCTTCCCTCTCCCATTCATATTTTTAGAAATCATTGTTGGACTCGTCCAAGCATTAGTGTTTGGAATGTTAACAATGGTATTTATGAGTGTTATGATGACTTCTCACAACTCTGAGGAGCATACAGAACACAAGTAAGTGAATATATCTAAGTTCAAAGGAATTTAGACATGTACACTTTTTCGGTGTCTCAAGGAGGTGAAAAAATAAATGGATTTTAGTTTACAAGGTGGAGTTATCGTTGCAGTTGGAGGTATTATGCCTGCACTTGCAATTGGATGGATCGGATCAAAAGCTATGGAAGCAATCGGACGAAACCCAGAAGCCAGTGGAAAAATTCTTCCAGCTATGCTTTTAGGAATGGCGTTTGCTGAAGCTATCGCTATTTACTCTCTTATTCTTGCTTTCATCTAAAGTAAGAAGTAGAGGTCAAAAGTCAAAATGACTCGTTGAAAGGCAAACGTTACCTTTTAATGAATTTTGCTTTTGCCTTTTACTTTTTAGTAAATACATATGGAACTCGTACAACAGTTTGGTATTGACCCACTACTATTATCTGCTCAAATCATAAACTTTCTTATCATCGCGTATCTTTTGAAGCGGTTTATGTATAAGCCAGTTTTAGATATGCTCAAGTCTCGTGAGCAAAGTATTAAAAAAGGCTTAAAAGACTCAGAAGAAGCTGCAAAACTTCTCTCACTTACTGAAGAAAAAGAAAAAGATGTGTTGAAAAAAGCACAGGATGAGGCAAAAAAGATTATCGAAGTAGCTAAGAAAGAACAAAAAGAACTCGTTCGTCTTACTGAGGAGCAAACCAGAAAACAAGCTGAAGCGATGCTAAGTGAAGCTAGATCCCAAATTAACTTTGAAATGCAAGAAACAGAGAAAAAACTCACTGCACATGTAACCCATCTCTCAGTAGAGTTATTACAAAAATCTATAAGTGGGATCTTTTCAGAAAAAGACCAAGATGCTATTATGAGCACTGCTCTAAAAGAGTTGAAAAAGGAGAAACACTAATGAATAAGAGTTTTTTAAAAAAAGTAGTACAAGCAAGTTTTGTAAACGGAGTATTGGATGAGGCCAATGTTTCTCGAATTACTAAAAGTCTTTCGTATTCAGAGCTAAAAAACTATACTACTCTTTTGAAACGAGAACTAGCAAAGCTTTCAGTCGTTGTTGTTTCTGCTACTTCACTTACGAGTGAACAACAAGTCGAAACGAAGACTCTTTATCCAGGAAAATCAGTTTCTTTTAAAACAGACTCAACACTTCTTGGAGGCGTACGAGTAATTGAAAATGATATGATATATGAGAACAATATAGCAACAACCCTGCACCGTCTTGAGTCACACGTAATACAAGTATGATTGATAGCAACAAAATTATCACCCAATTAGAAAATAAACTAGAGTCTTTTAGTCAGGATCCTAGTGTTCAAAATGTAGGCTACGTTGTTCGAAATAACGATGGAGTAGTTGCCGTTTCAGGTCTTTCTCAAGCAGTCATGGGAGAGCGAGTAAGTTTTGAGTCAGGAAGTAGTGGATTAGTATTTAACTTAGACGAAGATTTTGCTTCTATTATTCTTCTAGATCCTGGAGTACAAATCTCAGAAGGTGAAAAAGTTACTCGAACCAAAGAACTATTAACCATTACCGCCAGTGAAGAGTTACTTGGACGAGTAGTTAACCCAATGGGAGTAGTTCTTGACGGCAAAAAAGCAGTTACTAAAGGCAAACAAATGCCTCTTGAGCGAATTGCTGCAGGAGTTGTTGAGCGACAAAAGGTTGATACGCCAATGAAAACAGGAATTAAAGCAATTGATGCAATGTTTCCTATTGGACGAGGACAAAGAGAGCTTATTATTGGAGATCGAGGGCTAGGAAAATCAGCTATTGCGATTGATGCCATTATTAACCAAAAACCCGGCCGTTCTACTCTTAAACCAATGGTTTGTATTTATGTTGCTATTGGACAAAAACAAAGTACTGTTGCCCAAATTGCAGGACGACTGACAGAAGAAGGAGCTATGGATTACACCATTATCGTAGCAGCTAACGCTCCTGATCCTGCCGCACTGCAATACCTAGCACCATATGCCGGAGTTGCTATTGCTGAATACTTCATGGAAAAAGGACAAGATGTACTGATTGTTTATGACGATTTGACCAAACATGCCTGGGCATATCGCCAAATGTCACTTATTCTTAAACGCCCAGCAGGACGAGAAGCATATCCTGGAGACGTATTTTACCTTCATAGTAGACTTTTGGAACGAGCTGTTAGACTTAGTGAAGAACACGGCGGAGGATCTATCACTGCTCTTCCCATTATTGAGACACAAGCGGGAGATATCTCAGCTTATATTCCAACCAATGTGATTTCTATTACTGATGGACAAATCTTTTTACAAGGAGATTTATTTAACAGTGGATTTAGACCAGCAATTAACGTGGGAAGCTCAGTTTCTCGAGTTGGAGGAGATGCACAAACAGGTGCTATGAAATCAGTTTCTGGGAAGTTAAAACTGACACTAGCTCAATACAGAGAATTAGCAGCCTTTGCTCAATTTGGAAGTGACTTGGATCCAGCAACGATTGCACAACTTGATCAAGGGAAAAGAATGACTGAAGTCCTGAAACAACACCAATACTCCCCTCTTCCTGAGACTCTTCAAATTATTAGTATCTGGGCTGTTGGAAATGGCTATATGAATGATGTTCCCGTTGAGCAGATTGGGCAATTTGAGAAAGAACTCCATTCCTATGTTGAATCAAATAACAAAAAGCTTATTGAACGACTGGGAAATGGGAAAAAACTTGACGAGGAAGCAACTGATGATCTCAAAAAAATCGTTGAGAAATTTAAGAAAGGATTTTCAGGAAAGTAATGGCTACTCTACTCTCTTTAAAACGAAGAATCCAAGCCGCCCAAAACGTGTCTAAAACAACAAAAGCTATGCAAATGATTGCTGCATCAAAAATGAAACGCGCTCAAGACAGTGCCCTTTCAACTCGTCCTTATGTTGAAAAACTCACTGATCTTACGCTTAACGCACTCAGTACTGTTCCTGAAGGCTTTACTCATCCCTATCTTAAAGAAAATACTTCAGGAAAAGAACTCGTTATTCTTCTCTCTCCAGATAAAGGACTTTGTGGAGGACTTGTCACAAATCTTTTGAAGGAATTTCTTTCCTATCAAAAACAAAATCCCGATACCTCCTATATTTTGGTTGGTAAAAAAGCAGAAATCCAAGTAACAAAGCTTGGGAAACAAGTCGTAGCTAATTTTAACTTTGGAACCTCTCAACCCACCTTTGATATGGTCTATCCTTTACTCAAACTTATTGATGACTACTATCTCTCAGGTAAAGTAGATACCGTTCGAGTCTTGTATACGAAGTTTAATAACGTCTTTACCCAAAAACCGCACATCACCCAAATTCTTCCCCTTTCTTTTGCCCCGGAGGTAACTACAGATAAAGAAAATCCAAGAGACTATGTCTATGAACCAAGTGTTACTGAGATTCTTCCTCACCTTTTAAAGCAATATATGGAAATGAGTTTATATCAATTTCTTCTTGAAAGTTTCGTTTCAGAGCAAGGTGCACGAATGCTTGCAATGCAAAACGCAACCACGAACGCAAATGATATAATAAGTGAACTAAAACTAGAATATAACAAAACTAGACAAGCAAAGATCACCAGTGAGATTCTAGATATTACCGGTGCTAGCTTAGCACTAGAAACATAACTTATGGCAAAAACAGACGGAAAAATCATTCGAATTCAAGGACCAGTAGTTGACGTTTACTTTGAAGAGGAAACTCCAAAAGTATATGAGGCACTAGAAGTAAAACTTCCTGACAACTCAACTCTTGTTCTAGAAACTCAATTCTTAACAGGAGATCACGAGATTAAAGCCTTAGCTTTTGGTCCAACTGAAGGACTAGCTCGAGGTGCTGTGGTGACTCGAACCCTATCCCCAATTAGTGTTCCCGTTGGAGAAAAAACCTTAGGACGAATCTTTAACGTACTGGGAAACGCCATTGATGGAGAGAAATTTGATAAAAAAGGCGTTCAAATGGATGTAATCCACAAAGCTCCTCCCGCTTTTGTAGACCAAGAGACAAAACCATCTATTCTTGAAACAGGAATTAAAGTTATCGATTTAATGGCACCTTTTACCAAAGGAGGAAAAGTAGCTGTTTTTGGAGGAGCAGGAGTTGGAAAAACAGTAGTAGTTAAAGAGTTGATTCGAAATATTGCTATGGTACATCATGGTCACTCAGTTTTTGCGGGAGTTGGAGAAAGAACTCGAGAAGGAACTGACCTTTGGCTTGAAATGAAGGAAGCTGACGTTATGGATAAAACCGTTATGGTATATGGCCAAATGAATGAACCACCAGCAAACCGACTACGAGTTGCACTCACTGCACTCACCATGGCTGAGTATTTCCGAGACGAGAAAAATGAAGACGTGCTACTTTTTATCGATAACGTCTTCCGTTTCGCCCAAGCTGGAGCTGAAGTATCTGCACTGTTAGGCCGTATGCCTAGTGCCGTAGGATATCAACCTACCCTTGCAACAGAAATTGGATCTCTCCAGGAGCGAATTACGAGTACAAAGAAAGGGTCAATTACGTCAGTTCAAGCAGTATACGTTCCAGCTGATGACTACACAGATCCAGCCCCAGCCACAATTTTTTCCCATCTTGACGCAACCATTACTCTTGAGCGGTCAATTGCTGAGCAAGGACTCTATCCTGCAGTTGATCCATTAACCTCAAGTAGTAGAATTTTAGATCCTTATATCGTTGGCCAAGATCACTATGACGTTGCACGAGGAGTACAAAAAGTACTGCAGAGGTATAAAGACCTCCAAGATATTATTGCCATTTTAGGAATTGATGAGTTATCAGATGAGGATAAACTGACAGTAGCTCGAGCTCGAAAGATTCAACGATTCCTCTCTCAACCTATGTTCGTAGCAGAAATTTTCACTGGCAGTCCTGGAAAATACGTCAAAATTGAAGATACAGTTCGTGGCTTTAAAGAAATTCTGGAAGGTAAACACGATTCTCTTCCTGAATCAGCCTTCTATATGGTTGGAGGAATTGAGGAAGTAGCAGAGAAAGCCAAGAGTAATAAATAATTCATATGCACCTTCAGGTCATTACCCCAGATAAAACTCTTTTTGATTCTGAGATTGAGGAACTCATCGTTGATACTCCTAAAGGACAACTTACCATTCTTCCTCATCATATTAATCTTATTACTTCAGTTATTCCCAGTGAACTTATTGTCAAACAAAAAGGGAAGGAACACTCCATTGCTGTTGCTGGAGGCTTTTTAGAGATTTTTAATAACACCGCAAAACTCCTCGCAGATTATGCTATTGAAACCGAGGAAATTAATATGGCTAAAGTACTTGAAGCACAAAAAAGAGCAGAAGAAGCCATGCATAAGGCTAAAGAGCAAGGCAGCGATCGTGATTTTGCTAGAGCTGAATCAGATCTTCGTCGGTCTCTTTTTCATCTAGATATTGCCAATCGAAAAAGACGAAAACTCTAACTTATTTACTTCATCTACACCTTATAGTATACTTACCCTATCCTATTTTCTTTAGGAGTTTAGCTTTCTACAGAAGAAAAGATATTTATTTTTGCACTTTTACAGTTGTCTAATAGTATTTTGCATTTGTCCTCCAAGCACGATGAAGAATTGAGGAAGTAAGCTTTTATTTCTTTTATTCTTCATCAGCTTGTGCTCCTAGAGCCAGGGATGTACCCGGGTTTCAAAGAGCTGAAAGAGGGCAACAAGCAAAAAGGGAGGAGCAAATGGCTTCTTATAGCGGACGATCTCCTTACACAAACTATCCTCTAGAGGATGAGGAAGAGATGACCAGTGGGGAGGCACTGGTATTCTGTGTCATTGTGTCAATATTCCTGCTGGTACCTCTTCACTATCTCGTTGCCTTGGTAGCGTGGATAGTCGGGAAGAAGATCCCTGTCAACCCCTTCAAAGTGATCCCAACGTATGCTGCCCTTCTCACTGCTGGATTCGGCACGATCTGGGCAGTGGGAGAGTTTGACACAAAGTAGATCAATGCCCTGTGGAATTAGGAGTGATTGCCCTCCTCCTGAAACCACATTACCTCTCACTTCCTGATGGTCTGGAAGTGCGCGATAGAGCCGAAGGGAGGTTTGGATGAAAGCTCTCGCAAACAGGGTAGTCCTAGGACTCGCAGTTGCAATGATCGGAGTATTTGCTCTCACGATCGTCGCTCAGATGGTGGAGCTGGCCATGAATGCTCCCCACTTTTGCGGAGGAGGCGTACTAGTAGGACTGGTCCTGCTCGTTGCAGCCAAAAAAAAACAGACAACGTAAGATGCCGCCCTCCGGGCTGAAGAGATAAAGAAACAAATGGTGTCAACTCGACGCCGTTACTGACCGTTCACGGTCTGTTTCTCCTCTTCTCCCGGTGGGCAACCACACTAATCCCCTATTTGCTAATCTGCACTAAATCTCATAAAATTGTAGGAGAAAATTCTGCCTACATAGCTCAACGGTAGAGCAGCGGTATCGTAAACCGCAGGTTATCGGTTCAAATCCGATTGTAGGCTCTCAAAAAAGTTGTATACTGTAGGTATTATGGCAACCAAACAGCGATCACGAATCAATAAACGAGTTGAGGAACAAACAAAAAAAACCATTGTTGCCTCCTCTGTTGGATCAATCCTTATTATCGTTGGTCTTTATTTTATTGGTCCTAAAATCATCTCAGGCTTGTCCTTACTCATGGTATCCCGTAGTGAAAGTCTTCCAGCTAAAAAAGAAGATGTTTTTGTCACCTCTCCTATTTTAGATCCCCTTTCCATTAGTACTAATAGTGCTATTATGGTTGTTTCAGGAATTGCTCAAAAGGAAAGAAAGATAAAGCTGTATGTGAATGACACCAAGTCAGGTGAGATGGAAACAGGAAAAGACGGAACCTTTGAATTTAAAAGAGTAAAACTTGTTGAAGGCAAAAACGAAATCCACGCAGTCTCTTTGTATCAAGACAAAGAAAGTAATGATTCCCAGTCCCAAACGGTAACGTATTTGAGTAAAGCCCCTACCCTTTCTATTGATTCACCCTCTGATGGACATGAAGTAAAAGGTGGAGAGAAAAGAGTAACGATTACAGGCAAAACTGATAGCGGTTCGCAAATCACGATTAATGATATCTGGGTATTAACTGAACCTGATGGGAAATTCTCCTATTCCGTTCAACTCAAAGATGGAGATAACGATATCAAAATACTGGCAACCGATGATGCAGGAAACAATACCGAAATGAAGCGAATGGTTAAATATTCTCCTTAGCACTAAGAAGAAAGAGCCAGAAAAGAAACGGTGTATAAAAGAGTGCGTTGTTAAAGAGTCCTCCAATCAGTAATACCACAAATGACGCAAACAGATATGATTTTTTTTGCACTAAATAGCTTTTACCTATTTGGTAGAGAAAGAAAAGATACGAGATAAATCCCCCAATTCCTGTGGTCACCAGAACAAAAAGATAACTATTACTATTCCCATTTTCTGAATGATTATATAACACATCAGTTTTTTCTAAAAAACCATAGGACTCAATGGCATATTTATAGGCGTTAAACCCTACTCCAAAAAGGATGTGATCTTTAGCAATCACTACTCCCTGTCTGAATGACTCAATTCGTGAGACACTTGAGGCTACTCGAAAAAGACTCGTATTATCTGTTGCAAAGGTGGGCAGGAAAAGAATTCCAATAAAGAGTGCTCCTAGAACAAAACTAAACAGTATCTTTTTCTTCTTTTCTAAATACGCATATACACCAATTCCTACAAATAGTCCAAGATACGCAGTTCGTGAATAGGTAAGAAAGAGAGCAAAAAGAACAATCCCCAAAAGAATGAGTAATTGATTTCTTTTTTTCTTCTCATATAGATTGAGCAGAAAAAGAATAAAAAGAGCAAAGAAAATCCCAGCAAAGTTTGGATCTAAAAATACACTAAACAAGCGGTGCATATGCTCATCCCACCCTAAGTAATATAAGTTTCTTAAACTGGGGTAAAGCAGTAGCTGAACAAATCCAAGAAGTGTAATCAGACTGCCACTAATAAGCAGTCCCATCTCAATCTGCTGGACAAAAGGTGTGAGGCGTTTTCGAAGGAAAAAGAAAAGGGATAGGTATGAGAAGAAGCGCAGAAAGTACAAAGAAGACACAATCATTTTTTCCCCAGCAAGAGAAGGGATATTCATCAAAAGCGATAAGAGACAAAACCCAATAAAAATTCCCCAGGATTTTAGCAGTACATCTTTTTTTTCCTTATTCCAAAACGAGTGAATAAAAAAGAGAGGAAAGCTAGTGAGCATTACCACCAAATCAAGAAGCATGATCCCAAATCCAAATCCCGTCTCAACTCTAGCAACTTGAGAAAGAGTAAATGCACATAGGAGAAAAAAGAGATAGTATTTCATGGTTTTTGATACAAGGTAACTCCGGTAATCTTATTATGATATATTTTACTCCATCCGGAAAACAGAGGTGGCAAACTTGTGTGTTGCGTAGCTACATAGGTGACCTTATCAAGGGAGCCATCTTTACTCCCCAACACAAAAGGAAAGTTTACATAATACAAATTATGAAATCCTTCAAGATATACTACATCTTTTTCTTTAATTGTTTTCTCAAAAAAATGGTCAGTATCGAAAAAGTCTCCATACGCAAAGTTCAAGTTCTTTTCTAAAAATATTTCCTTCGTCTCATTTCCCAGGATTACTGGAAGATATTTTTTATTCGCTCCCGCTCTATACACAATCGTTATGGTAAAGACAAAAAGAATAGCCAGAATAAGAGGTGAGAATAATGCTTTCCTATCCTGAAGTTTGCTTAAAACTATCCCAACTAAAAGAGAAAAAACAGGAAGGTAAGGAAGAATAAACCTTCCTCCTCCAGTTCTAGGAGTTATATACCAAATAATGAGTGCTGCGATACTATATACAAGAATCATTTTTTCCTCACGAGTAAATTGTTTATACGTAAGAAAAAGTAAGGGTAGAACCAGAACATACAGAGGAGAAAGAGGATCTGGAGAATGAAGAAAGAGAAGATACACATCTTTAATCATATTTAGAGGATTTAGAAGAGTCAGGAGCGGAAGCATCTTTTCAGAAAAAGAGGTAAAAAGAGGAAAGAGAGGATTTCCCGTACTAAATAAAGCATAGATAAACCAAGGAGATGCTGTAAGAATAGTAATTCCAACAAAGGACAGCATTAATTTTCCTTTTTCTTTTCCTCCATAAAAAGCAAGGAGTCCTAGAGATAACAGAATTCCTCCTAATGATAATAACTTTACCCCAATTGCAAATCCCAAAAGAATAGCACTAAGATACAAAAGCTTTTTTTGCTTTGTTTGAAGAAAGATAAAAAGAGTAGAAAAAGAAAGAAATTCAAAAAAAGTTCGCGATAAATCAACATAGGCAGTAATTGACTCCCAAGCAACTACTAAATTTCCATAAAAAACTAAAACAACTAGAAAGGAAAGAAAAGGAGAAAGAAACCTTTTTGAGAAAGTATACAGACTAATACAGCACAGAATTCCAAACAAAAAATGAATACCTTTGGCAAGAATTTCTCCTTGGAGTACTAATACACTTATATAATACATTTCTGTCAACTGAGGCATACCAGAGTAATAGAGTAATCCTCCGGGAATATACGAAATACTATGGTGTTCTAGATACCATTTAGGAAGAGTTAGGTGATACCACAACGCGTCAAAAGCTAATTCTGGTCCTAGTACCCCAATCAGATTTACAAACCCTAAGAACAAGAAGCAGAGGACAAGAAACAATACCCTTTTGTCCTGTTTACACTCTTGAATAAATACTCTCCCTCCCACCCGTATTGAATCTTTTAGGAAATAGAGTGTCAGAAGAAAAAACAGGAGTGTGACCACCAGAATAACCGTAGGATATAAAAGACTCATTACCCCTAGGAAAAAAAGGACAGTCCCATATATTCCAAGTAAATTGGCAAAGGTAATCATAATAATTGATAGAGATACACTTCTTTATCTTTTTGAAGCAGTTTTACATTGGTACTTTGATTTAGTCTTTTTATTATTTCCTCCCCCTCTGCTACTAATTTTCCTCCACTTTTGAACTGAAGTCCAGAAAGAGTATCATATTCCTTTGGGTGAATAATAAGATATTCCACTCGTAGTAACTTCAAGGTTGAAAATGTTTCGTTATTTGGAAAATTTCCAAGTAATTCAATTGCCATCTCCTCCCACTTGGACGGAGAATAGCCACTAGTTCCATTTACCTGGGGGTGAAATGAGACAGTTGAATAATACACACGAGAAAACTCAGTCTCAGAATTAGGCATATTCCAGGTATAGATGGGGAAATGGATCAATACGCTGTCTTGAGGAAGAGTTTTGATCCATTGATACTCAATTGGCGACGACTTGACGTGAGGAGAGTTAATATACCTAAAAGGAAACGTAAATTCTCCAAGTACTAAACTAAGTAATACGACATATACTCCCACTCTTCCTTTGAGAGAGAGGTGGATAAGTAACTTGTGAAGAAGAAGGCCAATACAAAGGGCACTAGTTACAATAAAAAGCATTTCAAACCTGGCAGATGAACGAAAACCATTAAATCCAGGCGCTAGATAATAAAACAAGAGATACGGAAGAGGAATGGGAAAGGGAGAATGAATAGTTACTCTTCCTAGATGAAGAAATGGTCCTAAACTAAGTAAAAATCCAATTACTGCACTAAAAAACAAACTGACAAAAAGAAACGAACGAGTCTTTTCTCTGATGAAATAAATTACACCCATAATCACCAAAAGAGTGAATATTCCTCCCAAATATCCAACCTTATACTCTCCATTTATTTTTGTCTTATCTACCTTTTGGAGAGACAGAAGAAATGGCTCAAGTCTTGTTGCACTATTGGGATAAAAGTAATCTTCAGGAGAAAGAGAAAAATGGATCGAATCTCTGATATCTCGTTTATACTGATATTCTTTAGAAACCATTATATAGGGATACATTATGGGAGCTAGAAAAAGAAGGGAAACACAAAAAAAAAGAAGATGTTTTTTGCTAAACAAAAAAGAAATTGTTACTTGCTTGGTAAAAAGAGCTACTCCACTCATACACACGTAGGATAAGATAATAAAATACCCTGCCATAAAACTGTTAAATGATTGGAGTACAAAACACCCTAGAGCAAGAAAAAGAAATAACTGTTTTTTCTTCGTTAAGAAAAGATACAAACTCAATATTCCCAATGGCAGAAAGAAAATAAACAGAACTTGGAGATGAATTGCTTTATCAAGTACTGCTGGAGAAAGACTAATAAGAATTCCTGAAAAGATTGCTGGCAAATAGTCTCTCGTAATGACATAGATGAAAACAGCAACACTCCATCCTAAAAGAGTAAGAGAGAGAATCAGTGAAATATTATTAAACACAATAGGCTCACCAAGAAGCATATAAGGAATACTTCCAAAAAGCATGGAGGTCAAATGCATGTCTGAATACGCAAAGCTATATAAAAATGGATAAAAAATATTGGCACTAAATAAGTGCAGTGGGTTGGTAGTTAATGCATGAAATCCCCAGGAATGAATCCAAGCAATGAGTAGCTCATCTCCACTTCCTGTGGTAAGAGTGGAAAGATTAGAGATAAGGGGGAAAGTAATGATACAACCGAGAACAAAAAAGAAAATGAATAGACCAATAAAGGGGATCACTTTCTTCATAGTTATCTTCCACTTACTCGTAAAAAAAGAGTAACACAGTAATAAGAAAGAATCACTCCTACCCACAAAACAAAATATATCTCGTTACTTTTCATCTTGTCTATATAACATCCACAATTTAGATCGTACAAGAAAAGAGTGAAAACTCATAACTATTGCATGAATCATTCCTTCAGTTCCATCCATAAAACCTCGTTTCAAAATATAATTCATAAAGAATTTAGCCTTAGGATATAAGATAATATGCCACCAATAAACTTTGGTTTTTTTCTCATATAATTCTTGCGCCCGAAGTGTTGTATAGTACTGAATCTCGGTTAAAAACTCTTTGACTGTTGGGTGAGGATAATGTTCCAAAACATTTTTACAGCTTTCTACTCTCCCTTTTATCTCCCATCTCTCGTGAACCTTTCCCTTCCATTCCCCTCCATGTTTTTTTCCAAGACGCAACAATTTAGTAGTCCCCGTCTCACCATATGAGAGTTTTTTTCCAAAGACTGTATCTTTTCTCAAAAGTGTATATCCGATTACTGAGGAAGAGTGAGAAAGAAGTGATTGGATTTCATAACTTAAAGGGAGTGGAACTCTTTCATCTGCATCAATAAAAAGCACCCAATCTTCTTTAGCTTTTTGAAGACCAAAGTTTCGTTGCGTAGCAAAATCATTCCCTAGTGCTCTCGTATAGACACTGGCCCCTTTTTTCTTAGCAAGGGAAACTGTGTTATCCTCTGACTCATCATCAATAACAATAATCTCATCACACCAGGATAAGGAATCCATACAGGACTCAATATTTTTTGATTCGTTTTTTGTAAGAATAATAGCTGTGATCATAATGCTTCAAAAAAAACCTCTCCGTTTTTTTCTTCAATAAGATAGGTTTTTATCCCCTCTTTTGTCTCCCCTTTCTCCAGATACCATAAAAGGTATTCATAATTCATTGTATCAGTAAGAGTAACAATTGTGGGATTTTTCATCTTGAGTTGTACTTGTGAATCTCCAGCATACTGAAGGAGTTGTTTTACTCCTTTTTCCTGTGCGCTAAACGTGATTCGTTTTTCCCCTTTAGATACAGTGAAATAATCAGTACTAAAGACATAAAACAAGTTATTAACTATGACTATCCCTACAAAGGCATAAATTCCCCAATTTTTTCTCCTCAACTGAGAAAACACATAACCTAGTGACAAAAAGAGAAATGGAAGAATGATATGCACAAACCCTTCACTCGCATTTCTATAGACAAGATATGTTCCTGAAGTAAAAAGAGTAAAGAAATACAAAAGCTGTAAGCGTATATTTCGCTCCTTTCTCATCCATTGTTGTTTTAATATCAAAAAGAAGCTTCCAAATAGAAAAAGAGAGAGTCCAAGAGATAGTTCTTTTTGTCCATAAAAAAAGATTCTTTGGATATATTCATGGGTGTAATAGATAAAGTCACTCAACGGCTGCTCTGGAGTAATATAGAGACGAGGAATGATGTGAAACGTTGCTAGCAAGCGATAGATAAACCATACACCATAGCGAAGAGTCTGTGGGAATCCGTGATTGAGATCATAGAGCAGAATAGGAGAAAAGACTAAGAGAAAAAGTCCAAGTCCTTTTTGAATGGTTTTCCCTTTTTCAGAAAGCAAAATTGTGAAGTACACTTTTTTCTTCCACATTCCATACAAAAAGAGAAGAATTACTGGGAATCCGAGAAAAATAGTTGAAGCAATTTCAAATTGATACGAAACAGCAAGTAAACCAAGAAGTCCAATAAAAGATTTCCTACTTCCCTCTATCCATTTTACAATTAGGTAAAATACCCACACACTTAAAAAAGGAAGAGGTGTAGTGTGAAAAGGTGTTCTCATATAGACAATAGCGAGAGGTGAGGTAAGAAAAAGAAGGGAAGAAAGCATTCCGGCAGAAAAAGAATAGAGCTTTGATCCAACGTAATAGAGAGAAAAGACAGTCAATACTCCAATACTTGCTGCTAAGTATGCTCCACTTACTGGATGAAAGCTTCCAAAAGTCATGGCAAGAGAGAGAAGATAGGTCCACCCCGCTCCTTGATGAAGCCAAGGATGACTAGTGGGCAAACCAACTAAAGGAAATTGTTCTCCTAGTAAGAGATCTCGTGCATCTAAATAGTACCATCCTGCATCTCCAAAAAAAGTCATAAGAGAGGACAAGTGGAAAAAGTAGATACAAAAGGCTGCAGTGAGTAAAAGATAAAGTGAGATCCTTTGCATTACTTCTTAAGAGAGATATGTATTTTTTCTCTCGTCATAAGAAGATATTGCTCACCCTTTAAAAGGGAAAATAATACAAGAGCAGAAAGTAGACTAAAATGTTTTTTATAGTATTGATATAAATCTCTATAATAAATATCCATTTTCCTCCATCCAATTTTTGAAATACTGGATGAAACATGATGAACGACTTTTGCACTTCCTAAATGAATAACTTCATATCCCAACTTTTTTATTCGCAAACACACATCATTTTCCGTATAGAAAAGATCAAATACATTGTCATATCCTTTAATTTTTTTCATAAGGTCGGTTCTAAGCATCAAAAAAGCATCACATCCAACATCCACTGAAAATGTCTCTTTTCGACTTATTCCACTATATCGAAAATCTTCTTTGAGAAAGTACTTTTTGAGTCGTTTTCCAATTAAGCTTAATTCATAAAAATCAATAAGAGGAGTAGAAAATTTACTACCAGTTGGGACATCTTTTCCAAACTGATCAACCTCTAATCCTTCAACTGCCCCCACTTTTCTATTCTTTTTCAAATAATCCACCATGGTCTTGATACTGTTATCTGTAAAATACGTATCTGCATTGAGAACTAAAAAAAAATTTCCTTTGGCTTTTTTAAGAGTTTGATTATTTGCTCTCGCAAAAAAAGCATTTTTCTTATTTTTAATTACAGTTACTTGAGGAAATGACTTTTCTATTTCTTCTACTGTTCCATCAGATGAGGCATTATCTACTACAATAACTTCAATAGTTATCCCTTTAGTTTTTTTAAAAATGGATGCAATACATCTTTTTATAAGATCTTTTGTATTATAAGAAACAATCGAGACCGTAACTGTCATAGTGGTTTTGCTTTAATTACCATTTGATAAGCAAATAGACTTGGAACGAATAAAGAAAGAAAGAGACTTAGTTTTGGATACCCCCCTCCCACAGCGTCAAAAGAAAATGATTCAATTTCAAATCCTGCCTCTTTTACTAATTGCGGAAAGGTCGAATAAGTGAAAAATCGTAAATGAGTATTATCTAGCAAACCATATTTTGTATAAGCAAAGTCTCCTTTGAGAAGACGAAGTCTCATACTCCAATGAGCAATATTTGAAGTAGTGATAATAAGTTTCCCTTCTTTTTTCAAAAACGTTTTCCACACTTTTAGAGCTGTCCAAGGATCTTTCAAGTGTTCAATAAGAGCTGAAGAATAGACAATATCGTATGTTTTCTTTTTCATTTTTCGGATAACTTCTCTGTCCTCAATATCTCCCATATATACAGTAGATAATACTTTTTGGGCTTCTTTTGCTTCATCTCTTCCCAGTTCTACCCCATCCACAATGCATCCTTTCTTTTTTATTAAGTACTTCCCTGCAAATCCAGTTGCACAGCCAATTTCTAATACAAAGGATTTTTCAGGAACAAGGGAAAGAGATTGTCTATCAATATTTTTCGGATGAAGTTTTTCTGGATTAAAGTGTTGATTTGAATACTTGATCATTTTTTTGAAAAGACAATATAGTCCAAACCTTTTTTAGGAAGATGAATATATTTGTCGATTATACCACGCTCCTTGCCTAAAAGTTTTTTATAGTTATGAATAAATGTATATTCGTTTCCCCCGTAATTTTGTTCAATAAAAATACAGTATTTTTTTGATACTCTAATGCATTCATGAATACTTTTTTTAACTTGTTCTCTTGAAACATGCATCAATACTCCATGAGTGAAAACAAGATCAAACTGATTATTTTTAAATGGGAGTGAAGAAACATCTGCCTGTTTTAAAGTAACAGGAGACGGAAGATATGTTTTTGCCTTTTGTAGCATTACTTTACTAATATCAACTCCCGTAATAGAGGAAGGGTCATATTTTTTCTCCAGAAGAAATTTAATATTGCGTCCAAATCCACACCCTACTTCAAGAAATGAAGTAGGTTTTATTCTTTTTATTTCTTCTAAAAACCACTTGTGTTGAGAGTGGAGTTTTACTTGCCAGGGATCATCCATAAAGGTATGTCCCCAAGAATTCCAAAACTCTTGCGGTTTATATCCTCCTTTTATATACCAAAGCACTTTTTTGACCAATTTTATTAGAAAAATAATTCCTCGTTTCATATCATTTAGTGTAGGTGGTTTTAGAAACGTAGGAAAGGAGTGTTTTAAACCTATTCTGATATGTATGCTGCTTTAATACTCTTTTATATCCTTTTAGAGCAATTTCCTCCCTCTCTTTCTTATGAGATAGGTAATAACGAATTTTTTGTTTTAAATCTTTTAGCGACGAATATACTACAATATCTTCTCCATCAGTAAAATATTTTGGATTAAGCTTATCAATCAGTTGAAATGCTCCACATGCAGGAATTTCAAAGGTTCGCAAGTTTCCACCAGCAATCATATCAGGCTGGAGATTCAAAGCAATTTTTGTTACGGAATAGATCTTAAACATTTTCTCCCCCGTTGCTCTTCCTTGATAAAAAGGTTTTAGCTGAGGAGATAAATCAATTCCTGGCATAATCTCTCCCCATATCTTTAAAGGCAGTGAAGTTAACTCTAGAAGCGTTTTTTGTCTTAATGGAGTAAGTCCACCCACAAAGCAAACATCTGATGCTAGCTCTTTTTGTTCGTTTTTTGAAAGTATCTGTTTTTTGTGAAAATTAGGACTAATTGCCGAAACAGGAAGCTCGATAGCTTTTTTTGCACCTAATTTTATCCAATTAAGAGCAAATCCTTTGTCATTTGAAAAAATGATATCAAACACTCCTTTTTTTACTGCGTTTTTTTCTGCAGGAGGAGATGCAACAAGTGGATTAATTCCTGAGAGAAGATATAAAGGAGCAGAAACTATTTTCTTTATCATCCAAAACGTTTCAGGGAAAATATTCCATCCACCTCCAGAAACTAAAATGAGATCTGGTTTTTCTTTTATGACAAAAAGCAGTAACGAAATATTCTTTGCTACATTTTCTAGAGAGATAAAATAATAGGTAGATAACTTTCTCTGAATTCTTCCCATCCAGACAGGAAAATACTTATTCAGCTTCTCTTGGAGAGCCACCCGAAACGTATTAGGAAGTAAGATACTATCTGTATATTTCCAAGCCACAACAGTTTGGCCTAGTGACTCAAGTGCTTCACACCAAAAATATTGTCCTTGTCCTTTAGGAAAGAAACTTGATTGTTTTTTAGAAAAATATTCTTTTTCTCTATGATTTGGTCCGATGATGAGTGTTTTCATTTGGATGATATTGTTTTAAAAGGATTATTACAACAAGTGCATAAATCATAAACATAATAGCTTGAGTCAGTACATTTGATATTGATGCTCCCCATTCTCCAAACCGTGGAATTAATAATACGTTCAAGATAATATTAATGAGTGCTGTTATTATACTTATCCCCAAATAGACGTATTGCTTGTTAATAATAATAAGTATTTTATATAATAATGCCGAAAGAGCAGCAAAAGGGACAAACCAGATGACAACACGAAGTAAAGGAATAGCTTCTGTGTATTTATCTCCAAAAAGTAAGGTAATATAATCAGCAAAGAAGAAAAAGAAAAGACTAGCAGGAATACTCCAAAGTAAAATGATTCCAAGAGATTTTTTAATATGTGATACAAACTTTTCTTTATCCTGTGCTATTCGAGTAAGTGCTGGAAAAACAGCAACCATAAAAGGGACATTTAATAGTTGAATAAGAGCAAGAGGAAATGGCGTTGCTGCACTATATAACCCCACTGCTCTCTCCCCTGCAATACTATGAAGAATTACTGAATCGATTCGAGAGTAAATAAGCGCAGCAAAAGCTGCAAGGCCTAAAGGTAGTCCCTCTAAAAATAAGTGCTTCACCATTTTTTCAGAATAAGAAAATTTTGGAATAGTAAACCATTTGAGTAGTACAATCCAATTTAAGATAGTACAAAGCAGAGTTCCTATCAGAAGACCAATAAATACTCCAACTAGCCCTCCACTTCTCTCTCCAATAAATGCCCCACCAAGTGAAAAAATGGTATTAAGTGTATTGAAAAAAGCTGAATATTCCATTTTTTCCATTCCATCGAAGTAATACACCGCAACAGATCGAATAGTTGAAACAAGCAGAGTAAGAGCAGCTAGAAAAAGTAATATTTGAATATCAAGAGAATACCCCAAGAAGAAAGCTAGAATCGAAATAAGAAAAAGTGTTATTAGAGATAGAAAAGAATTAAGAATAAACGCATTTCCTAAAATAAGAGGGATATTTTTTTTATTTTTTGCAATTTCACGAATAACAATAAGTCCTACCCCAAAATCCGGAAGAAACGAGAAAATTCCAATAAAAGAATGTACAAAATTATACCTTCCAAATCGTTCAATGTCAGGTGGTGCTAAATATAAAATCCACAATAAACCTGAAAATTTAATGAGTATTCCAGACAGCACAAGAAAAGATGTATTACGAAAAACAAGGAAAAAGTTGTTCACGATTTATATTTTCTAATAGTTGAGATGATATATTCAATCTCCTCATTTGTTAAATGAGGATGGAATGGAAGAAGAAGAATTCTTTTCCAAACTTTCTCAGTTACGGGAATATCGGCACTAAAATCTTTATACATATCGTAATGGTTATTAGGTATATAATGAACAGTCGTAGCAATTTTCTTATTTGCCAGATACGTTGCTAATTGATTTCTTTTTGGGACTTTAATACAGAAATTATGCAGAGCACTTTGTGCATACTCTCTTTCTAATGGTAACTCGACCCAAGAAAGATCTTTTAACCCTTCCTGATACATTTCATAGATCTCCCTTTTTCTCTTTAAAATCGATGGATATCTTTTTAACTGAACTAAAGCAATTGCTGAGAGGATATCGTTAGGATGATATTTAAACCCTAGCTCTTCAACAGAGTAATACCACGAGTATTTTGTTTTTGAAGTTCTCTTCCATGTATCTTTGGAAATCCCCATCCATCTGAGTCGTCTAAAAAGTTCAGCATCTCTTTTCTTCTTAGTATAAATTGCTCCTCCGTCTGCCATCGCAACTCCTTTAATAGCATGAAACGAATAACAGCCAAAATCTCCTAAAGTTCCTAAAGGTTTTCCTTTATAAAATCCTCCAAGTCCATGAGCGTTATCTTCAATTACTACTATTCCTTTTTCCTTAGCAACTTTTAAAATTGGATCCATATCCACCGCATGTCCTCCATAGTGTACAACCGTAATTGCTTTTGTTTTTTTTGTGATCTTTTTTAAAATATCTTGAGGATCGGCACAAAGAGTAACTGGATCTACATCACAAAACACAGGAGTTCCTTTTTGATACAAAACAACATGATTGGTTGAAACAAAGGTGAGTGCAGGAGTGATAACTTCATCTCCTTCGGTAATTCCTGCTCCTATCATTGCGAGATGAAGTGCAGCTGTAGCTGAGTTTGTAGCTATGATATGTTGCTTGCCAATATACTCTTCTAATTTTTTCTCAAATTCATCTGTTTTTGGTCCCAATCCAATCCATCCTGACCTGATAACTTCTGCTGCTCCAGCAATCTCTTCATCAAACATGTAAGGTTTAAAGACTTGAATCATATCGTGATTATAACACCCCTATTTTGCTCTACTTGGTACCTGAAATGCAAGAGAGAAAAGAAGAAAAAGACTAAAAGGCAGAGAAAGAGAGCTTCCTAAAAGTGCTGCATATGCTGCACCTTTCATTCCAAAAAAAGAGATAAATGGAAAAATACTTAAAAGGAGTCCTGCTAAACTAATACTCGTAACGAGTGAGACTAAATCTTGTCGTATCTTGGAGAGGAAAATAGTATTGTTAATAACAATGATGCTCCGAACTATACAAAGAATAAAAAGAACACGAAGTGTATCACTTCCTCCAACCCAAGAAGGACCTAAAAAGATAGTAATAAGTTGAGTTGAGAAAAATGAAAGGAGGAGGCAAACTGGAATAATAATCAAAAGGACAGTTCCAATTGTTTTTTGTATTGCCTTTAGGAAACGTTTTCTATCGTCTTCTATTTGTACCAAAATAGGAAGAGCCGTTCGACTAATCACATCTGAAAATTCTGTTAATGGAACAACAGACAACTTATATACCGTATCATAGACTCCAAGAGTTGATATACCAAGTAGCTTTCCAACAATAATCGTGTCTATATTTTGGAAAAGATATAAAAGAATTCCACTAAGAGTAAGCCATTTCCCATGTTTAAAGATATCTTTCCCAATCTCTCTCTCAAAAGAGAATGACGGATGAGGAGTAATGAGTAAGAAAGAAAGAATTACTTCATATAATACCCCAACCATTACTCCAAGTACCATTCCTAAGGCAGATTGGAAATATAAGACAAAAAGAATAGTAAATACTGACTCTACAAAAAAGTTGGAGGCTCTGTATAAAAATTCCTTTTCAAAATGAAGGTTTTTCGTAAAAGAAACAATTGCTGGATTAATAAAGCCACGAAGAAAAGGTATAGCAGCAACAAAAAGAAGAAGATTATATACTTCCTGTTTTTCAAAAAAAGTAGCAATAAGCGGAGCAAAAAGAAGAATGAAAAGAGAAATAACTATGCCTCGTATAATAGAAATTACCCAGGCAGTGTTGATATACTTTTCAATTGATTCTTTCTTTTGAATCAGATACACATTAATTCCGGTTTCTGTGATAATTTCCAAAAAGGCAAGAGTTATTGCGGCTATACTAAATAAGCCTATATCCTGTTGATCAAGACCAATCACACGGATAATAATATAGAGTCTAAAAAAAGATATCGCTCTTAGGGCAATACGTAATCCTCCAAGCCATGATACGCCTTTTACTGCGTCTTTTGTGTATCCCATCTCTTTATTGTACCCCCAATCGTTCCTGAAAGTACAGCAAGATCAGCTATGTATTGAAGAGATATGAGCCAAAAAAAAGCTTTTACTCCTTTTATATATCTATTGTTTTTCATTCCTGCCCAAAGAGAATAAAAAAGGAGAAGAATAAGGATAAATGACCAAGAAAGGACTCCAGACATTACGGCAGAAACTAAAAGAGCACCCCAGAGATATCGTATAAATAAAAGGATAACTTTAGTTCTCAATACGCCTGATTCTGCATCTCCATAAGCAAATCGCCAAAACATAATAAAGGACTGCTTAATCGATGTTCGAGGATACCAATAGACTATTGCCCTCTTATTGAACACAAAATTAACTCCTTTTTTCTTAAGTCTATTTGCAAACTCGTAATCTTCATTGTGCGAGTATTTCTCACTAAATCCCCCGCTTTTCTCCCATACTTTCTTTTTTATTCCCATAGATCTGGTTGCAGGGAGAAAATGAGATTCATCTACTCTATCTGGCATTACTAAAACAAAAGGAATTAATGCATCTTGAAACGCAGAAAATGATTTCCCTTGATAATATCCAGCCACCACCTCATTTTCTTCCTCAACAAACGATTTTTTCATTTCTTTAACCCAATCCTTCTCTAACTCACACCCTGCATCAGAAATAAGAATAAATGGATTTTTTGCTCTTTTAATTGCTTCATTTCTCCCAACAGATCTATTCCCTTTTTTTATTAGGTATTGATACTCAATTTCTTTTTCTTTAAATAGCGGGGAGTATTCTTTAAGAATATTCTCCGTTTCATCAGTTGATCCCCCATCAACAATAATTACTTCCTCTGGGAGAATTGATTGAGATAGCACAGAATCTAGTAATCGAGAGAGTGTTTTTTCCTCATTAAAAATAGTTGCAATAAAAGAAACTGTTATTTTTCCCATAATTGTTCATACTGATTGACTAAGTGACTCCAAGATTGAGTATCCACCCATTCTTTCCCTTTCTGTATCAAGTCTTGTAATTTTTTTTTATCTTTTAAGAGTGTAACTAGTTTTTTCGAAATGTCTTGTGCAGTTTCCCCAATTACAATCCAGTCTTTAAAAGGAGACATGTATAGATAATCTTTTTTTAACGGATTATCATATATAGAAACCACTATCTTCTGATGATTTAAACTATCAAGAATAGAAAGATAGGAAGAGACAAAAAGAATATCATGAGAATCAATAATAGAATCAACATCTGTTGTTATTCCTTGTAAGTTTCCAATCATTATTTGATTTTTCAAACTTCCTTCACCATAAATATTAAACTCACACTTAATTCCTTGGTTTTTAAGCAAACTTATAACTCCACAGTACTGTAATATACTCGTGTCTTTTTCTAATCTTCCAATAAATGCAATTTTCAATTTCCTTGTTTTCATTTTTAAATTGGATGAACTCCCCCATAAGAGATCACATCTGCTTTTGTTCCATACCATTTCTCTATAAAAGCTCCAATACAGATATTTCCTCTCGAAAGAAGTTCACTCAGTTTTCTTATTTGTATTGCTTTCCTATGTGGAGGATATATTGTTTCATACCCATGAAAAGTGGTATATACTTTTTTCTTTAAAAAGATAAAGGGAAGATACCAGAAAAAAACGTCGTGACAATGTATGATATCAGCGTCCTTAATTAATGAGAAATTCTTAAGGAGCCAGTACCATATTTGAAACTTTTTAAACCATGTCTGTGTTACTGGTATTCTATAGACATCAATCTCATCAAATTTCTCTTTTGAAGAAGTACCATCTAAGTCTTCTGTAATAACAGTAACTTTATGACCTCGTTTAATAAGCTCTTTACTAATTTCTAAAACGTGCTTTTCTACACCACCTATGTGAGGGAAAAAAAGGCGGGTAAAAAAGAGAATTTTCATGGTTTTTGAAGAATCACAAAAATATCAGAGGCTCCAAAAAGCTTTACACTTACATCATCTAAATAACTTACAATATCTGACAGAAAATATCGTATTAGCCTAACTAATTTTCCTGCACCATTATTAGTAAATAGAAAATTCCTTAATATACCTTCAGTTTCTTCGATATGAATCAGTTTGAACCCAACACTTTGACAAAGTCTAGTTAATTCCTCTATATTATATCTTCTAACGTGTCCCACTCTTTTATCAAACTTTTCTAAGAGTCCCATTCTTTTGAGTGGAGCATTATCTGAAGGAGTAGATAAAATAAGTATTCCTTTCCTACTTAGTAAGTTGAATATTTGTAGTAGTGCTTTTTTATCATCTTTTAAATGCTCAATGACTTCTAGCATAATAACCGCATCAAAATTTTGTGATAATCTTATTTTTTTATTTGAAAAATCTTCAACTTTAAAAGAAGTGATGTTAGTAAGTTTTAAATATTTGGCTGATTTTCTACAAGCATCTATTGCTTTTCTCGAGACATCTAGTCCTGTTATGTATTTGCCTTTAGACGCTAGGTAGAAAGATATAGTTCCCACTCCACAGCCAATGTCTAAAACACTATGTGTATTAGACAAATATTTATCTAATACTTTTATAATTATTCTGTATGTAAAATTCTGAGAATTTATAATTCTCCTTTGAACTAATGGGTCTTTATGAAATAGTTCGTAATCAAATTTACTAGTCTTCATTGTAATCAGAGTATATATTGTAAATATCCCATTGACAATATAAAAACAAAAGGAGTTATATTAATGTAATGTCCCTTTTAAATAGGAACTGTTTATCTTTATTAGTATTTTTTCTACTAATTTCTTTCGTTCTCCCTTCAAATATTTTTGCCTCAGAAATTTTTTCAACATGGAATATTTCTCAAAACTTACCCTATCCACTCGCTAGTCATCAATCTATTAGTCATGATAATCAAGCACTTATATTTGGCGGATCAGTAGCTACGGGTAACAGTCATAACGAAATTGTCCTAGGAGTACCAGAAATAGATGGAGAAATAAATACCTGGAACTCTTCAGTCTTAGGAACTTCTCCCACCGCTTTAATCTGGCATTCAGTAGTTACAAAAGGAAATAATATATATATATTAGGAGGCAGAGAAGAAAATGAGGGAACTGTTAAAGATTCAGTAAATAAAACTTTTCGAGGAGTGATTAATAATAACACGATTTCATGGTCACCTTCCTCTTTTCTCCCTAAACCACTATCACTTGGAGCAACTGCAATTGTCGATAATAAAATCTATTTTGCAGGAGGATTTGCGGGAAACTTGTATAACAACAAAATCTATGTATCTAACATAGATAATACTGGAGAACTCTCTCAATGGACTGAATCAGGTAATCTTCCTTCTGCGCTAATTGGTCACGGTTTAGTTGAAAAGAATGGAATGTTATATCTTATAGGTGGATATACAGGATCAACTTACTCAAAAAAAGTTTATAAGGCAACACCAGACAGTAATGGAATTATTTCAGCCTGGCAAGTACTTGAAGACCTCCCTACAGCAGTTTATAGAGGCGCATATGGCGTTAAAGATAACTATATATTTACTATTGCTGGAGGAGACATAAATGGCCAACTTGATAAAGTGTATTATTCCTCATTTAACCTAGATGGGACAGTGACTCCATGGACAACTAGTTCTTTTCTTGTTCCTGAAAAAATGACAGGTAGTTCAGCAACTATTGTTGGCGACTATATTTATTTAATTGGAGGCTTTAGTGATAATACCGGTTACTTAGATACCGTTTACTACTCAAAATTATCTACATCTACAAACACTAATCTTCCAGTTCCTCTTTTAAAACAAACGGACCCGGTATGGAAAAATAGTACCTACGATAACGCACCTCTCTGGTCACCTGCAAATGTAACCATAGGATCATGGGGATGTGCTATCACCTCAGCTGCAATGGTTTTTCAATATCATGGAATTAACAAGTTACCTAACAACGACTCATTAAACCCCGCTGCCATTAATTCATGGCTAAACTCACAGCCAGATGGATATGTAGAGAGTGGATGGGTAAACTGGATTGCCTTATCCCGTTTATCAAGACTTGCAAAACTATCAGGAAACAACCCATCCTTTGCTTTTGATGCTTTTGAATATACCAGATCTGGATTTGACACTACAGAATTGAAAGATAAACTTTCGCTACACCTACCTGGAATTTTAGAAGTACCGGGACACTTTATTGTTGCCAAAGGAACAACTGATACTTCGTTTCTCATTAATGATCCATATTATTCTCGAGACAAGTTGTCAGATGGGTATAATAACTCTTATACATCTTTAGGAACATTTACTCCTTCAAATACAGATCTCTCCTATATCCTCTTAACTTCTCCTAATTCTTTGTCGCTTAAGCTCAAAACAAGCAGTGAGAGCGCTATAATTACCTCTTTTACTCAACAACCAATAAGTAGCGCAACCCCTTCTGCAAAACCTGCGGGAAAGCCATTCACTATGCTACTCTCACCTAAACCACTATCAGGAAACTATCTTATTGAAATAACCGGTACCCCTAAAACACTTTATACTCTTCAAGTATATCTCTATGACTCACAAGGGGAGGTGCAAAAAATACCTATTACTGGATTTATTCCTTCAAACAGTCTAAATACTGTCTCTTTTACTTACAATAATACTGGTTCCTCCTCTGCAAAAATTCAAAGACTCATTACCTTTAAATCAACACTAGAAGATATCCAAATAGGAACAAATATGAAACTAATCAGCAAAGAAATCTCTCCTTCACTCACTCAACTCATCTCTAATGCTGAAATTCTTTCGAAGAAACAGTTAACAAAGACACAAGCGAAACAGGTGCTTAAAACATTTGAAGATATTATAAATAAATGGAAAGGAACTCCTGCGCTTTCTGAAACTGCAGCTAAAATTCTCTTAGAAGACGTTTTGTTTCTTAAAACATCCTTTTAGTGCAAATTATCTCCAGATTACGTATAATATAGGTAATTATGAAAGTATCGGTTGTCATCCCGATGTATAACGAAGAAAAATACATCTCGCTTTGCTTAGACAGTGTACTTAATCAAGAAGAAATGCCAGATGAGGTTATTGTTGTTGATAACAATTCTAAAGATAGATGCGTTGCAATTGCTTCTCGCTTCCCTGTTACCGTAATAAATGAAAAGAAACAAGGAATGATTCCTGCTAGAAATGCAGGTTTTAACGCAGCACAACACGAAATTATTGCTCGATGTGATGCAGATACTAGAGTTCCTACAGATTGGATTAAACTCATTAAAGAAAATGTGATAAAAGGAAAAGCAGATGCAGTCAGTGGTCCCCTCTTCTATGACGACTTGCCTCTCCTCAAAAAACAGTCCATCCGAATGACTAAGTTCCATGCAAAAACCTTTAATCGAATTAAACATCACGATGTTCTTTTAGGACCTAATATGGCACTCACCAAAGAGATGTGGCTTAAGATAAAAGACCATGTACGATTGGATGATAAAAAAGTGCATGAAGATCATGATCTGGCTATGCAAGTTGCAAAAGCCGGAGGAAAAATTAGATTTGACCCTACCCTTATCGTTGCAACCTCAAGTCGAAGAATAAAGAAAAATCCAGCCTCTTTCTTTATTGAATATCCAATAAGATTAGTTAAAACGATGCGATCAGATGATCCTGATATTGAAAACTATTTTAGACGAATGTACCGCTCCTTCCTTCTTCAAGAAATAGAAAAATAACTCTTAAAACGAGAATCGCACCCTCTTCGTTGTGACTTTCATCACGCAGATCTCCAGCAATGCTAGAGAGGACCAAAAGGTCCAGAGAGTGCATTTCCCACACAATGTTGTTACCAGATAGCGGCTCCCAGAGCAGCCATCGCGAAAGCTAAGGCGAGTGCTAAGCTTAGCACTGCCACTAAGCCTGTATCTTTTCGCCCTTTGTCTAGTGAAAAGACACAAAGACACAGGACAGTGAAAATAATCGAAATTACTCCAAATGCTCCAGCAAGCATAACGCCTCCTTTAATTTTCACTTGGCACAGTTGCCAAAGCTAGGAATATAATTCCCACCTTTGGCATGGCCAAGTATGTATATGTAGTAACAACTATTAATGCGCGAGATAAAATACTTGAGAAACAAGTTTAAACTGCAATTAGTCACCCCTATTTCAAAAGCAGATTAATTATACGATAAATTCAGAATAATTTCAAACTATAGGGTTAATTCTGGTTGACAAAGCTGTCTAAATGAAGAATAATGAAATGCATGGAAGAAATTTCAATTTCAGAGATTCTCAAAAAAGTTTACCTCTTTTTTCTTGACGCACTCCAAACTATTCTTCTTGCTGCATCTGTATTTTTGGTTATCTATATTTTTCTTTTCCGTCCCTTTCAAGTGAGTGGAGAATCCATGTTTCCTACCTTTAAGAATAAAGAATATATTTTAACTAACCTTATTACGATACGAATAAGTGAATTAAAAAAAGGTGATGTGATTGTTTTTCATGCACCAAATGATGATGAGAAAGATTATATAAAACGAGTCATGGGAACTGCGGGAGATGCTATTTTTCTTAGAGACGGAGATGTGTATGTCAATAATGAAAAGGTGGATGAATCAGCCTATCTTACAGGTGTTAAAACGTATGGAGGCTCTTTTCTTCATGAAGGAGAAATTGTGAGAATTCCAGAAGGGCATTATTTTGTCATGGGAGATAATAGACCATTCAGTTCTGACTCAAGGGAATGGGGATTTCTTCCAAAAGAAGAAGTTATTGGAAAATCTTTCTTTGTCTACTGGCCATTTAACACCGCCCGTTTAGTCAAAAATCCATTTACTCAGTAACCTTTTTTTTCATATTCCATTTCTAAAATGCTTTGCTAAAATCAAACTATGAAAATGAAACGTGTGGCGGGTATTGTATGTTATGTAAAGGATATTGAAAAAACTGCCGAATTTTATACATCACTTGGCTTTACTAAGGAGAAGCACGAACCAGATCACTTATCAATCCGTCTCAACTGGTTTTGGATCGATTTTCATCCTCAAGATAAAGAAGACAAATTAGAATTTCAAAAAGAAGCAACACTTGCAAATAAAGGAGCCGGAATGTTTTTATACATTAGCGTTGAAGACGTAGATACGTTCTATGAAGATGTTATTGCTAAAGGGCTAAACCCATCAAGTACACCTAGAGACTGGCCATGGGGAAATAGGGAATTTGTTCTGCGTGATCCAGATGGGTATAAATTAGTATTCTTTAAAAAGAATAAATAAATCTTCTTATTCTGCTTTTGTGAGCATATCGTGGATTTCTTTGAGCTTTCCTGTTGTTTTTTCGATATCTCCCTTAACGATAAATGTCACTCGGGCTAGTTTACTTGATTGAAAAATAGCTACTTTATCAAAACTTAATCTTTCTTTCATATCTTTTGCCATTGCATCTTGCTCAGGTACCCATAATTTGTCATTAGGCTTAGCTGTAAGTCTGGTTGACATCTGAGCTTTCTCAATCTCCCCTTTCATTTGGCGAGCAATTTCTTCAGTTTCACGAACTGTAGCATTATCACGCAGGATTCTTTTAAAGACCTCAAGCATGAGCTTGGTATCTCCTAGAGATATAAGTGGACGAACGTGTCCCTCACTTATCACTCCAGCAACCAAAGCATCTTTAATCGCATCAGGAAGAGCTAGAAGTCTAATCGTATTTGAAACAGCCGGTGCACTCTTTCCAACACGTCTTGCTACTTCATTCGTTCCTAATCCAAACTCATCGATGAGACGCTTATAGGCAAGTGCTTTTTCAATCGGGTTTAAGTCTTCTCGTTGTACGTTTTCAACAATTGCCATTTCTAACATTCCTTGAGGAGTGGTGTGCTTGATGATAACAGGAACTGTTGGAAATCCAAGAATTTTTGCAGCTCTCCAACGTCTTTCTCCAGCAATAATTTGATACCCTGCAGGAGTCTCAGCAACCACGAGTGGTTCAAGGATACCTTGTTCTCGAATAGATTCAACTAAATCGACTAATGATTCTTGAGTAATAACTCCACGGGGTTGAAGAGGATTAGATTGCAGCTGGTTTGTTTCCAGCTGTATAAGTGTATCGGCAGGTAAGCTATTTTCCATTTTTTAGTTTGTAACTACTTCCACGAGTCTTTTTCCGTGTAATAACTTAAAATTAACTACTCCTTCTACTAAGGAAAAAAGAGTAAAATCTCGTCCCATAGAAACATTTACTCCAGGATGAAACTTTGTTCCTTTTTGACGAACTATAATACTTCCCGCAATCACTTTTGCCCCACCATAAACCTTCACGCCTAAACGCTTTGATCTAGAGTCTCTATTTCCTTTTACCGATCCTTGTGCCTTTGTATGTGCCATAGTATTCCTTCAAATTCTATGAGCTGTGAAGCAAATTGTCAAGTATTATGCTTTTTTTACAGCTCGTGTCTTTTTTACGGGTTTTTCTTCAGTTACTTCTGTTTTTTCTGCCTTTGCCACTTTTCCTTTAGCTCCAATACTATCAATTCGAAGAGTACTTAACTCTTGCCGGTGCCCCATAACACGTCGGTATCTCGCTTTAGCTTTAAATTTAGCAACCCGAATCTTTACTCCTCGTGGATGAGCCATAACTGTAGCTGAAACTTGTACTCCATCAACAAAAGGCATTCCAACCTTTACACTATCTCCATCAATAAAAAGAAGGACATCTGAAAAAGTGACAGAAGTATCAGCATCAGCCATCATTCTCTCTACATTCAAGACTGTTCCTTCTGTTACTTTGTACTGTTTCCCACCTGTTTGAATTACTGCGTATTTCATGAATATGATTATAGCAAAGTATTTATCTTATTTCCAGCACCGCTTCTTTCTTCTGAGAAATACTCATTTGAGAAAGGATACTCAGAAAAATCATATTCGAAAGCAGTGAGCTACCACCTAAGGAGACAAAAGGAAGTGTCACTCCAACAACAGGAACAATTCCTGCATTCATGCCTACATTTACAAAAAAGTGAATTAATAAGAACCCAAAGACACAAACCCCAAATATTTTTTCGAACGTTTCCTCTTGTTGTATAATTACTTTATAAATCCTAAATAGGAGAAAGAAGAAACAGCCAACAACTATCATTGCCCCTAAAAATCCAAGTCCCTCTGAAAGAGTAGCAAAAATAAAGTCTGTATGCCGCTCTGGAAGAAATCGAAGTCCTGATTGCGTACCTGCTCCAAACCCTTTCCCCATAATTCCTCCTGACCCAACAGCAATCACTGCTTGAATAACATTGTATGACTCACCCAGTGGATTTGATGCTGGATTGAAAAAGGTGAAAATTCTATCTCTTTGATAATCATGAAGTTGTAACCAGAGAAGCGGAGAGAGTAAAAGAAACGGTACAGCTGAGGCAATAAACCATTTTATTGAATATCCAAAAGTGAAAAGAACAATTCCCACCACTAGGGCATAAATCGTCGCGTTTCCCAAATCAGGTTGAAAGAAGATAAGCAGAAAAATAGGAGCAAGAAAAACTCCAGTAAGGAAAAATGACTTTATACTTCGACTTTCAGAATTGGAGAGAAAGCTTGAGAGAGAAATGGCTAGAAGAGGCTTACAAAGCTCAGAGAACTGAATACTCACTCCAAAAATTTCAACCCATCTCACTGCTCCCTTACTTTCAAATCCAATAATAAAAATGATTGCTAAGGCAATGAGTGAGAAGATATAAAAAATCATCCCAAATTCTTTGAGTATCCGATAATCAAACTTATGAAGAAGGAAAAAAAGGACAATACAGACTAGAGAAAAAAGAAATTGGTTTCTAAAATAGTCTCCTCCTAAAGAAAAAAGAGTAAGAAGCCCAATAATAATGAGAATACAAGACGGTATAAAAATAGACCAATCAACCTTTGGCAGGATTTTCATGAAATTTTAGAAACAGTAAATGCTTGTCCAATCTCAATTTCATTCACTAAAGCATTTTTCTTGATATATTCTTCAAACCCTACAGGAAGGCTCTCCAGTGAAACATTTACCTTCTCATCCATTGTTGTTCCTAAAAGTTTTCTTTCTTCTTGAATCTTACGCACCAAATCTCGTGCCTCTCCTTCTGCAGTAAGTTCAGGAGTGAGAGTAGTGTCAAACTCCACTGTTACTGGAACACTTTCTTTTGTTTTTACATAAACAACTTCTTTTACATTTACTTCTTGAGAAAGTACTTCTGTTAATTCTTTACTCAACATTGGCTCAGGAAGAGAAACAGTAAGTTTTGCTAGTGGTTGGCGAAGTTTTATTCCTAGCTTTTTTCTCTCTGCATGTGCAATCTCTACTAGTCCTCGGATAATTACCATCTCTGTTCTTAAAAACGAGTTCTCTTTTTTTGCTACAGAATCTATTTCCTGGTTTTCTGGCCAATCAGTTAAATGAACTGACTCTTCTCCTGTAAGATTTTTATAGATTTCTTCACTGAGAAATGGGGTAATTGGAGCCATAAGTTTAGTAATAGTAGTTAGTACTATATAAGTAGTTTCATAGAAACTCTTTTTATCCTCTTCACTATTCGCACTTGGTCCTACACGATCCCTACTCCTTCTGATATACCAAGTCGAAAGATTTGTAATAAATTCCTCATATGCTTCAATTGTTGCAATAGTGTCATATCCATCTAAACTCTTGGTTACATCCTGTTTTGTGCGTTCAAGAAGAGTAAGAATCCATTTATCTAGTACATTCTCACTTGACTTTCCGGTAAGGTGAGATCTATCCCAGTTATCGATAAGAGCATAGGTAACAAAGAAGTTATATACATTCCACAAAATCAACATAGTACTTTTTACTTGATTTCGGTACTGCTCCTCAGAAATGACTAAATCCTCTCCTTTCATAATTGTTGATCCTAAAAGATATAAACGAAGTGCATCCCCTCCATACTTTTGAATCATTTCTTTAGGATCAGGATAATTTTTCAAGTTTTTACTCATTTTCCTCCCATCCGTTCCTAAAATGACTCCTTCAACCAGTACATTTTTAAACGCAGGAGATTCATATAAGGCAGCACCAATGACATGAAGGACATAAAACCAGGCTCTAATCTGACCAGTATATTCTGCAATAAAGTCAGGTGGGAAAAAGTCCTCTAATTTTTCCTCTGTATTAAATGGATAATGTCTCTCTGCAAATGAAGCACTTCCTGCTTCAATCCAACTATCTAATACCTCTGGAACTCTTTTAGTTTTTTTTCCACACGACGTGCAAACTACCTCTACTTCATCGATAAATGGTTTATGCAAATCAGTAATTTCCACTCCACTCGCATCAGATAGCTCTTTTAAAGAGCCTGGAACGAACCTCTCTCCACATGCACATTCCCAAACAGGAACTGGAGATCCCCAGTATCTATTTCGAGAGATATTCCAATCAGGAGCATTCTCTAAACTTTTCAGAAATCTTCCATTTTTAAAATGCTCTGGGAACCAGTGTATCTCCTTATTGGTTTGTTTCATTTTTTCTTTTAAGTCCTGAACATTCACATACCAGGCATTAATTGGTGCATAATATAGTCTCGTATGACACCTCCAGCACAGTGGGACATTATGAGGAACTTCTTCATCTTTATAAATAAGTCCCCTCTCAGCTAGGTCTTCGTTCACTGCCTTATTTGCCTTGAGATAGTACATTCCTCCAAATTTTGGAACATCAGGTTTTATTATTCCTTCCTCATCAACGTGCATCTCAATATGCACATTTAACTCTCTCATCACTTTCAAATCTTCTTCTCCATAGGCTGCAATCGTCACGACTCCTGTTCCTTCCTCAGCTGTTACAAAGTCCCCTGGAATAATTTCAAATGATTTCTCTCCTTTGGCAATAGCGTAGTAGTCATAATGGGGAACAAACTTTTTTCCAACAAGCTCTGTTCCTTTCATTTTTGCTACCACTTCATACTCACCTACAAGCATTTGTTTTGTCGCCTCAGCAAGGATATAATATTCCTCACCTTGTTTTACTTTGATATATTCTAATGTAGGATTTACCGCTAAAGCAGGAGTGACAATTTTATTCCAAGGAGTTGTGGACCAGGCGAGAATAAAGGTGTTTTTTTCTCCGACTAATTCATATTTATAGGTTGTGGCACTATCTGGAACTTCTTTATAGTTGTCTGCATCCATTGCTACTTCAAAGTTTGAAATCGGAGTACTGCAATGAGGGCAATACAGTGAAACTTTTAGTCCCTTATAGATATATCCCTTCTCATACATCTGCTTAAATATCCACATAACAGACTCCATATAGGGAATATCCCACGTTTTATAGGCATTTTTGAAATCAACCCATCTCCCGATATGATCTACATACCACTCCCACTCTCCTGAAACTTGATTTACATAGTGAAGACAGCGATCAATAAAGGTTTTGACTCCAACTTTTTCCTCAATATCTTTCTTCCTTTCAATATTCAACTCTCCTTCTACTTTGTTCTCAATCGGAAGACCATGTCCATCCCATCCCCAGACACGTCGTACTCGATATCCTTTCATCGTCCAATATCTGCCAAAAACATCCTTTGGAAGACTAGAAAGAAGAGTACCATAATGAGGCATTCCGGTAATAAAAGGAGGACCATCTAAAAAGGTCCATTTTTTTTCCTTTGGACGAAATTCTACGGACTTTTCAAAAATTTTATTCTCTTTCCAGAAAGAAAGGATATTTTCTTCCATTTCTGGAAAGGATGAGCTGAGGCTTACAGGTGAAAATGAATTTTTATTTATATTCTTCATAACAAATATCTTTAAACGATATCCAGATTGTAGCTGAATTAGGCAAGAAGATCAATGAAGGTCTCAGATTTATTCAGGCAGATCTTACATAAATATACTACAATACTTTTACTTTCTTCTATGTACGTCTATCGAAAAACTCGGCAAAAAATTAGAAGACTAATCAAATCCTTCTTGTTTTTAGTTTTTCTAGGATTTATAGGAGTAATGGGATATACTGTATGGAGTTATATCGCATCAACTCTTTTCATCACTCCCCAACAAATTGCGATTGAAAATACTCTCCCCTCTCCCTCAACTGTTGATATGAAAAATATTTCTCCAACTCCTACTTCGTATTTGGACAATAATGATGGTCCACTTTCTCAAATTGTTACCACTGCACTTGATGGATCAAAAGGAGTATACGGGATTATTATCAAAAACTTGAAAACAGGGGAGAAATACTATCAAAATGAAACTAAAATCTTTACCTCAGGAAGCCTATATAAGCTATGGGTACTAGGTACTGTCTATAAACAACTTGACGCAAGTATTCTTAAAAAAACAACCGTGATGAAGTCAGACGTAGTTGAGCTAACAAAACGGTTTGGCATCACCACAGAGTATGAAGTACAAAAAGAAGGAGACGTAACGTATAGTATTGGACAAGCATTAAATCAAATGGTTGTCGTTTCTGATAACTATGCTTCCCTTCTCTTAACAGAAAAAGCAAAAACAACCAATATCCGAAACTTTATGGAAGACAACGGCTTTCACTCTTCCTCTATCGGCCTAAAAGATGAAGCTCCTTCAACTACTCCTTTAGATATTGCTTCATTTTTTGAAAAACTCTATAACAAAGAGCTCTTTGGAGAGGAGACTACTACTGAGATTTTGGATCTGTTAAAACAACAACGATTGAACGGAAAAATTCCTAAATATCTTCCCACAGGTACTCAAGTTGCCCATAAGACAGGAGAGCTCTATAGTGCTTCACATGACGCAGGAATTATCTATGCACCTGAGGAAGAATATCTTATTGTTCTTCTCTCAGATACTACCTCACAAGTTCAAGCAAATGAAAGGCTAGCAAGGCTTTCAGAGGCAGTGTATACCTATTTCACCAAAGATGATACACCTATTACAAAAGCTCCAGCCAAAGTAGTAACAAAAATACCTACTCCTACTCCCGTTGAAGATTAGGGAAGAATTTCTATATCTTTTTCTTTTTTTAAGGTCAAAATATTTATTTTTGGATCATAGAGTCCGGTAATGACTACTCGCTTATTTACATAGTTATCCAATTTTAAGTAAGTATGATTAAGAATAATCGTAATATTCTCCTCCTTATCAAGCAGTACCCATCGATACGTTACAGGAGTCGGGGTTGGAGTCAGAGTAGGAGTGGGAGTTGGGGTATTGGTTGGAGCAAGCGTGGGCGTTGGAATAGGAGTACTCTCCGCATCCACTGCATAGGCTTTTTTGACGATAGTAACACCCAGTACTTGATAGGAGGCTTTTAATACACCAACCTTTGTAATCATATAGGGAGATGGTGTAGGAATTGGAGTAATGCGTGAAAGAAGGGGAATGTCTGATTGCTGAGTTTGAACAACTTCTTGAGAATTTTTTCCTAAGCTAAAGAAAAAAGTAAATGCACTTCCTAAAACAAGTAAAAATACAGGAAGAGCAATGAGTGGCACTTTGACTTTAAACTCAAAGGTCGTAGTTTGCTTTTGCTTAATTTGTTTAATCCAATACAAAAGTCGTTTGAGTGGATTATTTACTTGAAAAGAAAGTAAAGGTTTCTCAAGCTCTATCTCCTCACTCATTTCTGAAAGTACCAGTCCAGCTCCTGTTATTTTGCTACTTTTAACAGCAGTATCTTCTGCTTTTGTACCAGATTTTACAAATCTTCCAGAAGCATCTCGAAGTTTCTTATTATCAGTTGAATTAGAGGAAGTGGGCATACTCTCATTCAGTATGGAACTATCACAGAGGAAGGGTCAAGAGGAAAGATTATGCAGAAATTCTTCCTTCTTTAACATCTAAGTCTTGAATAAAACGATTTAATTCACTCAATTGCCTCTGAATTATTTGACATCTTCCAAAATCAATTATGTTATTCGCCACTGCGTGTGTTAATACTTGATCGGCTGTAACAAGTGAATGAAGCTCAACACCTTTTTTCCATAATACTCTTTTCCCGTACCCATTACTTCTATCCAGTGCGACAACTGCGTGTCTTACGGGAAGTTTTCCTACATTTCGTAAAGTATCAATTGCTTTCATAAGTGTTTCACCTGTACTCCATACATCTTCAAGAACAGCTGTTTCCTTCCCTTCGTTTTGCGGAAGTAATCCGGCAATTTGTTGTCCTATTCCTATTGCTTTTGGTTCAAAATTTGGTGTAACAGAAGGTAAACCACCTAATCTTTCCTTAATAGAACCTAAAAGAACACTCATTGCATTTGGAACTCCAGCAATCATTTCTATCCTTGATCCAGGAGTTCTTCTGATTCTTTCTATTTCTCTCACATACCCTCTTGCTGTAAGCTTATATAACTGGTCACTTCCTTGTACATCACGAATGTTAAAAGATAGTGGAGCAAGAGGAGCTTCAGGATGTTTTCGATGAAGATTTGTCTCAAATCCTCCAAATTGGATAATACCTAAAGAGAAACACAACGTGAGGAAAAAATCTTTATCAAAAAATGGCTCCACTCGTGGTGCTGTTTCAATTGCAGACATAGTTTGTTGGAGTATATAAAAATGTAAGAAAAATAACAACAAGTTCTCTTTACTTCAATTCACCTTTCTTTTATGAAAAAATGGATCTACTACCTCATTTAAAATGATAGGCTACATTTTCTAACAAATTTTGTATAATAGGGTAGAATTATGGATAAACAGAAAAAGTGGGGTATTATTACTCCGGTTGCTAACGAAGAAGAAATTATTACCAAGTTTGTAAGAGAATTAAGTAAGGAAGCGGAGAAAATTCCAGGTAAGGTTTCACTCTTTTTTGTTATAGACAAAGTTTCTACAGACAAAACTCTCTCTCTTCTAAAGAAAGAGAGTCAAAAGAATAAGTTGGTTCATGTAGTATATGAACCCAAAAACAGAAATTTAGTTGATGCATATGTTCGTGGATACAAAGAAGCATTAAATCAAAAATGTGATTTTATTATTGAGATAGATTGTGGATTCTCTCATCAGCCAAAAGAAATTCATAAATTTGTTGAAGGATTACTTGAAGGCTATGATTGTGTTTTTGGAACCCGTCCTCTCTGGTCACCTTTTTACAAAGCACCCTTTATGCGCCGAATTTATAGCTTAGGAGGAACTGTTTTAGCAAACGTACTTCTTGGAACTCGACTAAAAGATATGACTTCAGGATTTGAAGCTTTTACTGCAAAAGCACTCAAAAGCATTATAGCTAAGCCTCTTAAATCCACGGGACATTTTTTCCAAACCGAAATTCGTTTCCGAGCACGTAAGCTGCACTTGAAACAAGTATGGATCAATTATAATTTTACAGGCACCAGCCTTAACAAAAGCAGTCTAGAGAACTCCTTCACTACTCTCTTTTCTCTCATGAAAGAGCGATAAATCAACCCTTTTACTATCTTCCAAAGCTAGGTTAATTTTGTTAGTATCGTATGGTATTGTGTAAAGGAACGCTTATCTAATGAGATTATGAATAATACCATTAAGCATATTATTATCCAGGCTGGAGGAAGAGGATCACGTCTTGAAAGTCTCACGGATAATAAGCCTAAAGCACTCGTCTCTGTGAATGGTGAAGCGCTGATTGTTAACCAAATGAAGCTATTCCCTGATGCACAGTATTATGTGATCGCTGATTATAAACACGATATTCTAGAAAAATATCTCAAGCTGTACGCTCCAGCCTCATATGAAATTATTACTGCACAAGGGAAACATAATTGTTCAGGAATACGTGAGTGCCTTACTCGTATCCCTCCCAAAACCCCCTTCGTTCTTATGTGGTCTGATTTATTTTTTACTAAACAACTCTATCCTAAACACATTGAGCCAGATAAGAATAATTACATAGGTCTTTCTACTACCTTTACTTGTAGGTGGATGTTTGAAAAAGGGAAATTAAGAGAAGAACGAAGTTCAGAGCGAGGTATTGCAGGAGTTTTTATCTTTAAAAATAAAGAGGAAATCGAAGATGTACCAGACAATGGAGAGCTTTGCGAGTACCTCGCTGAGAAAAATAACCAGTTCTCCTCCTTTTTCCTCAAAGGAGTCCACGAAGTAGGAACTATTGAGGCATACGAGACTGTAACACGGCAATTTCCCCATACCAGACCATTTAACAAACTCCATCTTAAAGACACCGTTGTGATTAAACGGGCAAAAGATGCTTTTGGAAAGCCACTAGCTAAATTAGAAGCGAATTGGTATAAACATCATAAAGATCATCTCCACGATTTCCTTCCCAAAGTGTATAAGCACTATCCTTTAACTCTTCAAAGAATTACAGGAAACCCACTGCATCGTACAAGCTTATCTATCTCAGAAAAAAAGAAATTGCTTAAAAGAATTGTTACTAACTTACAAACCATTCATTCAGAAGCTACTCCTAAAAAAAGTTCTTTTGAGAATGATTATCAGGCCATACTAGGAAAAACCAAAGACAGACTCAATTCAATAGCTACTCTTATTCCTTTTGTTAATTCAGATACCTTTGTCATTAACGGGAAAACGTGTATTAACTTTTATAAAGAATGGGATATCGTTGAGAACCTCCTGAAACATACCTTCCCACAAAAGTATGTTCCTATTCATGGCGATGCCACTTTTTCAAATATGCTCTATGAAGAAGCAGGACGGAAAATCTATCTTATCGATCCAAGAGGATACTATGGTAAATCTAAATTGTATGGAGATGAAGACTATGATTGGGCAAAACTCTATTATTCTATTAAGGGGAACTATGATCAGTTTAACGAAAAGAAATTTCGTTTAGGTGTTGAGGAGAATAATATTTCTCTTTCCATTGGCTCTAATGGATGGGAGCCTTTAGAAGAAAATTTTCTCAGTCTCATTAAGCGAGATATTACTAAGATCAAAGCCTACCATGCAATTATTTGGCTTTCACTCACTTCCTATGCATGGGATAACTATGATTCAATTTGCGGTGCATTTTACAATGGTATATATTTAATGCAAGATAGCTATGAAAACTCACTTCCGAAAACAGATTGACGCATTAGAACATGTCTATAATTTGCTCGATGAAAAGACGTCTGAAAAGTTAATAAAACAATGTCGAACTGCTATAAAAAATGGCAATGCGATTATTGCTAGTGGACTGGGGAAAAATGTACCGATTTGTGAAAAATTTGTTGGAACTCTTAATTCTCTAGGCATACGTGGCCATTTTCTTCATATTAACTCCGCAATTCATGGTGACTTAGGAATGATTCAACCTGGTGATATTGTTATCTTATTATCAAAAAGTGGAGAGACACAAGAAGCCTTGTACTTAAATCAATTTTTAGAGAAAAGAACAAAACATATCTGGTTATTGACCTGTTCGAAAGACTCCACTCATGCCAAGATAACTCCAAATGTTGTTGTCTTACCTATCCCTCACGAAGGTGATGTATGGGATTTGGTACCAAACAACTCAAGCATTACATTCTTAGTATATCTCCAGGCTCTTTGCATGGAACTTCTTGAAACCTTACCTGTAAAACTTGGAACTTTTAAGAAAAATCATCCAGGAGGACGAATTGGAGAAATTCTTTCAGAAAAAGAAGAAACTATTACGTCTCTTCACAAATAGAAGAGTAGATATGATAAGATTATTTTTGATGCTCCTAATGGAGAGAGAAAGATAAGTAATTAAGGATATGACAGCAGACCATACGTGTAACTATTGCCACCAACCTCTTGATCCAAATCAAGAAACCTGTTGCCGCGAACAGGCAGAAAAACAACTTCTGGATATTCTTCAAGTAACCCTTAAAAAGCCAACAGAGGAATTTTTACAACGACTTAAAACAATTTTTTCCACCAAATCAGAACAAGTACTCCAAGAGCATCAACCTGAAGCATTCTCTCTTTCAGAAATAATTGATAAATTCCTCATCATTGCCTTAAAAAATCAGTATCTCGATGGTGATAGACTTGTTCAGAATAAAAATGACTATCAAAACGTTGAAGATGTCATTAGAAATAAGTTTACTTCCTATGAAATTAATGATCTCCCCTTATTCCTATCACTGTGTAGTGACTTATGGGTAGTAAACGCTGAGATTTTTTGTATTAATGATATTTGTACAAGTAATCAGGATGATAAAATTGTAGCTGCTGCCGCACGAAGAATGTTTGATATGATTAAAGAAAGAAATCGAATCAAACATGCAATTGCTAAAGAATTAAAAGAAATGATGTTTGAGACAAAACAGTTCCAGAAAGCCTAGTTAACAACTATTTTATTGCTTAATTCTTGCAAGATACCCTGTCTTTTTAATTATTCCAACTATCTGTTCTAAATTAATTTTCTTTTCGTCAAATTCAACATCTGTCTCTTGTTTGGCATAATTAGTATTTGATTCGATAACCCCCTCTGTATCTTCAAGTTCGCCATCAATATTCATGGCACAATTTGTGCAGTGCATTCCCTCAATTTTCAACGTTACTTTCTTCATATTACATTTATCATCCCTCGATACATTCCCATGCTACACATAAAGGGGATTTGTGTTGGTTTATCAGGCATCTTGAGTGTAACGGTTTCTGTCTCTCCTTCTTGAACAACTTTTTGATAATTAAAAGCTGGAATAGTAAATGCGGAGGCACACGTGTACACCCCATCATTTCTTATCTCAAATGATACATTTGTTCCAACTTTTACGGTCACTATGTTTGGACTGTAACCACCTTCTAGTATATTAATCACAACATTCTCTTGAGGGGCACTATTTTTAGATTTGTTTTCTAAATTAGAATTTTGGCCAGATAGAGTATCAATTGTCCATAAACTTCCACTCAATGCAAGTACGTTGTTTAAATTAAATACGGCAAGAATAATAATGGCAAATGCTGCTACCTTCATAAATTTTTGACGCAACGATTCACCCAATCTACTTGTAAAGTATCCAAGAATAAAAAACAATGGAGAAGTTCCAAGCACAAAAGCAAATAAGATTGCAGATCCCAAAAATGGATTTGCTGAACCTATGGCAAGAGCCATCATTGCCTGGGTAACACCACATGGAATAAACACCGTGAATGCACCAAGTAATGCTGGTGCGAATAAACTTTTACTTTTTGATTGATTTCTCACAATACGTGTTAGTGATTTTGGTGGTTGAATGATAAAGTATCTAAAAATTGGGTGAATATTAAGAATACTCAATGCTGTCCCTACCATAAAGATAACTACGACTAATTGCATCACAATTTGTGTGCGTAGTGATAATTGAAAAAGGGAGCCAAAAAAACCAAGAAGAAAACCAAGAATAGTATAGGCAATTAGTTTTGAAATAAGAAACGATAAAATTGGAAGCACATTGCCAGATTGGTTTGTTTTCTCCTTTAATGTATCTTCTTGTCGTTGGGCTAAAGTTGCGGCAAGTAATCCTCCTTGGATTGCTAAACAACTTAAGCCCCCAGTCAAAAGACCAGTTATAAAAACCGCCCACAAGTTAATATGTTGATCTGTAACACTTGAAACATTTGGATTCTCGAGTGAGTAAATTTTTAGCAAAAGAAAACCAATAAGAATAATAGCACCAAGACACGCAGAAATCAATAATGTTTGTTTTTTAATCCTAATCTCCATATTCTTTTTTCTTTAATACTCCTTATTAATTAAGTTCTTTGAACCATATTCATTCTATTCTAACTCTTTTTAGTAAGAGTGAGTTAGAGACTACTGAGATTGACGATAGTGTCATAGCAACTGATGCAAAAATTGGGTTTAACAACAAACCAATGAATGGATAAAGGATACCCGTAGCTACTGGGATAAGTATTACATTATATCCAAATGCCCAGAATAAATTCATCCGTATTGTTCTCATAGTTTTTTGGGATAAATCAATTGCAGAAGAGACAGCTTGCAAATCTTTATTCACAAGAATGATGTCTGCTGCTTCGATTGCAACATCTGTTCCCGAACCCATCGCAATTCCAACGTCTGCTGCTGCAAGTGCAGGGGCATCATTTATTCCATCGCCAACCATTGCTACAACTTTTCCTTCAGATTTAATCTTTTGTATTTCTATTTCTTTTTCGTGTGGTAAAACTTCTGCAAGAACTTGTTTTATACCTAGTTTTTGAGCAATTGAGTTTGCAGTTCTTTGATTGTCGCCAGTAATCATCACTACTTCAATACCTTTCTTTTGTAACGCATGTACGCCTTCTTTGGCAGATGGTTTTATCGTATCTGCAACAGCAATAAATCCAGCAAGCGTCCCATCAACAGCAAGCATCATAACTGTTTTACCTTCACTTTCTAATTTTTCTAACTGAGCTGAAACATTGCTGAAAGAAATCTTTTCTTTCTCTATGTGCTTTCTATTTCCTAGAAGAACTTTTTTACTCCCTATCATTCCGACAACTCCATGTCCTGCAATAGCTTGAAAGTTGGAGACAGAATCAAGTGTGATTTTCTCATCATCTGCTTTCTTCACGATGGATTCTGCTAATGAGTGTTCTGATCCCTTTTCTACAGATGCAGCAAGTCTTAATACCTCGTCTTTCTTATAGTCATTTAGAGAGATAATATCTATTATTTCAGGTTTTCCATTAGTTAATGTTCCCGTCTTATCAAAAACTATCGTTTTTATCTTATTTGCTAACTCCAGACTCTGTGCATCCTTAATTAAGATCCCCTTTTCAGCACCTAAACCTGTTCCCACCATAATTGCAGTAGGTGTTGCAAGTCCCATTGCACAAGGACAAGCAATGATGAGAACTCCAACAGTATTTAGCATGGCATACAAAAACGCAGGACTTGCACCGAAAACATACCAAATACCAAACGTTGCAAAAGCAAGCATAATAACAACGGGAACAAAGTAAGAAGAAACTGCATCAGCAAGTCGTTGAATCGGTGCCTTACTGCCCTGAGCATCTTGCACGAGTTTGATTATTTGAGCAAGCATTGTCTCAGAGCCAACCCTCATTGCTTTATAAGTAAAAGTACCAGCTTTGTTCATCGTAGAACCAATAACCATGTCACCTTTTGCCTTTTCAACTGGGATACTTTCCCCACTAATCATAGACTCATCAAGTGCTGATTCTCCATTTATTATTTGCCCATCAACTGGTATTTTTTCACCTGGTCTTACTCGAATAATATCTCCTACTTTTACTTGCTCAATTGGAATATCAAATTCTTTTCCGTCTCTTACAACTCGAGCTGTTTTTGCTTGGAGTTCAACAAGTTTTTTAATTGCCCCAGAAGTTCCTGCTTTCGCTTTTGCTTCAAAATATCTCCCAAGTAAAATTAACCCAATAACAATTGTTGCCACGTCAAAATAGGGCATTATTTCAACACCTAATCCCATAAAAACTGTAGGAAAAACAGTAACAAAAGCAGAGTAAAAAAAGGCAACAGTTGTTCCTAAAGCAACAAGAGTATCCATATTGGAAGTTCTCTGTTTAAGAGCTGCAATAGCAGTTTTATAAAACTCAGAACCTGCCCAAAATTGAACAGGTGTGGCTAAAAATAGTTGTATCCAAAAATTCTGTAAAAATGTTGGAGCAGTAGTCATTACTCCAGGAAAACTTCCCCAAAGAATTAACCCACCAAGGACTAAGCTAGTAATAACTTTGTTGCGTAGTACTTGGAGCTCTTTTTTCTTCTCTCCTTCTGCGACTTCTTCACTCTTTTCTTCAAGTTCAAGTGTATAACCCGTCTTGGCAACAGAATCAGCTAATTGCTCTTGTGTACAAGTATCCGTATCAAAGGTAACAGTTGCTTTCTCAGTTGCAAGATTGACAACAGCGTCTTTAACACCTAATACTTTTTTTAACGCCCGCTCAGTTACTCTTACACAAGACGCACAGTGCATGCCAGTAAGTCGAAATGATTGTTTTACCTCAGTCATATTATTCAACAATTATTTTTCCATGAAACATATTCATTCCACAGGACATTTCATATGTTCCGTTCTTCTTGGGTGTAATTTGAATAGATGTGGTTTTATTCAGAGGTAAATGTCTTCTAATCTTAAACTCAGGAAGGACAACTTCTTCCAAACAAGAGCTTTGGTCATGGCGTATGAAATTTATTGTTGTAGTTTTACCTTTTGGGATAGAAATGACGTTGGGAGAATATCCACCTTCCACAGTAATATCTACACTGTTGGCCATTACTACTACGGTTGCATCGTCTTTCTTCATCAAGAAAAACCAGTAGGTAAATCCTATTCCTCCTATACTAAATGCTGCAACAAGTAATTCATCAATTCCCATACGTTATCACCTTAGAAGAAGTGCATTTTTTGCACCTCTCCCAAAAAGATTACTGAGAATACCCCCAGTCTATATACCATTGCCTCATCTGGTCAATCTCATTTGTCTGAGCAGTTATTATGTTATCAGCAAGCTTTTCCATTTCAGATCGCTGAGTTCCTCCTTTAAGCATATTTGCCATCATTACAGCCATTTGATGATGTGGAATCATTCCCTCAATGAATGCTTTATCAAAATCCTTTGCATTTTCAAGACTTGTCATATCTGTATCATTACCCATCATCCCCATGTGCATACTATTTCCTGTTTTCATTCCGTGCTGATTCATAATAGTACTCCCTTCAGGAACGTCTTTTCCAAACCAAGATGTATACCAATCTTTCATTTGATTAATTTCCCTCCCCTGAGAAGTAATAATATTTTCTGCTAACAACTTTATTTCAGGTTTTTGTGCTTTAGTTTGAGCAAGTTTTGCCATAGTGATTGCATCTTCGTGATGTGGAATCATTTGTTCTATAAAATGTGCATCAATTGAATCAGAATTTCGGATATTACTTGGCTGGGTTCCATTTCTATACCCCATCATTCCCATCATCGCAAAATTATTCGAGTTAAAAATATTTATAGAGATAAACCATATAAGCAACCCTCCAATAAATATTCCTCCCACTCCATATTTCAGATTATTGTCCATATTTTCACCTCCCTTCATTATGATTTCTTTTTAAACACTTCCATTATTTCAGCAATTGATTTATCAGCTTCACCATTCTTAATTGCATCAGCAACACACCCTTTCAGATGGTTTTCAAGAAGGAGATTTCCTGTTTCTTTCAGTCCACTCTCAATAGCCTGCATTTGATGCAATACGTCAATACAATACGCATCTGTCTCAATCATTTTAATAACTTTATCAAGGTGTCCTCTTGCTATCTTTAGTCGGTGAGTAATTCGTTCCTGAGTATCTTTTGGTCTATATGCCATATATCCCCCTAGTAGGGATATACTATCCGTTAACAAGTGAGATGTCAATCTGACAACTATCTAAAGAAAACTTGAGATAATTGATGAAAAATCGGAGTTGAGGATTAATTAGAAGCTAATTCTTCTGTCTTAGAAAGGCGGGGATATCCCATTCATCTTCTTCTTTTTCAACAGGCTTCTCATTGCTGTTATTCTGAGGAATAGATGGTTGGGATTGTGGTTGGGACTGAGGACGTTCATCTTCATCAGATACTTCATATCGACGATTTGGCATAAAGTTACTAAGCGTTTGTTTCGTTGAGTCAAAGCCTGTTGCAACTACCGTAATTCGCATTTGATCAGTCATACTTTCATCAATTGCTGCTCCAAAAATAATGTTGGCATCTGGATCTGCAGCCGCACGAATAATCTTGGCTGCTTCATCGACCTCAGTCATGGTGAGATCAGAATCTCCTACGATATTAAAGAGAACTCCTCGTGCTCCCTCCATGGAGACTTCAAGAAGCGGGCTAGAAATTGCCATTCGTGCAGCAGCTTGGGCTCGTCCTTCTCCTTTTCCTGTTCCAATACCCATAAGAGCACTTCCTGCATTTACCATAATGGTTCGAACGTCAGCAAAGTCGATATTGATAAGACCAGGAAGCGTAATGATTTCAGAAATTCCTTGAACTCCTTGGTTCAGTACAGAATCTGCTACTTTAAAAGCATCAACAAGTGAGAGTTTTCGATCTACTACTTCAAGAATTCGTTGATTGGGGATAACAATAAGGGTATCTACTTTATCTCGAACACTCTCGATCCCCTCCTCTGCAGCAACCATTCTTCGAGTTCCTTCAAAAGCAAATGGTTTAGTAACAACAGCAACAGTTAAGGCTCCTACTTCTTTAGCAATCTGAGCAACGACAGGAATAGCACCTGTTCCTGTTCCTCCACCCATTCCAGCTGTAAGAAAGACCATGTCTGATCCTTCAAGCATGTGTTTAATTTTTTCTGCAGATTCCTCAGCTGCAATTCGCCCTACTTCTGGATCTCCTCCTGAACCAAGACCGCGAGTATAATTTTCACCTATTTGGAGTTTTGTATCTGCTTTATTTCGAAGAAGGGCTTGAGCATCGGTATTTACAGCAACAAAGTCTACACCTTGAATTGCATTACTGCTAATCATGGAGTTAACTGCATTTCCTCCGCCACCACCAATACCAAGTACTCGAATTTTGGCAAAATTAGTAGCCTGAGGCTTTATCAGCATAATGGGTCAATCCTATCAGATAAAAATAGCATTTGCAAGGATATAGGATGGAATTAATGAGGAGTAATTATCTTTCGCTCTGAAAACAAATATTTTATTTTCAAGGCGAAAGAGAGAGATTGGGTTGATAGCTATGATGTTCTCTTTCGCGTCCGCTTAGCGGACTGACTCCACTGTGTAGTGGAGCTTATAATCCGAAGTGATATGTACCACAAGGAAAAGCTTGCCGGTGCCGTCGAGTAGGTAAATGGGATAAGAGGTGCGATGCTTATCGGGCACCGCTCCAGCATAATACCAAACACCATTCCGCCCGGCCGTGTAGTGCCGGACTTCGAGCCAGCACACGCTGCTGCGAGAGAACTGAACTAGGGTGACGTACCCCCCGAGAGGGGCTGCCTCATCTCCGAACAGTTGCTTTTCGTAGTTGTTCTGCCCTGATGGGCATGACTCGCTGAGTGCGACTGGCGTGATGGTCGGAGTGATCACCAGAATCGACAGAATCGACAGAATCACCGGTAATCGGTTAGCCTGGTTGCCATTCCGTTGCTGCATCTGATCCTCCTTTGAGAACTTTTTGCCATCTGCCCCGTTTGGCAGTCAGCAAAACGGCCCCATTCTAAAGATACTATGTATCTTCACAATAGAACCGTCTTATCAACTACTACTTGGTGGCTTTTGGCCCAATCTCTCTATTAATGTGCAGATTCTATTCGTAAGTGAAACTAAATAGCCTCAAAAACAAACAAAAATCGTAAGGTGATCCTAGCACAAAAAAAGGAAATGTCAATACTATAGGTTTATTTAGGGGATAAAAGACTTGAGGAGGGCAAAGATTTTCTTCATAAATTTACCTCCATCTCCTCCTCCAGGAAGCTTAGGCATAGAGAAGCCAAATGGCAGACTCGATTTTTCACTACCTCCAGTTGTTGCTCCGTATTGAGCAAGGCCAATTACTGTTGAAAAGGCAGGGTGCTGTACTTCATCAGTTATTCCTTTAACATTTGATGGGTATCCTATCCTAACTGGCATAGCCATTGTGCGTCTCGCTGCATCCTTAATACCAACAGTCATTGCCCCTCCTCCAGTAATGACAACTCCAGCTGGTATTTGCCCGCCAAATCCACTCTTTTTCAACTCTAGCCCAACCATGGTAAAGATTTCATTGAGTCGAGGCCTAATAATACCTTCAACAAGAGTTTTTTGAGATACTTTTCGAAGTTCTTCTGGAAGCCCAAGAGTTGTAAGATCCAAATCATCAGATGGTCTTTCTCTTTTCTTCTCCTCAACCACTTCCTCCTCATCAGGTCTGGTTACTAGCTTTTTTCGAGCTTCATGGGAAAGATAGAGCTTAATTTTCTCTGCACTCTCTAGCGAGATCCTAAGCCCAATAGCTAAATCATTGGTAATGTGTCTGGCACCAATGGCAAGAACTGATGAATAAGAGATTGACCCTTCCGTATAAATAGCAATATCTGTTGTCCCAGCTCCAATATCAACTAATACCACTCCTAATTCCTTCTCCGTATCAGAAAGAGTTGCAAGGGATGAGGCAAACCCACTAAAAACAAAGTTATCCACGTCTACCCCAACTTGTGAGAAAGCTTTATCTAAATTTCGAACTGAGATACTGTTAGCACTAATGATATGCGTATCGACCTCTAAGCGGACTCCAGACATGCCAATAGGATCTTTTATTCCTTCTTGTCCATCTACGACATAATTACGAGGTAAAACGTGAATAATGTCCCGTGTGGAGGGCATAGAGATGGCTTTTGCTGCATCAATTACTCGAACTAAATCACTCTCTCCTATTTCTCCTTGTGGAGTAGAAATTGCTACAACACCCCTGGAGTTTTGACTTTCAATTTGAGATCCACCAATGGAGGCAACAATATGTGAGGCAGAATAACCTGCCATACGCTCAGCAGCTTCAAGAGAGGTATTAATACTTCCAACCGCTTCTTCAATATCAACTACTTGCCCTTTTCTAATTCCTCCAGATTTACCTTCAGATACGCCTAAAACGTTGACAATATCATCAGTTACTTTGGCTATGACAGTAACAACTTTATAAGTACCTACATCAATCGCAACAACAATTTTTCCCTCATTCATATGCATTATTTAAAAACCACTACTGGCTTATCAAATCGAAGATCCAGTCTTCCGACCTTCTTTCCTTCCATTGTAAGCTGTGAAAAGATCTGTTGTAAAGAGGAGATCTGTTTGGAATAATTCTTTTCCTCTAAAACAAGTTCTTCCCCTGTTTGGAGTCTTACTAGATACGCTGAATTTGACGCTTGAGAAATAGAATCTACCGTATACCCTTCTCTTTCCAGAAGAACAGTAATATTTTCTTCCTGTCCTTTCTCTTTATTTTCAATTTGAGAAGAAAGTGGATTAATAAGAGGGGACTTATGAGAAAGAACCATTTTCATTACTAAAAAATACCCAATGATAAATGGCAAGAGAAGAAAAAGAATGTTTACTCTTCGTGGTTTGTCAGACGCTAAGCGTCTTTTTTTGCGTAACATCATTAATGACTGAGAGAATCTGTTCTGTAGCCTTCTCATGGATATGACTTAGCTTCTTATCACTCACTCCATAGTCTGATCTCTGAGAAAGAACTGTTTCAATTGTCCTGAGGAGTTTTTCACTCGTTATATTACCTTGTTCAAGCACTACTCCAATCCCTGCTTGTTTCAAAAACAAGGCATTTTTCAACTGCTCATTCTTTTGTCCATGAGGAAGTGGAATCAAAATACATGGTTTTTCCAAAGCTAAAAGCTCAGTTACTGTATTCATTCCTGATCTACAAATTACCATATCTGATTTTGAAAGATAAGCTGCATATTCTTTTGGAGTTGCAAATGGGTGAAGAGTATAGTGATCTGACTTTATTTTTGACAAACGATGGTAATCTTCTAATGCATTTGCCCCTCCTGTTAAATGAATAACAGAATATTTTTTTAATAAGTCTGGAAGAAGCTTTTCAATCTCGGTATTAATTGCTTTTGACCCTGCACTCCCTCCTGTAACAAGAATAACTGGGCGAGGATTTTCTTCTCTCTTTTTTCCTTTTACTTCAAGAATTTCTTTTCGCATCGGATTTCCTGTCAGAATACATTTTCCTTTGGGGAAGAATTTCTTTGAATTTTCAAATGAAATACAGACCTTTGTTGCAAATTTAGCAACTAATTTATTGGCAAGTCCTGCTTCAAGCGTTTGTTCATGAATAATAATGGGAATATGCATGACAAATCCAGCAAAGCATAATGGAATAGAAAGATAGCCTCCAAAACCCAAAATAAGATCTGGTTTTTGTTCTCTGAGTACTCTAAATGCTTCAGAAAACCCTTTGGGGAGACGAAGCAGTGAAGGAAGGGTATGTTTACTAAATCGCCTTTGTAAACGCCCTGTCTCTAAATGAATAAAAGGAATTTCCCGCTCTCTCACCGTTTTGTACTCCAAAGAAGGAGTAGTATCCCCTTCAAGCGAATACTTCCTCCCAACAAAAACTATCTCTGTCTGTTTAGGCAGCGCATCAATCGTTGCTAAGGCCGGTGATAAATGACCTCCAATAACACAAATTTTCATATGGTTAAGTAGTGTGTGAAATATTTAATAAAATCCCAATTGCTACCATATCAACAATTAAAGCAGAACCACCGTAAGAGATAAAGGGAAGAGGAACTCCAGTTAAGGGAAGAAGCGCTGTCATTGCTGCTAAGTTTACTACCATCTGAATTCCTAGAAAAGACGTAATTCCTCCAGCCAATAATTTTCCAAAGGTATCTTTGCTATGATGAGCAATCATGAAGCCTCGCCAGATAATCGTCATACATAACCCCATTAAAAGCACTGAGCCAAAAAATCCAAACTCCTCTGCAATGATTGCAAAAATTGAATCTGTTACGTTTTCTGGAAGATACGCATATTTTTGCAAGGAATTACCAATTCCTACTCCAAATAATCCCCCAGACCCTAAAGCAATTAAAATTTGTTTCACATGATACGACGTTCCTTCCAAATTTCCTCCTGTATTAAGAAAGGATGTTAACCGAGCCAACCGGTAAGGAGCAAGTAACACAGCAATTAGCCCCACCCCTCCAATGAGCGGAAGTCCTATTAAAAATTGACCAATACTTCCTCCTGAAAGAAAGTAAATAACTGCTGCTTCAAAAAGAATGATGGAGGTTGTTCCCATATCTGGCTGGAGCATAACCAAAAGAATAATTGCTCCCATAAGCATGGAAAATGCAGGAAGTCTCCCTTGTTCTTTAATAGAAAACCAAGCAGAGAGATAAATTGCTAAACTCAATTTGACAAATTCTGCTGGTTGAAGCGTGGTAAAGCCTAAGTTAATCCATCTTTGTGCGCCTAAAGCATTTACGCCAATACCAGGGATAAAAACAGCAACAAGCATTCCCAACGCAATCATCAGAAATGGCAGTGCCAGTCCATAGAGTTTTTTATAAGGGAAATAACTGGCAGCAAACATACCTCCCACTCCTAAAACTGCCCACACGAGTTGATTTTTAATGTAGTAATACTTGTCGTTAAAATCTCGATAGGCAATAACTGATGAGGCATCATAAATCATAAGCAAACCAAAACAGATCATTACGACAACAGAAGTAAGAAGAAAACCATCAATTTTTTTCATGAAGTAACTGTATTGTAGAGGAAAAATATCATTTAGCCAAAAGCTATGTGATGAAGGCAAGGTAGAGTCCTAACACGGCAAAAAGAAGACCAATAAGCCAGAGTCTCATGACAATCTTTGGTTCCTCCCAACCTCTTTTGAGAAGGTATAAATGCATAGGAGCAACAGGAAATACTTTTCTTCCTAAAAATCTTTTACTGAGCATTTGAATTAAAGAAGAGGCTACTTCAATAAGAAATACTCCTCCAATGACAACAATTGCCAATGTTTTTCCTGTTAATAACCCAATAACAGCAAGTGCAGCTCCTAAGGATAACGACCCCACATCTCCCATCCAAATTCTCGCTTTATAAATATTAAAATATAGAAAGGCTGCTAAGGCTCCAATAAGAATCGCAATAAAAATTCCTAAACCTTGATCCAATTGAGAAAAAGCAATCGTTAAAAAGGCTACTAAACAGATAATCATCAGTCCTGTTGCTAATCCATCTAACCCATCGGTAATATTAGCTGCATTGACAAAAGAGACTATGACAAAAGCAGCAAACGGAACAAATAACCATCCTAATTTTATGAGTCCAAATCCATGCAGATAAATAAAGTTATATCCTAAAGCAGCATATAATACGATGGCAATAATAAAGGCCAAAATCCACTGAATTAAAAACTTATACCGAAACCTCAAGCCAAAAAAACTGGCTGCTTCTTTTTTCACCAATTTCTTTAAATCGTCATAAAGTCCAAGCATTCCAAAACTGATAAAAGCAAAAAAGAGAGCAAAAAGCTCCCATCCTTTGGTTGTTATACCTAAAATCCCATAGGCCCACAAGGAAAGAGTAGTAACAATCAGGATAATAAGAATACCTCCTCCAAAAGGAGTGCCTACTTTCCATTGATTTGACTTATCAAAAAAAGGAGTTGTGTTGTTAAAAGGATCTCTGGTTATCTGATACTGACGTCTCATTTTAACCCGATAAAGAAAATCAATAAAAGGGATAAAAAGAATAACAGAAATAAAACACGATAAAATAATAAAACCCAATAATTGTGCCATAACGGTATTGTACCAAAAGCCTATTCTTCTTTTACACGAGAAATTCGTGCTCCGAGTTGTTTAAGTCTTTCTTCAAATTGCTCATACCCCCGATCAACATGCTGAATTCCATGAACAACTGTTTCTCCCTTTGCACAAAGCCCTGCAATAACAACAGCAGCACCTGCCCTCAGGTCAATCATATTAACGATGGCATTGTGAAGAGGAGTAGGACCAGTAATTTTTATTGCATGAAAAAATCCAGGTTTATCATCTTCTAAATTGAAATTGTAAAAGTCCTCTTTGTTTTCAACTACAGGATTAAACATTTCAATTTTAGCTCCCATTTTCTTCAATTCATGCACATACCCAAATTTATTTTCAAAAATAGTTTCGTGAATAACTGCTTCTCCTCGTGCTTGAGTCATGAGAACTGCCCAAGGGGACTGCCAATCAGTCATAAAGGCAGGATAGGGTTGTGTTTCAACATCTACTGAGTGCAGTTCTTCTTTGTAGAAAAAGCGAATACCATTTTCCTGTACTTCTATTCCTGCTCCTGTCTCTTCAAGCTTTTCTAAAAACTCCTCAATCCCTCGAGTCGTAATCCCTGTTAAGACAATATCTCCTTTAGTTACTAAAGCTGCAATTGCAAACGTTACTACTTCATTTCGATCAGGTAAAATCGTACACTCTGCTCCATGCAGTTTTTCAACTCCTACAATAGTAATTTGTCGCTTTGCACTTCTTTTGATATTTCCTCCCATAGCATTAATGAGTTCAATTAACTCATCAATCTCTGGCTCCTCTGCAGCATTTTCTAAAATAGTTATTCCTTTAGCAAGGGATGCAGCAATAATCATCGTTTCTGTCCCTGTATGCGTGTTTTTCTCAAAATGGTATGTTACTCCTGTAAGTCCTTCAGTTTGTGCATGAAAGTATCCGTCCTCACTGTGATAAGAAATTTTAGCTCCCATATGTTCTAAACCTTGCACGATTCGATTAATAGGACGTGCTCCTAATCGGCATCCTCCTGGATTTGGGATGATAGCTTCTTTAACCCGTGCCAAAAGAGGAGCAATATACATAGAGGAAGTTCGAGTATGAGCTGCTTGCTCTAAAGAGATCATATGCTTTGAGAACTCTTTCATATGAACTGTTGCGCTGTGTCCTTCAATACTGACTGTGGCACCCAAATCTTTCATAATATCAAGCATGGTAAAAACATCTGAGATAAGGGGGATATTGTGAAGAATAACAGGTTCATCTGTTAAACAAGCTGCTACGAGAACTTTGAGCACAACATTTTTAGCTCCCGCAATCTGAACTGACCCTTTAAGGGGGATCTGACCATTCACTACGTATTTTTCCATTTAGTTATGAAAGAGAAAGGTTTCCTTTATCTTATAGAGATCTCCTGCTCCCATCGTAATAATAACTGTATCATCCTGTGGAGCAAGAGTATTAAGGTATTGTACCACATCTGAAGCTGTTGAAAAAAACTTGGCATTCCTACTTTTCTTGTTAATTTCTGTCACTAACATCTCACTAGTTATTGATAAATCAATCTCTTCTCTAGCTGATGGATAAATAGAAATTATCCCTGCCAAATCTACGTGATCAAATGAGTCACTAAATTCCTCGAACAACTTTTTTGTCCGAGAGTAGGTATGGGGTTGGAAAAAACAAAGAATTTTTTTCTCTGGATACATACTCTTTAGAGTCTTTAGGGTATTTTGTATTTCTGTTGGGTGATGGGCATAGTCATCATACAAAAGAGCACCTGTTGTCAGTTTTCCAATATACTCCAGTCGTCTTTTCGTTCCTTTAAATGAGAGGAGTCCTTTGTGAATTTCACTTGATACCACCCCTACCTGTTTTGCCGCAAGATAGGATGCAGTCGCGTTTAGAGCGTTATGTTCCCCAAATACTCTAACAATAAGAGTCTCAAGAAGTACTCCCTTACTCCAAATTTCAAAAGAGGTTCCAGTAGGAGAAACAGTTACTCCTTTAATAACAAACATATTATTCTCAGAAAATCCATATGTTTGGACTACTCCTGTGTATTCTTTTAGTAGGTCCTGTACCGCCTCATCATCTCCACACGCAATGAGAAGCCCCGTTGAGGGAAGTTGTAGAGCAAATTGTAAAAATACTCGCTTAACAGCTGCTAAGTCAGGATAGATATCAGGATGATCTAATTCAATATTCGTAATTACTAAAACAGAAGGGTGTTGCCAGAGAAATTTTGCTGTCTTGTCATACACTGGCTCTGTTGCATATTCATCTGCTTCTGCAACAAATACATCTCCCTTGCCGAAATGTCCTGGATTTCCTAAAGGAAATAAATCACTCGTTCCAATAACAAAAGAGGGGTCTTTTCTTGCACTCATTAAAACAGTTGCGATAAGAGCTGTAGTAGTCGTTTTTCCGTGAGATCCTGCAACAGAAATACCTATTTGTTCTCTCCCAAAGAGTTTCCCGTTCATAAACTCTCCAACTGCCTCTCCTTGTGTGAGAAGTGGAAGTCCTCTTTCCTTAGCTTCTTTCACTTCAATATTATCATAACCCCCATGGGCTCCTGTTGTAATAACTAAATCTTGATCAGTAATGTGCTCTCTAAGGAATCCCACAGATACTTCTATTCCAGCCCTTCGTAGGATTGGATCGGTAATAAACTCATCCCCTACATCAGATCCTGTCACTTCAATCCCAGCTTCTTTAGCAATCAAGGCAAGAGGTGTCATCCCTACTCCTTTAATACCAACAAAATGAATTTTTTTATATTGCATATTACTTTTTCTCCTCTATTCCTTTTTTAATTGCTTCATACTCATCCCATACTTCCTCTCCCTTTCCATAGTTAATTCCCTTTTCATGACTTTTCCCTGTACACACAATTGTATCTCCTTTTTTAGCAATTGCTATTGCATAAGCAATTGCCCTTTCACGCCGAAGTATTTCAATAATATATTTTTCGTTTTTGGAAAGATCTTCTCCTTCCTTCCCTTTTCTAAATTCACTTGAGGAAATTTCTTGGGTAATTTGTTGATTAATCTTTTCCAAAGATTCTTTTCGTGGATCCTCAGCGGTTAGAATCATGATATCTGCATACTTTGCTGAGATCTTTCCCATTTCAGAACGTTTCCCAGAATCCCTTTCTCCTGCACAACCAAAAACATGAATCAGCTTCCCCTTCGTCTCCTCAGCAAGAGGACTTAAGATACTTTCGAAAGAATTTGGAGTATGGGCAAAATCCACCACAATCTTAAAATCCTTGTTATACACAACTTCTTGTCTTCCTTTTGGAGGAGTGAAAGACTTCATTGCTGACTGGATTATTTTTCGATCAATTCCTAATTTGTCACACACAGCAATTGCTGCAAGTGAATTATAAATATTAAACTCCCCAATAAGTTTTGTCTCAAAGGGAAAGTTTTTTCTATTATACCGGGCAGATTTATCTTTTCCATAGGTTATAATTTTTCCTTTATATTTTTTCTTCTTCAAATAAGCAGTTAAAGGAGCGTAGGAGGAGTCGTCAAAATTAAGTATAGAGATTTTTGATTTGAGAAAAAGTCTAGCTTTGGCTTTCAGGTACTTCTCATACGTTTTATGATAATCCAAATGTTCTCTGGTAATATTTGTCAAAACCGAAATAGCATATTTGATGCCATACACTCGGTGCTGATCAAGAGAATGTGAGGTAGTTTCAAGAACGAAATGGGTAATTCCTGCTTTTTTTGCTTTTCTCAAATACTTTTGCAAGGTAAATGAACTTGGGGTTGTAACATGAAAACCTGTTTCGTACTCTTTTCCATCAATGAGAGCAGAAACGGTAGTTAACATTGCAGCTTTTTTCCCAGCATGAATAAGAGTGTGGTAAATAAGACTTGCTGTAGTGGTTTTTCCATCCGTTCCTGTTACTCCAATAATCTTCATTCCTTTTGAGGGATTGAGATACAGTACATTTGCAAGAAAGGCTTTGTGTAGATGAAAGATGTTTTTAATCTTTTGCATACCTAACGAATTATTTGCGTTCTAATAATATGGATCAATGTATCGTAGTGCGCGTAGATTATATACCCATTTATGAATAAAAGCATCGGGAAAACAAAAGATTTTTCAACCACTCCTCCTGTTTTAAACCGCATAAATCTCAAAGGAGGGATTCCAATATTAATGGGTATTGGAAAAAGCCAGGGAACCCCGTCTCTTGTGAAGCTATCTGTTACTAAATGAGAAACATATCCAATCATAAAAGACCACCAAACAAGATTCATATCTACCAAAAGCACCGTTCCTAAGGCTTTTCCAAATAGATGAGTAATATACCCAAACAGAAAAACTCCAACAAGAGAGTGTGAGATATATCTATGTCCCCCAAACAAGGGGTGAACTAATCTTCCTAAGATTGATCCTGCTCGAATTCTTTGCCAGAGAGAACTAGTTGGTTGATCAATATCAGGAGCCAGTCCTCCAAGCATATTCACACCAAAACAGGTAATTACGGTTGCTAGAGACATTTGAGGCAAAGGAAGGGTTGCAGCACAATAAAGCATTGCCGTGAATGCAGCGAGGTCATGTGTTCTACCAGTCATATATATTAGAATAGAGAAAATGAGCATTCGAAACAAGACTAAAGGTACTATTCTTTCAGAAAAGGTAGTAAAAGCTACTTCTTTCTGGGAAAAAACCAAAGGGCTATTGTTCTCATATGAACCTTCCTCTCTTCTTCTCAAAACTCGTTGTGGGATTCACACTTTTGGAATGAAGTATCCGTTAGACATTTTAGTGTTAGATAGAAATAACTGTGTAGTAAAAATACAAGAAGGATTACTTCCTAATAGAATATGTATCTGGAATCCACTTTTTGACACTGTTCTTGAGTTACCTGAAAATACTATCCAAAACTCTAAAACAACTCTTTCAGATATTCTTATGCTAAAATAGCCATATGAAACCTATTATTCAATTTGAAGATTTTGCCAAACTTGATTTGCGGGTTGGAGAGATTACAAATTGCGAAGCCAAAGAGGGATCAGAAAAACTTCTTCGTCTTGCGGTAGATTTTGGTAAAGAAGGAACTCGTAACATTCTTTCAGGAATTGCACAGTGGTATACACCAGAAGACTTACTAGGAAAACAATTTATCTTTGTTTTTAATCTCGCTCCCAAAACGTTAATGGGTGAAGAATCAGAAGGAATGATTTTGGCAGCAGATGGAGAAAAACCACTTCCGCTTATTCCATCAGAGAAAGCAATTCCAGGATCACCTATTAGGTGATCCGTACCTCTCAATCGATTCTGTTGGAGCAATTCCGTAATACTTTAGTATGCGATCAGTTATCTTGAAAAAGATGGGTGCTGCTGTTTCTGATCCATAGATAGAACTTTGAGGACGATTCAGAACGACTAACATCACAAACTTTGGATCATCAGCTGGACCAAAACCAATGAATGAAGGAATGGTTTGATTAGGATCATAATGTCCTTCAATTGGGATTTGAGCTGTTCCTGTTTTTCCTGCTATTCTGTAGCCTTTCACACTCGTCCATTTTGACTCACCATCTTTTACTGCTGATACCATCATTTCTGTAATTATGTGGGCAGTTTGAGATGAGATCGGTTCGTTTAGCACTTTTGGTGGAATCTCAATCACATCTCCTTCTGGGGTTTCAATACTTTTCACAACATGTGGCTCCATTCGTTTTCCTCCATTGGCAATGGCAGTAAAAGCGGTAAGAAGAGAAATAGGCGTAACAGAAATTCCCTGTCCAAAACTAGCTGTAGCTAGATCAATCGGATACCACGAATCCCGCTCTCTTAAACCTGCTTTTCCTTCCCCTTCTAAATCAATCCCAGTTGATTCTCCAATGCCATATTTTTTAAAGTAAGAAAGCATTCTATCTAGCTTCAAAAGTCTGCCTGCATAAACCATTCCTGTATTGTCAGATTGGACAATCACCTCAGTCATGGTTTTATTGGGAACATATTTTCCATTCCAGGTTCGAATCTGATACTCTCCGATTTGAATAGGTCCTGCACAAATAGGACATTTGGTATCAGGTTTTACTAACCCTTCCTCAATGGCTGCTGCCATTACAAGAGGCTTAAACGTAGATCCAGGTTCATAGGTATCTGAGATAAAAGGATTTTTATATTCACTATCAGTGAATTCATTATACGTACGAGGATCAAAGGTAGGAAATGCTGCTAGAGCAAGAATTCCACCTGTTTTTGGATCAATGGCTGCTGCCATGCCACTTTGCGCTCCATACCTTTCAATTCCTTTTTTCAACTCCTCCTCCATAAAAAATTGGATACTTCGATCAATGTGAAGGGTTAATGATCTTCCATCAATAGCCCCTGAAAAATCATTCATCTTTGCTAAAATCGGTCTTCCAAACGCATCATGAACTTGTACAGCAATCCCACTTTTCCCTTTTAACTGCCTATCATAATATCCTTCAAGTCCAAAATAGCCTGTGTCTTCTCCATCTTCATTTTTTCCAACAAATCCAAGAAGTTTAGCTCCAATCGATGCCTCAGGATAAAATCGTACCGTCTGTTCCTCAAATCCAACTCCTGGAATATCTAATTTGGCTACTTCTTGTTTCTTCTTTTCATCAATTCTAGACTTAATAGGAACCCAAAACCGATCTAAATCTAAAAGGGCACTAATACTTGCTCTATCTACCTCTAAAAGTGGAGCTAAAAGCAATGAAGCTTTTTCTTTCTCTTCAATTTCTTTTGGATTAGCAAACACTTGATAGGTTATTCTATTTCCTGCAAGAGAAAATCCATCAGATGTTTTTATTTCTCCACGAATCGGGGTAAGTTTTAATCGTTGGCCGTATTGAGATTCACCAATGGAGGTAAGCTCTGCTGCTCTGACGGTTTGCCAATACAATAACCGTACTGCAACGCAGAAGAACATGAAGAAAAAAGAACCTAAGACAAACGTGTAGCGCCATTTCATCGCCGAGCTATTGGTAATGGTTGAGAGATACTTACCTGTGTTTTAATATTAGTGTATCCAGCGAGTTTTGCCTTCTCATTTACATTCATAAGAGATGAAGCTTGAAGAATGTGCTCTTTAAGTTGGGTATTTTCCTTCTTATATGACTTAATCTCCTCTTGCATCTTAGAAAGAGTAATACCAGTAGTTGATAAAGAATTAGCAACAGATACGTGAATTACTGAAAGTCCAATAACTGTTAAAAACAATATAGCAATAAAAAAGATAGGTCTTTTCATAATTTTTCAAAAACACGAAACTTAGCGCTTCGTGAACGACTATTTTTTCCCTGCTCTGACGACGTTGGTATTATTGGTTTTTTAGTAAGGATTTTCCCTTTGCCTTTATCTTCCCATTCATTAAATGTCTGTTTTACAATCCTGTCCTCAAGTGAATGAAAAGAGATAATACCGACTCTCCCTCCACTTTTTAATATTCGAAAGATTTGTGACAATCCTTCAGTTAAAACATATAATTCATCATTTACAGCAATCCTAAGAGCTTGAAAGACCAAGGTTGCTGGATGAATGCCATCCTTTCTTGGAAGTGCTCTTTTGATCAAATCTGCAAGTTCTGTTGTCCTTGCAATTTCTCTCTCACTTCGTCTCTTTACAATTGATTTTGCAATCCTTTTTGCAAAAGGTTCTTCTCCAAATCTTTCAAAAAGTTCAGCTAACTCTTTCTCTGTTAGTGCATGAATCAAATCTTTAGCCGTCACTCCTAAAGACAGATCCATTCTCATATCCAAGTTTCCTTCTTTTTGATGGCTAAATCCTCTTTCCCCAGTATCAAATTGATGGCTTGATACACCTAAGTCAAGTAATACTCCATCCACTGTTTCAATTCCGTTTTTTTTCGCAAATTCTTCTATTTTAGAAAAATTTCCCTTTACGAGTATTAAATTCTTTCCAAGCTCTGGATCTTTCCCAATTGTTTCTTGGACATACGCTAATGCATCATCGTCTTGATCAATTCCTAGTACTCTGGCTCCTTTTTGTAACAATTCTTTCGTATGTCCTCCACCACCCACTGTTCCATCAATAAAGACTTTCCCACCACTTGGTTGCAAAGCTTCTAGAACTTCCTGTAAAAGAACACTTACATGATAGTTACTCATGTGACACCCTCTCTGTGATTTTTTCAGCTACGCTTAAAATCACTTCTGATAATCCTTTCTCGTGCTTTTCCCATTCTTGTTTTGCCCATACTTCTACATACCTACTTACTCCAATAAACACTAATTCCTCTTTAATCTGGGCAAACTCTTTTAAATATTCAGGAAGAATAAATCTACCTTTCATATCTAACTCCACCTCTGTTGCATTTCCAAACAAAAATCTCTGGATTTGTCTTGTGTGTATATCCGTAAACGGTTTATCCTCAGTTCCCTCTAGAAGCGTTTTCCATTGCTGCTGTGACACAATCAAAAGGTTTCTGTCCAATCCCTTAGTAAGAAGTATTTTCTCGCCTAATTCTTCTCGAAACCTTTTGGGAAATGCTACTTGTCTTTTCTCACTTACTATTCCGTCGTGTCTTCCCAGTAACATATCCTACTTTTTCCTACTTTCGCCTCTACAATCTATATTGAGGTCTGTGAAAAAAGAAGTCAATAAATTTTGTTAACAATTGCATATACGAAAATGGAAGAGAACGAGGAGAGTGGAGATTAGAGAGTAATACTATCTTCTACTTGATAGACTTTTCCATCTTTTTTAGTTACTTTCAGAAGAATATTTACTTTTTCAACCCCTGCGTCAAACCGGCATTTTCCTGAAGAACAGGAACCTAATTCTCGGAATTCAGATTCATAAGAGTTACCAGTAACATCTGTTTCTCCTTCAAAGGCTTGAGTAATTTTCTGTCCTTCTTCTCCTGCAAAATCTCCCGAGGTCGGAACATCAGCGTCATAGGAAAATTCCCATGATAGCTTACTTACATCAGATAGCTTACTTGCCATGAGCTTCACTTTTCTCTTATCTGGAGAAAGAACGAGTTCTAGTCCAATATCTTCTGGATTTAATTTTTCAATAGGTTGGGAAAATTCATCATCATATAAAGATGGCGTAGCAGAGTTTGAACGGGAACGAGCAAAAAGAACCCCACCAACAAGTAAAAGAAGTACTACTCCAGCAACTATTCCATATAGAACTCTTTTATCTTTCATAGATTTATTGTTCAGGATTTTTTTCTTCTTGTCAATCTCCTAGGCGTACCATCTGTACCCGTAGAATCGGGGATAGTTGTATACCAGTAAATTCTAAAAGGTTTTCTTGGAACTGAACTGTCTTTACTTCGAAACTCATCATCCTGAGCACTATTAGCAACATCCTCTGCTTGCATTTGTTTTTCTATTCTTAATATTTGTTCTCCTTGTTGTGTGGGATCATTTGATAGGCCTAGTTCGCGGGCTAATTGTTCAATCTCTAGTTCATATTGACTTCTTAGCTCAGGTGAAATTGCTTGGGTTTCCCTTCTTGCATTTGCATTAAGAATAATTCGTCTAAGAAGAGCGATTTTAATATACTTTGACTCTACTTGTGGATTTGGATGAACTGATTCTGGAGAGGTAGCCATTTTATAATTTTTCTTGAATACAAGAAGAAAGAGAAGAAATAGATACTCTCTCTTGCTGAGCTGTATCACGATATCTCACTGTCACAGTATCGTCCTCAAGTGTCTGATAATCAATAGTCACACAATACGGAGTTCCTACTTCATCTTGATACAAATATCTCTTTCCAATATTTCCCCGATCATCCCAAGATGTAGTCATTTTTTCATTAAGCATATTAAATACCTCTTTTGCCTTATTCACTACTTCCTCTTTATTGGAAACAAGAGGGAATACAGCAACTTTAGTAGGCGCAAGAGATGGAGCAAGCTTTAAAATTATTCTATTCTCTTCTTCAGTATACGCATCACAAAGCACCATTAACATAAGTCTATCGATACCTACTGCAGGTTCAATTACATGAGGAAGAATTTTTTCTTGGGTGTAAGGATCTTGAATGGTTAAATCTTTTCCAGAGTATTTCTCGTGCTGTGACAAATCATAATTTGTTCGATATGCTAACCCCCATAATTCTTTAAAACCAAATGGAAATTTATACTCTAAATCTTCTGTCCTTTTACTGTAAAAAGACCTTTCTTCATCAGTGTGTGGCCTCCATCGCAAATTCTCTTCCTGAACCCCTAATTTTTTTGTAACAAACGTATGCATCTGCTTTTTCCATTCTTCAAATAACTCTTCCCAGTTAGATTTATTAGGATCGAAAAAGTACTCAACCTCTGCATTTTCAAAAACGAGTGTTCTAAAAATAGAGTTTCCTGGAGTAATCTCGTTTCGAAAACTCTTTCCAACTTGTGCAACTCCAAAGGGAAGTCTGACTCTTGTTGTATCAGTAATGTTTTTGAAATTCGTAAACATACCTTGAGCTGTCTCACCTCGAAGATATGCCAGGGAGTCATCTCCTGCTACGATTCCTAAATTCACTGGGAATAATTGATTGAACTTTCGAACAGGAGTCCAGTTGGTTTTTTTGCAGTTTGGACAAGAAATATGAAAGTCTGAGATAAAGTGATCAAGCTGTGAAAGGGATAACCCTTCCACTTTTCCTGTTTCAATTGATTTCTTAATTACTTCGTCATCTGACGTATTGTTCATTTCCTCTTTATGAGATTCAATATAGTCCTCAATCAAATGATCTGCCCGCATTCGATGCTGACATTCTTTACAATCGACCAACGCATCTGCAAATCCTGCAGTATGACCAGAAGCTTCCCAAATTTTATGATGGGAAATAATACTGGCCTCAAGTCCGACCATATCGGGCCGTTTATGAACAAAATAATCCCACCATGCGTTTCGAATATTTCGGAGTAATTCTGCTCCTACCGGACCATAATCATACGTGTTTGCCACCCCTCCATAAAGATCAGACCCTGGAAAGAAAAATCCTCTCCGTTTTGCTAAAGAAACTACTTTTTCCATTACGTTATCCATACGAGGTAATGATAGCAGATTAACCTTGCAAGAACAAAAACTTATAGTATAATACCGGGATGGAACAATTTTTAGGTAGATTTGATCACGTTCCAAATGCACCCCGTTTTGACCAAGTCGTTTCCTATCATGAAATAATCGTCGCTGGTTTAATGAATGCTGAAGTCACTCTAAACAAGGAGATTAATAATCTAGCTCAGTGTTATGACGAGTTAGTAGGTTCTGGAATCGTTACTGTTGTTGCCCCTTATCTTTCTGAACTATCGAAATTTGGTATTTCATTAAACGCTGCGACACGTCATCTTAAAGATATACAGTTTAATCCTTTTATTGCCCGTAAAGTATATGGTCAAGGAGAAGTAGTTGAAACTTTTGTAGTTCTTCCACAAGGACTCCCCGAGATGGTAAAAGTATCCCCTATCCAAGTGTTAGGAAACTTTACGAGAATGATGAGTAGACTTAAAGATAGCTTCTCTGAATATTCTAAGAGGGAAAAACGCTTAAATATATATATTCAACATATGCGTAATAGAGAAGAAGCTTATGAGAGTGAATTAATTAACACTTTCAGAGTAGATCCTAGTGATCTAACTCCAAAACAACGTGCAACTTTAAACTATTACCCTACTGGACTTTATGGGTTACATCCAGGAATTCGCTATCCTGGAAGATAGTTTATACCTTGGCAAAAATTCTTCTAGATTTGAGTCTTCGTTCTAAAAGAGACTCAATATAGAGTTCTGTATCTACTTCTTTTTCTGCATAGTCTCTCTGTTTAGAGTTCCAAAACCCAAGAATGGTTAACAGTGCTACTTCAAAATTTCGAACTAAAAGAGCAGAGTTATCCTCAGTTAGTTTTGATAAGGTTTCAAAAAGAAGTGTGTAGATATCAGGATGGACTTCCTCTTCAGGACACAACCCATCTATGACCTCACAGAGGTGGTAAGCAAGTCCTACTGATGAGAGATCTTCTTTGATATTACTAAAGATTTCATGAGAGTTTACTTCAACCAATACAGGCATTCCTTTGCCTTTATAGTAAGAAAGAGATATGTGATTCAGAAGCTCAACGTGAGGAGACCTTTTACTCGCAATTTTTCGAACTCCTTGGGCTTTTAACTGAAGTTTTCCATATTCTCTGGTAAATACAGTAATAAACTTATCTGTTTCACCACTATCACGACGTTTGATGACAATACCTTCTGCCTTGTGAGTTCTCATGAAGATTACAATTTTATCTTAAGTTCTGTATCGGTGAGGAGTTTGAATGGATCTCCACTTCGTCCTTTAACAACGGTTGTATACTCTGGCTCATCACTTCCTGGTTGTTTCTGGATCAGTACAGGAACTTCAGTTCCGTTAGGAACCGTGAAAGGAAGTTTATAAGCTATAGTGATCTTGGCTTTTCCTTCTGGTCTGACGGTTAAGAATCCTTCAATAACGGTTTTTCCAAGTTCCTCATAGGACAGGAGTTTTACTTGAGAGCCTTTGGACTTATCTTGAATAATTTCACTACCTTTGGGAACATAGAGTCTGAGCCAGTTTCTGTTTTCTGCATTCAAACACAAATCTCCTCTTTCTAAGTTACAACCTGAATGAGGTTGAGGATTTTCGTATTCAATTGTTACTGTTTTAATAATACTGTCCCCTTCTCTTTCATATTTATTCTCTACTTTTTGAGTAATAAAGAGATTTGATTTTGCTCCAGCAAAGTTGACATCATTAATATGTAAATAGTCTCCCTTGTCTTCAAAATCTTGAATTCGTCCTGCTGCATTTAGAGCTTCTACTCCTTGCTGAGCATCTTTATTGAAAAGATAAAACATCACGTGTTTTTGTTGTGCTTGAGTTAAACCTGATTGAATGAGAGGCCCCCAATATTCTTTCGGAGATGAAGAAAGAGCTTTTTTCATGATTGCCTGGAGTAATTCTCCCAATAGTCCTTTTCGGTTTGTTTTAATATAGTTCACTGGACGAGAGATATTATCCTCTAGCTCATAAATTACTTGAGGACAAGCATCCCAACATCGTGGATCTGGTTTAGTATTAAAAGTTAATCCACCAGCACTTACCTCGTCATCCAATATTTTAATAGTTGAGACAAGAATATGGGTATCAAGAGCAATGATTCCATCAATGGCTACTTCTTGAGGAGATTTCTGATACATTTCATAAAAAGTCTTCATTGATTCAACGTAATCTGGGGACAAGTTACTATCTCTTAGATTAAAGGTAGATACTTTTGGAAGATATTGAGCAATAGGACGAGGAGCTTTTGTTTTTGGAATCGTATTATCAAGAGCGTAAATATCCTCAGATTTGTCAACAAAAATATTTCCTTTATCTACTCTGAAAATGGCATATGCTGTAATAAATCCACCTGTTGCCCGAAGTTCTGCATCATTTTGGAAGAGAACTAAGTATTTTTTCTCTTTTTTCTCTCCTAGTAACTCAGGAAGAACTTTTACCAAAGGCCGTGCATCATTAACAAACGTTACTCCTTGATCTGTCAAGTCTCGAAGAAGAGTTAATTGCGTTTGTACTCTTTCTCCAAAAATCAATTTAGGATAGTGTTTTGGGTTTACTTGATTTACTTCACTCTTAACAGTGTCTAAATGCTTAGCAATATCATCAATTCGTGGAGTAATCTTTCCTAATGTTAATACAGCAGTTCTAATTCTATCTTCTGCTGAACCTCCAACAAAGCTTCCTCCACCTTTTAATCCTAATACATCAGCATAAGGCTCTAAAGCTTTTATAGCAATTTCGGCACTATCTAGTCCGGCCGCTCCTGCCTTCATCATATGATCAGCATCGTTGTAATAGAAGTTAGCAACTGGAATAAGTTTTAAATAAAACATAGATCCAAGTTTTTTCTGAGTATCAGAAAGAGCTACTTTGGTTTTTTGTAATTCAGTTGAGGCAAGACTAATATCTTGTTGTTTTAAGGCAGCAGAGAGGACTTTCGCTTGACGATAGGTAGTAATACCAGATTTATACAAAGCAAATGCTTGCATTCCAGTAAGTACACCAAATAACCCAAGAACGACAATTACTCCGATTAAAATTTTCGTTGCTTTTTTAGATAATCTAAATTTTGATCGTCGCTTTGTCATAGGTGAGCTTATCTGGGTATCTTCAGGGGCATCTAGAACCTCAATTTTTTCCATATATCCATCATATCCAAGGACGTTTTACTTTGTCAAATTAATGAGCACCTCTTCCTGACAGAATAGCTAATGGAGTTTTAATCATAAGATATATATCATACCAGAATGAGCGTCTTTTTACATATTCAGCATCCATTTCAATCCGTTTATCAAAGTTAATTTGAGATCGACCCGAGACTTGCCAAAACCCAGTGAGACCAGGTTTTACTGATAACACAATTTTTACCGCATCTTTCGTATGAGGATATTTGTTCTGTTGCTCTTTAAGCTCGTCAGGATAATAGGCTCGTGGTCCTACGACACTCATTTCTCCTCTAATCACATTCACAAATTGAGGTATCTCATCAATCGAGTACTTTCGAATAAACTTTCCTACCCTGGTAACACGAGGATCATTAATTAACTTATAACTTCCTTTCTTATAATCTGCATAAAGCTTGGCAAATTCAGGATCTTCTCTTAAGAGAAGATGTGCATTTTGAATCATAGAACGAAATTTATACATTTTAAATAATCGCCCACTTCTCCCCACTCGTTCAGGAGTATCTGCAAACACAGGACCTTCAGAATTCAATTTAATAGCTAAGGCTACAAGGAGGAGGAGCGGAGAAAAGACGATGAGAAAAGCAGCAGCGAATGTGATATCCACTACTCTTTTCAATACTTCATAAATTGGATGTTTTTTGATAACTGTGTATTCCATTAGGCTAAATTTTCAAATTTAGTACCTTTTAAACCTTCAACAAATTTTTTTATTTTAGGAACAGAGGTTTTAGGACAAACCAGTAAGACATCTTCTGTATTAATAACTAAGAGCTCGTCTAAATCAAGACCAACTACTAATTTTTCTGGTTGATAGTTAAATACTAAGGTATCCCGTGAGTCCTGAACGACGATATTTCCCTGTGTTACATTCTCTTCAACAGAATTACTTAATGCCTCTTTTAGAGCTTCCCAAGCTCCTACATCAGCCCATTCAATATCATCAACAATGACTAACGCGTCAGATTTATCAATCCGCTCTGGAATAATGTTATCAAAATGAAGCTTTGGCATTTCTTTATAATAGGTATCCAACGCTTTTTGAATATGTGGTGCATTTACGATTTTCTGAGCAATTGCATATACTTCAGGCTCATACTCTTTGGTTTTTTCTAAGACAAATTGGGGAGTTGTTGCAAAGTATCCTAAGTTCCAACAATAGTTACTATCTTTAAACCACTCCTGTGCAACTGGTCTAGTGGGACGATACTTAAATCCTGCAAATTCTCTAAAAATCACATCGTTTTTCTCCTCAACTGCAACTCCTGTATGGATCCATCCCAGGTTTTCAGAAGCAAATCGAGGTTTGTGTCCAATAAAAATCATTTTGTTTGGATCATTTTCTAACCTTTTTCCAGCCTGAATAACAATATTTTTAAACTTTTTTTCATTTTTAATGATATGATCACTCCACAAAATAGCAACTGGTTCTAGAGGATGTTCTTTAGCTAGAAGTGCCATAGCATAAATAACCGCAGCTCCTACATCTCGCCTCTCAGGTTCTCCAATAATATTTTCTTTTGGGATTTTGGGGAGTTGTTCAATAACAAGATCTACATATCTTTTCTCAGTCGCAATATAAATATCAGCATACTCAAATTCAGGGATAAGACGCTCAACTGCTAATTGAAGCATTGATTTGTCACCAACTATTCTTTCAAATTGTTTTGGAGATTTCTCTCGAGAAAGAGGCCATAACCTACTTCCTACTCCTCCTGCAAAAATAACTACTCTCATATATGTTTTTTTACTAAATTTTCAACTGTTGTTTTAAACTCTTCAAGAAATCTTCTTTCACTAAACTTTTCTGCATTCTTTTCTAACACTTTTGGATCATAAGTGAAAGTATCGAATTTCTTAAGCGCATCAACTAAGCACGAAACCGTTTGCTTATCAAAAAACATTCCTGTTTTCCCTTCAACAATAGTTTCCAATGCTCCTCCTCCTCTGAAAGCTAAGACAGGTTTTCCAAGAAGCTGTGCTTCAAGGATGGTTATACCAAAATCTTCACTCCCCGGGAAAAGAAATCCCTTGCACTGTCTATAGTACCCAACTACCTCTTCATCAGTCAAGTTACCTAGAAATTCTATGGTAGGTCCACTCATCCCTTTTAGCCTCTTTTCATCACTCCCACTTCCAATTATCTTTAAAGAAAATCCTAATTTATTGCACGCTTTTATAGCTAAATCGACCCGTTTATACGGAACAAGACGAGAAACAATTAGGTAATAGCCTTTTTCTTGAGGAAGAGGTGAGAGAGCACTCTTTGGTAATTCTACTGGTGGATAGATTAAAAGAGAATCTTGGTTGTAATACTCTTTTATTCTTTTCTGGACTTCTTTAGAAATAGCAATATAAGAATGTGGCCTCGTCGAGGCAATCTTATCCCACCAACGCAAATAAGACACTGCTGGACTAAGAAGCATCCTTACTACTTTTTTGGGGAAGTATTCTTCATACCCACTCCATAAATATCTTGTTGGGGTAAGACAATAACAGAGATGGATGGTATTGGGCTTTGTAAGAATTCCTTTCCCTGCTTCACTCGTAATTGAAATAACAACATCATACTCATCAAAAGAAAAACTTTCAAAGACAATTGGCATAAGAGGAGCAAGTTTCTCATGAGAAGTTTTGGTGAAAGGAAGTTTTTGCAAAAAAGATGGAAAAACGATAAATACGTTGGCCCACGAAGCACTTTGGGGATTATACACTGAGGTAAAAAGAGGAGCATCAGGAAAAAGTTTATGAAGGGAAAGCAGGACCCTTTCAGCCCCTCCGAATTTATTTACCCTATCATAGACTAGCGCAACTTTCATATGCTTCTTTTGTCAAACGTGCCATCTCCTTCCAAGAAAAAAGAGAAAGTCTTTTCTTTCCTTTCTCTTTATAGTTATTTTTTTCTTTAGAAGAAAGTGAGTTCCATTCTAGCATAGTCTTAGTTATTTCTTTCGGATTATTCGGTTCAAAATACAGTGCTCCGTCCGCAATTACTTCTTTAAAGGCAGTAATATGTGAAAGCAAAGGAACTGTTCCATTCGCAATAGCTTCAAGTGGAGGAAGACCAAAACCTTCTTGAATAGATGAAGAGATATAGGCATCAGCACTTTTATACAAAGAAGATAGATCTGTATCAGTTACTTCATGGAGAAAATGAATATCTTTTCTTTTGTACTGAGATTCTTTTTGAAGTTGGGTATAGAAAAAATCTTCCTTCCCAACGAGTACTAAAGAGTTTTTTCCTTTTTGCTTTTTATATTGGAGAAATGCTTCTAAAAGAGTTTCTAAATTTTTATGTGGATACGCATTTCCCACATATAAGAAAAAAGAGCCATATTTACTTATTTTTTCCTGGCCCTTCGTAACAGAGAAGTCCACACCTTCTTTAGTCACTATAATTTTTTCGTTTTTTAAGGAAAAAGTATTTACAAGATCATCTTTTACACACTGAAGTGGAACAAGTATTTTTTCAGATCTTTTCAAACCATGTCTTAATACTCTACCAAAGAAGAATCTTTTCACCTTATACATGGGAAGGGGAAGAGTTGAAGCTTTTCCTGTATCAAAATGATGAATAATCAAATCGTGGATGGTTATAATAAAAGGTTTGCGATACAAAACAGGAAGTGAAAAATAAGGAAAGTGCATAATATCAAGTGGATGAAGATACAGATCATTGAGAAACTGCGTTTGTTCAGAAAGTGAGTGCCAGTGAGATGAAACAGGAATGACTCTCCATTTGTGTTTCCGAGAGGTTATGACTTTCTCAATTGCTTCTTTGTCTTTTGGAAGAGAAAAAAGGTAATATTCATTTTCTAAATCAATTCGAGTTAATTCTGTAATTAAATTTCGAATATATCTTCCAACCCCCGTCTCACTCCATAACCTAGTATCAATTCCAATTTTCATATAGCTAGTATAGCAAGATCGTATTATAATGTCTCACATATGTCAGGTCGTCAAGAAGTTTTTTCCGATCAAGATATTACTGATACCATTAATGGTATCGCTGATTGGCTTCGTAATCCAAAAGAGTATGATGCTAAAAAAGATAAAGAGGAAGCAATACGAGTTGCACAAGAATTAATAATACCTCATCCAATATCTCCAGATATTGTTAACTGTTTGGATTTATCAGCTGCAAACTTTACTCACTTACTTGAGGGACTTCTACCACCTAACGAGATAGCAAAGGAGACAAGAAGAAGCCTTGAGCTTGTTGTTGTATCTCCTCTGTTCTCTTATATAATTACAGAACTAATAAAATATAACGGAAAAATCCGCAAATACATCCCTGCAGATGAACTCCAAAGACGCGTCCTACAAGAATGCCTAGACCATATCCAGTTACTATTAGGAAAAGTAGGGAAAGGCGTAAAAGAGATAGAGGCAAGATCAGGTCTTCCTGTTCCTATACCACTTTTACAGGTCTCTCTAGTAAGCCCCAATATAAGTGTTTCCCAACGATATATAGCCACAACTACAGGAAGTGGAGATTTAAAAGGAACACAATTTACTGCTATCCACACATTAGCAGCAAGAACAGCTATTCTCCCTCTCTTAGGATTTGAGCTGGACCAAAATAACCAACTCCTGCAGCAGCCAGCTGATATGAAAAATTTAGTAGGGAGAGGACGTCAAGTAGAAACAGTTTATGTAAGTAACAAAATTCCTACTATCTCTTTTCGAACTTCTAGAAGTTATGTGGGGATCAAAGAAGTTCCTTCTCAACTATGTAGTATCAATGAACGACTAACTTTTATTCCTCCACCTTTTACCGCTTAGCGATATTTCCGAAGTGTCAAATACTCTTTAGAAGAAATTCCTAATAAAACTAACTGAGTTATAAAAGAAGGGTATGTTGTTTTATAATGTTTTTCATAAAAAATCCTCATTGCCTTAAATCTTTGCTGCGTCACAAATCGTTTTCTCTCTTTATTTGCCGTTGTGATTCCAGCAGTTACCTCCTTTGTTCCTCCGGCTACTCCGTTGTAGTGAAGAATGGAAACTTCGGGAACATAATAAATTTTCCAATCTTTATTCCTTAACTCATAACAAAAATCAATATCTTCTCCGTTAAAAAAGTAATCCTCATCCCACCATTTCACTTGCTCCCCTGCTTCCCATCTCACTAACATAAATGCACCTGCTAAACAATCAATTTCATGAGTTTTGGTTAAATCTTTCCATCCTTGAGTATAACCACTAAATAATCTAGTAGTAGGAAATTTTTTCGTAAGACCTGAGAAGAAACAAAAAGCATTCCAAGGAGAAGGAAAACCTCGATGACTTGCATAATCAATTTGTCCATTAAGCATTTCTAATTTACACGTTGATGCTCCTGCATCTGGATGCTCATTCATAAATTTGATCATGTATTCAATTGTTTTTTCCCTGGTAATGGTGTCAGGGTTTAAGAATAAAACGTATTTTCCTTTTGCTTTTTTTACTCCTACATTATTGCCTTTAGAAAAGCCTAAATTTGCTTTGTTTTCAATGAGAATAAGAGTAGCATTTTTCTGTTTTAATCCTTTTTGTAACTGTTTTACTTCCTCAATCGATCCATCTTGAGAATCATTATCTGAAACAATAATTTCATACTGTAGTGATTCAGGAACTGTTTTGAGTACTGATTCAATTGCTTCTTTTAGAAAGTTTTTTGTATTATACGAAACGATAATAATGGATAAATCTAACATACTTATTTTATAGCACTAACATACACAGATTCTAACTTTTTCACAATACTTTTCCAATCATACGTATCTTCAATAAGTTTTCGAGCCTTTTTTTGTATCTTTGTATATAAAGCTCTATCTCCTGTTATTTCTTGAACTAATCTCGCAAGTTCTTTTGATGTATCTCCAATAAGTACTTCTTCCTTGTGATGAGCATCAATTCCTTCAATCCCAAGTGCAGTCGTTACTACGGGTAGACCACTTGCCATAGCTTCAAGTACTTTAAATTTAGTTCCCCCTCCAACACGGATTGGAGCAAGAAGAACATGTGCTTCTTGAAATGCTTTGGCTGCATCTTCAACGTGTTCATCAAAAATAATTGACGTGTCTTTACTTAAATTCTTAATTTGTTGAGGAATTTCTTTTCCTACTATCCAAAGCGTAAGTGAATCTCCCTCTTTTCCTTCTTTTATCTTTGGCCAGATCTGAGTAATGATTTGATTTACTGCATCTTGGTTGGCAATCCATTTGAAACTACCAATAAACAGTACCTTTTTGGATCTTTTCTTTTCAGAAAAAGCAAAATTAGTAATATCAACGCCATTAGGAACTAGTGCTACATCGTTTCGTTTCATCTTTTTTTGCTCAATCCCTGATACTGCAACCAACTTAGTAGCTTTCTTCCAGAATTTTTCCTCCCAATATTTTATTTTCGCAATATCAAAATAAAGAAGAGGAAGTAATCCTACTAAGATACGAGGAAGTGTCTGGATGTACCGCTGGTATACCAGGTACTCAATATTATGTTCAACTAGAACTGTCGGAAGGAGAGTATTGGGTAAATTATGCATAATATAAAATGTTTCTACATGAATAAGATCATATGTCTCTTTACTCAAAAGCTCTGAAATTTTCCTTTTCATTTCAGGATGAAAATGTCCAGTAAGTAAAAATGGATACCAAGTAAAAGCAGTTTTGAAAATATTAGCAGATGACCACTGTTTTTTTCTATCCACTGTATAGACTTCGTTACAAATCTTTTTCAGCTCAGCAATATCTTTCTCTGATTGATGATGACGCCTCTCACAAACAAGAGTAACAGTATGAGTACGACTCAACTCTTTAATGATGTTATACAAGCGTACATCTCCTCCTGAGTACAAAGGAAAAGGGAGAAAAGATGATACAAGTAGGATGTTCATTTTTTAAGAGAAAAAAGAAGATATGCAGGTGATTCACTAATTAAAGGATATTCACTACTTATCCCTTTATCTTCTGGCTTCGGATAGAGAATAACAAAATAATCTGCACCCATCAAGGCAAGTTCAGGAAGGCTTTTGGACATACTTGCCCACCCTTTCCTATTCATAGCATAAAGAAAGGTTGTATCTCCATCTCTGTTAGTAACAACTGTTGCATCTTTAGGAAGGGTTTTATCAAGTTCTTTTCCAACTGCCACAAGTGTTGGATCATATTTATAAAACTCTCGCACTTGATACCAGGTAAATGCTAACATGAGAAGCATAATAAGGCCTAACACTCCCCGGGAAACCCACGGATGAAAAAGTCCTTTGACAGGCATAAAGAGAAGTCTTGCTCCTAACCCTGTAAAAATTGCAAGGGATGGAATAATAGGGATTTGATAATAATCATGTTGAACATTTCCCCGAGCCACTACAACTAGATAAATAAGAGTAGATGCCAAAAAGGAATAAAAAAGTCCCCGATGAGTTGGTCCTTTTTTCTCTCCAAATTGCACGAGACTGTTATAAAGAATACCAAGTATTAATAGTGCCACTCCATAATAGCCAAGAATTAACTTTCCAATTCTTTCAGCAAAAATCCAGTGAAAATATGCTCCTGTGAAACGAATATTGCCTCCGTTAAATAACCAATTACTCACAGGAATTCCTTCTGGAAATTGGGTAATCCATATTCTCCAAAGAAGCAAAGGCAGGACTGCCAATACAGCATAGAGATATAACTCCCATCGTTTAAATACTTTCACTCCATATGTACTAAATGATAGATAAACAATTGGGAGATAGAAAAAAAGAGCAAAGGGTTTAAAGAGTAAACTCTCTATCGCAAAAACAAGAGAGCAAAGAAAAAAAAGAACTTTCTTTTTTCCACTCGCTGAAAGATATCCATCAAAAAAGTATATTGCCATAATAACAGCAGCTATCATATGAGGATCAGGAAGGACTACTCTACCGTAATACACAGCAAATGGTAAAACTGCGTAGACTCCAGCAACCATGAGCCCTGTCAAATCATCAGTATATTTTCTTACCAGAAGAAAAAGAAAGGTAACTGTTAATAAACTCGCTCCTACTGCCCACAATCTTCCCCACATCTCAAGTGTAATAAATGGGAAAATAATAAATGCTAAGGCATGAGGAAGATTAAAAAGTGGAAATTCAACAAATCTATTTCCTTCAGGATTATCTAGTCCTGCTGGAACATTTGATAAGTCATCAAATTTTGGATGAAGAAGATCAAACTCTCCTTGAACTAAATTTCGAGAAACTGCTGAGGTATCTACTTGACGCCAACTATGCCAATCAGCAAGAGGAGATTGAATGTGGTAAAGACGTAATAGCCCAGTGAGGATAAAAGCACCGATAAAAAATATCAGAGTAGTTTTCTTCATATTAATTTCTTTCTGCTTCGTAAAGAGAGTAAGACTCATCAAAAAGAAGAATACGGGCATTAGGGATATTGTCTGATTCTTTAACTGCAGCTTCTAGTGTTGACATTAATCGCACTGAAGGTGGATTATTTTGGAATGCTAACCACATCCCGTCTGCCAATCCAGTTGGGAAAACCCATGCATGTTTATATTTGGTTGGAGTATTTACAAAATAAAAGGTGGTATTTGCCGGTTTCCCACTCAACTGGTAAAGCTCACTCGTTGTTGAGACTGTTCTATCTGAAATTTGACCTGCAACATGCCACTCACCATTTAACTTTTGGATTTGTGACAGATGATACGATGTGAAACCTAAAATAAATAATCCAAAGATCACAGTTAACCCTTTCTTTTTCTTGGAAATAAATCCTTCATATAAAAGACTGATCATTGCTCCGAGTAACCCAGCTGTTGCTAAATAGGAATATCTTTCTGCAATATTCCCTAATCCTAAGAAAGGAAGAAGGGGAATAAGAAACAGTAAGAGACTAAAGAACACAATATACTTTGTTTCTTTGGTGATATTTCGATATATCAAGACCCCAAGCCAGATACCTATAGGAAGAATAACAAGAGTGATAATACCACTGAGTAATAGATCAGTTTTAAACGAGAGACGAAGGGTATTATACAAAGGTAAAGACTCCACTCCTCCTAAAATAAGCCCAAGATACCCAAGAAGGTTTCCAAACACATTAAACGGGAGTTTCAAAAGGTTATAAGAGTAATCTCCGTGAGGTTGGAAGCTTTGAGCAAGAGTCCTCGCTGTTAGATAAAGAGGGATTTGAAGCAAGAATAATAAGGAAAGTTTTTCTTTCCATACTCTCCCTTTGGTCTGAATAAGTTCATACCCAATAATAAGTAACGGAGCTACAATTCCCATTTCTTGAAAAAGAGGAGCGACTAAGACGTGAGCAAGTGATAGAAGAAGGAGTAAAATATTTTTTTGTTCTTTCCATAAGAGATAAAAGACTAATCCTCCTAAGATAAAATATGACGAGGCAATATGCCCAATCGATGAAATCCAAAAGATCGCTTCATGATATCCGCTTGCAGCCACAAAACTTAATCCAATAATAAATGAAAGCAGTTTGTTTTTGGTTACTAAATAGAAAGTCATAAAAACAGCAATAACAGTTGCAATATGGAAAACAAGAGAAGCTAGGTGATAAGAGAAAGGGTTAAGTGTTCCAAAAGAATACAGAATTGAGATCAGGACTTTTGTTCCTGGTCGATAGAAAAACCCAGCAGAATCCGTAAAGTATCTCACAATACTTTGTTGAAACGTTTCACAGACACTCACACCCCCCACCATGACTTTTTGACACTCTGCTGCCCATCTGATCCAGGTATAGTCATCTCCAATAAAAAAGTTCCCCATAATAACAGACCAAATACCAATAGTCAGTGCTCCTAGATAGAGAGCTAAAGCAATAGGAGAAAATAAAGCATTTTTTACTTCTTTAAAAACCGAGAAGGCTTGCTTTTGATAGAGTGACAAAACACCAACTGCACATCCTATTAATAACCACTGGGTATAGGCAACTTTTGATGCTTCAAAGACATCAATAAGAGTTGCATTCATTAAAATGCCAAAGACTCCCGCTGTTACTCCTAAGACAAAACTGCGAGATAATGGATCATCTACATCAGGAATAATTTTTCTGACATATAAAAAGAAAGTAAGGAAAATAAGTAGGAAAGATGCAAACCCAAAAAGCCCCACTTCCCCAAGTAAGCGCAGATAATCTCCATCTGTTGCTAAACTAATGGAGGAGTATCCACTCCCAAGAAGAATATTACGTTTAAAAGCATCAATAGCTCGTGGCCATTCTCCTTGGAAACGAGTAGTCCAAGATACATCAAATGCATATCCTTTCTTGGTTCCAAACTCTCCTCGCAATTCATCTGTTATTACTTTTCCATCAGCAGTAAGTCGTTTCACAGTAATTTTATTTGGCCCTTTCTGAATTTCTCCAGGAACATTGATATACCCTGAACCTCGAGGGAGGTTTTCTCCAGTTGAGAGAGTATCTTCAATTACCAGCTCTTTTCCTGTTTCATCAGGTTTTGCTGTCCCTATAACTTTTCCAGTTCTTGCATCTACAATCTGATCAACCTGTGTAATAGTTCCTGCAAAACGCTCCATAAACCCATTGAAAGGAACAGCAATAAGAAGACTAATGATTAATACCGGTAACACTAACCATTTTTTGTTTTGAATAAACAACATAAAAGAAATAGTTAAAAGATATACGGCAAAAGACACCCGAGATTCTGTGAGAAGAAGAAGGCAAAGTCCTAAGGCTGCTAAAACTATATGAAAAATCTTCCACCCCCACTTTTTTACTCCAAAAGAGATACTTCCAATAAGAGGAATTATAAGGACTAAATAAGCTGCTAAATCATAATGTCCTGCAAAAGTAGAGGGAATTCGAGCAAGAGGAGAAAGTCTTAGAGGAATTCCTTTTGAAAACTCCTCATTCATAGTTGAGAAAGCATAAAAATACTCAGGCCTAATTTTTTGTCCAAACCCATAAAAAATAACTAGACCAAGAGTAACAATAACTGAAATAATAACGGGTCTTATATACTCTTTCTTCCTTAAGGCAGAAAAGGCAATAAAAAAGAGCATGAGGTATTCAATGCGTCTGGCAAAATGCAACACTGCTAAACTCCAGGACACATTAGAAAGAGAAGGGAAAATAAGAAAAATAGCATAGAGAGTAGAAAGAGCACCAACCACCCAAAAAAGAATAATAGGAAGACTTAAAGGAGCTGAAAAGTTCACTTTTTTTCTTAAAAACTGAATACCCCACAAAAGTCCCACTAAAAGAATCACATAATCTTCAAGCCTAATATTTACCCACGTCCCAACAATATCTTGTAAAGGAAGTTTTGGATACAAAGGAATAAAAACAATAAGAAAAATGGTAGAGAAAATGAGGCTATTGTCTAATATTTTATGCAACAGTTTCATAATGAGTATCGTAGTGCTTTTTTATAGGTAGAAACCAATTCTTTTTTCCTTAGCACCATTCCAAGAGTTAAAGCCAGTACTGCTTTAACCGTTAGTAATAGTTTAACAAGATAATACGCAAAAAGCGACTTATGCTTCTTGTAAAAGTAAATAAGTCCTTTATAAATATTTACAATAGCAAATTCTCTATTTGAGCTCCCATATCCAAGATGTTTGACAACAAAGGAAGGATTAAAGAAAATGGAATAGCCTGCTTTTCGCACTCGAAAACATAATTCCATATCCTCAATATACATAAATATCTGCTTATCAAATCCTTGAAGCTTGTCAAAAATATCTTTCCTAATAAACATACATCCCCCACTTACCCAATCAACTTCTCGTCCCTTATCTCCCTTATATAAAGATGTTTCAAGTTTATCTCCTCCAAAAAGCATGAGAAAAATATCCTTGATTCCATAAAAGTTACTGAAAGACCTTTGATATGATCCATCTTTATTTTCAAGTCGTCCTCCAATAATTCCACACGTTACTTCTTTTTCAAAAAAAGAAACAATGTCTTTTAATCCATCAGTTTTTATTTCTGCGTCTGAGTTAAGAAATAGAAGGTATTCTCCCTTGGCTTTTGTAGCACCTAGATTAATTCCATTTCCAAACCCTAGGTTTTCTTTACTTTTTATCAGTTTTACCCACGGATATTTTTTTTCAATCATTCCACAACTAGCATCACTTGAAGCATTATCCACAACAATTACTTCATAAGAAGATGTCTTGAGCATCTGCTTCACTGAAGATAAACACCCGTCAAGAAGTTTTTCGGTATTAAAAGATAAGATAATTATCGAAACCATCGTGCTCTTCCTAGAATGTAATGAAGATTTGAGGTATCTCTGGTTCCAATTACTTTGGCAGGAATTCCTCCAACAACTTCTCCTTCTCCTACGTCTTTAGTCACTACTGCACCTGCTCCGATAACTGCACCTTTCCCAATAGTTATTCCTGGAAGAATGATAGCTCGAGGACCAATAAATACATAATCATGAATTGTCACTGCCTCTTCTTGTACTCCCTCATTTGATGCAAAATGTTCAGCATGAATATTATGTTGAGAGTTATAAATCATCACTTCACTTGCTATATCAACATGATCTCCAATAACAAGTTTTGCCCGTCCATCAAGAACTACTCCCTCGCCAATAATACTATCTTTTCCAATTGAGATATTATGAGGATTATAAAACCTAGCATGCATGTGAATAGTTGATCCTTTGCCAATCTGAATCCCCCCCATTCTATAAAAAAGTCTTCTTACTAAATGTGAGGGAGCACATCCCACCATATGAAGCAAGTACACTTCAAGTTCCAGTAAAATATTTTCGACTCTATTAAATCCTTTTTTCATAACCTCAGTACTTGATAATGACTTTCCTGTTTTATCTTTAAGCATTTTTTCCAACCTCCAGTAAAACTTCTAGGGTTTGTTTTGCTGTTTTTTCCCAACTAAACTTTTTAACTTGTTCCCTTCCTTTTTTAATTAACTCTTCACGTACTTTTTTATCTGTATACATCTCTTCCATCTTCTCAGCAATATCTTGAGAGTTCAATGGATCAACATAGAGTACTGCATCTCCTCCAGCTTCAGGGAGACTACTAATATTACTGGTAATAACAGGACAATCAAACTTCATGGCTTCAAGAACAGGGAGTCCAAATCCTTCGTAGAGACTGGGGAGAACATAGGCAACAGCATTACTATAAAGTCCGGGAAGATCTTCATTTGGAACAAAATCAAGAAACTTTACTTGGTCTTCAACTCCATACGTTTTAGGAGAAGCTAAAATTTCTTCATACATCCATCCCTTTTTGCCTACAATAATAAGTTGCACTTCGGGATGTTTTTTTTGAAGGTAGGAAAAGGCTTGGACAAGCCTGGTTACATTTTTTCTCGGTTGGAGTGTACTGACAAACAAAAAGTAAGGCATTGAGAAAGAGTATTTCTTTTGTAATTCAGCTATGGTTATTTGATTTTTCATATCACCCGTTGGCTTAATTCCTAAGTAGGTTACTGTAATATCTTCCTCTTTTACCTTGTAGAACTTAATTATATCACGTTTACTTGCCTCACTAATGGTAAAAACTTTAGTTGCATTTTTCACTGAATACCCTGTCCACTCTTTCAATTGGTATAAATCTGATTGGTTAAATAGTGCTGGAAAATGGAGGTATGCTAAATCCATAATCGAAATAACTGTTGGAACTGGAGAGAAACGAGGAGCATAGTGAGAAGGGGTAAAAAAGAGTGTGGGACGAGGAAAGTGGGTAAAAAGATAGAGAGGAAGACCCACCTGAGTCCAGAGTCTTTTGGGTTTTACAAGTACGTATTTCCAGTACTCATTTTCCTTTGGCATATCACCAAGTGGAGGCTGTTTAAGATACACAGTAAACTGAAGGGTTGATGAAGCATTCGCAGCAAAGTGTTTTAGTACTTCATATGCATATACTCCACTTCCCACTCTTCTCTCTTCATTAGCTTCATTTCCATCAATTCCAATTATCATACATTTACTCCTGCTAAAATAACTTTTAATTTATTTTCTGGAATTCCCAGTATATCCACTGCATCCTTTTTCGTTGCTTCTGAGATGCAAAGGATTTTATCTACTTCTTTTTTTACCCAGTATAGTTTTTTCTTTTGAGTAGTAACAATATTAGGAGTGAGTAACATTTTTTTAAGAGAGAAACTCGTATTATTATTTGCTTCTTCTGGGTATTTATAGACAACCAAATCATAGAGAATAGTTACTTTTTTTGCTTTTTGTACGGGCGGCTCAACCCAATCTGATGAAAGAAAAACATCAACTTTTCCAATAAGTCGCTCAATGGGAAGAATGTGTAAGACATTCCATAACAGATGTAAAACTGTAGGAGGTAATTTGAACTGTTTTATAGCCACATTTGAATGTTTCGTTGTAAGATCCTGGACTCTCTGAGGAAGAGTCCCACGTAAAGAGGAGAAAAACAGAATATACTCATTCTCCAAATCTTGTTTCAAAAGAGTGGAAACAAGTGAATAAAGATAATTAGGTACTCCCCCAGAATAAGCAAGTTGCGAAATATCAATTCCTATTTTCATAGTGCTTTAGTATTACTACTATCACATACCCTACTAAAAAAGACAACGCGTACATAATGAATCTTCGTGCGGTAAAGAAATTTCCTAAAGTATAAAGAAGAAGTGAGGATCCAGCAAGAAAAGTACTACTCCATAAAAATATTCTTTCATTTTTCTTGAAAAGAAAAATGAGAATAAGTATGAATAGAAAGGAAATTATCCAAACGATATCTTGAATTTTCATTTAGCCTCTGAAGAATATTTTAGAGGAAATATGATAGGTTTGTCATCTTCCATTGGTTGAGAATATGACATATGAAGCAAAAGATCAGCAATAAAGCCTGTTGAAAAGATTTGTAATCCTCCAACAATAAGGAGTACTGCATACGTTAAGAGAGGTCTTGTACCAATTGATTGTCCACTCAAACGGAGAAGTGTGAGATAGACAAGGAGAGCTCCTCCAATAATGGTACATATTCCACCAATTATTCCAAAAAAGTGCATAGGTCTTTTACTGTACTTGAAAATAAAGATTACGGTAAACATATCTGGAAGCTCCTTCCAGAGTTTAGAAAAACCATATTTAGAAGTACCTTGCATTCGTGGAGCATGTTCAACTACTACTTCATCAACTGAAAATCCGTTATTTTGTGAGATAAGAGGAATAAAACGATGGAGCCCTCCATAGAGTCTAAGAGATTTAGCAGCATCTTTTTTATACATCTTAAGTCCACAGTTATAATCATGAAGGCTTAATCCAAATAGATAATTCATGATTTTATTGAAAATTCGAGAGATAGCAACCATTTTGGACTTATCTTTTCTATCTCTTCTCCATCCAGAAACAACATCTGTTCCTGATTGACATTTTTTAAGTAATTTATGGATTTCAGTTGGCTTATCTTGTAAATCTGCATCCAATGTAACAATATAATCTCCGTCTGATTTTTGGAAACCTAAGGTAAGGGCCTCAGCCTTACCCATATTTTTTCTAAAAGAAAATGCTTTTACTCTCTTATCCTTTTTAACTAAATCTTGAAGCATAGAGAGACTTTTATCTGTAGAACCATCATCGACAAACACTATCTCATAGCGAGAAGATAAAGAAGGCATAACACGAGTTGCTTCAGCATAGAAAGCATCAAGACTTTCTTCCTCGTTGTAGACTGGAACTACCACTGAAATCAACGGATTTTTTTCCATATTATTAAACTATATATCGAGTATATCACAAATGCCAATAAAAGTCCTATAGGTAATAATTTTGTGTAGTTTTGTAGTGTATAATGAAGCTTTAGTGAAGAAGAAGAATCAGGAGATATAGTAAATTTCATTGTGTTAAATTCTGTTTTTTCAACTTTTTTTGTTATACCTTCTTGCTCAATCTCCCAAAAAGGATCATACATCTCAGAAAAATAAATCTCTCTATTTGGCTCTGTCTTCAAAGCAGAGGTATCAAGCGTATAAGAGACAGGTGAAGCAGAGGTAACAGCTATTTCCCCCTGTGCTGACCAAATATGATGTTTATACTCATCCACCTCATAAAGGATTACTCCCTCTTTCTCTATTTTTTTAAGCCAAGAGAGAGAATCAAGAGTAGCATAGGTTTCTTTTTCCAGCTTTGGTGAATATTTACGATCTTGAGTAAAGATAGTACCTTCTGTATCTTTAGGAACAATAATATATCGAATAGCTGACTCTTTTATCCTTTGCTCAGTTACTGAGTTTTTCATTTTGTTATGAAGAGAAGATAGTGAATATGTTTCAAAGTAATCAACAGCAGGAATTGCAGGATGGGTGAAAGAATAGTAACTAAAAATAGAAATACTCGGATACCAAAGTGTTCGATAAAAAGAAGCATCTTTTTTTATTACCTCTCCACTTTTTTGATACCACTGCGGAACTTCCCGTGATTTGATTGCACCTGTTGGTGTAAAAAGAAGATAGTGGAGTGTTGGGATTGTAAGAATAAAAACTGCATAGATAAAAAGGCAAGCTTTTATTTTTTGAGACTTTTCTTTTGAGAACAAATAGATACTCAGTGGGAAAAGAATCATATACCCAACAAGTACTAACATAAAAAACTTACTCGGATCTCTAAATAAAGAAAATCCTGGAATATGAAAGAATAACCACTGAAAGATTTGCCCAAAAGGATCCTGCACTCCTTTTCCAAAAAAACTTCCAAGAAGAATAAGAACAAGTGAAAATATAATAAGAACCTTTGTATTCTTCTCTTGTTTGCTTAAGGAGAGAAAAAGTAAGGCTGAGAAAGGTAAAAGAAGAAAAAGTGGTGAGAAAAAACTCATTTTTCCAAATATATTCTCAGGCCAAAAGGGATGATGAAGAGCAAAGGGATATTCAATAGTTGCAAAACTAAAATACTTTAATGCCTCAACACTATAAAAGGCTTTCCCCAAATCTTTAATAGGATCTGTCTTATGAAGAAGTACTGGAATGTACCAAAAAGCATTTAATACTATAAGAAATAGAGTGGAAAAAAGAAACATTCCACCAAAAAGATACATTATTTGTTTTTTATTTTTCGCAAATATAAACTGGAGAAGAGTAAAAAGCCCCACAATTCCTAATCCTAAAACAAATACACGCAACTCATACCATAAAAGAAGTGCTAGTGAAAATGGAAAGAGTATAATTCCAATCTTTTTTTCCAAAATACTTCCAAAATTAGTACTAAGAACTAAAGAAAGTGTCACGAGAATCAAACAACTAAATCCTAGAGCCATTTGGACTTGTCCTCCTGATAAGAGTAAAACAACATATGAGTTAAAGAAGAAAAGTATTGGACCAAGTAGCCCTATCCACCAACTCTTTGTGATTTGTCTAACAAGAAGAAAACTTCCTCCTCCACCCAAGATAAAAAGAGGAAGAAAAAGAACTACGCGAACAACTATTTCCCAAGAAATATGAAGAGTATCTAAAAGAAATCGGAAAGGTAAGGTAATTGGCAGAAAATACCAAAGAAATGGAGCATAGAATCCCCCCGTCCCAGATCCTCTTTGCATGTCCCAGACAAAGGGAAGCGGGAGAAGGTTACTACTATTCCAATAGGGCAAATCAGTATTGGTTAACGTACCTGGAGTTAGAATTCCTCGATATGCTATAAGAATGATTCCAATTATCGATGCAACAAGAAGGTATTTTTTCATTAAATATGGTAGGTATATACTTTATAGTAACGGATAATAATAGGCGAATCTATATGTAGTTCTAACGGACAAGCTTTTTTTCATCTCGTAGTTCTATCCACGCATGTAATAGACCGATAAGAAGAAGTAAAAACACCCATATACTGGATTCATCAGCAAGTAGGGGTTTATTTATTGTTAAAAGAATGATAGTCAAACCTAGCATAAAAATAGAAGAGAAAAAAGAGATAACACTTGGAAGTTTATAAAACCATACTCCAAGTACCCACAAAAACATTGTATGGCTTAATAAGTATCCGTTCACTCCAGTGAAAAGAAATATTGGTATAAGAATAATTATGTGTAAAAGAAATATTACACTAAAGGTATTAAGAGTAATGATATGAGTAGCCAAAAGCTTATGTCCTTTTTTCACTCGTTCGTTTCCTTTAAGCTGTTTTATTATTCTTTTTGCACCTGATTCAATAACATTTTTAAAAAGAAGATATGTCAAAAATGGACTAAATGAGAATGCAATAATAAGAATGCTTATAGGATTTGATAATGAGAAAGTTATCTTTTGTGCAATGAAATGAAGAGACACAGTTTTGTCTGAGACTAGAACAGCTTTAGAGAATTGATAACTTCCAACAATAGCAGGATAATTTGGATTAAAGGTCAACGAATTATCCTCTGTTCCCCTTTGAGAAATAACTTCAACAATATATTTTTTATTTTTAGATGAGGCTATTGTTGGAAAACCAAATGGGTAAAGAGTAAGCGTTCGGAAATTTCCTCCCCCGTATGCCCGTTCGTAATACCATTTTGCATCACCCTCCTCTTTTATTCGAAATACTATTTCATCCTCATCAATATTCCACTTGTTATAATTTTTTAGACGGAGTGAAATAATTCCGAGATTATCTTCTGAAGCTATAAAAACAGCTCTAACCTTTTCTCCTTTTAGAATTCTTCCTGTTTTACTTTTACTATCAAGACCTGAAGTATGATCAACAGGCAAGGTAGATAAACTAGCACTATTATTAAAAAGAACCATTGCAGCGACAAACAAGCCAAAGAAGAAGAACATGTAGAGAGTAATCCAGTGTCTGATATGTATACCTATGAGGTTTATTACGGAATAAATAAATTTCATACTGAAAAGATTGGTTTTAATGCTCTACTATAAATTGCACTCCAATCAAACTCTTTAGCATATCGCAAAGCATTTTTCCTATACAGTTGAGTTTGTGTCTTATCTTTCATGAGCTTAATAATTGTATCCGCTAATACTTTTTTATCATATTTAACTACAACACCACATCTCCTCTTCTCAAGTTCATCACCCATATATGTAACGTTTGTTGTAATGACAGGTAAACCGCACCCGAGATACGATTTGATCTTTGATGGATCAGCATAATAGGACCATATATCTAATTCTTTACTATACATTGCAACCGCAACATCTCCTTGGATAAGGATTTTTTCGACGTCTTCATGTTTCTCTTGATATCCTAAGAACTCTACATACTTTTCAATCTTTAACTGTTTAGACTTTTTCTTTAAAACCTCTTCATAGTTTCCAGAACCAACAATTTTAAAGACAAAATTGGGAAGTTTTTTTACTACTAAAGGAATCGCTTCTAGAACTACCTGTACTCCTTGATGAGGAGATAATCCTCCTGCATATACAAGAACATTCTGAGAAGTTTGCTTACTTTTTCTTTTTGGAATTCTATCAATCCAGATGCCAATTGGAGCAATGATTTGCTTATTATAAACTTCTCTTGATAACCCTCTTACTTTTTCTCTTCCCTCTGCCATTCTTTCTGTTAAATTCCACGTTACATCAGCTAGTTTGACTGATTGTTTATCGAGGAAATGATAGATATTGTTAAGAACATTATTCTTAAACCGTTGAGGTACGAAGTCTATTGTGTAATAGATAACTTTTTCAATATATCCTACGCTTTTTAATATGAGTCCAGTTATCGTGTTTAAATTATCAAGAGCAATAATTAAATCCCATTTTCCCCCTATTTTTATAACCCAGAAAATAGTCACTAGTATATCACGAATATAAGCAGGGATTCCTGATAAAGGATAATTTTTGTGAGAAACGGATTTAACTAATTTCCCATTTTTATAAAGTTTAAAATAGGATCCAGGTTTACCTTCTTTATAGAACAAGGGGTGACCAATAAAAAGAAGTTCCTTTACTTTACGATCTAATAAAAACTTCTCCAGATCTTCAGCAGGAACTGTTGTAATTACATGAGACAGAATAATAATTGATTTTTGATGTAATCCTTGTTTTTTCATTTTTTCTTTTTTATGTTTACTTTTGCTATCATATTTCTTCCTCTTGCAATAAAAGGTTGTTCAATTAACTTCTCACTCATGGTACTTACCAGGAGAGTAATAAGAAATATGGAAATAAATCTAAGATATTCATTTCCTAGAGGTATAAGAGTGAAAAAAGCAATAATTAATAAATGAAATAAGTAGAACGAATAACTAATTTTTCCTATATGTAGAATGAACTTATTCTCAAAAACCACTCTTACCAAAACTCCTCCTTCTAAACATGCGAAAATTAATACCATAGTAAAAAGAGAAAGGAAAAGATCGGGTAGTAAGATTGTGCTATTAATATATAAACCTAGTAGTACAAGAAGAAAAAAGATTGAGGAATTTTGAATGATCTGTTTATTTATATTTTTTTTAACTAACGATAACATTTTTTGCTGAAAAAAAAGGACATAGGCAAAAAGACTAAGTCCAATGACCCAAAAAATTCTTTGTTCCGTAGACAGTGCTTTTAAGATATAGATGAAGATTCCACTGGTAACTACTACAGAGAATATATGTTTAAAATTGGGAAAGATAGAAATAATTTTTCCACGTGTAGGTTTTATCATATATGCTAGTATTCCCATACAATAAACTGCTAAATATGTTTCAATAGCCCAGTCCCCTCCCCCTAATCGTATTTGATAAATCGGTAACTCAACAGTTCTATTCAGATAAAAAAACACTCCCATCCCAAGTAAACCAACAAGGAATAAACTATACTTTCTTGCCAAAAAGAAAATAAAAGGAATAACCAAATAGTAAAAGAACTCTAAAGGGATAGTCCACTCTACACCCAGCAAACTATTTTGATATCTTTGATTAAGAATACTAAAAAAAGTGAGATGATAAAAAAGATTGGCAAAGTCAAAAGTTGAAAGTTGGAATAGATTTTTATAATAGGCAGCCAAAGGTAAAAATCCTCCTAATAAAAAACAAATAATCATAACAAAGTAGTACAACGGAACAATTCTGAGAATTCTTTTTTTTAGATATACTCTAAAATCAAATAGTTTTGACCTATCAATACTCATACACAGCGTAAAGGCTGAGATAATAAAAAATACTGTTACTCCATATTTCCCAAAATTTACTAATTTATCAGAAAACGAATTGATATTTCCCAGGAAGGTTCCTGCATGAATGAGAAACACAAAAAGTGCGGCATATCCCCGAAGACCAGTAATAAAAGCTAATGTTTCTTTCTGTTCCATACTTATTTCTTTTTTTTCTCTCTCCTTTGAACAAGATTATAAACTATATATATACCCAAACTAATAAGTGTAATTAAGGTAACTAACATTCCACTTAGTCTTTTTGCTTCAGGTTGAAAATAGAGGGTAAATTCAGCTGAAGTAGTACTATTCATTTGTCCTTGTTGAAAGATATCACTACGTGGATCAAGTATCCACCCATTGGCATACTCATTTGCATGTACTCTTTCAACAACAGCATTTCTTCTTCTCAAAAATAATAAGTCATTTGTTCTAGTCAGATCTCCTGGATACAACCTCCACTTATCAGAATATGGAGTATTAAATACAAGCACTGTTTTTTCTGTTACTCCTTCAATTGTAATATGATACTTTGCTGCAGATGTCTTCTTATAACTAATCTTATTATTTCCTGTCGATGAAAAAAGTTCTTTCTTTCCGATTTTATTTTCTTCTACCACTTTTTTAATTTGATAAACAGAGATATCTTTCGAACGGTCAATCATTGACAAGTATCCTGGATCTTTAGGAGCAGTGTATCTTCCAATAAATGATAATCTTTCATCGTTATTTAAAATTTCATTTAACTCTTTAGCTGGTAACTCTAAATCTTCAAATTTATTATAGATAAGAATCGTATCAACTCCATAATGTGTTAATGTATCAATAGCAGTAGGAGAAGTGATTTCTTTAATTTTCTGATAATATGCTCTGCTATTTTCGTCAGCAAACGGACTTAGACCGGCTGTAAGAGGTTTTTCATAAATAATCTGCCCCATAAGTTGATAGGTTGGGGGAAATCCGTTATCACCATTATTCAATACTAAAGGATAAGCAGAAATTGCATGAATTTGTGAATTATCCTTTAGTGGACTATATAGTTTCTCTATTGAGGCAAAACTCGTGCTTTTATACCAACTCCCATCAGATGTTAAGGAAATAAAAATAACAAAGATTCCAAGAAGTATAAAGATGGCATACGAAAACCATTTTGAAATACGAGTATAGAGAGGGGAATTCATGTAGTAGCTAATAGTTACTCCAAAAAGAAGACCTAAGAAAAGCGTAGTGTGAACATTAATTCTGGCAACACTCCGAAACATACTAAAAAATTTAAAGTAAATTTCATTAACAAAAAAGAGATTGGGCACATATGAAGAAAGAAGAATTGAAAGCAAAAAACAGCTAAAAAGAGTGAGGAATAATCTTTTTTTTCTTAAGAAAATAAGTGACCCAATTAAAAAAAGAGTAAGAAGTCCACTAAAAATGTGGCTATAGTTACCAAAATGAAAAAATAAATAACTATTTTCTGCCATGGAAAAATGATAAACAATATCAAGTAATTCATTTTGAGGAAGTGAGTTTCTTCCACTCAAAACTGCCTGTGATTTATTAAATAGGTAGAGATTAGAAAGAATGAAATTAATATTTAAGAGAAAAAATACAATAAACAAAGGGCTGTAGTAAGAGAAGAAAGTACCAATTTTTCTTTGGATTGCTTCTTTATGATAAAGCAGAATAATTGGTACTGTAAAAATTCCCGAGAAAAATGCATAGTAAGCGTCTGCTTTAAAAAGAAGTCCAAAAAGTGTTATGGAAAGAACTAACGAAAACATGTTTCTTCTATCTAAGTAATAAAACAATGAAAGAAAATAAAGAGGAATCATTTCAGTATGATTAATAGACATTTGTCCTCTCCCCCATAAAACAGTATTAAAAGAAAAGGCATATACTAATCCAGCAATAAAACTCCCTACTTTATTTCTTGTTAAGTAATAACAAAGAATACTTGCTCCTAAAGCAGAGAGTGGATATACCAAAAAAGAAGAGATATTAATAACTAAGATAAGATTATTCCACGAAAAACCCATGAGGTTAAGTATAAATACTTGAATTGTATAAATGAGATTAAATACCGGGGAAAAGGCAAGATCAAACCCAAAAGGATACCCTGTAAGATTAATAACGTCATAAACGTGCTGATGCTTATGAATATACGTTAAGAACCATTGGTACCATAATCCTCCTTCTGTATCAATGTCAGGCATTGCATAATGAGTAAAGAACAAGGGAATACGATGTTTAAATATGATAATTGTTATAAGAGAATAACTAAGAAATGAGAGGGTTATATAGAAAAGAGTATTATGCTTGCGTACGGTACTGTTTAAGTTTTTAACCATGTTTTTATTGTAACAAATACATATAGTGCTTTATAAATAAAATTATCATTATTTACATTTACCTCTACTTCCTTGCAACAACCTTTGATTCATCATAACTTTTTAGTAAAGGGTTATCACCTAGTATGTGACGAATAGTGTGATAAATAATAAGATTAGCAGTAAAAAAACTCAAAGGTAGATGAAAAATATAGAGAAAATTTCTTCTTGAGATAATTAAGGAAAGTGAATCATATAAACAAAAAATTATCGAATAAACATAAGGGAAGAAAAGGTATTTTTTTATTTTACTTTCTTGATGATAAACTTCTCGCCCAGTGTAGCCTGCCTTTCCCATATAATCACTATGGTATATATTATTTTTCACTCTCCATCTAATTTTGTTTAAATATTTTTGCAAGGTATCTGACGAGTAATGAAGAAGAGCGTCATTTTTAGTAATAGCAATACATGAATTGGTTTTATTAAGAAGATAGAAAAAATGTGGGATAAGCTCTGCTGTTTTTACTGTTTGAGGAAATTTTTTCTTCATAAATGACGCATCAAACATACTTCCTCCAGCACACAGTTCAATAATAGGTGTTTGTTTTACAGATTGTAAGTTAAAGATACTATATTGTTCATTTTCTGTAATAACACCATAGCGTCTAACCATTTCTTTCAGAAAAAAATGATTATTCTTTGAAAGACGATAGATAAAAAAAGAGAAAGGATCTCCGAAATCATTAATATAATTATTAATAAATGGGTATCCACGAGGATTTTCGTATCCACTAACTAAAACAGCTTTTACCCTCTTCTCTTTTTCTAGACAAGAAACTTTATTTTTCAGACTATCAGGATTTTGGAGTACTTCATCATGATCAAGGTATAGGATGTATTTCCCTTTCGATCTAGTGTAACCTAAATACTTTGCGTGTAATGGTTCTGTTAGCGGATTTTTTATTATTTTACACTTGAATTTTTTCCCAAGTTTTAAGGTTGTATCTGTAGATCCACCATCAACAAGAACAATTTCTAGTCTATTTTTAGGATAGGTTTGTTGTGATAATGCTTTAAGCACTAAAGGTAGTGTTCTAGCCGAATTATAAGTTGCAATTACTACTGAAACAATAGGAAGCAAAGAGGTAGTCATGTAACTAGGTTCGTGTAGGAAGTTTCATTACCGTATAATTCATGATTCATAATTCCTAGCGTAACTAAACTAATATATCTTATGATTTTTAATAATACAAGGCATCAGACTATTTCACTTATTACCTTTAGAAAGATATATGTCCCTAATAGAAATTGTTACATTAAAAGCAAGGAGAATAATTATTGTATATAAAGGAAGAATTCCTCTATTCCCAATAACAGTCCCATGATAAAACGCAGAAAAAAGAACATAGGTAATACTTCCTATCCAAAGAGGAATAAAAATTGACTCTCTCCTGAATTGCTTTATACACAATGCTGGAGAAATAATAAATCCTAAAAGGATAATTGTATTAAGTGGTTTTTCTAATAGTTTTAAAAATCCCATTACATCATTTTTGTTCCATTGAAAGGTGGGATCAAGAAAGAGAGATGCTATAGATATTCTGAATTGATTTAATACCAACTTTGGATGAGTTAACATATACTCTCTAGTTCGTTTTGCAATTTCTTTATTAAAAGTTACATATGCTACTCCTACTGGTACATTCTTTTTCAGTTGGTCTTGCATATATTTTTCTCCTGCTTTATCTATGTGAATCCAAGCAACTAGTTTATTTGTTTCTGCATTTGGAAAAAGGGAAAAGTAAGTATATTCGTTAAGTAATTGGGATTCAGAAGCTGTTGAAATCGCAAGAGACTTAGTAATAGTATAGTTTCTGCCAACCCATACCACTAAGAGAATTACAAAACTTACTACTAATCCAAGAAAAACTCTTGAATAACGATCAAGTTTTCTTTTCTTTATGAGTGGGAGCAATGGAAATAAAAGGACAGGAAGAATAAAAAGTAATGTATTTTGACGACTAAAAATAGCCCCTACTCCGAAAAAAAAAGTTAAAAAGATTATTTTTCTAGACATTTCTTTTTTATATAGTAAGACCGCATAGTATACAAATCCTGTTACCATTGCATAAGAAAAAAGATCTACATTTCCCATCCGGGTTGTATAGAAAAGAAGAGAGGGACTTAACAGAATAAGAAGTAATGGAAATAAAGCATCTTTTTTGAAAAATAATAAGAAAAGTTTATATGAGTAAGCATGAATGAGGAAAATAAAAGCTATATTATAAATTACTAATAAAGTTGACTCGCTATATATCGTTCTCCCTGCAGTTAAGAGTAATGAGAAAGCTGGAAGTCGCATTGTTTCTGGAATATATTGCCCTTCTTTAGGAGGGAGAAAATAGAGATTAGATACTTTTTGAGCAGAATATCCATTTCCACTTAGTAAACTATTTGAATAATCCATATATTGATCCATATCTTGCCCACACCACTCTTTCTGCATGCAAGAATCTTGGACGTAATAGTAGATAACTGAGGAATATACTAAAAGAAGGATAGCGAGGAGAAGTTTATTTGGCATGGTAAGGTTGTTTAAAGAAACGATAAATATTCTTTATTATTTCTTCATGCTCTTCAGGAGTAAGATTATAAAAGAGAGGAAGCCTGACTAGCGTATCTGAGACAGTATCAGTTACATTCATATCTCCAACAAATCTCCCATACTTCTTTCCCGCTGGGGAGGAATGAAGCGGAATGTAGTGAAAAACCGAGAGAATATTATATTTCTTTAAGTATTCAATTAATTTTGTTCTCGTTTTAAGAGAATCAACTAATATATAGTACATATGTCCGTTGTGCTCACAATCTCGAGGGATAATAGGACGGCGCAGTAATCCTTTTTCTTCTAATGATTTTAATCCTTTATGATAGGTTTTCCAGACCTTAAGTCTCTGTTCATTTATCTCACTCGCATTTTCAAATTGTGCCATTAAGAAAGCGGCAATTATTTCACCTGGCAAATAGGAAGAGCCAATATCAACCCACGTATATTTATCTACTTGTCCCCTAAAAAATTTAGCTCTATTTGTCCCTTTCTCTCTTATCATTTCAGCTCGCTCACTAAATCTCTCTTCATTAATTACAAGAGCACCTCCTTCTCCTGATATAACATTTTTTGTTTCATGAAAACTAAATGCACTCATATGTCCAAGAGTTCCCAGATTTCGTCCTTTATAGGTTGATAAAAAACCTTGAGCAGCATCTTCCATTACAAGAAGATTATGTTTTTTTGCAATTTTATTAATAGTATCCATCTCACACGCTACCCCAGCGTAGTGAACTGGAACAATTCCTTTCGTTTTATCTGTAATTGCATCCTCAATCAACTTTTCATTGAGATTTAGCGTGTCTTTTCGAATATCTACAAAAACAGGTACTGCTCCTCGCAAAACAAAAGCATTGGCTGTTGAGACAAAAGTAAATGATGGCATAATTACTTCGTCCCCTGGCTCCACTTTGGATAAAATTGCCATCATCTCCAATGCACCAGTACAAGAATGTGTCAGAAGAGCTTTTTTTCCGCCAATATTTTTTTCTATCCATTCATGACATAACTTTGTATAGTACCCATCGCCTGCTAATTTTCCTAAAGAATGAGCATGATTAATATATCCAATCTCTTTATGAGTTAAATGAGGTTTGTTAAAAGGAATTCCCATATATATGTTTTTAACGATATTTTTGGAATACAAAAAAGATTTCAGCAGTAAAGGCTTTATGCAAAATTGATCGTTTGAAGAAGAAAGGAATTTGGATATATCTCCAAAGAAGTGGAACAAAAGATACCTGCTCTACTTTTAATAACCTGAATCCATGTCGATGGAAAAGGTTTGACCAATAGTTTGGGTATTGAACATTAATATGATATTTATGATAAAGATTTTCTTTTTTGGGATATGGGACAGTAAAAATATATAGACCATTCATCTCTAACATTTTGTAAATATTTTTCACTACCTTCTCACTATCAAATACATGCTCCATTACTTCAAAAGAAAACATCACATCATATTTCGTTTTAAAACTTGGATCCATAATATCAAGAGTAAGATATTTATTTTTCAGCTCTTTTGCTAAAACACTTTTATTCATATCCGATGCAACTACGTTTTTAAAATCATTCTGATTAAGAATGTTAATAAATCCACCGTGAGATGAACCAATTTCTAATACTTTACTTTTTTTATATTCAAAGATTTTGGGGAATATTTTTTTAATAACGTTAAAGTAATTTGCCATCCACATGGATGATTGCTTTAGAGAGATCGAGGGATAAAACTCATGGTAGTACTCGTTCGTTGTATAGTTTTCTTTTTTTATTTTCATTACGTATTCTCTCTTTTCTATAGTAACATATTTTCTCAATGATTAAGGGGTTTGTATCTTTGTTCCATTATAATATGGAGAATAAGTATTCCTGTCAATAAGAGATTATCTCAGAAATATCCTATGATATACTGTGGCTATGAAAATCGAAATTCTCTCTGACATTCATGGCAATATCGATGGTTTAAACGCCGTCTTAAAAGACGCTGGAGAGGTAGATGAAATTATTTGTGCTGGTGATCTAACTGGCTACTATCCTTTCGTAAATGAGGTAATAGATACAATAAGAGTGAAAGGTGTCAAGACCATTATTGGAAACCATGACTTTTATTTACTCTCAGGTACATATCCTGAATCAACCAATCCTTCTGTCCGAGAATCAGTAGAGTCCATGAAAGGGTTCATTTCTCCTGAGAACTTAGCATATCTTGGAACACTTCCTCAATCTTTAGAACTTGAGATTGATGGGAAAAAGGTGTTAGTTTTTCATGGAAGTCCTTGGGATTCGATGGAAGGAAGAGTATACCCAGATTTTCCTGATTTTGATAAATTCAAAACAGTTGATGCAGATGTTGTGATTTTAGGACAAACACATCATCCTATTACGCGACAACTTGGTGATGTAATGCTTATTAACCCTGGATCATGTGGACAACCACGAGATTATAACCAACTCTCCTATACTTTATGGGATACCACAGCAAATACTTTTGACAACAGAAGAATTGGATGGGATATTCCTGGCTTTATTGATAGGGCTCAGAAAAAAGGAATTAGGCCTGAATATTTTGAAGTATTCAATCTGACAAAAAAGTAACTCTTATTAGTAAATATAATGTGTATCCTTATTCGTTTTTATTTCATTTAAGGAAATATCAGGATAAATAATATCCAGATATATGCGAACACAAGCACCTTTTGTTATTTTAGGAATTGTTGGTACTTTATTATATAAATATTCCTCAATCGTATACTTAACATCTTCAAATCCAAACTGAGACCGTATAGAGTTAGTTCCTGATATTCTCCCATTCACTTCAAAAGGAGTAATACTCCCGTCATCACTGACAATTGATTGAATATTACATGATCCTCTGATAGTGAAATTCTTTAGCATTTTAGTGATAATACCTTCTATTTCTTTTTCATACTCTGTAGTTACTTCGCATCTATGAGTAGCACCTGCCACTAAGGACCTCTCAAAGGTAATATGCCCATGAAGTTTTCCTTTTTTTGTAACATAAAAAGCTGTCGTAATTTCTTTTCCTTGATAGAGTTTTTGGACAATATACTCAGAAGAGAACTCTTTAGGATTTTTCGGATTAATGTGTAAGCCTCTTGAACCTCTCCCTTCAGCAGGTTTCACTATTATTTGGTCAAATTCATCGTTATACTTTGAAGGGAGAAAGGTCTCCGCAAAAGGGATTTGTGCTGCTTTAAAAAAAACACTTGTCTTATATTTATTGAGAAAAATATCTGCAACATCTGCACCCAAACTGGCAAGTGTAGGTAATCTGTTCTTGTGAAGGGAAAGGTAAAATACTTCATAGTCTGTTGAGGGAATAATTAAGTCTACATTCTCCTTTTTGCAAATATCTATCATTTCAACAATGTAAGTTGGATCAGAGGAAAAAGGAACCTTATATACAGCGTCACATAAATAATTTCCTCCTGAAATACTTTCCGTATTTGTTCCAACCAGGCGAATATCCTTATTTAACGCAATAATATTTCTTAAAATTCCCTGACCCGCATTTCCTCCTATTCCAGTGACTAAAACAGTCTTATTCTTCATCTATCAGCTCCTTTATTCCCTTTTCTAAAGAAATTTTTGGAACAAAATTAAGAGTAGTACGAGTAAAGGTGTTCTCGTACACAAATGAAGGACTTCGGTCTTCTCCACTAAGTTGAATAGTACACTCAGATATATATTCTTTAACTATATTTGCTACTTCTAAATTAGAATAAGACTTCTCAGAGGTACCTAAATATACTCCGTATTGCTCGCTTTCAGCTGCCAGTAGACATAAATCAACTGCATCTTGGACATGGATATAGTTTTGTAAACGAGATCCTGTTCCAAGTATTGTAATTTCCTTTTTATGCTTTGCATTTTCAATAATAAGAGGCAGGAACGTCTTCTTTGCCATACCTTTTCCATAAAGAGAAGAGAATCTAATAATTTGACTTCTCTCATGGAGTTTTACTATCGTTTCACCACTCAGTTTTGAAAGACCATACAAAGTAGGAGCAGTATAACTTGACTGCTCAGACAGAGATGAACTGCTTGTTCCGTATACTGAGACACTAGATGAAAAAATAATTTTACTTTCTGGGAATTGTTCACTTATCTTTAAAGGCAGCTTAATATTTCCATCGAGCAACTCCTTACTAGGAAGATTATAGTTTCCATGAGGAATATATGCTGCTACCAAAAAAATATAATCATATTTTGAAGAGAGAGTATCTAATTCATTAATAGAGTAGTTATTTGTTGATACTGGAAGATTGTTTTTATTTATATTATAAATACAATCCACTCTCCATTTCTTACTAAGACATTTTTGAACGATTGTACTTCCTAAAAATCCATTTGCTCCAATAACTAATACATTCATAATTTTTACTATAATATTTTACAGCGCTAATAAAGACTGGATATGTCAACTACACTGTATGCTCTTTCATTATCTTTACACTCACTCACTCTTTTCTGAAAAGATTCGGGTGAAAAAAGTGTCGAGTAGGTTTTCATTCCCTTAATATGTTCAACTTTATTAGTTAAGACATAATGAACAAGATTTCCTTTTTTGTCAATAAAGAATGAGTCGACTAACACTTTTGGCTTGAGAGTTAAAATAAGTTTATCTAATTTTTCTTCCCTTTGATAATATGAGAGTACATCTTTAGAAGTAAGACCAGACATATCAATAAACTCCTGATTCTTGGCTGTATATGCAATCATCCCCAAGTCTCCAGCAAACACATACTCCCCAGGGAGAAGCATATTAGATAGATATCTCCCTACTTCTTGTCTACACGCTTGTCCTTGAGTTAGTTGCATCATATGCATTCGCACGACAAAGGTAGATAAAAGAGTTTGAATGAGTATTACTCCTATCAACAGAAATGCTCTTGTCCTCGTTTTTTTTCCTTGTAGCATTCGTGCTAATACTACCCCACTAAAGATCACGACAATTGGCAAAAGGTGAACAGAATATCTTCCTCCATCAGAGTGTGGACCAAAAAGAAGAGTTACCATACTAATAAACAAATAGAGGTGTAATGACCAAAACCGCTTAAATTCGATTTTTAAAAAGGAGAAGATATATAGGAAAAAAACAATTAATGAAGTTCCTCCCCAAGCCATCAGAAGATGTCTTGGATTGGGTTGATAATACATAGCAATTTGCTTGAATAAAACTGCATTTGAGACAAAGCTTCCGTAATAAAAATATTTAAAGATGTAGAGTCCAAAAGTGATTATTCCAAAGAGAGTACACTGCAAGAGAAATTGAGGAAGTATACTTTTCTCTTTTGTTACAACAAGTTTATATCCTTCTGCAAGAAACCAAACCCCAACCAGTAATATTCCCTCCATTCGTGTCAGTAAAATAAGGATAAGAAGGGTTGTTTGCAAAATAGGTGTATGGTCTTTAGCAAAATAATAAAGATAAATAAAGTAAGTGACTAAAAAGGTAAAAAATACTGTCTCCATCCCACTGATTGACCAACCAGAGATAAATCCATGAATTCCTATTAAAAAACCAAGAAAGTAAGATAGTCCTAAGTTTTTTGTAAGAGTAAAAATACTCTTATATACTATCCAACTTATTCCCATAGCACTAGCAATTCCGATAAATGTTGCTACAAGCTCTAAATTAGTAGCACCTAACCTGTAAAATCCAGCGAGTATAAGTGTGTAGCTGAATGAAGATGCTGCGTCTGCTTTTTCATGCATGTTAAATACTAATCCCTTTCCTTCGGCAAGATTCACTGCATACCGATAGGTAATATAAGCATCATCATACTGATTTTTTAAGAATCCATTGGTTGGGAGATATAATAAAACAATAGCCAATAAAACATAGGCAAGAAGACTAAAAGGGTGAGTTGCCCAAGAAAAATATTTATTCATGAATTATTAGGTAGCAAAATAATCTGCAATTATTCTGCTTGGCTGAATTTTAGGGGCAACTTCAGATCGTTTATACTGTTCAAAATTATGGATAAATTTGCGTATTACAATTAAGTTATTTTTACTAATAACAACATTTTTATCAACTCCTTCAATTCTTTCTGTCTCGCTCCGCAGTACTAAGCAGGGTTTCCCCATATAATACGACTCTTCCTGATTACTTCCTCCATCTGTAATAATAAACTCTGAATTATATAAAACCTTCATAAACTCTTCATAAGGCAAGCGCGGGGTAATATGAATATTTTTATTCTTCTCAATCTTTTTTAGGAGAGAATAAGAAGTGAGTGCCAGTTCAGTAGGTTTATGTAAAATAAATATACAAGGAAGTTTTTTTACTTGTTTTTCGACCTCAGCTATTAATGAACGTACACGCGTTTCATTATAAATATTCTCTTGTCTGTGCATAACAAAGACAAAGTATTTCTTCTTTTTCATTTTTTTCAAAATTGATGGTGTCTCTCCTTGATGGAGTACATGACGCAAGCTATCCAAAAGAGTATTTTCTACCGTGATTATCTTTACTCCTTTTTCCTTTTGTAAGTTTTTCTGTGCCCAGGTATTAGGACAAAAGTGAACATCAACAAAAAAAGAAGTAATCACTCGGTCTAACTCTTCTGGAAAAGGATGTAATACATTAAAAGAACGAAGTCCTGCTTCAATATGAGCAACTTTATATCCTAGCGATTTTCCAAGAAGTGCTCCCATTACGGTAGATACGGTGTCTCCATGCACAATGAAAAAATCTTTAGAGTTGTTACTTCTTCCTATTTTATTGCGCAAAAGAAAATGTCCAGAAAACAAATTTTTTATAAACCAAACAAATACCCCAATTGGAGTTTGGGTAATAGGCTTTTTGCTCAAAAATGTCTCAATAGTGGAATTTTTTAGGTAGGACAAAATTCTACTTTTAGAAATATCGTTTTGGCCTGAAGCAATGATGCTATAAGCAATACCCTTTTTTGAAAATTCGTTAAGAACAGGAAAAAGCTTGATGAGCTCGGCTTCAGTACCAATAAAGAAAAAAAGTCTCGTACTACCGCTCATTCTTTCTGATCGTTTCATAATTTTTTAAAAACCATTCATACATATTTTTTATTCCTTCCTCAAGTGGTATTTTAGGTTTCCACCCCAGCGCAAAATGCTTAGAAACATCCAATTGTTTCTTAGGAGTCCCGTCAGGTTTAGAAATATCCCATTCAGTCTCTCCATTAAAACCTACAGTCTTTTTAACTAAAGCTGCTAATTCTTTAATAGTCAGATCTTCTCCTGTTCCTACATTAATAATTTCAGACCCATCGTAGTTATTCATTAAAAAAACTGATGAGTCAGCCATATCATCTACGTGAAGAAATTCTCTGTAGACGTTTCCAGATCCCCAAAGGGTAATCTTTTTATCCTTATTCACTTTTGCTTCGTGAAATCTTCGAACCAGAGCAGGCAAAACATGAGAATGGTTTAAATCGAAGTTATCATTTGGTCCATAAAGATTTGTAGGCATAACTGAAATGAAGTTAGTATGATACTGTTCATTAAAGCTTTGGCACATTTTTATCCCCGCAATTTTTGCAATTGCATACGCATCATTTGTTTCTTCAAGAGGTCCAGTTAATAACTGGTCTTCTTTTATGGGCTGAATTGCGTGTTTAGGGTAAATACACGAACTTCCTAAAAAGAGCAGTTTTTTTATTTCATGTTTCCAGGAGTTATAAATTACATTGTTTTGGATTTGCAAATTATTATAAATAAAATCAGCCTTATGTGTTTTATTGGCCATAATTCCCCCAACCTTTGCTGCTGCAAGGAAAATATAGTCAGGTTTTTCCTTGGAGAAGAATTTTTCAACTTGTTTTACATCTAAAAGATCAAGCTCTGAGCGAGTTTTTGTGATAATATTCTTATACCCTTCCTTTTTTAGAGCACGCACAATAGCAGTACCTACTAATCCACTCTGTCCCCCAGCTACAAATATTTTTGATTTCTTGTCCATCATATTATTTAGAATAATAGTGTAATATTTTCAATCGGTAATATACTGCCAATGTATCCCACAACATTCTTCCGATAATTTTCCAGAAGTTCCTTGAAGTAATATTACTTGTTGCGTTAAATTCAATCTCTACGGGAGCTTCGTATATTCTTTTATACCCCATCTGATAAGCAACTGCAAGAAATTCAATATCAAACGCATACTTTTTTACAAGGAGTTTGGGAAGTACCTTTTTTACCACTGCTTTTCTGAAAAATTTAAGTCCTACTTGTGTATCCCTTACATAAAAACCAAATAATACTCTAGTTACTAATCTATATCCCCAGGAAATAATTCTTCGAATACGAGGATATTTCACAATAGAGGCTTGATGAAGTTTTGAGCCAATAATAACATCAGCGTTATACCAAGCAAAGTGAGAAAGAAGCATACCTATTCCATTCGTATTAATATCCATCCCTGCATCCATAAAACCAATAATATCCCCCTTAGCCTCCCTCATTCCATATCGTACTGCGTGTCCCTTTCCTTGATTCACCTTATAGCCAATTACTTTTATTTTACGTGACTTTACTTTTTGAGCTCTCTCATAGGTCTTATCAAGAAATCCATCAACCACTACAATTAATTCATAGTTGTATTGAGAACTAAGTGATTCCATCGCCTCTTTAATACGCGTAATATCTTCAACAATAGTCTTCTCTTGCTTGTAAGCTGGGATAACTAAGGAAATTAGTGGAAGTTTATTCATGCGATTTTGAAAAAGTAACTTGGTAGTAAAAAATCATACATATAATAACAGAGATAATCGAGAGAATCGATACCGTAAATACTTGAGTAAAGTTTTGATGAAATAATTGTACACCAACTAATTGAAATAAAGCTCCAAGAAAAAGAATAATCCACACTTGTACTCTTTTGACTGCCAGGAAAAAATTAGTCATAAGAGAAAGAATAGCAAAAAGAGTGATAAAAAGACCACATAAAGGAAGATAGGAAGAAACAGCTAAATATTCCTTTTTTTGAAGGAATAGTCTAATCGTAAAATCAGGAAATAAGGTATAAAACCCAACAATTGCTAAAGAAGACGCAGCAACCAAACCTAAGGCCTGGAGAAAAATAGAAGTAAACTCTTTTTTTTGCATAAATCGATTTGTAATTAAAGGGAACATAACAAGTCCAATAGGAAAGGAGAAAAAGAAAATAACTTTCCCAACAAGCATAAGTCCTGCATACATCCCAGCGTCTTCAGGAGTAAAAAAATGCTTTACCATAAGTAAGTCAGTTGACGTAAAGGCGTTCAGGAAAAGAATTGCTGCTGCTGCTGGTACTCCGTATTTCATAAGATCTTTGGTTGGAATATCTAGATCATCCTTTTGCTTTTCTCGATAGGAAAATATATTTCGAATAGGAATACAATTAAGAATGTACGAAGTAATTGTAGAAAGGATTAAGGCTCCTAAAATACCATACAATCCGTAACCCAAAATTACGAGGGCAAAACTCCCAACAAATTTAACTAGGGCGGAGATAAAATTAGCAAAAGAAATATAGCCAAACGCGAGTTTAGCTTGCAATAAACCAGTCACCACAGTATTTAAAACATTGATTCCAATAATAAAGCTGGTTAAAACAATAAACCCACTACTCTCTATTTGAAGAAATTCTGCAATCACAGGAGCTGCACTCAGTCCTAGAAAAATTACCAGTACAGCAATGACTCCGGTAAATATAGTTAATTTTTTATAGATTAAATATAACCCTCTATTGCTTCCAGAAACAAAATATTTGCTTGAGAAATTAACTACAGTTGGAAGTAGTGATCCAGCAACTAAAGCAAGCCAAGTAATAATAGAGGTAAGTGTTGCTAAATCTCCGTACGCAGAGACTGTGGCTAGATACTTATTCATTACTAAATGAAAAAGAAACTGTAATACATTTGTTGCTTGGGAGCTAATGAAAATAATTGCAGCTCCTGAGATGAGAGGAAGGGATAGTAGTTTATTTATATGCTGCTTCATAGGACTTTATTGTTTCCTCAGCTGTTTTCTTCCAGGTGAAACGTTCCGCTTGATCAATACCTTTTCGTTTTAACTCAGCTCGTAATTTTTCATCCCCAAATACTTTCTCAATTCCTTCTCCAATACTCGTAGTGCTTAATGGATCAACAAAATATGCAGCATCGCCACTCACTTCTTCAAGTGAACCGCCTTTAGTCGTAATAACAGGACATCCACACTGCATTGCTTCTAGAACTGGCAAACCAAACCCTTCATATAAAGAAGGAAAGACAAAAACTGTTGCTAAGTTATAAAGGGTTACTAAATCCTCTGTTGAGACAAACCCAAGAAGTTTAATATGAGATGAGGAAGAGGTTAATTCCTGCACTTTCGCAAGTTCCCTATTCCAAGGATGGGATGTATCATAATCGGTAAGGGTAAGTGACTTACCTACCATAACAAGAGGAAGGTTTCTTTCTTTACAAGCTGTTACAAGTCTTACTAGATTTTTATTTGCTGTTACGTCTCCAACGTACAAAATAAATTTCTCTGGAAGATCATATTGTCCCCGGACCTGATCTGTTTGGGCAGAGGATAAATCCATAACTTTAAATTCTTCTCCAGCTGCAAGATAGACTACATCGATTTTTGACTCTGAAATCTGAGTAAGTCGACTAATATCTCTTTTAGATGCATAAGAATCTGTAATCACCCGCACTGCTCTTCTTAAAGATTGTTTTTGGACTTCCCATTTCACTTTCCCTTTCACTCCAATGGGAAAAAGAGTAGGGAAAACTAAAGGAGTTAAATCGTGTACCGTAACTATCGTTTTTTTATTCTTAGGAAAAGGAAGAGTAAGAAAGAATGGGTCAAAGTAGGGAAAGTGGATCAGATCATATGAATCAGAATGAGGAGATTTTCCTTCAAAGAAAAGATAGGTATGAGTTGGAAAATATTTTTCTAATGCATCTTTCAAACGAGATAAGTAAAATCCTTGCCCCCGTACACTATGACCTGATTGAAGTGGAGAAATATCAATTGCAATTTTCATAAGGAAAGATACATACGATATGCGTTTGCGAATCTAAGACTGGAGAAAAAAGAAAAAACAAAACCTTGCCATCCATCTAAAAAGCCTTTATGTCGTCCATACGTTAAAACAAACCACCACAGTGGTTTGAGAAAAAGATATTCGACTCCTGTGAGAATATCCCATTTTGCATGTTTTTCTTTTAGTTCCATAGCAATTAACTTACTATATCTATTCCACCTTTTTAAATACTTCTCAAACGTTGGAGAGTCAAAGTGCAATAAATCTTCTTGTAACCACCCTACTCTTCCACTTACTACCATTTGTTCATGGACATCTTTAGCAGGTAAATATGCTTTTCCTTTTTTGAGAAGACGAATTACTCCATCAGGATACACTCCCCCATAGGTTAAGTACCTTCCTAAAAAGTAGTTTTTTCTGGGAAAGAAGAAGGCAACAAATGGACCATTTTTCTCTCCAATCTCTCCTTCCCGTTTCTCAAGAAGAGCTTGATGTCTAAGAAAAAGCTCTTTATTAGGAAGTCTATCCTCATAAGAAGTAAGCTCCTCTTCTGTCATACTAATAACTTTTGTGATTTCTTTTGCTAACTCCTCACTCACCCTCTCATCAGCGTCAAGTTGTAATACCCATTCTTTCGTTGCCATGTCAATTGCTTTCTGCTTATTGATATGAAAAATGGGGTGATTTTCTCTTACTTGGATCTTCGCTCCGTATTTTTTGGCTATTTCAACTGTCTTATCACTTGAAGTTCCATCGACAATAATAATCTCCTGTGCTATATCTTTAATGGATTCTAGACAATCAGCCAGGTTTTTCTCTTCGTTATAAGTTGCTAGAACTACTGAAAGTGTTGCCATATCTTTTTTCTCACAATATATAGTATACCAAGCATGAGAAGAGAAAAAAGAGAGAGAAGTTCAGAAAGAGTACGAAGTTTTGTGTTTTGAAAGGCTATTTCAACCATATGCTCCCCTTTGGGAAGTAAAAAGGTTATTAACCCTCTTTCATTCGGATCTTGAAATTGGATTGGAATATCCACCCCATCAGCCACTACTCTCCAATTAGGAAAGTAAAGAGTATTCTCTCGTAATCTTGCATCTCTTGACACAGTAATCTTATACGTATGCCGGACTGAGTTTCGTTCTAAAGGTTGAATGACAGCATCCCCTCCCACTACATTCATAAAAGCATCTGGAGTCGATTCCATGAAGCGTACTGACCAAATAGGTGCACTCTCTCCAGTATCCGTTGTGCTATGAAATGTTGAGGAATAAAAGGTTTCTGGGAAAGTGAGATATCCCCTTGCTTGCCAAAAAGGAGTTGAAGTAATTACAAGTCCAATAACTACCGAAAAAAGTAAAATAGCTTTATTCTTTGAGGAAACTAAAGACGCTACCATTACTCCCAGTCCACTGAGAAGAAAAACAACTACTGTTAATAATCTCCATGGAAATTGAAATGATTTAATTAAAGGAAGATACTTCCATAACAATCTACTCTCAGGAGTCATAAGAAAAATAGTTAAGCCTAGTGCAAGGATTGTTCCTCCTAAAATAATCTCTTTCATTCTCGATTTCACTCTGAAGAGAAAATATATTGCCAAAGCCAGCACTGCTAAATGAATAATTCCAACTCCTACGGAAAACTCTCCTGTATTCCCATATCCCCACGGACTGTATATAAATCTTTCAAAAGAGGTAAACCGAGTAAGATACACGTCTTGCAGTACAATATCTCGCAGTGTGTACTTTCCCTCAAGAATTGCTGGAATCCAGAAAAATCCTGCAAGAAGAAAACCCCATCCTATTCCAATAAAAGACATAAATGCATGAATTTTCTTTTTTTCAATTAAATACATCCAGACAATACACCCTATGATAAAAGGAAGAGTCATAAGACTAACTGCATTATGAGAAAGAATAAGAAGTGCCATGGAAATAGTAACTCCAAAAAAATGAGCATACGAAGGCTTTTTAAAGTATCGAATAATAAAATAGAGCACTAGAGGAGCAAAAACAAAGGCAACATGCTCCCCTATTGCGCCACGCACATACATATCAACAAATCGATAGGGGGCAAACTGATAAAGCATTGCTGCAATAAATGCATCTTCTTTTTTGGAAATCTCACGAAAAAATAAATAGGCTGTAATTCCACTGACAATATATGCTAATCCAAACACCAATTTTGTACTGTCAACAAAAGAAAATCCTAAAAGATGGAAAAACGAACCAAGATAGGAAGGAAGTGGGTAAAGAAACATCAAAATAGGATGCCCATACCCCCAGTTAAGATTTCCTGCCCATCTAGGAATAAGATTTCCGTCCTGTAAGCTCTGATAAAAATTAGAAATTCGGGCTACATGATCTCGCCCATCATGAGTAATTGGCAACCCTTCAGAAAGAAGAGAGGCCAGTGGAAAAAAAGAAATAAAGATGAGGAGAAGTAAAAATGAGTTATTTTTAGCCCATAAGGAGATATATTTCATATTATTCAGCAACAACGATGGCTTCTTCTCCATCTAGATACGCTATTTTCTTGAGTACTGCTCTACCTTGAGGAATATCTTTAGGACGTCCAATATAGAGAGTACTTGATTGCGTTTCTTTTGTGAGATCGAATTCTCTAAATTCATACTTATCAAAGTAGTGATTTTCCCTAAATCCTCCTGATGTGTTCCTTTTATCATCTTGATACTTTTGAGGAGAATATTTTAGGTAGAACATAAAGAACATATGGGATTGATCCAAAGGTTCTTTATTCGTGACAACAATTTTATCGTACTTCCCTTGAATTGAATCTACATAAGAAACTAACTCTTTATATCCGTACTGCCATTCTTTTGAAAAGAAATAGTTTTGCTGGACATAATACTGGTTCATATAAAATACAAAGTTGAATAGTGATAAAAGAGTTACTACTCCAAGAATTCCTCGTTTTACTAAAAGAGAAAGTTGCAGTTTCATAAGTTCATATACAAACATAACTAGCCCAAGAGCAATGAGTATTTGAAATGTAGGAAGAAAATTTACTGTTCGTACAGCATGAGGTACGCCACTGGTTACGGAGGCAGGAATTGGAGCTATGAGAATCCATCCAAAAATTAAATATTTCACTTTCTTATCAATCGCTTTATTAAAAGCTAACTGATAGATACCGATAAGCAGGAAGGGTAGTTCAAACAAATAGAAAATTCCCATTCGAGGTGCATGATGTCTATTAATATCTCCTGTCATGAACATCCAGTTTGGATAAAAGTGAGATAAGTATCCTGAAATAATAGTTTTTGTATATTCAATTCTTCTATTATCAAAAATAAAACCTACATAATTTCCTATCTCACGATCATAGAGTAAACGCTGGACGTTTTGTTGCAGATAATAACTTTGATCAGCAAAAGCAACGGTTGAGGTTGCTCGAGTAAGAGCTTTATCATTTGTCAAAATATACCATCCCATGGGAAGTGCCACGATTAATCCTACAATAAATGCAATGACCAAATATTTTTTAGACAGAGCAAATACTTCTTTCCAATAAATTCCAACTAGAAGTAAAAGAAGAAGAGGCATGAAGACCTTTTCACTTTGATAAATATAAACACTTAAAGGAGCTATAACAGCAGCTAAAGAGAGAAACCACCCTCTTTTTAATCCCACTACAAAAAAAAGAATAACTAAGATATTAAATACAGACGCACTTTGTGCTTCAAATGCCACTCGGGAGAATTGAAGAGACCAAGGAGAAATAGCTAAAAGAAAACTGGATATGAGAGCTAAATCCTCTCGTTTAAATAGATGCCTTACTAAAAAGAAGGTCGCTACCACTCCAGTAATGCCAAATACGGCAGAAGGCAACCGTACTGAAAGAGCTGAAACGTCAAAAAAGGGAAGAAAAGGAATAATAAAATAGGTATACAATGCTGGTTTATAGTCATCAAAGGAACGCAAGACCACAGGAAGAAATTCTCCATATTCATCCCTCCCGGTTTGAAGAAGAGAGTAAGCGTTCCATCCTAGTGCAACTTCATCCCAATTAGGAGAAGGAGGAGTCATTCCTAAGCGATAGAATCTTAAGAAACTAGCGAGTAATATAATTCCAATAAAGAGAATGAGTGTCTTTTTAGTCATATTAATTTAAAGTGAATGCAGCTAACCCTGGACTACCATCTTTTAGTGGGAATTCTTTTTGCACATTCATCTTATCTGTTACCTTATTTGCTAAATCCACTTGTAACGTTTTTCCTTTCTCCTCACATGCCTCACTCACGTTCCCTGCAAAAATATACTTGTCAAACTTATTCACCGTAACAAAACCAAACGAGTCTCTTGTTACTTCTGATTCACTAGCAAATTTTGCTGGATCATACTTACTATAGAATAAAACATAGGCATATGGTCTACCTAGCTCTGTAGTAAAACAAATTGCATCATAATTCCCTTTTACTTCCTCAGTATAGGCAATTGCTTCTTTATATCCATATTGCCATTCTCCGGAATAGTCACGTGGATAATGTATATAATATCCATGAAGATAATAGGTAACATTTCCTAAAATCACTACACCAAGAAGTGCAAGAAACACTTTTTTCCATGCTAAAGACTGATAGATAGAAACAATCCCATAGGCAATAAGCAACTGAAAGGTAGGAAGGGCTGTTTCAATACGAAGTGCATGAGGTGTTTCTCGAGCAGTAGCTGCAGGAACAATTGAGAGAAGAAGCCAAATTGGGATAATCCACCAAAAACCTTCTCTCTTTCTTATCAGAAGAAGTATCCCTAAGATAAGAAATGGTAATTCGAAAAGATATAATTGTCCAACATCCTGTGTAGAAAATTTAGGATTTCCGTCTCCTTTTATAAATAGAAAGGATGGGTTGAAGTGATCAAAATAGTGCTTTATATACTCTTGTCCATAGGCAAATCGTCTATTATGGAGAATTTTTGACCACCACACGTTGTTATCATTGGCAATCTCCTGGTTGACTGTTTCAATTACTTTAATATCAGAAAATATATTTACTTCTTTAAATCGCAAACTCGCTTGAGGAGACAGAAGAAACGGAAGTGTTGGAAGAAGAAGGAGAAATCCAATTACTCCACCAATCATTACTTCCTTTTTTCTCTCCCATAATTCTTTTCTAAATGAAAGTGCTAAGAGTAAAACTAAAAGGGGTGAAACGATACGAGCGGTATTAAAGGTATACATTGATAAAACAAAGCAGATAGCTGAGATAATCAATCCATACTTTTTTAGAAAAGATTTATCTGGATTAACAATAAAAGAAAGAAATGAAGTTACTCCCGCAACGATAAAAAAGGTTGATACATTTGCTTCAAAAGCTGCTCGGGAAAGGTTTATATGCCAAGGAGATATCGCCAAAAGAAAGGCACTGACTACTCCATATGCTGTAGCATTGCTAGAGGTAGAAAAGAACTTTTTTCCAAGGAAAAAAGTAAGAAGAACTGTAAGTATTCCAAAAAAGGCTGAAGGAAAGCGAGTAGCAAATTCGGTAAGTCCAAAAAGCTTTACACTAATAACTGTTAAGTACAAATAGACAACAGGCTTAAAATCTCCAAAAGATTCAATGTATGTTACAGGCAGAAATTTACCAAACTCATCTTTTGCTGTCATGCCTACTGAGTAAGCGTTATAGCCCCAAGCAACTTCATCCCAGGTTAATGATGGAGGGTTCGTTGCTAACTGAGTGAGACGAAGCACGCTTGAGAGGAGAATGATTACAACAAGAACCCATTTAGTCATACAGTATTATCTTATACTATTCTCTTTATAACTCTCAATCATGATATTTAAACCAATTTTGAGTTTCTCTATAGAATGACTCAGGGCTCACAGATACCCATTCTTTTTTTTCTAGTTGAGCACTTGTCGAACTATTTAGATCCAACAGTTGATACGCTTGCTCATTGCCTTCAATTACAGGAAAATCGAACTCTCCAGATCGAGTAGCAATAACAACTGAGATATTCCTCCCATTTTCTGAGGTCATACCTTCTTTATACAGGTATAGAGATAATGCACTGTTTACATCATTCCATTTATACTGATAGGCACGAACGTGAAACTTATCGTTCGTAAATTCTCGTTTTAAAATATCCACTCTCCTTTGGGTATCTTTGGCTAGTTGATTATGAGAAGAGGTAATATGAGCATACGTTCTCGTAAAGCTTCCTCCTAATAAAAGCACTAAGCAAAATAATCCGAGAGGAAAATATTTATTCCAGACGTAGTACACCATACTTGCCGTAAGAATGAGAACAAAAGGGTGAAGAAATACAAAGTAACTCTCAAAAAGCGGAGTTCGAGTATATCTCAGAAGGATTAATGAACACGCAAAACTAACAAAAAGAGTGAAAAGAAATATACTTCTATTACTTTTTATGCTTTGAAAAAAGACAAAAGGAAAAATAAGAAAAAAGCCTATTCCACCAAAAATTTTATTTCCTCCAGTAATATATCCCCATTGTTCTGGCCAGAGTATTCCTATATAGGTTTTCCATCTTCTCCCTAAAACTTCCATTGAAATATTATATTGATCTTTCAAATAGTAAGTAAGCATATTCTTAAGAGTAAAGAAGTTATATTGGACATCAACTAGAAAAACCGGCAACCAAGGAATAAGAAATCCAACTCCAGCAGCTAAAATTGTTTTTATGTTATATTTTCTAGCAAACAAGAAAGTGAGAACGAGAAGTGGAATTACTCCTACTCCTTGAAGATGAATACTGGCTCCTATTCCAACTGTTAAGGCAAGAAAAAATAAATACTTTACTTCTTTTTTTTGGAGATACAAAAAACTAAAAGTTATTGCAATTAAACTCACAAGCGATTGAGGTGTTTGATTAGTTAAATTAACTCCTTGAACGATCTGGGCAGGTGAGAAGGCAGCAAGAAGACCAAGTATATATCCAAATTTCTCATCCACCATTTTCCGCCCTAAAAGAATAATTCCTAGTACAAACAGCACATAAAGAGTCGTTAAGAAAATCCAGGGAGTACTCACTGCCCAAGGGAAAATAGCAGTTCCCAGCATAATAATCCAATACCACTCCCCTCCTGTTTGAAAAGGACCTGCCGATGAGAATGGGCCCAATAACGGAATAAGATTGTATTCTAGAGCATATCTAGCAATAATGGCATCATGTGCCTGGTCATATGCTAGCCCCCAGCGAGTAAAATACGAGTAGTAACGAAATACAGCAGCAATAAAAACAATCAGTCCTGTATGTACAAAGAAACGATATTGTTTATAGAAAGAAAGAATCTTCATATTATTCAGTAAATCGATATTTTAAGAGTGTTAGTAAACAAATTGATCCATCATGAAATGTTCTAAGTTTTTTTCCTTCTTCTTTTCCTCTTGGAACTGTCGTTATAGGTACTTCTAAAATTTTATAACGTCTCTTAAGTAATTTTGCCGTTATTTCAGGTTCAAATTCAAATCCTCGAGCATGAAGAACCATTGTTTCTACTGCTTTTTTAGGGAATAATTTATAGCAAGTCTCCATATCTGTTAACCATTGACCATAAAGAATACTGGTAATTAAACTTAATATCCTATTTCCTACATAATGCAGAAGAAAAAGAGGATGACTTTCTTCCTTAGAAAGATTAGGTAAACGTTTAAGTCTTGTTCCATAGACTACTTCACTCTTATTTTGCAGAATAGGTTTTAAAAGTAATGCAATATCTTTAGGATGATATTCCAAATCAGCATCTTGGATAATTATATAGTCACCTGTAGCTTTTTGGATTCCAGTACGAACAGCTGCACCTTTCCCTTGATTCACTTTTTGATGGATAATTCTTATCTTATCTTTCTCTTTAAAGCTGTCTAATTTCTTTTTCGTTTCATCACTAGATCCATCATTTACTACTATGATTTCTTTTTCTTCCACAGGAAGTTTTACCGTTAACACTCGTTTAAGTACTTCTTGAATTGTTTTTTCTTCATTAAAAACCGGGATAATAATAGATAACTTCATGTGGTAAATTGGAGGAGTAATTCAGAGTCAGAAGTCTTGAAAAGTTTCTGAGTTGTATTACGAGAACGAAAAACGAATGGAAGTTGAATTAGTGCTTTAAAAAACCCTACAGGAATAAATAAATTTCCTGAAAGTGTAGCACGTCCAATATGATATGGCAGCCAGAATAAATGAGATAATAACATGGAAGTATCATTAATATTTAACCAAACAAAAAAACATTGATTTCTAAAAGCAGTACTCTTTATTTTGAACTGAGAACGAGATGTTTTGATAGCTCCTTTTTCATGCTCATGCACCACAGTACTTTCTTTTTCAAATAAAGCTTTATATCCAGCTTTTTGTCCTCTATATCCTAAGTCAACATCCTCCCAGTAAAAAGGTGTATAGAGCTCATTAAGCCCCCCCAGTTTGTCCCAAGCTGATTTTCTAAAGCCAGAACTTCCACCACTTACCCAAAGTGTATTCTGTTTATCAAGACTTCCTGCACCATGATTAAGAAAACCCCTCTCCCATTTCCCAATTCCTCGTCCTCGTAATACAGTTTTCCCCTTTTCTATACTTTTATCCATCATTCCAACAGCAAAGACGTTTTCATTTGTAAAGTGTTTTAAGAGAGGTTCTAAGCATCCTGGATCTGGTTTAACATCTGTATTAAAGAGAATAACTATTTCACCCGCTGCTTTCTTTACTCCCCTATTAACAGTTGGAGAAAAGCCTCTGTTTTGTTCATTCACTAAAATATGAATTGGTAAAGAATCAGATTCATTTTTTGATTGAAACTGTTTTAAATACATAACTGATTCATCCTTTGATCCGTCATCAATGATAATCAACTCTTTCTTTCCCTCTTTATACGATGCTAAGAGAGAAACAACACTTGGAAGATTTTGCTCAATGATTTGCCGTCCGTTATAGTTTGGAATAACAATACTTATATTCATAAATTAAAAAAATGTATTATAAAATTCTACTGTATGTTCACCCTGTGGAACAACTACTCCTCTAAAATGATAATTTGTTTTATATATCTTTGTATCCTTCCCGTCAATTTTCACTTTCCATGTGGGATAGAAAGAATCAGTTAGAACCAAAAATCCTTCACTCGCCGTTTTTGTATTGAGTATTACTTGATCTGCTTTGTACGAGCTGATTTTTGCAATCCCAAATTGATCATATGCCTTATTATCTTCAAGCTCCAGTGTTTTTTCAACAAATGATATCTCTTTCATATTTGAACCTGACTCAAACATTGATTCTAAAACAGCTTGTTTATTTTCTTTTTCTTCTAGTTTTCCGACAAAAAACGCTCGGGGGTAGGCTTTGAGATTTTCAAACACATGAATCTCTCCCTCTTGTAGAATCTTTTTTAGATACGGCTCTGTCTGATCTCTAAAGGAAAGCACATATTTAACTCCCAGTAAGTCATTTATTTTTGTATCGAATTGGTCAGGAGTTATGATTCGGGAAAATCCCCAAGGAGTTGAAGTGTCAGGCTTTCGTCTTCCCATTGCAGCCATTAATTCTCCGTAGGTTCGAAGATATAAAGGATCATATCCATCAATTGATTGAATATGATAAAACGCTGCAATATTCGGATGGAGGATTCGTTTATCTGTTTTTAATATTCTAAATTGTTCTGTTTCACTTTTTTTTGAAAGGAAAGAAAGAATTTTTGTATTTGGATAATAAAACCGAGACTCAGTAAAGGGAGTATATTTTCTAGCAAAATAAACTAAGTCTCCAACAGTGAGCAAAACAATTAGTAACAGAAGAATCTTCTTGTTAAATTCTATGTTAAAAAGTTTATAGGTATATAACACATAGACACCAAATGTACATCCGAGTAAAAGAGTTGGAAGCATAAGATTTCTTTGAGTAATTGTCCAAGATTCTGGAGTAAATAATGAAGATCCTACTAAGTTTAATCCTATTACAAACGCACTCAAGATAAATCCTGCAGTGACAAGAAGAGGAAGATAAAACTTTTTTGGATCTTTAATAAATCTATCTAACCCCAGTGCTGCGAGAACAGCTAAAGAAAAATCAACAAGAATCATAAGTCTTGTTGGTTGAGTAGTTGATAAAAAAGGCACTCCTAATTTAAAGGGAAGTTTTCCAAAAATGGTTGGTAGCATAAGAAGAATAGCTATCCCAACAATAGCTGCAAAAAAGTATGTTTTCTTATCTCTTCTAAAAAAGGCTGCAAATAAAGCAGAAATAAAAGGAAGAATACCAATATATCCAATAAACTCTCCATAATTCCACACTCCCCAATAATTTTGTGTTGTAGGATTTCCAAAATAATCTGGAACTACAAATTGGACTATATGTTGAACAGGAAGAAACCACCCTTCATTATGCCAATCCAAATCTACGCTTCGTGCAGATAGAGAGAGAAATTGAAATTGAACACTCATTATAGGAAGCAACACAAGAACAGCAGATAAAACAGGGAGAATAGCTCGTATGAGAGGTTTTATATCCTTTTTTAGATAGGATTTTAAAACTGTATAGAGTGAACTAAGACTTGCGATATAGAAAAAGGTCTGAAGATGTCCAGCTAAATAGGAAGATACTATCCCACCAAAAAGTCCCACCATCCACCATCTACTCTTTGAGACAAACAGCTTATCAATACAGAGAAGAATAAATGGCAACCATAGAGCTGTATGAATAATGTTCCCCCACTCAAGCCAAGCTACAAAAAAACCAGAGAAAGAAAAAGCCATACTTCCCACTACGCATGCAATTGGATCTAGCTTTTGGTTTCGAAGATAGGCATACATGAATCCAAACGCTACTACTTGTTGAGTAAGAATATAAAGAGTCCATCCTGTTAAAAACGGAAATAGGAGAAGAAAAAGATTACCAGGATAGAAAGGAGACGATTGAATATTTCCCAAGAGTGGATATCCTGCCATCATATAGGGATTCCACAGAGGAAGAGTAGTATTTCTAAACGACTCTACCACTAATTTCTTCCAAGGAATCATTTGAACCACAGGATCTCCAAGAATCGAATTCTTAATGGGAACACCTCGATCAAACTCGCTTTTATAAAAATCTCTATAGGGATGATATAACCCAACCAAAGCATCCAGTGGAACAGGAACCTTTCCTTTAAGGAGTGGAGAGTAAAAAAAGATACCACCTAAAAAGACAATACTAACGGCAATACCTAAAAGTTTATTCATAAAAGAGTTTTTTTACTTTTTCAAAAAAAGCAGCCTCTGAGAAATCCAGAGAGCGCTTAAGACCATTCTTCCTTATCCTTTCCTCCGTTTCCTTCTCCTCAGTTACCTGTTGTGTGAAGGTGAATAGTTCTTCTTTATTTTTCCATAAAAATCCATCCTCTCCATGAGTAATGATTTCAGGTATTCCTCCTGCATTAATAACAACAGGAACTGCTCCAGCACTCATTGCTTCAACTACTGAGATGCCGAAGTGTTCTGCTCTCTCAGGATGAAGAGATAAATCTTCCTGATACCCTGCAGCGTGCCAGTAAATTTTCGCCCGTTTATATAGCATTACCAACTCTTCATTGCTAAGATCACTCATTATCTGAATGTTATACTTCCCAATACTTTCTTTTAATTTCTGGACCTCTTCCTCATCTTCTTTTTTAAAACTTACTACTAGAACAAAATGATAGGTATTTCCTGTTTTATCTACATACTCTTTAAAAAATTCAATCATCTTTCCTAACTTTTTAAAATCATCTCCTTCTTTCAATTTGTTATATCTTCCGACTGTTAAAATCATATTTTCCTTTTTGTCTCCTTCTCCGATTATTTGTGAAGGTGGATACAAGACTACACAGGGCTTATGAAATACCCTTTCAACTGACTGTTTCGTATATTCAGAATTACAGATGATGCTATGAATGAATGAAAGTTTTATTCTATCCATCACAGACAATGTATTAATCCAATTGATGGGATGCTGAATATGTAGATAGGTTTTTTTAGCAAGAGAGAGAGGAATACTCCCATCACTTAAATGAACAATGACATCATACTTTTTCGTTCCCTTGATACGAGTAAGAGTTGAGGTAGTGGATGAAAAAATGTTCGGAACAATCGTAATTTTATCTAGAGAGATAGAGAACCTTTGCTTTGCTTTTTCAAAAATCTCTTCATTATCCCAGAAAAAATCCACATCACTTTGTTCAGACAGGCAAGAAGCAAGAGAGAGCATATATTTTTCTCCTCCCCCCATTGCATCTAAATAAATGTCAGAAATTCCTATCTTCATATATCCATTATGGAAAAAGAGAGAGTGAAAACACAACTCTAGACTTTCCTTTAGGCACTTCAACTGCTCTAAACGCATAATCTGCTCGATAAATTTGAGTTTCATTCCTGTTTACACTAGCCTTCCATGTAGGAAAGTGCGTATCAGAGAGAAAAAGAAGAGCAGGAGAGCTGGATTCTACTTCAATTACTACTGAATCAGATGTGGTTTCTGTAATCCGAGCAGTACCCTCTACAACTTCACATAACTCTCCATAAACCTTCTTAGGAGTATTCTCGAGAAGTAATACCTCTTTATAATTAAAATTCGTTTGGAAAAATCGTGATAACATCTTTTTGTCCTCAGAAATTACCTCAACAGTACAAAACAACTTTGCTCTCTCCATCGTCTCTTTAGGACTAAACACTTGCACTCTGTCGTCTTCAAATACTACCTTAAATTCTTCAGGAGTTTCCCAGGTTGGAGCATATCCCCATGGTTTTCCAATATAAGACTTTGGTTGATAAATCATTGTTACTCCAAGAAATGATAAAAGTTTTTCAGTATTTTTTGATTTTGGAGGGATAGTAATAACTGAGCGAAGTAAGCCAAAATCTGAATTTGGGTCTGATGCTCGAATAAACTCCCCATACCTCTCAATGTAGAGTGGATCATACCCTTCAAGAGAGGGAATATTATAGTAACTGTATATTTGATTTCCCATTGATCCATAAATTCTCCCCGTCCCTATATTTTTTTGAATAGCACTAATAACAGGTGTTTGAGGATATACTTTTTCTCGAGGCTCAAAAGGAACCCATCTTTTTGCAAATAATAAGCTTTCGAAAGAAATAAGAATAACTATTCCAAAAAGCGCTAGTTTTTTTACACTTTCTTTAGGAATAAAAAGATACGCACTAACACAACTAACTACCCCTATCAGGAATCCTAAGGGAATAACACTATTTCTCAAAGCAATCATTCCTTTATCAGAAGGAAGGATAAGAAAAGATATTCCAATGAGGAGTAAAAGACTTATAAGATACCCAATCGTAACCTGGACAAACTTTTTCTTATCCTGAATATTTTCTATTAGATACTTCACTCCAAATCCTCCTAGAATACAAACACAAAAGCTTGCTAGAACAATAACCCGGGTTGGATAACTTGTTGATAAAACAGGAATTTTAACCATTCCCATAAGAGTAAGAAGAGGAGTTTCTAGTGCAAAAAGTAGATTAATAAAGGTTGAGATGATAAAGAAACGGACAATTTTATCTTTTCGTTTAAAGTAGGTGAAGAGAGCAAAAAGGACTACATTTATTCCTATAAAACTAGCCCATTCAGCATAATGTCCTACCCAATCATTTCTTCTTGCTGGATTCCCAAAGAAATCAGGAAGGACACTGGTTAGAATATACCAATATGGAATCCCTCCGTCTTCTAGAAAGTCACTACTTCTGCTTGCTGTTGTATAGTGTAGAACAGAAGGAATAAGTTGAATGAAAGAAAGTCCCACACCTACTCCCAAGGCAAAAAGACGCTGTAAGAAAAGAAATTTTTCTTTATCAAGAGTGTAGAGAAAAACAACATACCAAAAAGAAAAGACCAATAGATAGATACTGATTTGGAAGTGTCCTGCAAGAAAAGAAAACAATACAGATCCGACAACTAGTAATGTCCACCAACTTATTTTTTTATTGATTTTGTCTAGTCCTAAAAGAACAAGGGGAAGAACTGAGATAGCAAGACTCAAGGTTGTATACGGCATCCACGCAGTAATGAATCCGCAAAACATAAAAGATACACTGGAAACAACAGCAGGAACATGCGATTTCATTCTATGATATGCATACAGATACATTCCCATTCCAGCTATAAGTGGTTGAAGTAACACAGCCAAACTCCATGCATCTATAAATGGAAGAATAAAAAAGAGAAGATTAATTGGTGAAAAAATAGCAGGTTGATACGTACCAATATGGTAATTTCCTGCAAAACTATTTGGATTCCACAAAGGGAAATGACCAGATTTATATGACTCAATCGTGAAATGTTTCCAAGGAAAGAGTTGATCAATGACATCTGGCATGGCATTGTTTTTCTCAGGTCCCTTATACTCATCGTATTCTATCCATGGCGCAAACGAATTTACGAGTTGAGCTGATGGATAAGGAATCCCTCGCCCTAAGAAATAGGGTGAGGAAAAAAATATCCAAATCAGTATTATCCACCCGAGGGAGAATAAGTGGTACATGAGGTTATTTCTTTTGGTCATTCTGTAATTCCCATAATCTTGCGTAAGTAATAAACATACTATATGCCTGGAACAACCCTTCAATAAGCCCTGCAGTCCCTACTTTATATCCTTTTTCTTTAATATAAGAAGTATAAAACCCAGTAAGCATTACTCGAGGAAATCTCCACCATGTCATTTGAGGGTGGTTATGTTCCAAACGAAGCTTTGCCTCAGTATCTGACCACTCAAGTGTTTTATTAAGCATCTGCTCTAAAGATCTATGAGTATAATGCTTTAGCTCACCTGTTAACTCTCCTACTTTCCCATTTACTTTTGAACTTTCATGTAGTGCTCCAAACCACTCTACTAAGTATCTTTTTTCAAATAATCGCTGGTGATACTCAACGTTTTCCCATCTCACATTTCCAAATCGATAGTCACGTCTAGGAATTCTATAGGCAGCCTTGGGATCATTTTGAGTAGTTACTAACAAAATCTCTTCTTTTAACTGCTCACTTACTCTCTCATCTGCATCAATATATAAAATCCATGTTCCTTTTGCCTTGTCTCTCCCTAAATTCCTCCTCTTGGCAAAATCTCTTCCTTTATCTGTATATACTTTCGCACCTAAACTTTCAGCAATCTCTCTGGTCCTGTCAGTAGATTCATTATCAATAACAACTATCTCGTCACAAAAAGAGAGACCATCGATACAATCAGCAATCAAGTTTTCTTCATTTTTGGCAATAATTACTGCTGAGAGATTCATGGGTTATATGATCCTTTGTGAAACTTTCGCAGATAAAAGTCTGCTACTCCTTTTTTCTGCCACTCTCTTCCCGACCTAAGCTGTCTAATACTTTCACGCATTAAGGCGATTTTTGTTCGAAAGGATGCATAAGAAAAGCCAAAGAGTAATCGATTACGAGTCGTATAATAGTCTTGAAGAGAAGAACCAGATCCTCCAGTTGAGCCTGCATTGGTATGCCAAATTACACTTTGAGGAATATACCATACATCATATTGAGCCTTTTTCACTCTCATATTCAAATCCAAATCTTCTAGATAGAGAAAATACCGTTCATCAAATCCTCCTACGTTTTCAAACACGTTAACTGGGATAAACATACAACACCCAGTGGCAAAATCAGTCTTCATAACTTTATCGTACTGTCCTGTATCTACCTCATCTACTCCTCTGTGAGAGGCGAATACATTCTTCCAATCCATCTTTCCTCCTGCATACCAAAATACTTTTCCTTGATCTGATTTTTTATATCTATTTTTATGAAACTCCGATCCTTTCGTAAAATAGATTTTAGGAACTAAGATTCCTACATTTTGTTTTTCCTGAGCAATCGTTACTAACTCCTTAAGAAAGGTAGGAGAAACGAGTGTATCGTTATTTAAAATGACGATATACTCAGCTTTATTTACTTCGGCATACGCTATTCCTTTATTGTGCCCTCCAGAGAATCCTGTATTCTCGGTATTTTGAATAACCGTTAATGAAAAGGTTTTATAGATATTCTCAATATGTAACTCTTCTTGAGGATAGTTATTGATGACTACTACCTCAACCATGCAATCATTCGGAACTGTAATTTTTTCGAGTGAATCTAAACAAAGAAGTGTGTTTTTCTTTCCTTTATAATCAATAATAGAAATAATAATTTTTTTCATAATTTATCTTTGAGATAATTTCCTAAGTACTTTATATACATTTTTCTTTACCTGAGATGAGACTTGGGTCCCTTTTTCTGTATAAATCCAATAAGTTGCTTCTTTTATTAGTAGTTTAAAAAGAGAAATTACTTCTTCAAAAAATCCACTTACAGAAGGCGTGGGAAATCCTTGCTTCTCCCATACCTTTATAAACACAATAAATGTATAAAATGCTTGAAGCAAACTGAGAACCAAACCGTGCATTCCATCTTTATATCCTCTTTGCGAAAAAAAAGTTTTGATAAAATCCCTTCCTGGCCAAAGAAGTGCATTTCTCCAAGAAAATACTTCTCCATCGTCTACTTTTCGTTGTGCTTCGTTTTCTGTATAGATAAAAATCATTTTCTGAAGATATTGGTCAACAGAAGTATAATTAATATGAAGGAGTGGGTGGGTAAGTTTTTCAGATTGTCCACTCAAAGTAAGCGGTTTATGCACAGTTGCTTTCTCAAATCTTCCTTTTCCTTTTCTAAAAAGACGAAGTTGATAGTCATCTGTCCATAAACCATGTTTTATTACTTTTCCAAAAATTATATTGTCCCGAGGTATCCAGTACCCTGTTACCTTTTCATCATTTTTCTCAATAGTTTGTTCTATTTCTTTTTGTAACTCCTCACTTACTCTTTCATCTGCGTCTAAAGAAAGAATCCATTCCCCACTGGCTTTTTCAAAGCCTGTATTTTTTTGCAAATCAATTTTTTGTGGATCGTTAGGTTGAGTAAAAACTTTTGAAGTGTATTTTTTTGCAATTTCTTCTGTTTTATCTGTTGATGAGTTATTAACAATAATAATCTCATCAGCAAATTTGACTGATTCTAAGCACTCCTTAAGGAGTTTCTCTTCATTGAATACTGATAAAACAACAGATAATTTCATTCTATTTCTTGAGATTTGTTAAAATAAGCTTAATATCACTAATAATAAAATCCCGAGCAAGCATATACATCATAGCAAAATAAATCAAAATACCTAAAAGAATAAGAGCCAGTAAATAGTAGAGGTTTAGCGCAATAAAGGGAGAAAGAACAAAAAGTACTACTCCCATTACGAAAGTTGCGATAGCTGGTGAAAAAAGCGCAGGTCCGATTGAGAAGGATATATATTTTTTGGTGATAAAAATGACTCCAACCACAGAAAGAGAAATAATAGCACTAGCAATAGAAACTCCTGTAAAACCAAATTGTTTTATCGCTAAAGGTGTAATCACCCAGGTAGCAATTGTCCAAAATACCATCAAGTAAAGCGTTACTTTCACTTTCCCAATTGCGTTTAGAGCATTTGTTAAAGGTGTAGAGACTGCAGAAAGTGCCGCATTAATAGCAAAAAAGACTAAGGAAAGAAGGGCCGGTTCCCATTTTTGGTATCTGGGGATAAAAGCAATAAAATAAGGAGCTAGAATTGCCATCCCAGTAACTGAGGGGAAGATAAAGAATACACTTGCAAAAAGAGATTTTTCAATAGCTGTTCCAAGGGCTTCTTTATTATCTTTAATTCGAGAGAAAGAGGGAAACGTAATTCGAATAACATTATCCATAATCAGTCTCAGTGGAGTAAATGCCCATTTTTGAGCAAAGGTAATATATCCCAAATAACTTGGTGTTCCAGCAAAAATTCGACCCAAGTAGAGAGCCAAAAGATCATCTTTTAATAAAGCTAAAATACTATTTGATTGGAAAGGAATACCAAAGGATAAGAGTTTTTTAGCAGATAATTTTGAAAATCCAACCCCTATTTTCCACGGTGCGATGATATACAGTGTCACTACGCCTACTACTCCTCTGGCTAAAACTGCGTAGGCATAACTACTCACTCCATACCCATTCATAGCAAGAGACAAAAGAGTTATGTTAAACGCACATGTTTCTAAAATTTGAGGCCAAATAAGTTTTTCGAAGTGAAGGGCTCTTTCTAAAATGACTGAAGGAATCGTTTTTAATGAAGAGAGGAAAAAAGCGATGACAAATGACTGAAAAAGAAATATTCCTGAATCATCAAAACCAAAATATGACTTGATCCATCCAGAAGAAATGAGAGCTCCAACAGTGATAAGTGTCACTAATCCCTGCTGGATAGTGAAGGTAGTTCGTAAATCCTCCTTGGTTAATTCTTCTTTTTTCTGAATAAGCGCAGCAGCTAAGCCAATATCTGAAAAATACGTAAGAAAAGAAATAGCAGCTGAAACAACATAGAAAACTCCAACCTCTCCTTCCTGAAGAAAAGCAAAGATTAAAGAAAACGTAACAAAGTTAAGAAGTTGAATGGTAAAGGTACGAGAAATAAGAGCAAATACTCCCTTAATTGAGCGCTGAGTTACTGTTGCGATGTCTAGTTCTTCCATATGTTATGAAGTTACTGAAAGATTTCTCCATGGACGGGTCCTGAAAAGACGTATCATCACTTTGATATCTCCAATAATTGTTGGAAGTAATTTTACTGTTGACCCTGGATCATCTACCCAGTGCACTGGTTCCTCATAAATCCTATATCCACTTTTCTCCCCAACAATAAGAAGCTCTCCATCAAAAAACCATCCATTATCTAAAATCTTGGGAATAAGATTTTGAATTACCTTTCTTGTAACTGCTTTAAACCCACATTGAGCATCAGTAAACGAAGTTCTGAAAAAAAGTTTAATAAAAAGAAAATTTAATCCACGGGAAGTTATCTCTCGAAGAAGCGTTCTTCTCTCAACTTTTGCTCCTCTTTTCAACCGAGAGCCAATTGCCATATCATATCCTTCATCTAGTGACTTGAATAGATTCACTAAGTGGATAAGATCTGTTGAAAGATCTATATCCATATATGCACAATAATCTGCCTCACTTGCAGTCCACACTCGCTTTATTGCTCGCCCTCTTCCTTTTTGCTCTAAACGATATAAACTAACCTCTGGATACAGTTTTGAAAGATTTTCTCCAATTACTGGCGTGTTATCACTTGAGGAGTTATCAGCAATAGTTATGTGCCAGTCATATTGTGCTAAGTTTTTCTTACAAAAAAGAACTAGACGAGTAATACTCTCATCCAACGCTTTCTCTTCATTATAGACAGGCATGGTTATTTCAATTGTTTTTCTTTTTTCCGACATACTGTATTTGTATTATACCAAGCAAGATGGCTAATACTCCAATAAGAGAAATGGTATTCCCTGCTACTTCAAATGGTGTCTGTTTAAATCTGAGTGAAACCCTATACGTCCCTTTTTCGTTTATTGTGTACTCAATCCCATTAGAAACAATCTTATACACTACTTCCTTTTCATTAATAAATAGTTTCCAGGCAGGAAAGTAGGCAGTATTAAAATGAAGTGTCTCACTTCCTTGAGTTGTAACTTCATAGGATTGGCTTTGTACCTTCTCCTCAATACTTTTTATTTGAGTACTTCCACTTCCCTTTACTTTTCCACCCACTACTCCCAATTGGTTTTGAGGTTTAGAAAAATCTTTTGGAAGATATTCATCAGAAATCTTTGATATTTTCCACTTCAGTGCTTCTTTACTCACGTATTCGTCAACTGATTTGGGAGTAATTGTTTGAGGAACAAAATATCTTTTATTAAATATCACTAACAGAATAATTAAGCCTCCAATAACGAATGGGGTAATTTTAGGATTTTTCAAAAGAGCCAAACCTTCTGCTAATCCCACTCCTCCAACTAATGAGAAAGCAAAAGAGATTACTAATAGAAATCGCCAAGGGAATTGAAAATACGACATAGGAGAGAGAAGATTCCAGAGTGGAAGAGACAAAGAGAGAAGGAAGAAAATTCCAAGTAGTGCTACTCCTACAAAAAAGAATGTTTCCACTCTCTTCCTAAGAATAAGGATAAGTGTTGCAATAAGAAAGAAGAGAATGTGAAGTTTACCAATTTGAAACGACATCCCGTCCACACACCCTGGGATTGATCCTCCATATCCCCAAGGACTATTCCATAGCTGCATAAGACAAACAAAATGATCTTGATATCTCGATCCTCCCTCAATTTGAGAGGAGACATTGGTATATCCTATCTCTCCAATCACAGGAAGCCAATAAAAAGCAGAAAGACTAGCTCCAAGTAATAAGGTAAGACCAAATCCTTTTATGAGTACTCCTTTTACCTTTGAGTTACTCATTAAAAGATAAAACATATATAACAATATAAACGGAGTAATCATTAGAGCCGTTAAGTTGTGTGAAAGTACAACAGCTGCAAATCCAACTCCTCCAAGAATAATATATTTTTTCTCCTGATTTTCACTAAAACGGAAAAGAGATAGGAAAATTAAAGGAATAAATCCATAAGCAAACAGTTCTGAAATAGCCCCTCGAACAAAAATATTCACACCATGATACGGTGCATACATATACAGTAGTGCACTAAGAATTCCTCCGATATTCCCTTTGAAAGTTCTCCCTAAGAAAAACATTGTGACTCCAGCAAGTAACGTTCCCAAAATAATCATCCACTTGGTGGCAATCAGAGCATCAAATCCAATAAATAACGCCAGAGAGCCAATATAATAAGCCAAGGGAGCATAAAAATTAAAAATAGGATATCCGTATCCATATCCTAAATTTTCACTCCATCTTACAGGAAACATTCCTGAGGACAATGAATTTCCCATTTCAAAAACTCGCGATACTTGCGTATCATCATGCATGGGAAAAAATCCTGAGTTAAATAGTGAAATAACCGTTACAAACGAGACAATAAGTACTAATAATAAAGAAAGGAGTGTTTGTTTCATGATATTTTTACTCGTCTCATTCTCAATGAAACGATACATATTAGTATACCCATGAGGAGTGAGAGAATGTTACTCCAAAAACGAATAAGGGTATTTTCAAAGACAAATTGCACAGTATGATTGCCCGCTGAGACAGGTAAACTCATAATTCCTGTCTCATTCACAATTTGAATTTCTGTTTTTCTCCCATCAACATACCCTGTCCATCCAGGGAAAAAGTGATGATTATAAGAGACACGAGACTGATTCTCCACTGTCACCTTAAGCGTTACTTTATGTGATTTCTGCTCTAATACTTCAATCTTTTCAGGATTCATAAGACGATGCTCGAGAAAAAAAGGAGTTTCCGGACGAGTAAGAGGTTTTTTCATCACCCCTGTTGGAGTATATTCCTGCTTTACAGTGGTTGAATCTTCGTTTGTCATATAGTACATATCGTCTCGAAGGATATATTCTTTAGGAGCAGCATAGGGTAGCGCAAAATAAAGAGCACACAGAATAAACCCAGCGGCTAAACTGTATTGCCATATCTCTTTTCTTTTTTCTAATCCGTAAGCAAGAAGATAGGAGAGAGGGAGAAGAGAGAGAGAAAGAAACCTAAAAGGAAATTGAATGATAGACACAGGCAGATACATCCAGAGAATACTACTTACTCCACTTGAGAGAAAGAGAGATAAAAGTAAAGTTATTCCAAAAAGTATCACTATCTTTTCTTTTTTCTCTTCCTTAAGAAATTGAATACTTCCTAGTATGACTGCTAGAAGAGGAAGCACGCCAATAAGAATAAATGGAGCAAAGTATTTATTCCAATCTGAGATAGCTGTTTGTGAAAAGATAGTATATTGCAACTCGTACAGTGCAGGAAGCCAGAAAAAAGCTGATACTCCTAATCCTCCTAAAAGAATAAAACTAATTTCTTTGAGAGAAAAAGGAAGAGCAGTTTTTCGAACAAAAAGATAACAAATAATAAGAGGCAGAAATAAAAGAGCTAGAGTGTTATGAGAAAGAATTAAGTAACCAATTGCTAGAGTAGAGAAAAAAACACTTTTTCGCTCTACTTGCCACATGATAAACGGAAGAATAGCAAGGCTTAGCACTTCGCCAACTGATCCTCTGTGATACATATCATATAAATGATATGGGAATAATATATATACTATTCCCCCTACCCAGGCAGGAAGAAGAGAGAAGAATTTTCGAAGCCAGAGAAACGTAAAAACACCTGAGGAGAGAAGAGATACTCCAAGTACTATTTTGATTGAATCAATAAATCCAATCTTTACTAAATGCAGTACTTCAGCTAAATAAAGATAGCCTGGATACAGGAAGTTAATCACAGAATACCCATACTCAAAATTCAACCTTCCAACCCATCTCACGGGAAATTGTCCTTGTACTAACGCCTGATGAAAAGCAGTAAAACGAATAAGCATCCATTCCCCATCATCAGTTATAAAAAACCCTGGCTTAAAAAGAGGAAGAAGTAACCAAATACTAATTCCTAATGTGAAACATCCCAAGATAATAACACTAAATTTTTTCATGCTGTTTATATTTCCTTTCATAAAAAGCTAAATAACCAATAAAGGCAATTCCTGAGAAAAGAGAAATCAGAATTCCCTTTTCAAACTCTGAATCCTTATAGAAAAATTCAATAGTATTTTCTCCAGGTTGTACTTCTACTGCTCGAAAAGCATAATTTGCCCGGTATACTTTTGACTCATTTCCATTTACTCTGGCTTTCCAGTGAGTGTCAAAAACATCTGAGAGATAGACTAACCCTTCCCACGGAGCATTTACTTTTATTTGCACTTTGTTGGGACTATACGAGGTAATCTGAGCACTCACTGTTCCTGGAGAGGAAGTAAATGAAGGCCTATCTAACAATACTAATGTACTTCTTTCATCAAACTCTGAAGAGTGAAGTGTAGCCAACATTTTTTGTTCATCTGTTTCAACCACATATTGAGACGTAAAGTAAGTCCTATGAGTTACTCCTTTATTTTCGTATATTTGCCATGGAGTATGTTGCCATACCAGTTCATATCGTTCTGGTAGAAATCGTGAGGTAAGAGGAGCAAGATTTTCAGATAGAGAGGAATCTTGATGAATAACATATTTTACTCCTACAACATTCAAAACATTTTGTCTGTATTCATTATTTCTCATGTCCACATCACTATTCCCTTGAAAAATATTTGCATCAGCTCGAGAAACGTACTCTGGTAACTTTCCATCTTTTGAACTCATGAGAAGTTCTGTATACCATTTATCATGTAATGCATCGTTTCCTTCTGGAGAATAAACTCTATCAACTGATTGAAAATTACTATCTATGTATGCTGCATCATAACCCCAAAAACGATAATACTCAGGGAGTCGTTTTATATAAGAAACAAGTTCGGTCTTTGGATAAATAAATTCCCGTGGGGAAAAAGGAGTAATCTTATGGAAAAAGCGAAAGAGGTCAAAAATCGTAATAGCAAAAATACAAATAACAAATATTTGTGTCGCAAATGATTTACTTACTCGAGCTAGTCCTTTGTACAAAATAAGAGCACCAATAAAGAGAAGAAAAAGAAGTGAAGAAAAAATAGTATTTTTGAAAGAGACCATGAGATGCTCAAGTGGAATAGTATGAAGAAAATATTTTTGTACGCAGATAAAAACTCCTACTAAAACAAAAAAGGCTGTTCCAATAGCAATTATTTTTTTCAAAGACAACCTAATTTGTTCATGTTTAATATAAATATCTAACCCTATTGCTGCTAAGATACTCCCTGCAAATACGAATAGACTTAACATCCTGGTCGGAACAGCTGTTGAAATAACCGGGATAGGAAGAAGAAAAAAATACTTAGTAATAAAAAGGTTTGTTGTTAACAAGAGAACAATACCTCCCAAAAAACCAAAATATTTTACATCTGTTCTTTTTCTTCCATGTGTAAGTGCGTAGAGTGCAAAAAAGAATGGTATTACTCCAAAATACGATACTCTCTCTATATACGTTCCATTAAACCAATGGTTTCTGGTAGCTGGGTTTCCAAAAAAATCAGGAATAAGAACTGTTACTACATACCAAAAAGGATTTTGAAGAAAAGTTATCTGCTCAAGCGTATAGCCACCACGTGAAGATGCAGCAAAAGCAGAAAGTGTGGGAAGTAGTTGAAACATTCCTAGAAAAATGGGAACAATAAAGGAAGGCAGAAGAAAAAGAAATGGTTTAACATCTTTTCTACTCCAACAAATAAGTAAGGTATGACAGGCAACGACTACTCCAACATAAAAAAATCCCTGGATATATCCAGCTAAAAGTGATGCAAGAAGAATCATCCCGTTAAAAAGAAGATATTTTGTTTTTTGTGTCTCTAGAAACTTATCAACAACAAGGAGAGATAAAGGAAGCCATAAAAGAGTCTGTCCTATATTCCCATATTCCATCCACACAGTCATATAGGAAGAAAATGAGAAAGCTAAGCCTCCAAAAAGAGAAGCTGCATAGGATAATTGTTTCTCTTTTAAGTAAAGATACATAAACCAACCCGCCAAAAAGGGAGTGAGAAAAATAAATAGCGTCCATGCAGATTCAAAAGGAAGAAGAAAAAAGACAATATTTAGTGGATTAAATACTCCACTTTGAAAGTTAGCCATCATATGGTTTCCTGAAAAGTTATAGGGAGTCCAAAAAGGAATTTCACCCAGCTTAAGAGACTCAATAACAAATAGTTTCCAAGGATATAACTGACGAACTACATCTATTCCCTGCGCTTTATGAGGGACTCCTCCTGGAGGATAGCCTAAATGAGAATCTTGTTTATACGGAGCATAATGTCCTACTAGTATGTCTCCTGGAAAAGGAATATATCCTTTTCCGACAGGATAAAAAAATAACAAACAAAGAAGAAAAATAGCAGGAATTCCTAACCATTTATGCAATATATATTTCATAATTCTTTAAGTTTTGTAAGAAGTAACGGATCCATTCCTCCTGGTTTTTCTGATCTTAAGACTAAATCTAATGGTAGTTGAGGCGGAATCTCATCATATTCTTTTAAGAGAATATATACTGGACCCTTTTCTCTTGCATCCAAAATCTCTTGATCAAGTGTTTCTAGTGGCCAGCGAGGAAGGAGAATGATTTGAGGATCATCCCAATACTCCAAAGTAAATGCATAAGGATAAATTCCAAATGTTCCTTGAATAACTAAGGTAATTGGTCGCTTTTCTTTTTCTTCATTGAGTACCTCCATTACTTTTTCTATCCCATATCCTGACGGATGCTCACTAATGAATTGCTTCCTCTCATCAATAGGAAAAGGAGCAAGAGGAGGATTGGTGAGAAGATAAAAATCAAATGGAATAAACAATACACCACATAGAGCAATCCCTCCCACTACTCCAGTATATGGAATATTTTTCCTTGTAACTAAATAATACATCGCAAGAACAATTGCTAAGAGTGCGTAGGGAGTAGTAAACAGGATATACCGAGGAAAGATTTCTCTTCCAATCGTTGCTAGAGCCAAAATAGGGATAAACCAGAGCATAAAAAGCATTAGTCCTTTTCTCCAGGAAAGAAAAAGAAGAATAACAAATGAGATAAGAGTGAGAAGAAGAAATGGAAGTGTATAGTATCCAAGTATCCAGGAATAGAATCCTCCTAAATTTCCCACAGTAAGCTCAAAAGGATTCGCAAGAAGTTTTTCTAGTGGCTGTTGAAACTGTGCGTTCTTCATTGCTGCACGGTCATAGACACTGGAAATTCGTTGTAAGTTATTAATAAGTTCTGAAACTCCTCCCATTACGAGAAAAAGGAGTACTATTTTGTTAAGTTTTTCCTTAATGGTTTCCAGATTAACGATTAATAAGAAACAAAGCGGAGTAAGAACCAGAAAAAGGAGTGCTGTTGGTTTTGACAGAAGAGCTAATCCTAAAAACCCTCCCCACAATAGTGCATGTTTATAAGAAAAAGTCTCTGCTGTCTTCAGAGCAAAATAGACACTCCATAACAACATACAGGAAAGAAGACTATCAAAAAGGGCTAATCGATCGTAAAAAAGAAGGAAAGGATGGAAGATATACAAAATCCCAGTAAGAGCAACAAAACGAAGTTGCTTAGTGAAGTGATAGGTAATTAAACAGATGGCAACTAAACTTCCTATTCCTGCCAAAACAGAAGGGAATCTTCCAGCAAGTAAATACCACTCTGATGGAAAGACTGTGATAAAGCTTGCAATGATCCAAATAAGAAGAGGAGGCTTTCCATCAACTAGTGAGATAAACCAATTAGAATGATTCACAGCAATAAATTTTGCCCAATAAATATAAATGGACTCATCAGTAAATAAAGGAAGTAGTAGCAGATTATACAATCTGGTAAAAAAATATAATCCTCCCAGTCCTACACTTGTTAGTAGTATTCTATTTTTCATATCTACGTTTTTTTAGAAAGAGACAATGCATTCTTCACAATGACAACTCCTCCAAATAGGATAAGTACAGTGGCCATTGTCCAGAAAAAATTCCTGTTTATTACCTCACTCCACTCTCCAGTATAAAAGAATGGAACATATTGAAGTACTCCTAGAAGAGAAAGGGTGAAAACGAGTACTATTCTTTCTTTAATCATTCCTACAAAAAACAAAAAGGTCAGAATGTAAAGAAGATACCATGGTTGTACTACTGTTCTTTCACTTGCGAGATAAAATGCTATTCCCATCCATAAAATACAAAGAATTCCAATAACATCCCATTTAATCACTTGTTTTTTCCAAACAAAAAAGCCAAGGAGTAAAAAAGCAGGAAGAAGAAAAACCGTAGCAAATTTCATGCCAATAGACACTCCCAAAAGAATAAAAGCTACTAAATAGTTCTTTCTTAAAAGAAAAACAAATGCCCAGATCGCAAAAACAAACATAGCGATATCATTATGTGCCGATACTAGACTCTCATATAACACTAAAGGATTAGCTGCAAAGAGAACGGTAAAGAAAAGAGCTGTCTTTTCATTAATATACTCAAACAATTGATACATTCCTTTTACTAAAAAAACAAAACACGTAGCAATAAGAGCCTTGAAGAGAAAAAAGGTAAAAAGAAAACTCCCCATTCCTAAGAAGGAAAAAGGAATAGTTAGTACAAGCCATAGTGGTCCATAGGGATAGGTTCTATGCGTCCAGTGCATGAACGCAAGCATAGAGTCTTGAGGAAAATCGAGTGGTTTAAATGCATAAGGATTTTTTCCGTAAATAGTAAAAATCTTAGCATCAAAAATATAGTTGAAAAGATCATAGGAAAAAGCGTTATAGGAAAGAGTCAACAATCCTGTTATCCCAAGAAATAAGACCCATAATGATTTTTTTTCTATTCTTCCTTTCCAGACAGAATATAATAGTACTCCATATAAAACAAATCCTAGTAGGCTAATTCCCAAGAAAAGATGGGTAGATAAAGGACGTTGAAAATATCCTATGATTTGAAAAGCTCGCTGAATAGTGAAAAGAGAAGGAAAACGAGTAAGAGCGAGTCCTAAATCAACTTGGGTAAAGGAGTACAAAAAAACACTAAGTGCCCAAAGAAAAGAAGCAAGATAAATAATTTTTTCAAGCTTTGATAAAGAAGCAAGAAAAGAAAATAATTTCATATTAACGATACTTACCTAGTATCGCATTTTTCTTAATAACCAGCAAATCTCTCAGTCCAAAAATAGAATCTTTTACTGGACTTACGCGTCTTGTTTCGACATATAGCCACTCCACAGGGACTTCTTTAATTCGATAGCCTTTAATGGAAGCTAAATACAAAAGTTCTACATCAAATCCAGCTGAGACACTGGATCCCTTCACTGCTTTAAATCCATTATGAAGCTTATGTACCTTTGTAAATAAATCTTTTGCTGCAGCATGCTCAAAAATCTTAAACCCACACTGGGTATCTCTTACTCCTTTAAGCCCTACAATTATCCCTCGAAGAAGCATATTTGCTCGTGCCATGATGATTCGAAAAATTGGTGATCCTTTTCTTTGATTGTTTCGAGATCCAATGACAACTTTATATCCTTTTTCAAAATGAGGAAGTAAGTTATCAATCTCATCAATAGGAGTTGCCTGATCCATGTCAGTAAATAAAATATATTTTCCGTTTGCCTGAAGTACTCCTGTTGTTACTGCTCCTGCTTTTCCTAAATGAGGATTTTCTACTAGCCTGAACTCCGGATGTTCCCTCATAAACTTTTTAATAAATTCGACACTTCCATCTTTTGAACCATCATCCACAACAATTACTTCATAAGAGAATTTTTTGTGCTTGAGGAAGTCATCTACCTTCTCCAAAACTCCCTTTCGTAGGTTTGCCATTTCTTCGTAACAAGGGATAATTACTGATAAATGAGGATTTTGCGCCATATCTTTAGTATACAAGAAAATTGGGAATTGGTACACAGAGTATAGCAAATTATAGGACCTCAAACAAGCTTAAAAGTATAATTATTGCGTACATTTTGATATAATGATCTCCTATACGGCCCCATCGTCTAGTGGTTAGGACAGTGGATTCTCATTCCACCAACCGGGATTCGACTTCCCGTGGGGTCACAAGAAGCTATGTTTTAGGAATCATCTAACCTTCCCAAAGTTTTGAAGCTAATTCGGTTCCAACTGTATTTTGGTTTGTTAGTGATATAATTCAAATATGAAACGTATTGTTCTTGTTCATGGTTGGGGAGGCGGACCAAATGGAGATTGGTTCCCTTGGTTAACAGAAGAACTTCAGAAAACTAACTTAGAGATAATCGCCCCCCAACTACCTGGTACATATAATCCAAGAATTGAGAATTGGGTTCCTACTCTTGCTAAGGCAGTTGATGTTCCAGATGAAAATACATTTTTTATAGGGCACAGTATGGGTTGTCAAACAATTGCACGATACCTTGCAACCTTACCAAAAGATATTAAAATTGGTGGAGTTATATTTGTTGCAGGTTTTTTTGATAGCTTGAACGAAGACGAGTATGATGCTGCAGATAAAGAAACAGCAAAATTATGGTTAAGGGCTCCACTTGATCTTGAAGTGGTCAAATCTCACATACAGAAAAGTATTTATTATATTTCTGAGGATGATCCAGATGTTCCAATATTAAACAAAGAGCGTTTTGCAAAGGAACTTAATTCTGAAGTTATAATTCTGAACGGATATAAACACTTTAATGACCCTACGTTGCCTGTAGTTCTTGAAAAGATTCTTGAACTAACTGATTCTAATTCCTATGGTAGTTAAACATAGAAGCTGATACAGCTTCAGGCTGTAGTATGTGTTGCCACTGTTCCAGCGAACTTCGAATCAGGTTCCAATTAAAAAACATTTGGGTCACACGCTCAGAGAGTACTTAGCCTACTCTACAAGGCGCTGGAATATTTGGATCTACCTTCCAAACATCCATATCTCCTCGATGAAACCTGCAATTATACATATCAAAAGGCAGTCCCATTAAAGTAGCATCAGGGGGAATAATTACATCATCCATTGCGTAAAGAAATGCCCAATAGGTAGGATCTCTATCAATATAGTTTCTCCAAGGATTCAAGTTGAATTCAATATCACCCTTTGCTACAACTGCTTTTATCTTACCTGCAATTACTTCCTTATGAATAGTGTTTCTTCTAATAACGCCTGCCGGAAATTGTTCTCCTACTGATGCCCATTCTCTTTTTTTTCTCAGATATGAATGTGTCTTTTCTGGGGAGTACCATGTTGCTGAAGCTAGATGAGCAGCAGATGTCCAAGCCTCTCTTTCAAAAACAGGTGCGTACGGTTGCGGCTTATGTTGTTGGACGAGTTCATGAATTTTTGTCACCCACTCTGGTTGCAATCCGTAAAAGACAGAACCTTCAAAAAAACCAAGTTGTGCAATCATCTCAGGAAGCATATCACTGATAAAAGTTGGGCCAGTGAGAGGATGATAAGCTTTGTTACCGTTATTTAATCCTTCAGCAGTAACTCTCCAATCAACATTTGAGGATACTCCTTTAAGATATGGAGAAAACTCTTGTCCTAATTCAAATGTTTGATTTTCTACTACTACTCCAGGAACTAACTCTTGAGGTCCTGGTTTTCGATATCGATAAAACTCATTGTAGGATGCAAGGAGTGTTCGTAAACTTCCTCCAACCTCTTGAGCAGTCACTCCCAGAGCTTCTAATATAGCTCTGTCACGAGCAACTACAACATCAAAAGACTCTCCTTTAGCAAGGTATTCTCCATTCCCGAACTCTCTATAGGCCTGAGTATAATTATATTCTGATGGATCTACTATTTCATGCCTGTAACTCATTGAGGAATTATAGCATTGATTTTACTTCCTATTGGTAGTTAAACTAAGAAGCTAAAGTGGTTTCACTTTGAATAATACTTTTCCACTGCTCGAGTGAACTACGTATCTGGTTCCAATTCGAAAACATTTGGGTCACTTAGTCTTATAGTTTGCATTTTTCTCTTCTGAGGCGTATAATCTTCTTAGTTTTAGGCTTGAACTGTTTCTAATTGCAGAAGTTTAGTAGAACCTAAAATAGTTTAATTCTCTTGCACATTAATAGTTGTGGAAATAAGCCTGCTTTTTCTGAAGCCAGTAGATAGGGAAAGAACTACTTCTTTTTCTGTTTACTCGCTTCAGAACCTACCGGGGAGTCTCGGTTAGCAAAGAAGCGGAGGAGGAAAGAATGGAACTAGCAGCGTTGCTCCAAGAGCTCTTTGGAGCAGAAAACGGGATTACCATTAATCCCGAGCAAATTCCAACACACGACCAGGTGATTGCTACGGTAGGACATATGCAACTCGTTGCTTGGAGGATTTATATTATCGTGACCCCAAAGGACACACATAGGATACGCTTCCATGTCAAGGGGAAGCGAGGATATAAGCCCACCCCGTCCCAGATTAAGCGAGCGTTGAGTGGGTTAACGCTTGTGGCAAGGAAGGGAGAGGATGAGCCAATACCACTTAACTGGAGTCCTATCACCGGGTGGTATGAGGGAAACTTGCCGGAAGGGCAAGTAACAATCATGCCAGTAATTCCATAATCAAGCAAGAGAAAGGTGATCCCCGGCATCGCGCTGGGGGTCACCTGACTCTCAATTTCACAATTAGTTCATCTATGATTCTAATTCTTATTGGTATTTGAAATGGGAAGCTGTACTGAGTTCAGGATTAACTACTTGTTCCACTGCTCAGATTTATCTTCATCCTATATAGTTCATTAGATAGAGGAATCTTCAGTAAAGATTTTTTCGTTTGGGGAACATGGTCTGCACCAAAATATGCTTGAAGTTCCTGATAGCTATTATTTTCGTTAGCCAACTGTGCACTAGAACATTTCTTTGTTCAGTAGTATGCTCACTTGCAATTGGTCCTCCTTCCCTTGCGGCATCATCTACCTGTAATACTAATGGCTCAACTTCTGCTTTTACAACTTGATCAGGATAATTCTGTACAAAGACCAACTCTAGATGATATGGTAGTACTATAAAATTCCTTCTTATAAGTTTTATTTTTATTCTCTTTTTTCCATCTCATGTAAAAGCCGAGGGAATTTATACTACTGATAAACTCATTACCGTAGATATTGGTTCTCAGACTCTTACCGCTTGGGAAGGAGGAAAAGTTCAACATACAACAAAAGTATCTACTGGAATGTATCTGACTCCCACTGTAAAAGGAGGATTTAAGATTAAAACAAAGCTTCTAAAACAAGATATGAAGGGACCTTCTCCTTACAAAGCGTATCATCCTAACGGAAAGTATTATATAAAAGACGTTCCTCACGTTATGTATTTTTACCAAGCCTATGCTTTCCACGGAGCATACTGGCATAACAATTTTGGATCACGCGCAAGTCATGGATGTGTTAACCTTCCTCTCACCTCTGCTGAGTGGTTATATAACTGGGCACAAGTAGGGACTCGAGTAGAAATCTTCTAATACCTATTCTGTATATCTAGTCTCACTTTTGCTTAATTCGTTGAGCAAGTAGTTCATAGACTGAGTCGATTCCTAAATCAGTTTTGACTGAAATAAAGAGTGGTTCATGTTCTCCGTATTTCTCTAAGACTTTTTCTCTATCTAACTTAGATGCTCTATCCACTTTATTAAAGATATAAATAGAATCGGTAATATCTCTTCCTAAGTCTTTTAAGATATCATTCACCACATCAATTTTAAACTCATATTCTGGATCTGAAATATCAATAACATGAAGAAGAATATCTGCATGAATTGACTCCATAAGTGTTGATCTAAAAGCTCCGATAAGACGAGGTGGTAAGTTTCGAATGAATCCAATGGTATCTGTTAACAATACTTCCTGTTCAATTTGTGGCAGATAAAACTTCCCAACGGTACTATCAAGGGTTGCAAAAAGAGCATTTTCAACCAGTACATCCTTTTTGGTTAGTTTATTAAACAAAGAGCTCTTCCCAGCATTGGTATAGCCAACAATGGATACTGTTTTTAAGCCAGATCTTCTCCTGGCATCTACTTGATCCTCTTTACTCTTCGCAATTTTTTCTAACTTATCATTGACACTTTTTATCTCGTCTCTCCAGTGCCGTTTCATAAGCTCTGTATTTGTTTCTCCTACTCCCAAGGTCCCAATTCCCCCTCCTTGTCGAGACAATACAAATCCCATGCCATAAATTCGAGGTCCCATATACCTCATTCGGGCGAGTTGAATTTGCAATTTTGATTCAGTGGTTACAGCATGCTTATCAAAAATTTGTAAGATCAAATCAACCCTATCCCATACTTCAATAGCAGGATTCGCTTTTTGAAAAGCTGTTTTAAGAGCATGAATTTGACGAGGTTTTGCAATAGCATTAAGTACTACCACATCAACGTGAATCTCCTTCATCCGTTGAAGAACCATCTCAACCTTTCCTCTCCCAATATAGGTTCCGTTATGAGGGTTATCAAGTTTTTGGATGACTCGATCAACAATCACACCACCTAAGGTAGTGATGAGAGATTCTAACTCTTCTCCCACATGAATTGAGCGCTCTGTATTCGCTTGTGGGTTGATCACATGAATAGGGAGTACTTTAATCGTTTTCTTAACGTCTAGCATAGATTCATTATACCATCTATAGGCTTATCAAAAACTTGAGTCATGAAAAAAGGGATAAAAAGAAGTCTTTAGAATTAATATTTCAGCCTTAAAGGGAAGGTTTTAAATGTTTTCTCAACTCCTGTTTTTTTCTCAATCCCTTTTGGAGTAAATACAATAAAAATTTAGTCTGCTTGTACTGGAACACGCATGACACGTTGTTGAGTTGGTTTTGTCTCAACTGGTTTTACGGGCTTAATCTGTTTTGTTAAGGCAAGCTTTAAGACCTCATCCATATGAGAGACAAATTCAAAAGTTAAATCCTCAAGTACTTCTTTTGGAACATCTTCTAAATCCTTTTTATTATCCTTTGGAAGAATAAGAGTTTTTAGCCCTGCACGATGTGCTGCAATAACTTTTTCTTTTACTCCACCAATTTCCAAGGCTCGTCCTCTCAAAGTTACCTCACCAGTCATTGCTACTGTTCTTTTGACTGGAATTTTTGTTAAAGCTGAAACAATAGCAGTAGTAATCGCAAGCCCAGCTGATGGACCATCTTTTGGAACTGCTCCCTCAGGAACGTGAATATGAATATCAATCTTTTGATAGAAGCGTTCTGGAATTCCCATCTCTCCAGCTCTTGCTCGAATATACGATAACGCAGCTTGGCCTGATTCTTTCATCACATCACCTAACTGTCCGGTTAAGATAAGATTTCCCCGTCCTGGCATTAAGGCTACTTCAATAAACATAATCTCTCCTCCTGCTTCAGTCCAAGCAAGACCAGTTGACATTCCAATCTCATCTTTCTTCTCAATCATTGAGGCACTGTGTCTTGCAGGTCCCAAGTAGGTTGGAATATCTTTAGGAGTAATAGTGACTTTCTTCTTATTTCCTTCAGCAACTACTCGAGCAATTTTTCTAAAGACTGCAGCAATACGACGTTCCAAATTTCGAACTCCTGCTTCTCTGGTGTAATGTTGAATAATAAATTGAATTGCTCCGTCAGTGAGATTAACCTTTTTCTCTTTAAGTCCATTCATTTCCAATTGTTTTTTAAGTAAATACTCTTTTGCAATCTTAAACTTTTCATCATGGGTATATCCTGCAAATTGAATAACCTCTAATCTATCTCTTAGTGCTGGAGGAATGGTATCCAAAAGATTAGCTGTTGTAATAAAGAGTACATTGGATAGATCAAATGGCACTTCTAGATAGTGATCGGAAAATTCAATGTTTTGTTCTGGATCTAGTGCTTCAAGCAGAGCACTGGATGGATCTCCTCGAAAATCAGCTCCCACTTTATCAATCTCGTCCAGCATAAATACAGGATTATTCGTTCCTGAATCTTTGATTCCTTGGATAATTCTTCCAGGAAGTGCACCTACATACGTACGTCTATGTCCTCTGATTTCAGCTTCATCTCGAATTCCACCAAGAGAAACTCTGACAAATTTTCGATTAAGTGACTTGGCAATAGATTTACCAATGGACGTTTTTCCAACTCCTGGAGGACCTACGAAACAAAGGATTGGTCCTTTCATTTTTCCAGCAAGTTGCTGTACTGCTAAGTATTCAAGAATACGTTCTTTGGCTTTTTTGAGTCCAAAGTGGTCTTGATTTAAAATTTCCTCAGAAGTTTTGATATCAATAGGCTCACCTGGCTCTGTATTCCATGGAAGACTCACTAGCCAATCAACATAATTTCTAATATATCCAGCTTCTGGATTATATTGATTCATGTTTTGAAGTTTTTTAATTTCTTTTCTAACCTTTTCCTCAACGTCTTCTGGCATTTTGGCTTCTTTCACTTTGAAAAGAAGTTCTTTGATCTCATCATCTTCCTCTCCTAGTTCTTTCTCAATTGTTTTAAGCCTCTCTCTAAGCATGGCCTCTCTTGCGCCTTTTTCAAATCGCTCTTGAGTTTTTGAGGCAATTCGCCGCTCAAGCTCTAATACTTTGATTTCTTTCGCTAGAAGTTCTGTAATCTTTTGCAATCGAAGCTTGACATTAGTCATTTCCAAAAGGAGTTGACGCTCTTGAGGTTTGATATCCAAAGCTGAAGCAATATAGTCAGAGAGCTCAGATGCTGACTCCACAGACATGATATTCATAAAAACAAGAAAGTCAGCGGTTTTGCCATAATTCATTGCTTTTCTGAATTCATTTCGCAAATGATTACAAAGCGCTTCAATTTCAGGAGAAGTTTCTAACTCATCCTCAAGTTCCACAACTCGAGCCATAAGATAGGAATCATATTGTTCAAATCCTACGATTTTGACTCGAACCAGTCCTCTAACTTGAGCATTAATCTCTCCATCAGCTCTAATCATTCGCTCAATTCGAGAAAGCGTTCCAATACTATAGAGGTCTTCAATGCTTGGATCATTTAGCCTTGCGTTTTTTTGCAGCACAAAACAAACGACACGCTCTTGTTGAGAAAAAGATGATTCAAGGGCTGCTAAACTTTTTGGTCTGCCAAACGTCAAGACTGAGTCTGTATGGGGAAATATTATACCGTCGCGGATAGGGATTACCGGAACCAATCTTTCTGTGGGCACTTTTTCAGAGTAGTTCATAAAATTGTATTAGCACTCTATCATAGGAGTTGCTAGCTGTCAAGTGGCGGATTGTCCAAAAATGACGAAAAAACCTAAAAAGAAGAGTAATTTTCTAGGTCATCAGGAATCCAGTATTTAATCATATTCTCAGGAAGAAACATAATTCTATTTGGAGCTAAACCCTGCACAAACTCATCGGTATGACTGACAAAAAGCATAGCACCCTTATAACTTTTTAACGCTTCAAGAATAATCTTTTGAGAAACAATATCTAAGTAGGTTGTTGGTTCATCCAAAATCAAAAGGTTATAATTTTGAAGCATCAAAAGAGCAATGGATAATCTCGTTTTTTCTCCTCCAGAAAGTGTTCCTACTGTTTGATAGATACGATTATGTAAAAAATTGAATTTTGCCAAAATTGGTCGGGTTTGCGTAAGAGGTAAATCACACTTCTCCTCAACAGTTTGCATAACTGTCTTACTAAAGTCAAAGGTTTCAAATTCTTGAGAATAATAACCAATGTGTAAATTAGTATCTTTAATCACTTCTCCACTATCTGGCTCTATTCGTTCCATGAGAATTTTAATAAAGGTTGATTTCCCCGCTCCGTTTGGTCCATAAAGGGCAATGCGCTCCCCTCTTCTTATGGATAGCGTTACGTCAGAGAGAATTTGAGTTTCTCCATAACTTTTGAAAATATTTTTCGCACTCAGTGGAATTTCACTCGTATGAATTGGTTCAGGAAGGGTGAATTTAATATGGGCAATTTCTTTTGGCAACTCAGGAAGGGATTGAGTCACTCGGTCAATTCGAGTTTGAACATTTGCCCGTGCCCGTGCCCCCTTGGCTGAGCTCATACGAGCCATTTTTAGTAAACTTTTTTTCATCCTAGCAATCTCTTTTTGGTCATTTTCATATTTTTTCTTGAGGTTTTCTTCATTACTCCCTTTGACTTGAAGGTACTTTGTATAGTTTCCTTTATATTCCTCAATCTTTTTTGTACTAGGATTAACAGCAATCACTTTATCAATATGATGATCTAAGAGGTTAATGTCATGAGATATCACAATAAGAGTATTTGGATATTCACTCAAAAAATTCATTATCCATTCTTTTCCTTCGGTATCTAAAAAGTTTGTTGGTTCATCAAGAAGTAAAACATCTGGTTCGTCAATTATAGCTCGAAGAAGAGCCAGTTTGGTTCGTTGTCCTCCACTCAGAAGCTTTGGAGTAACCTCTAAGTCTGCATTCATTTCCATAGAGTGAAGCATCATCATAAGCTCCCAATCTTCCTTTTTTTCCTGTGGATTAATGTACTCCCGGATAGTTCTTGCACTTTCAAGAAGAGGGTCATGTTTAATTTCTTGAGGAACATAGCCAACAGATCCCAGAATCTGTAACTTTCCTCCTGTTGGATGTTCTTCTCCTTTTAATAGCTTAAAAAGAGTCGATTTTCCTGCTCCGTTTGGTCCGACAAGCGCGACAATTTCCCCTTTTTGGATGGAAAAGCTTGAGTCTTGATAGACAGTGAGCTTTGAATAGCTATATGAAAGATTTTTAGCTGTGATCATAATGTATTTTTACCTTTACAAACAGTACGGGTAATATTCTTCAGAAGGAAAACTTCTTGTGAAGATAGTTTGAAGTATTAGGTATTTACCTCTTCGATTATATCAGAAAACTCATACTTATGGGTCTTTTATGCTAATTCACTTAAAGTAATTTTTACCTAGGTAAAGAATCAGTTTTACGTATTTTATGGAAAAATTAGAGATTGTATTGTCAATAACTCTCTCCTTTAGCTTAAAAACTTGATTTTTCTGTAAGAACCTTTACTATTAACCTAGTCCTATCCAAAAAACAATAAAAAATATTTTTTAAAGGAAGGAGGTGAATATGTCTAAATCAGCACAATCACGAATTATTTCAAGTATTATTGGTGCAGCAATTGGAGCGGCTGCAGGAGCGTTAGCTACTGCTCTTACCGACGAGAAGAAAAAAAAGATGATTAAAAAAACTCTTGCCGAGGCAAAGAAATCTTTACAACAAAAAATTGACGAAATTGTTGAACTTGCAGGAGATGAAGGAAAAGAAGTGTTAGAGAAAGTAAAACAAAAAGCTCTTAGAAAACCAGCTAAAAAAATTAAAACTAAGGTAAAAGCATAATACGTTTCTTCTTTTTTAACTCAGGTTACGTTTAATACTATAAATTGCTTATTTCACTTTTTAGTGAATCTAGATAATGTATTCGTTGGATTTCATTTTCGTTTCCATAAAGCAGACGATTACTCCAGTCTTCAATTTCTGAGAGATTCCATCTTATACGATAAAATTTTAAAATATTTTCATCCAAAGTAAATTTTCCAACAATGCTTTCATATCCTTCTGTTAAAGATGGAGTATTTTCAATCATAAAGAAATCTTTTTCTTTTGGAGCCAATAATACGCCATCCCAATCAACTAAATATATTTTCCTTTGCTCATCAACCATAATATTCCATCCATGAGGATCAGAATGACAAATAACAAACTCTATCCGTTTTTCTTTGAGTGAATTACTTATTTCTTCTAATACATCTAACTTTTGTATTATCTTTTCTTTATTAATTTGTAATAATACTCTTGCCTCTTTTTCTTCTTTATTCTCTTCTTCGGAAGAAAAATCAGATAGACACCTGATCAGACTTGTTTTAAAATCCAAAGAGAAAGTTTCTTTTAATTCCAGTTTCCCTATTACTTCATCAGCTTTATGAAGTTTTCCTAACAAGACTCCTAATTCAAATTGCTGATCCGTATCAAGAGGTGTATCAGCAACAATGTTTCCATTAATAAATGGAAACATTGCAGTCGGATAGGAATCAAGAAAGAAAAATGCTTGGTTTGTCTTCGTCTTAATCGGATATACGATCGAATTAATTCCACATTCTTCATGAAGTCTCAATAATACTTGCAGCCTAATATCAGGTGACTGTATCCCAGTATGAATTTTGAGAAAGTATATCTTGTGATCAGAAGATTCAACTTTATACCCCCAAGAGCATTCTCCTCCCTTCATGAAGGCAAGTGAGGTAACTTCAAGGCCATAGTGCGTAGAGATGCTATGAAGAATAGAACTGATAGAGATAGAAGGCTCTGTAAGCATACTGAATAGTATATTCTATACTTAATTAAAAATCCTATTCCAAATAGATCGGAGCGAAAAACTACGTTGAGATACTGTTTTAGAAGTTGATGAAGGCAGTGTCAACGCAGATTCATCAGGATATTCAGTTTGTGGATCAAAGATTGATCTTTTGATATTTTCTCCATTAATAAACTGAGCAATTTTTCGCCCTCCATAAATTGATGGAAGGATTCCTACTCCATTACACCCTAAATTATAAAGAAGTACAGGATTTAGTGGTTCAGGCCCAATACAGCGCAAGCCATTTGGTGTATATCCCATTAGACCATGCCACTTATACTGATACTTTATTTCTCCTTTCGGTGCAAACATATACGTTTGATGCAAAAATTCATCAATTACTTTCTGAGCTTCTTCAGGATAAGAATGTTCTTCTTTAGAATATTTGTTTGTATCCTCCATTAATACTTCTGGACCTCCAATACAGATCAAACTATCTTTTTGATTTTCTTCCAATTCAAAGGTACGACGAGTTAAATAAAAATACGGATCATTTTCCATTGCACTACTTGCTGTATTCGTTTTAGGAAGGTAGCTAATTGCAACAGGTGGCATGGTATGTTCTTCAAGGTATGCCGCCATATACCCTACTGCTCCATTTACTAAATGGTGGAATTTAGTATTAATATCTTTTCCTACTCTGTTCGTAATTTTAAACTTCTCAAATCCATTCGTACACAATACGACTCGATCAGCAACTACTTCAAACTCTCCCACTTTTAACTGGGCAAATCCATTATCTAAACAAACTTCTTTTACATGACTATGTTCAAAAAATTCAAATCGCTTTTTATAGTGTTCAACCAAATATTCCAGTATTTCTTCACAAAACAGCGCACTATTCATACACCCTTTTCTTGCAGAAAGTGCAGCAATATAGCGTGAGTCTTTCGTTTGAAGGAGAGAGAGAACATCAATATGAGGAACCAGTGAATATAACCCATTATATTTTTCAGGGATTCTTTTCTTATCTAAAAACTCTTCAGAAATTACTAAAGGTTCCATATTTATCGCTACTTCCCGGCTGTACCAATTATTTTCTAAATGCACAAGAATTTCATCTAAATCCTGACAACCTGCATATCCTGTAAACTGAGCAAAGGGGGTTTTAATATTAGTATTTACAAATATTTGCTCGAGTAAATTCCAAGCAGAATTTACTGCTTTTTGTGCATCAGCAGCTAATTCTAACCCATATTCTTTTACTAATCCTGAGAGTTGCCTTTCAAAGTAACTAACAACTTGTCCAGCGTTATGTCCAGTTGCACCATGGGCAATTTTATCTCCCTCTAGCAACAGGACATCTCTATCAGTATGTTTTAGAATGTAATAAGCAGACGCAATACCTGCTATTCCCCCTCCAACAATTGCAATATGAGTTTTTTTGTTTTCTTTTAGTGTATGACTTGGAAGTTTTCTTTTCAGTTGAGTAATCCAGGGGGAGGTATTGGGCATATTTTTATAATAACAAAAAGTAACTATTTGATAAAATCATAACCTCCCAAGACGTTTGGAGAATTCTAGAATTCGGGGATCAACAATCACATCGTTAGGATAAATTCGCTTCGTGACAACCATTCCTTCAAGAGTTCGACATCTACTGAGTGCTACATAGGTTTGGCCATGAGTGAATGGAGATTTAGTAAAATCGATATTTACTTTACTAAAAGTCATCCCTTGGCTTTTATGAATGGTTATAGCCCAAGCCAGCTTCAAAGGGTATTGTTTCAATTTGCCCAAAACTGCTGGAACAACTTGTCCTGTTTCTTCATCAAACTCATATTTAATATTCTCCCATTCCTCAAGAGGAACCGAGACGATTTCATGATACCCTTCCTCATCCAGTTTTACTTTCACTACTTCGTAGTTTACTTCATGTACTATTCCTGATGTTCCATTCACCCATCTTCTGCCTTTATCGTTTTTGACAAAAATAACTCTTGCTCCTTTTTTGAGATTTAACTCCATCTCAACTGGCAAAATTCTATCCTCAGTTGGAAAATTTCCTTCAACACTTGCATCAAAAGAAAAGGAAGGATTATTAATTTTATTAAGCTCTGAATCATTAATCGCATTAACCACACTATTCGTTGTCGCTAGAGTAATGTATTCTCTTCTGATCTTTTCATAGTCTCTAACTATTACTCGAGTGTTGATAAGAGCCAAATCCTCACTCATTACTTCTCCTACTCTTATCTTATTTAAAAGATTTACATAGGTTAGATCTTTTTGTCTAAAAATATTTGTTAACTCTATTACAGAAAATCCAGATGAAGAAAAGGCATCTGAGCTAAAAAAGTACGGAGTAGGATAAAACTCACTAAAAACACCCATCTCTTCTCTCGTGACAATTGGAGGAAGTTGATATAAGTCTCCAACTACAATTATTTGAGCTCCTCCAAACGGAACTGCTCGATCCTTTCCATTGATTCTCATAAACTTGTCTATTGCGTCTAAAAGATCTGCACGAACCATGGAAATCTCATCAATAATAATTGTATCTAAATCTCGATAGATTCGAGAATTAGAATGACGCTGTGGCGAGTTAGGTGACATGAAGCGAGGAGAGAAATGGAAAAAAGAGTGAATGGTTTGTCCTCGAACATTAATGGCTGCTAAACCGGTTGGAGCCAAAACAACAGCTTTCTTCTTAGTAGTATTTCTAAAGTATTCAATAAGAGTAGATTTTCCTGTCCCAGCTTTTCCTGTAATGAAAAGATTTAAAGAGGTATTTTCCATACTATCAATACAGTCTTTAAATTCTTGAGTTAGTTCAAAAGCAGTATCCTCCCCTGTAATAAGATTTTTTATTTTTTTAACGGTTGTTGAAAGATCGGGCATGAGTAGAAGAAGTATAGCATGAAAGAGAAGTGCTGACTAAAAGAGCTGCGAATAAGCTAAACGTAGTGGTTTCGGATCATTCTGACTCAGAGTATCTATAAGGAAATAACTCTAATGCTATTCTAGTCAGGTTAAAAACCAGATTATATAGACATTCTACCCACCATCTGCAAAATGGTTCTTCTTTTCCTACTCTCAACTTTTGAATCCTACTCTTAAGAAGAGATACACTTGCTGTAGAGACTAAAACACTTAGTTAAACTATCCGCTTCAAACGCTTGACCTTATTGACATCTTCTCTAGAAGTTCTTAGCTAAATAGCATTTCACCTAGAAACCATATCATTCCTACAAAGACAGGAATCCAGAGCCCAAAACACAGGATCTCTGGTTTGCCTCAAGGGATGATAAATAAACCTGAGGTAATATCAGGACATAAACATGTTGAGACCTATTGATTAATTAATAGTTTTATTTGGTTGCAACTTGCGCGCAATGCGAACAGCGTTTTGCTTGAAGAGGTATCTCGCTTAGACACTCTTTACACTTTTTGGTTGTAGGATCTGCAGGCGGTTCTTTATGGGATCTGGCAATAAGCATATTCATCGGCTTGACCACAAAGAAGAAAATTGCGCCTGCAACAAGAATAAAGGAAATGAGTGCGTTAATAAAATGGCCATACATAAATTTACTTCCGTTTAATGTGAAAGAAAGGCCTCCAAAATCAGGAACCTTGGCAATTGCCGCTATTAATGGAGTCAAAAGATCTGAAACAAGAGCTGTAACAACAGTACCAAAAGAAGCACCTATCACAACACCAACTGCTAAATCAACAACATTCCCTCGAAGTAAAAATTGTTTGAATTCTTTAAACATAAGTTCTTAGCTATTTAATAATGTTAATTATAGCACCTTATCTTTCTTTAGCAATACTATACCTACCTTTCTGGATAATATCAAACACGGTCAACTACTTCTGAAATTGCCCGCAACTAATTAAACTCTTTAGGTAAATAGTTTACCGACTTTGTTTAACGTTCATCAGGAACAAACCGTAAAGCAACAGCGGATCACTATTAAACCAGGCTCCGCCAGGAATGAGCTCTGGTACTGTTGGACCCTTTGGACTCGATACATCAAACATAGGCTTTCCCATGTCTTCTTTCTTTATTTCTTGTCCGCCTTCCTATCCAATTCATTTCTTATTGCCTCGTTATCTTCAAGTTGTGTAAGCCCGACACTATATTGGGGAAATTTCTCTAAAACAAACGTTTGGAATTTTCGATCAATATTAAAGAATATTCCAATTGCAGTCAGGATCATAAGAACTCCAAATAGTTTTTGAATATGGCCAAGATTTGCAAGTAACCAAGGAACTCGTCGGAGTGCATTTTGACCACCTAACATTATCAAAAACATTGGAATTGCTGTACCTAAAGCATAAGCAAGGGTGATAAGAAATGCGTCAAAAGTAACCGTTCCCGTAATAGCAAGAGATATGACAGATGCGAGTATTGGTCCTACACACGGTGTCCAAAGTAATCCAACAGAAAAACCTATGAGTAATCCACCACCAAAGCCTGTTCTCCTTTGATTGCTTGGCATGAATACTGCCATCTTTGAAAACATCTTTTCAACCAGTACTTGGAATTGCGGGATAAGCAGTGATGCGCCAAATCCTCCGATAACAAGTACTGAAACCAACCTGAGTGTATCTGCTGAAATACCGCTAAGTCGAACGATGGTTGATAAAAATAGAGTGAAAAAAGTAAAACTTAATATAAATCCAATCACCACACCGAGGGGACGTGATTTTCCAGTACTTACCCCGCCAATACTTGAAGTGAGAATTATAGGAAGAATTGGTAAGATACACGGAGAGAGAACAGTTATGACTCCTGCTAAGAATGCAAATGCTATCAGTAATATCATATTTTGTTAATTACCCTCTGATATGGTTTTTATGCTTTGATAAAAACCACAACACAGACTATTTAATTTTAGTCAGTAACTCATCTGTTTTACCACCATTCCATTTCATTATCTCTTTTCCTTGTCCATCGATTTGGACATATGTATGCTGGTAGGTAATACCATACTTTTTGGCAAGATCTTTTTCCTCTTGATCTGTTTCAGAATCACTATAGTTAACCCGTATAACAGCTACATCAGTAGGAATCTTGCTTGTATTTGCCTTTAAATCTGCATCTGCAGACTTACAAGTTGGGCACCAAGACGCATAAAAGAACAGCACTCGACGATTGCTAGAAGCATTGTCTAATACAGTTTTTGAATACTCTACGTATTGATCATCACTCTTTTGCATCATAGCATCGTCTTTTTCCATTGCTGAATCGTCATTCTTCATCATTACCTCGTCATTACCTTCCATTACAGCACCTTCTTTTCCCACCATGGCTGCTTCTTCTTGTGCCATTTTTGCATTTTCAGCGCTTTTTGATTGTTGACTTGAGAAAAAAACTCCACCACCTGCAAGAACTAAAAACACAACACCTGCAATTATTAATTTGTTATTCACATCATTCACCCCCTTTCATATTAATGTTTTACATGTCCGTAAATAAGACCAATTATTTTTACAAGTAACCCAACACAAATTGCGATAACAAGAAACGGATCAATTTGTCCTTGAAAACTTTGAACTATAACTCCAACAATCAACAGTGTTATCGTAGCAAAATATGCAGACCTGGAAGCTATAAATTTGTGCATTTGATCTCGCTCATCGCCGGGTGTTTCTTTCCAAAGAAACCCTGTGAATATAATAAATAATATTACAAGAAACGGTACCATCAATGGATGAAGCATATGGGGCATAAGTAGATCTAAAGGATTGATGAAGAAAACTAACAGTCCAATTAGGGCGAAAGAGATAATTATTTCACCGATGAATTTATTCTTCATATTCATTTTTGTATATAAATACTTCCTCAACAGGCTTTTTAAAAAACCTGGCAATTTTTATCCCAAGCAGCAATGACGGAGTATAGTTACCTTTTTCTATTGCAATAATTGTTTGCCTGGACACACTTACTGCTTTTGCTAGGTCTTCTTGCGTTACATTTAATTCTTTGCGTAACTCAAAAACTTTGTTATGTATATGATCCATGATTAGCTTTTAAATGTCAAGTAGATTTGACATTATTCTAGTTTGCCACTAGGTTCCTTGTCAAGCTGTCATGACATGTTAATATCTCTTGCAATCAAATAAATCTGCAAAGCTATTACACCCGGAGTATAGCAATCCTTGAATTTAGCGAAAACTAGTAATTTACCTATATAGCATCTATCCTTCAGAATATATCTAAGATACAGAATGCCTGATATGTATGTCACCTACAAATGATTTAGACTATACTAGTAATATGAAATCTTTTTTCGTGTTCATAGTTTTACTGCTTTTCATATCATCTTTTTTTACTCCTCAGACTAATGCTGCTTCTCCTATAGCTTCTCTTCCTTTGATTAGTCGATCTATACCCGCCTATTCATCAGATGATTGTTTTGCTAATTATCCAGCTAGTCGAGCCAATGATGCAGACTACTCCACACAATGGAGATCTTGCGCGGCACAACCGTCATCTGGATCACCAGTGACAATAAGTTATGATCTGTCAGGAATAGCTTCTGATTCACGAAAAAATGTAGTTCTAGCCTGGTATAACGACCCTACTACCAGTCCTTATGACCATACCATTATTCTGCCCACCTTTGCTTATAACATGCCGGCTAACTACACCATCCAAGCCAATAGTGCTGCTGGAGGTAGCTTACCTGGAAGTGGATGGGTAACACTCGTCACCGTCACAGGTAATGTTTTTCATTCCAGACAGCATGTCTTAAATTTGGAAGGATACAATTGGATACGTATGTCAGTTACTGCTACAGATGGTGCAGTAGCAAACTTTGACGTATCCTTAAATATGGATATTCATAATAGCTCCTCGGGCGTAATTGATAACTGGCTATTTTTAGGAGACTCAGTAACGCAATATGGCCTTCAGCATGACTCAACACATGGCAATACCTTTGGGCAACTAGTTAACGCATCAAACAACACGTATTACCCACTTCAGGAAAACGGGGGGATAGCAGGCGCAAGCAGCACTAATGCAGTTGCTAGTATAAGCGCGTGGCTCACAAATTTTCCAGGCAAATTTGTCGTTTTAAACTACGGGACCAATGATGCAAATCTAGCAGGTGCAGGAGACCCAACAATTGGCACAACATTTTATAACAATCTCCTTTCGCTCGTAAATACAATTGAGACTGCAGGCAAAATTGCAATTATCCCACATATTATTTATGGGAAAACTACTAATATCCTAAGCAATGCACCCACTCTCAACACAAAAATTGATCAACTATATACTGATCATCCCAGTATTATCCGAGGTCCCGATCTGTGGTCATACTTTAACACCAACGAGAGTTATATCTCAGGAGATAACATTCATCCTACAGATCCAGCTGGTTATACTGCATATCGCCAACAATGGGTTAGCTGGGCACTAAATACAATATATACTACTCCAAATCTAACAATTACTCCACTTAGTGGAACTTTCAGTTCAAATCAATCTGTAACTATCACTTCTGATAAATCTTATTCAACTATTTACTACACTCTTGATGGAACCACTCCAAGTACAAGTAGCAGTGTCTACACAACGCCTTTAACTATCTCCTCTAATACAACTTTAAAAACTTTTGGAGCTGATCAAGCAGGTAATATATCAGACACTACTACTATCACCTATACATTCCCCACCCCAACTCCTTCCAGTTCTTCACCGTCTTCTTCAAACTCAATACCAAATCAAAATCACCCATCAGGATGGAAAAACGAAATCCATTTCGGTCCAAATTATATGGGTAATCAAACATTTAAAACAGGTGACATTAAAACGAAAGGAGCCTCTATTTTTATTCCTAAATCAGCCACTTTTATTGATGTTTTAACCGACATTCAAGCACTATCATCTGGAACACTGATAAATACAAATCTTGCTCCCTTCCCGTGGATGCAAAAATATAATATTGTGAGTGAATTTTTTCAATTTTCTGCGACTTCTTCATTTAATGGATACCCCGTTACCTCTTTTGTAAAACCAATAATTATTACTCTCCCGTATAAAAAGACTCATGGTATTACTAAAAAGCAGCTACAGATTATTTATTACAATACTCAGAAGAAAAAATGGCAATCAGTCAATGCTCCTTTTGTTATCGATGAAAAAAAAATGACAATTTCTACTACGACTAACTTTCTCTCTGTTTTTGCAGTAGGATATAAAAAATAAGTCTTATCTTGCCTGCTTATTTAGCAAAGTAATAATAATTTGAAGTACGGTTGCAAATGATACCCAAAGTAGATATCGAATTTGAATGTAAGCTACCCATCGGGCTATTTAGAGAGTACGGTCACTCTCGGTTCTTATATTGGCTGCGGAGCAGGGAGTCGAACCCCAATAAACGGATCCAGATTCCGTTGTCCTACCATTAGACGACTCCGCAGTAAGTAAAGCTATTTTACTAGAATTCGTGCGAAAAACCAAGGAGAGGCATTAGGATTCAGAAACAAACTACTCTTTCAAAGAATACCCAAATCCCCTAACAGATTTAATCAGATGCTTCTCAAAGTCATGATCTATCTTCTTTTTAAGATATCCCATATAGACATCAACAACTCGAGTCTCTACGTTTGGCGCATATACCCAGACCTGATTTAAAATCACTTCCCGTGTAAGAACTTTTCCTTGGTTTAACATTAAATACTCCAATAGTTTAAATTCTTTAGGAGTCAGTTGAATTTCCTTCTCTCCTCTTCTAACTTGCAGTGTCGAACGATCAAGCGTCAAATCATCGACTGATAAAACAGTTGAATTTCCATTTTTTTTCACCTGAATATCTTTAATGTCCTCTACTAAAAAAATGTCTTGACCCATAATATGCTGTATCTGATACCAGCAAAAAAAAGTATTGCTAGATAAAAACAATCATTATCTATTATACCACTCAAAATAAGAATAGATTAAGAATTTGCTAAAAATGATATAATAGACCTATGGGAACTCCATCAGAAAAATCAGGTGAAAGAGTAGATCCTCATGCATATCTTGAAGAGGCAGTAAGAGCATTTGAAGGACCAAACGCAGATCCTATTCTTGCTGAACGTGTACTTCGAGAAGGAATCCACATAAAAGGCGCTACTCCTCAGACTGCAACAGAGCTACGTATTGAACTTGCTCGAGTTCTGGAGAGAAATTCTCGTGGAGTAAACAATAAAGACGAAAAAGCTCGATTGTTGGAAGAAGTTCGAGACTTGACTCGAGAAGGAATTGCAATCGCTAGAGAAAGTGGGGATGAAACACTTCTTCCTATTCCGTTTGATTTTTTAGGTAATGTCGAGAGAGAAGCAGGGAATTATCAAGAAGCATTAGAAGCCTATACTCAAGCTCAGAGTTTTCCACCCCCTGAAAATCACTCCCCTGTTTTCACTCTTTACGTTCGCGGAAAAGCAGAAACAGTCAGAGCATACCTCCCCAATACAGAAAATGACAACCCTCTCCAAACCGCTGAAAGCATTGCCGAACAGATAAGAGTAGCCACAGATACTCCATCTCCTGATGACGCAACTCGTGAGATATGGGCAACAGGAGTTGAGTTACGAGTTATTGAAGCTATTGCTCAAACCAGTCAAGTAGATCAACTAGATCACGCACTGGCTCTTTTGCAAACTGTTAAAGGAAAGTGTGAACAAATGGCTCTCATACATCGATTAAAAGATGTGCAAGCAGCTGAGCGAAAACTGTTTGATTTAGAATTTCATAAAGCACAAAACTTGCGAAATGCTGGAAGAACTACTGAGGCGATGGAATCATACAGAATTCTTCGCGAGAAAACTCTATCAATTTATCCTCTTCTAGCAGCTGATGTTTTACATATGATGGGAATTACTGAATATACCGAGGAAGGGCGAGATTTAGATCATATTGACTCTCTTTATTCCCAATCCCAAGAAGAAGTTACTGCACTTGATGACAAACTAAGAATTGGAGCCATCCTGCGAGACAGAGCTAGTGTTCGTGGGGTTAAGGCAAAAACTCTTAGAGATACTGGAAATATTCAAGAAGCAGAAAAAGTACTAGCTGAAGCACTAGATCTAGCTCAAGAAAGTATCGATGTACTAACAGAGATAGATAACTCAGAGCATTTGGGTATGTCTCTGGTTATTTTGGCTCGTCTCCAAGCAGCAGCAGGAGATCTTCCTACTGCGCTTACAACTGCCCATAGAGGAGTAGAAATAGCAGACTTAGCTAATCCTCCAACCTACTTCACCGCTCATGCTCGATTAGATTTGGCCCGTATTTTGGAACAAGATGGGAAAAAAGGAGAGGCACTTCTTATCATCACCGAAGCGGAAGGGCTACTCTCAGGTATAGAAGCTAGAGACAAGACAGAATATGGAGAAGATCGAAGAAAATTAAGAGAACTCCGAGAACAAATAACAGGAGGGCTTACGTCTTCTACAGAATCTTAATAATCTTTTCAAATTTTTCTTTGTCAGCTTCAGTTATTCCTGGTCCTTGAACAATAAGTTGCAATTTATCTAGCTTCCAATATTTTTTCATAACAGAGTGAACATCTTCTCGTTTTATTTTCTCAAGTAGTTTAATGTATTCCTCAGGCATATTTATCTTATCCTCCCAAAGGAACTCATCTTTGATCCATTCAGAAAGAGAAGCCCAGTTGTCATATACCATAAGCCAGCTGTTTTTTAAATAATTAACCGTTTTATCTATTTCTTCCTGAGAAGGTCCATCTGATAAATAGACATGCAGCTCTTGAGTAATAAGTCTAATAACTTCCTCCACATGTTCTGTAGTCACTTCACTAGAGACTCCTCCTACTCCTAGTTTTGGCCACATCGTCGATCCTGCAGAGACTCCATAGACTAACCCTTTTTGATACCTAAGAAGTCGAAAGAGTCTACTCGTATGCATTCTTCCTAAAATCATTATCGCAACACGTTGAGCGATTCGATCAAGCAGTGGATCATCTCCTGCAGCTACTTGGTAGGTGAAATCTACATAGTTCACTTGCAGTGTGTCATCCTTTCTTATTGCAACTCCTCTTCCCAATAAGTCTTTGTCTGAAATATCAGGATACCCCGCAAATTCCCTTTTATCCTCTACTTTTCCAAAGTATGTATTTAACAGTTCTTTTACTTTTTTCTCACTCATATCTCCTCTAACGTAGAGATACGTATTTTTAGGAATAAAGTATGAGCTCCAAAAATTAACTAGATCATCTCTGGTAAAGGTAGATACCGTCTCAACACTTCCTGCAGTTACGTACTGCAGTTTACTTTTAGGAATGTAGCGAGTTTTTCTGGAAAACTGAGCTAGCTTGAAATAGGGAGAGTCCATATCTTGCTTGATTTCGTTAAGAACTGCTCGTCTTTCCTTTTCCATCGAGTGTTCAGGAAAAAGAGGAGAGTAGAAAATCTCACTTATAATTCGAATCGCATCCTCTGCATGAGTAATCGGAACACTCATAGGAGAAGCAATAGTCATTCCTGAAGTAAAGGCATTATAGTTTCCAGCAATACTCTCAACAAACATAGATAAATCTTCAGCTGTAGGATATGAGGGGATTCCCTGCATTAGCATGTGTTCCATGTAATGAGCAATACCATTCTCTTTAGGATCCTCAACTAAAGAGCCACTTTTGACAAGGGCTTGGATATAAAACGACTTGAGAGTAGGAACGCGATAGAAAGCTATCTTTATTCCATTTTTTAGGGAAAATGTTTTTACCATACCAAAGAGAATAATTTCGGCAGGAACATAAATAGGCCCAAAATAGCAGCACCAATAGCTGAGACAAGAACCATTCCAGCGGATACGTCTTTGGCTATTTTTGCTTCAATACGATGCTCCTTAGTAATAAGATCAATTACTTTTTCAATGGAGGCGTTAAGCATTTCAGCAATAATGACAAAAAGAATAGCAATTCCAAGAACCGATACTTCCACATGATTCATTCCAAGTAATACAGCTGCTACTAAAACACCCAGCGCAAAAAGGATATGAATGAGAATATTTTGGTCATGTTTCATGACAAACCAAATACCTTCAAGAGCATAGCCAAATGATTTATGGAGGCGTTGTTTATTGATCATAAAATCTTTTCAGTCGAGAAAGAGCTTCCTCTTTGCCTAAAATCTCAATTGACTCAGGAAGGGGAAGACCTTTTTCCTCTCCTGTTAGTATATAGTACAAAACTGGCATTCGTATACCATATTTGGTAAGAGTCTCTTTAAAAACAGCGAGAATAGTTTCATTATTCCACGCACTTATTTTTTCAAACGCTTCGATTAAAAATCGTGCAACTTCTTTTTCCTTTTCCTCTCGCACTACTGGAAGAGAAAAAGTATAGAAGTGAGCTGCAAGAGAGGGAAAGTCCCCCAAGACTTGCATTCGAGTTTTTACTAGTGGAAGCAGTTTTTCAAGATTGGTTTTTTCTCTTAAGTAGGGTAAAAACTCAAGCAATCGCTGCTTCAATTCTTCATCACTAAGAGCCATAATATACTGCTGATTCATCCACTTAAGCTTTACAACATCAAAGGCCGGACCAACTGCTCTGATATCACTTAATTCAAAATACTTGATAAACTCACTTTGTGGAAAAATTTCTTTTTCATTCGGATGACTCCATCCCATAAGGATCAAAAAATTAAGCATGGCTTCAGGAAGAAATCCTTGCTCTAAATACCAATGAGCCCAAACAGGATTTTTCCGTTTTGAAAGTTTTGTTTTATCAGGATTTCTTAAGATCGGAACGTGGCAAAATACAGGTAATTCCCAACCAAACGCTTTATAGAGCAAAATATGTTTGGGAGTTGAGGAGATCCAATCCTCAGCTCGAATAATATGGGTTATCTCCATTAAGTGATCATCAATAACAACTGCCAAATGATAGGTGGGAAACCCATCGGATTTGAGAAGTACTTGATCATCTAAATCACTACTATGAAAAGTGATTTCCCCTCTCACCACATCAGTAAAAGTGATTTCTTGGTCTTTGTGAATATCCATTCGGATAACATAGTCTGCTCCCTTTTCAATCTCATTTGTTATTTCATCTTGTCGAGATAAACAATGTTTGTCGTATCGAGGTGTCTTTTTTGCAGCAATTTGAGCTGCCCTAAGTTCTTCTAACCGCTCTTTCGAACAGGTACAGTAATACGCAGTCTTATTTTCAATTAATTTCCCAACATACTCTTTATAGAGTGCTAATCTATCTGACTGACGATATGGAGAGAAAGGACCATCCTTTTCCGGTGACTCATCCTCTTCAATTCCGTATTCATGAAGCGTTTTAATGATTCTTTGCTCAGAGCCTGGGACTAACCTCTCACGGTCGGTATCTTCAATACGCACAATAAATTGCCCATTATGTTTTTTGGCATAGATATAACTTAGATACGCTGTGTACAAATTACCTACATGGATATCTTCACCTGTGGGGGATGGGGCAATTCTGGTTCTTACTACTTTTTCCATACTCAGTTTTCTTGCATTGTAGCGTATGTATTCCATATACTCAAGGTATGTGGACACTTCACTCAACTACTGAATGGGTAAAAACAGGACTAAAATGGATTAGTATTTTTCTTTTGGTAGTATTAGGAATATATCTCTTATATCGTGGAGGCTTACTAGTTAAAGAATACTTTTTCCCAACACCTGTTGAACCACCAAACGTACTATATGGAAAACTTCCAAAAATAGAATTTCCCAAAAACGTCGTTTCAGGAGATTTCACCTATGACTTGCAAACTATTACTGGTTTTCTGCCTAACTTTACTGACAGAGGACCAGTTCGTGAATTCCTTTTTAACACGACAAGTCTTCTTGACGTAGATCGAGCACGAGAAAAAGTAGCTAAAATAGGTCTTACACTTAAAGAGTCTGGGACTGTTGAGGAAAATTCTCTTACTCCTATTATGTATCAATGGACTCAAAAAGGAGAAACTCCTCAAACAGTTACGCTTAATACATTAAATAATACTCTGTCCTATGTCACTCCCTATCTTTCCAATCCTGAGTTAAGTAATATCCCTCTTATTCTGACTCCTGATCAAATAGTAAATATTGGAGTAGACTTTTTCTCTCGTATTGGTCTTTTCCCCCCAGATATTGACCCTAAACTTTCCCATATCACTTTCTATCGCTTCTCAAATGGAATTTTAACACCTGTCAAAAAACAAGCAGAATCTCAAATTGCCCGAGTAGACTTTGTCCAAAAGCCACTTGATGCTCTTCCTTTTTCCTATACCTATCCACCAAAAACGAATATCAGTGTTCTAGTCACCTCAGAAGAATTCCAAGGAAGAGTCGTTCAAGCAAGTTATTTTTACCAAAAATATACTGAAGCGTTGGCAACGTATCCTATAAAGTCATCATCACTTGCGTATGAGGAGTTAAAGGATGGAAAAGCCTATATCGCCTCCTATACGGGAACAAACCAAACGATAAAGATAAAAGATATGATTCTTGGGTATTATTTGCCCTCAGAAGATTCTAAATACCTTTATCCTATCTTTGTTTTCACTGGGGAGGATAATTTTATTGCATACCTTCCGGCTATTACTAGTGAATGGTTTGAATAATACTTTACATACGAAAGAGAGTGTGCTAGGATTTGTCCCATAACATATGCAAAAAGGACGCTTTCTTCTATCAACTTTACTCACTCTTATTCTGCTCTCTGGATTTCTTTTTCTCACACCTAAATCTGCTATAGCAGCCTCAACTATTACGATTTACGCTGCAGGGACTCCTATGCAAGGACAATACCCAACCATGAAGTTATATATCAATAATATAGATGTTAAGACGTGGGGAAACATACAAGGGAATCCTAATAATCGAGAATTTCTGACCTTTACTCATACCGTTGAGAATAAACCAACTGCTGAACAAATAAAAGTAGAATTTACCAATGATAATGGGAATAGCCAAGAAGATCGAAATCTTCGAGTAGATAAAGTTGTAATTGACGGAGTAGAGTATCAAACCGAGTCGCCTTCTACCTTTTCAACAGGAATGTGGGTACAAGGAAAAGATTGTACCAGTGGAAACTATCAAACAGAGTGGCTCTTTTGTGGTGGGTACTTTACGTATAAATCTGATTCAGCCCAACCCACTCCTACACCTACCACTGGCCCAACTCCAACCCCAACTCCTCCTGTTGCTACCCCAACTCCTACTCCCACACCTCAATCTGGGATTTCAAAAGTCAAAATCTATGCCGCAGGTACTCCAGTTGGAGATGTCTATCCAACCTTGGAACTAAAGATAAAAGATCAAACTGCAGCTACCTGGACAAATATTCAAGGAAATCCAACAACAGGAGTGTTTGTAAATCGTGAATTTACTTTTAATCAAAAAATAGCTATTGGAGATATTAAAGTAGCTTTTGTCAACGACGGGTCTGGAGGAAATCAAGATAGAAATATCCGAATTGATAAAATAGAGCTTGATGGAGCAACCTATCAAACAGAAGATCCATCAACCTATTCTGTTGGAAACTGGGACGGTTCATCTTGTGCTGGAGGCTATAAAAAACATGAATGGCTTCACTGTAATGGCTATGCAGCCTACTCCCAATCATCAACTCCTACCCCTACTCCATCAGCTGGCCCTACACCAACTCCCACTCCAACTCCTCAAGTAACTCCTACCCCTACTCAACCAACAGGAACAAAAATTGATATCAAAGCAGCAGGTACTCCAGTTGGAGATATCTATCCAACTTTGGAACTAAAGATTAACGATCAAACCGTTAAACAATGGACGAATATCCAAGGCAATCCAACTAATGGAACCTTTGTTACTCTTTCCTACCAAGCTGCATCTACTATTCAAGCTTCATCTATAAAAGTTGCATTTGTTAACGATGGATCCTCCTCCACTCAGGATAGAAATGTACGTGTTGATAAAATCATTGTTGACTCAGTCGCCTATGAATCAGAAGCAACCAATACCTACTCTGTTGGAAACTGGGACGGTTCATCTTGTGCTGGAGGCTATAAAAAGACTGAATGGCTCCATTGTAACGGCTACTTTTCCTATGCTCAAGTCCAACCGACCCCTACTCCCACTCCTATTCCCGGAGGATCTTATACGGTAGGATCAAATAACGTCTATAAGAATGGCGTTGCCATTAAGCTTAAAGGAGTTAACTGGTTTGGATTTGAAACACTCAATCACGTAGCAGGAGGACTCTATGCAAGAAGCTATAAAGATATTATTCAACAAATGAAACAAATCGGATTTAACGCTGTTCGAGTTCCTTTCTGTCCTCCTACTCTTAACGGTGTCTCAGTAACATCTGGAGTTGACTATAATAAAAACCCTGATTTAGTTGGGAAAAACAGTTTAGAAATGATGGATAAAGTGATTGATGAATTAAACAATCAGCAAATGTATATTCTTTTAGACCATCATCTTATTGAATGTAATGGAATTCACCAATTATGGTATACCTCTTCGTATCCTGAGTCGCAGTGGATTGATAATTTGAAAAAAATTACTACACGATATAAAAGTAAAGAATACTTACTTGGAATTGATTTGAAAAACGAACCATGGGGTGAGGCAAGTTGGGGAACAGGGGACCTCAGTCGTGATTGGAATCTTGCTGCAGAGCGAGCCGGAAAAGCAGTTTTAGAAGGAAATAATAATATTCTCATCTTTGTTGAAGGAGTCGCAACCTCAAATACGACGTGTTCAGCTGGATTTAGCTCCTGGTGGGGAGGAAACTTAGCTCCAGCTAAGTGTAAACCAATTTCAACGAGTGCAATCCCTGCTGATAAAATGGTCTATTCTCCTCACGTCTATGGACCTGATGTTTGGTTTCAAGACTACTTTAAAGACTCTACCTTTCCAAACAATATGCCAGCTATTTGGGATGCTCACTTTGGTTTCTTAGCCGCTAACTATACCGTTATTCCTTCTGAATTTGGAGGAAAATTTGGAGCAGATAATGGTTATCCACAAGATATTACTCTCCAGAACAAACTAGCCAGTTATTTTAACAGTAAGAGAATTTGTAATAGTTTCTATTGGGCATGGAATCCAAGTAAAGGAGAATCTGCTATCGGAGGAATTGTTGGAGAGGATTGGTCTACCATTCAGCAAAACAAGGTAGATTTCCTTAAAAACTATTGGGCGTCTTGTAACTAAAGTATTGTTTGTTCAATCTGTGGTGCAAAAAACTGAAGGTTGTTATGAATGAGTGAGAGAAGAAGCCGGGTGTCATAAAATCGATCATTACTTCGCATCACAACAACGATTATCTCCCTTCCCTTTTCCTCTTTGACTGTTACCAATACTCCCCCCGCTTCAAGCGTATACCCTGTTTTAAGTCCTATTACTCCCATTTCTCCAAGAAGAATATTTAAATTCTTCAGAGAAAATATATGTACTTCATCAATGGTACTGACTACCCGCTCTCGTGTTTTTACTACGTCTCGTAAGATAGGATGGGTAATCGCTGCTTCAGCAATTCGAGCAAGATCTCGAGCAGTTGAGAGGTCTCCTTCTTCAAGCCCTGTTGGATCAATATATTCAGTCTCAAAAAGAAATAGCTCTCTGGCTTTTGAATTCATCCGTGTCACAAATGACTTGACCCCTCCTGGGTAATTATCAGCAATGACAAAGGCTGCATCATTACCCGATGGGAGCATCATGCCATAAAGTAATGACTCAAACGTAAGCTTCTCATCTTTTTTTAATCCCATAACTGCTCCCTCCACGTTTTCTCTTTTTACTGTCAAAATATCACTGAGTTGATACGTTTCTAAAGCAACAAGTGCAGTCATAATTTTGGTTGTTGAAGCAATGGGAAAAGGAATATTTTCATTTTTGGCAAAAAGAGGAACTTTTGACTCCTTCTCAACGATATATCCTGCTTCTGCTGTTATATCAGGAAGATAGGAAGTAATGAATTGTGGATAAGGAGTAATCGATTGAATCTCATCAGAGGGACGAATTGTAAGAATAGCCGTTTGCTTTTCTAAGACAGCATATACTAATCCTAATCCAACACAAAGCTGAGTAAGAACTAAACAAAAAAGAGATAGATACACTACGGCAATATTCTTCTTAAGAAACGTCAGAGTCGTCTTTTGTAGAGAGGGTAGAAAGTCTTTCATCGATTCGCTCCATATCACGTGGGAACATATTTGCCTCTCGAATGTTTCCTAGCTTTAAAATTTGCATAGTCAAGCGTTCTGCACCAAGTGCAAACCCTCCTTCAGGAGGAACTCCATATCGAAATGCGTCTAGAAACATTGTAATCTTTTTAGGATCCATTTTCCAATCACTTACATGCTGCATCAACTGATCAAAATCATTCACTCTTCGTCCACCTGACATCCATTCAATTCCTCTGCACAAAAGATCGATACTTTCATTAAACTCAGGCTCTTTCGGGTCTGGGTAGACATAGAATGGTTTTTTCTTGGTTGGATAGCCTTTGATAAAGACCAATTCACTCCCTGTTTCTTCTTTTATAATCTGACAAATTTCTCTCTCATCTTCTGGATTTAAATCTTTCTCTCCACGAACGTCTCTGCCTGAATGGTCGTGAATCTTCTGTTGTGCTTCTCGAAGCGTAATGGTTGGCGTTTTTTCAATAGTTGAGGGGAGCTCTACTCCAAAAAGAGCAAGTTCTTCACTGCATTCTTCTCCAACTCGTTTCAGGATATATTTTACTGTTTGATCAGCCATATCCCGAACATCCTCCCACGAAGTGATAAAACTCATCTCTGCATCAAGTGAGACAATCTCAGTTAAATGACGAGTCGTAACCGAAGGTTCTGCTCGAAAAATTTTATTCACTGAAAAAACTCTTTCAAAAGCACTCATCACAATTTGTTTATAGAGTTGAGGACTTTGAGTAAGGTACGCATCAGTATCAAAATACGTTACTTTAAAAACTTCTGATCCTCCTTCAGCAACCGCCGGAGTAATAATAGGTGCTTGAAACTCCATAAAATCTTGAGACTTTAAATACTCTCGAAACGCGTCAATAAGAACAGCCTGCACTTTAAAGATGGCCTTCACTTTTGGATGACGAAGAGTAAGAGCCCTATGATCAAGAAGTGTTGGGAGCTCTACATTTAACTCTTCTCCTCCCATATCAAAAGGGAGTGTTTCTGCTTTAGCAAGAATTTCTACTTGCTCTGCAGCTATTTCGACTGTTCCACTCTTAATTTTTTCATTAATGAGTTTGTCTGGTCTTTTATTTACTTTTCCCGTAATGGAAACGACAAATTCAGATCGTAATTCTTGAGCAGCATCGTATGCCTCTTGAGATGTTTGTGGATGAAAAACGACTTGAAGAAGACCTGATCTATCTCGAAGGTCAATAAACATTAACTTCCCATGATCCCGTCTTGCATGAATCCAGCCCTTAACCGTAATAGTCTCGTCAATATGTGTTGGTGTTTCTGAGGCTAAAATGCGTGTTTTTTCCATGGCTTATCTGTCCCTAATCATACAGTCTTACGCTCAAATTGACAAGGGAGAAAATCTTATTCAGATTGCACCATATCTTTTACTTTTAACTGTAAACTTCTATTTCCATTCCACTCATTCATGTCTAGAGTAAATAACAGATCAATATGCTGTCCAAGTTTTAAACTACTAAACTTCTCCCCCATGCCAAAACAAATTGCTTCTAAAGGAAACGGAGAATCTTTTCCTTTAAGCCGTAGTTTTAAATGTTTTCCTTCTTTTCCCAATACTCGAATGTCCTCAATCTCTACTCGTCTTGTCACAAAGGTTGGTTCTGGATTTCCCATACCAAAAGGTGAAAGAGCTTGGAGCTTTTCATACAGAACTGGTGTAAGAGAAGCAAAAGACAACTCACAATCAACCTTTAGCACTTTAATTAATTGCTCCTCTGTTATTTTCTCCTCAGCCAGTTTATCAATCAATTCTTCAAGAAGGGAAAGTTTGGCTGTTTCAATTGTAAATCCAGCAGCCATTGGGTGTCCTCCAATATTTACAAATTCTGTTTCATACGTTCTTAAGAATTCAATAATATTAACTCCACTTACAGATCTAACTGAAGCTTTCGTATGGACTTCACCAATGGAGAGGACAATAGTAGGGCGATAAAACTCCTCAACCAGTTTTCCTGCAATGAGTCCTATCACTCCCTGCTGATACGATGCATCAGCAATAAACAAAAGTTTTTTTGTTTCTTTTTTTAATTCTTTAATTTTTAAACTGGCATGCTTTGCTAAATCTTTAGTTAACTCTTGTCTTTCTCTATTCGTTACACCTAACATTTGAGCAAGTTTTTCTGCTTTTCCAATATCTTTGGTACAAAGGAGACGTAAACTATCCATGGCACTCTCCAGTCTTCCCATGGCGTTAAGACGAGGGGCAATAACATAGCCTATTTCAAACACTCCAAGTTTTCCTTGTATCAAAGCAGCTTCTTGAAAAAGTGCCCAAACCCCTGGCCGTTTTATTTCATTGAGGACTTTTAATCCTTCTTTGACTATGGCTCTATTATTTCCAACAAGAGGAACTAAATCAGCAATTGTCCCTAAAGCAGCAAATGCTAAATGATCAGCTACTTCAGAAAGTGCATATTTTTCTCTAATCTCTTTTGAGAAAAGCCAAGCAATTCCAGCACCACACAAATCATGAGTATGAACAAATGAATAAGCAGCAGGAAGGGTTGAAGTCTCCTGGTGATGATCAGTAATAATCACATCAATTCCTTTTTCCTTAGCAAAGTTGACTGCCTCAAAAGCAACGATACCGTTATCAACGGTGATAATTAGTTTTACTTCAGGTTGTTCCTCAAGTAGGTTGGTAATTCCCGTAATGGATAAGCCATACCCCTCCTCCATTCGATGAGGAATATAGGGAAGAGCATCTATTCCTGCTTCAAAAAGGGTTTCCCATAATATCGCACTTGCAGTTACTCCGTCCACATCATAGTCTCCATACACCACAACCTTTTCTTTTTTCTTTTTGGCGCTATCAATTCGTTTTAGACTTTTCTCAAGTTCTTTTTTATTGATGTGGGAACTACTTGGAGTAACGCGGGAAAGAGTGGGAGAAAGAAATTCTTCTCTTTGTTCTGGAGTAATAATTCCTCGGTGTTTTAGAAGAATCTCAATCAGCTCTTGAGTGTCACATTCTCCCTCTTTTTTTGCTAATTCACTTTGAATATTCCACTTTTTCATACGAGATACCTTTTTGTCTCTGCTATACTATAGCAAGGTCTTTTTACCTATGGAACAGCTAAAAAATATGCTCCCCTTTTACGTTTTAGACATCTTTCATGCCTTTTCACAAAAAGGATATGAAATCTATTTAGTTGGAGGAAGTGTTAGAAATCTGTTTTTAGGAAATCCTGTAAAAGATTGGGATTTCACGACTAACGCAACCCCCGAACAAATCTTAACACTATTCCCTGACGGGTTTTATGATAACACATTTGGAACTGTAGGAGTTCCCTATTCGTTTAGAAACGATAAGAAGGAAGAGGAAAAAATGGTATTTGAAATTACCACTTTTCGAACTGAATCATCATACATTAACAATAGGCACCCTGAATCAGTTTCCTGGGGGGAAAGTATTGAAGAAGATTTAGAGAGACGGGACTTTACTATTAACGCCATTGCTCTTTCCGTTACGGATATTGTTTCTATTATTGATCCTTTTAATGGACAGACCGATTTGAAAAATAAACTTATTAAAGCTGTTGGAGATCCCAAAAAACGATTTAAAGAAGATGCTCTTCGTCTGCTTCGAGCTATTAGATTTGCAACCCAGCTTACTTTTTTTATTGATGAGCAAACCCTATCAGAAATAAAAGAAGATGCTTCTTTGCTACAAAATATTTCCAAAGAAAGAATTCGAGATGAACTATTAAAAATTCTCTCAACCGATTATCCGTATGACGGGATTATGTTACTTCGCAACACTGGCCTTTTAGAATATGTTCTGCCGGAGCTTCTTGAAGGAGAAGGAGTGTCTCAAGAACGTCCTGGCAGACATCACACCACAGATGTTTTTACTCACAATGTTCAATCTTTAAAACACACTCCCTCAACCAATCCAATTGTTCGTTTTGCAACTCTTATTCATGATATCGCTAAACCAAGAGTCAGAGGAGAAGACAAAGACGGACTCGTTATTTTTCATAATCATGAGCTTGTAGGATCCCAAATGGCTAGGGAGATTTGTGAGAGATTAAAGTTTTCCAAAAAAGATCGAGAAAAAGTAGTAACTCTGATCAGATGGCATATGTTTACAGTAGATGAACATATTACAGATGCTGCAATCAGAAGGTTTATCAGACGGATTGGTGTTGAAAATGTTAAAGATATGATAGATTTACGAATTGGCGACCGGTTAGGCAGTGGGACACAAACGGCAGAAAGCTGGAGACTTATTAAATTCAAAGAGAGAATTGAGGAACAACTTGCTCCTGCTCCTTTTTCCATTACGGATTTGGCAATTGATGGGAAAGACATTATGAAAGAGTTAAATATCAAACCTGGAAGACAAATTGGAGAGATACTTCAAACTCTTTTTGAAGAGGTAGATGAAGATTTATCAAAAAATACGAGAGAGTATCTACTAACCCGGCTTAAAAAGTTCTCCTAAGTAAAAGAGTCACTCTAGCTATTCCAGGTTAAACGTTTCTTTTTTAATTTGAAAATATAATTCAAATTGTCTATCTGTTATGGAAGGAGGAATAACTTCCTCTCCAAATAACTCATTGATTGCCGTAAGTATTTTTGTTGCTTTCTCAATAAACCAATCTTTTAATAAAGGATAGCCACTCATTCTTTCTACAATCCCAATGTTAATTAATCTCTCTAACCTCAGACTCGTATTTCCCATCAAATTCTCAAAATGAGTATACAATGAAACAAATTGTAAAAACTCAGCTTGTTTTGAATCCCCAATAAGATAAGAAAGAGAACTATCAGCAAGATTTCCTCCTCTTCCATATAAAAGAGAATCTAAAAATTTCTTCATCATACCCTTTGAGACAGGACATGCTTCTATTCCTCTTCCAGCTACCAGTCTTTTAGAAAAAGCATATTCAATTATTTGCTCTGAAGTTACTACAGCAATACCTTTCATCGATTCAATCGCGAACATTATCCCAGCTCCTGCTTGATTTACTCCTACAATACCTAAAGGAATTTCTCCTCGGGGATCAAATCCAATATGAGGAGCAAGAACGGTATAGGAAGGAAGTGCAAGAGTAGCGTTCCCTAAATGCTCTGCGCCCTCCCAAGGGATATCCTCCCCAACTACTTTCGGATCAATCAGATAATGAAGATATGCAGTTGTATCTAGTACCTCGGGCAAAACCGAGAGAAGATCTTCTTTAGCGGAAAGATTTATGCGAATTCCAAAACGAGTATCTTTGAAGGGACACTTTCCCATTGTAGGTCTCTCCCGCCCAGCAATATGTGGCGCTAGAATAGGATTTCGATATGCTCCCTTCGTGACAAGTGGAGCATAATTTACCCCAGCATACGTTGCAGGTAAGAGGTCATAAAAGCTTCTTGAGCCTTCAGTTGTAGCCATGGAAAATACTATAACACACTACTTCTTACGAAACAAACCTGGTATACTTACGTTATGAATAAACAGAGTTTGCAACAAGACCTAAAAGAATCCATGTTTGCTCGAAATGAGTTAAAAACTTCTGTTCTTCGTATGCTTATTTCAGCAATTACGTATGCTGAAATTAATAAAGGTGGAGCAGGATATGAAGCAACTGAGGAAGACGTTATGGCAGTAATTCAATCAGAAGCCAAGAAAAGAAAAGATTCTATTGAGCAATACACAGGAGCAAACAGACCTGAACTTGCAGAGAAAGAAAAGCAAGAGTTGGATATTCTCTCAGTCTATCTTCCAGAACAAATGGGAGAGGAAGAGGTTAGAAAAATTGTTACAGAAACCATTGCTGAGGTAGGAGCAACAACTCAAGCTGATATGGGAAAGGTTATGGGAGTATTAATGAGTAAAGTAAAAGGGAAAGCAGAGGGAGGACTCGTTAGTAGACTCGTTAAAGAAGGATTAAGTTAACTTTCCCGTACCGCTACCTCTATAATCTCCTTCATCAGAGGAAGACTATTCTCATAATCCATTTTATCAAGATCTACCCACTCTGTTTTTTCTACGTGATGATCTTTTTCTTTTGGTTCTTTATCCTCAATAAGATCGAGCAGATACACAAAACAAAGGGTTTGTTGCTCTCCCCATTCATAGTCCCAGTAATTCACTCCAACGTATGGAAGAAGCTTTTTTACTTTTACTACTCTCCCTGTTTCTTCCTCAAATTCTCTCACAATTGACTCCTCAGGTGTTTCTCCAAAATCAACCTTCCCACCAGGTGCCTCCCACTTCAAATGAGCTCCAACACATTCTGGTTCATTACGCATAGAAAGAAGAACTTTATTGTTATGAATAAGTATTCCGCAAAAGATAGTGATTTGTTTGTTCATTTAATCTAATTCGTCCCACGTAAGAGTATCTTGTCCTCCAACTCGTACTCGAGGATGAGGATAAACTAAATCAGGATAAAAGTTATCATTCATCTCCTGCATCTGCATACTCATAACTACTCCTTGGGGAAGAGTTAGGCCCATATACTCTAATTGACTCCAAATACCTCTTAGTCGTTCACTCGTATTTGTTTCAGGATCATCAAATAATCTTTCCATATTTACTCCCCACATCCTAGCATAGAAAGTCAAAATGTCTTCTCTGTCTAGTCTTCCAAATGGTAACGAGCCTTCTTTTAATAATCGCTCTTTTTGTCTTTGGTTATAAAAAAATAGCTTATCAGGAGAAGTTAAACGAGGAAGCGCTAGTGAGGCTCTTCTACCAAATTTTTCCAGTTTTGATTCATAGCTTATTGCCCTTTCACCTTCTAAGTAAGGTTCTTCGCAAAGAGAAAAATACCAAAGAGATTCACCTGGAGTAAGTGGTCTTTCAAATACGTTTTTTGCAGTTACTGATTCAACAGCCATACTACTTCTTTCTTTTTTTCTCTATTTCATCCCAGAGAACGAGAAGAGGTGAGGCGTTAAAGATGGAGGAATACGTTCCAGAAGCAATTCCAATAATGAGTGCAAGAATAAACCACCTAATACTCTCTCCTCCAAAAATAAGAAGTGTGAATAGAACTAACAGAGCAGTAAATGAAGTATTTAAGGACCGAACAAGGGTTTGAAGAATTGATTCATTTACAATGGTTGCAAAAGCAGTACCTTGCATCCTTTTTAGATTCTCTCTAATTCTGTCAAATACGACAATCGTATCATGCACAGAAAACCCAATAACGGTAAGGACAGCTGTTACAAATAAACTATCAATTTCCACATGGAAGAAGTGTCCCAGAAGAGAGAAAACTCCAACCAGAAGGAGAACGTCATGAAGAAGTGCTGCAACCGTACAGATTCCAAATCTCCAAGGCGTAACAGGTTTTGGAACAGATCGAAACGAGTAGGCAATATAAAGAACAATAAGAAGTGAAGAGATGGCAATGGCTTTTAAAGCATTAAGCGTAATTTCTCGCCCCACTGTTGGCCCAACGGTTGCAAACTCTTCTTGCTTAAATGATCCTACCTTTTTAGTCAAACTCTCAATGATTTTTTTACTTTGTTCCTCAGTAAGGGGGGTGGATTTAATAAAAACTGTTTTATCAGCTGCTTGAATCGTTCCTATTTTTATTTTTTCTTTATCAAATACTGCTTGAATTCCCTCTTTTGTTTTTTGTTCAATTTGTTTTGGGAAAAGAAGTTGAATTCGTGTTCCTCCAGTAAAATCAATCGACCTATTGAGTCCAAAAAGAAGAAGTGAAATTGTTCCTGGTACGATAAGAACTAAAGAGATAATAAAATACCATAGTTTTTTATCAACAATATTTTTCATAGTTATTTTTTGTAAAAGACATTAACCAAAGTTCTCGTAACCGTAATTGCTGAAAACATGGAGACTAGGACTCCCAGTGCTAAGGTAACTGCAAACCCTTTAACAATTCCTGTCCCGAAATAGTATAAGACAGCACTCGTTATAAGTGAAGCAATGTTTGAGTCCCGAATAGATAACCAGGCTCGAGAAAATCCTAGCTCTAGTGCCAAATCACGTGCTCTTCCAGCTCGAATCTCTTCTTTCACCCGTTCAAAAATAAGAATATTGGCATCCACTGCTATTCCAATGGAGAGAATAAATCCAGCAATGCCTGCAAGAGTCAGTGTGACAGGAACAACCCTAAATAGAGATAGTGTGATCAAGGTATAGATAAAAAGAGCTACACTGGCAATAATTCCTAACCTGCCATATAACACACACATAAAGAGAACAATCACAACAAATCCAATCCCTCCAGCAATGAGACTTTTCTTCAAAGACTCCTCACCCAGTGAGGCGCCAATTGCATGACGCTCAAGTACTGAAAGTGAAATAGGCAACGCACCAGCGTTCAGTTGAATTTGAAGTTGTTTTGCAAGTTCTACACTAAAATCACCTGAAATTACGGCATCTCCTGTTGTGATTGGTTCATTAACCCGTGGAGCTTCAACAACAAACTCATCAAGAGCAATTGCTACAATCTTGCCCACATTTCGTCTCGTAATATCTGCAAACTTTTTTGATCCATCTCCGGTAAATTGGAGTTGTACCTGAGGTTTACCTGTTGTTTGATCAAAAGTGACATTAGCTGCTTTTAGATCAGCTCCTGTAAGATTTGTTTGTTTCGCTCTATCTCCAAAGAGCTGTGTGAGGCCATAGGGAAGTGCTGATGATGAGCCAATAAGAGTAGCTGACCCACTAGCCCCTTCTTCCCAAAAAGACAGTTTAGCGGTTTGCCCAATAAGAGAAAGTGCTTGATTCACATCCGTTACTCCTGGAAGCTCAGCAATCACTCGATACTCTTTCCCAACCTTTGCCGTTTGCACCAAAGGCTCAGATACTCCAAATAGATTCACTCGCCTCTCGATAACATTTTTAGCTGACTCAAGTGCATTCTCCCTTTGATCTTGAGGGATATCTTTCATATCAGCTTGAAGAGTAATACTTGTTCCTCCCTCAAGGTCTAATCCTTTTTTAAAGGCAAGATCTTTCTGAAGTTGTACAGAACCTAAACGAACATTCCACTTATCTCCTCCAAAAATACGTTGCATTTTGATTTCACTTTTAGTAAAAGGTAGTTTGGGAATAGTGAAGGTAACAGGAATTGCAGGAAGGTTAATAAAAACACAAACGAGAGTAATAATAAAAATCAAAAAGAGGAATCTCTGAGATTCTTTTTTTCTCATGCTATCATCTCCTCCTCAGAGCCAATAAGCATGACCTTAGATCCAGCAAGAATTCCTGAGATAAATGGATCCTTTCTTGTTTTTCTAAACTTAAATTCTTCCTCTGTCATAGCGGTATAATTAATCTCCATTCCAAGTCTGGTCTCTTCATTTCGGACTAAAATTGCTAGCTCTGGAAGAACGATAGTTCCTACAATCATAAAATCTACTTCATCAGAACTTTTTTCCATTCGCTTTACAAACTTTCCAGAAAACACAGCAAATTTAATTTTCCCTAGCTTTATCCTATTTTTCAATACTTCATCCCCAAGTCCAATATTTTTAGCACCAATTACCAAAAGGTCAGCGTAGAATGGATATTGCTTATTGAGGTAGTAATAGACTCTGTTGGCTCTATTCTCTTTTTCTAGTATCCCATGTTTTTCTAAGAATTGTAACTCCCGTCTAACGGCATTGATCTCGTCTTCTGTCCGTCTCACGCATTCTCTCACATGATACATTTCCAAAGGAGTAGAAAGAAAAAGACTAAGAAGCTTGATACGAGATTTTGAAGTAATAAGATCTGCTAACATGTATATATATTGTACCCAAAAGGGATTAAGATTTTCAAGAGAGAAAAGAGCAGATCTCTGGGAGCAAGTTTACTTAACTGTGACGCTAGATTCAAGAGGCAGAATTTCAAACCAGATTTTTCCTCGAGTAAAAACAATTTCCTTTCCCACTTGGTCAAACAGAGTAGTTCGTGCAAGTCTATTAGCTTTTTTCCAGGTTCCTTTTATTTCTTTTCCGTCCATAAAGATCTGGGCTTTCCCACTTCCTGTCGTTCCGTATAACAAGTGAACATTTCCATCATACCCATCATTTGCATTTGATTCTTTTTGGAAAAGCACAGCAACTGTTTTAGCTGTGAGTTGTTTTTTTGTGTTTCGGTCAATATGCGCTTTACTTCCATTGACTCGAGAATACAGGTTGTCTTTTGGATTATACGTCCAAGTTACTTCATAATTTGGCATATTTTCCCAGAAGAAAAGAGAGAAAACTTGTGAGGTAGGTCTTTCTGTTGTTTTTGGATCATCTTTGAAAGAATATGGTTTAAAGTTCTCATCCCACGCCACTCCTTCTTCATCAACCTGAGTTAATCCTCTTTTATTTTTTGCATAATCCCACACAACATTCGTATTAGAATACTTTGTATGCTCTGTTGCTAGTTGGACTCCATCAAAATCTAACCCTCTAAAAACAGGCACTCCTACAGATAACCCGTCAATTTCTCCTACTCCTGCCCAACCGTATTTATTCATTTGTCCCCTCGCATCAGCTTTGGCTCCATTTGCACATCCAGATCCTGTTTCTCTATTACAATTAGCTGCTCCGTAATGTTGATAAATTGGATCATTTCCATATTCAGACATCCAATCTAAAAAGTAGGTTCGTGCAGATCGAACCGGACCAATTCGTCCTGCATCCTGACAATAAAAGATATTAAGTGTACGACTAATACCACCTTCTGCTACTGCTTCATAGGTAATATCAGCAAAAGAGATTCCCGATTGAGGCCTCGCATCAACACTGTTTTCAATCATTACTCCAAGTGGCCGATGCGTTTCCCACCACTTTTTTTGCTGGGTTGAATAGAGTGCACCATTGATTGGACACTCTTCAGTTTTAGGGAGAGATTGATCAAAGACAAGTGCATCATAATCATTTCCACCTTCTTCTTGCGTAGCTTCCTGTGCAGTTTTGGGGGCAGGAGTTAACAGACCTCCACCACCTAAAAGTGTTGAAAACATGAGATATGACCCACCAGCAGTAAAGAGGAAAATTCCTATAGCTAATACTCCAACAATTCCTTTTTTCATAGTTAAGCTCGCTGAGCAGCCGCTACAGCTTTTTTCTCCTCATCAGATAATTCATGCTCCACTCCTTTTCCTTTTTCCACTTTCTTGGCATACCATCTGGTTCCTAATCGGGAGTAAAGTCCTGAGATCACTATTCCTGTGTCTTCTTGGTTTAAGATTGAGAGAATAAAGCTTTGATCTCCTCCCGTATCCTTAAAAGGATTAAACCGGGTAAGACCAATTTTTTTTAGCGCAACTCGCTCTTCTTCTTCAATCTTATCATACCGATGGGATAGACTTGCAAGCATCTTTTTTGTTTCTTCTTCTTGCTTCACAATCTCTTCTAAAATTTGTTGTAAGTTCTTTCCTGAGGAGTCATGAATCAGACTGGTATAGTGATTTTTTAATTGAAAAAGAAGATAAGTAAGATATCCACTCCATGCGAAAAGAACAAGACAAAGAATACCTAGGGGGACCATATAGTTGGATAGTAGCCTCTTGACAATCTTTCTGTCAATAGTGTAATCTGGGCTCATCCATGCCTAAAAATAGAAAAACTCGAGCTCAAAAACAGACACAATCTGTCAAAAGAACTCTTCCTCAAGTAAAAACCATCTCTTTTCCCTCCTCTTTTGTAGCAACAAATACACCTTCTGTATCTCAGACGTTTGATACCTATACCTATGTTCTTCCCGATCTTCGGAAAACAGTCTTTTTAACGACAGGGCTTATTGTTGGTGAGCTATTTCTTTATTATATTGTCCAAACTTTTAAATTATTCTGATACGATAATACCGCTAAGCGTATTGTTGAGAGGAGGTGATAGTAACTATGGTAACAATGTATTGTGTAAAGTGCCGTGAAAAAAGACAAGTTGAGAATGCGACTCCAGTCACCATGAAAAATGGAAAACCAGCTATGGAAGCAAAATGCCCTAATTGTGGAACTCGAATGTTCCGAATTGGAAGTGCAAAGTAACTTTTGCTGAAACGCAATAAAAAACCCCACTTCGTGTGGGGTTTTTTTGGTTCATACATTTACTACCTACTCCATTTCTTCAATATCTCCATACGTAAGAGGAACAAGTGTATCTTGGGAGAGAAGAGTAAGAATTACTTGAATTGTCTCGTCAAGTCCCGCAGTATTTTGAATAATATAGCCATAAAGATCTGGTTTCAGTTGGTGATAGAGTTCTTCTTGATCCATAATTTCTTTTGGATCATTTGTAGGAGTTCTATATTTATTTCTCTCAAGCCGTACATCAAGGGAGGTTTCTAGTGTAAAAAGAAACGTCTTTATTTGTGGATGAACATATTTTAAAAATCCTGTGATTTCTTTGGGAAGAAAAAATGGTCCAGCAATAACCACATAGTCCTTCATTTTGAGCTCTTCCTGCGCTGCAAAGGCAAGATTTTTTCGTGCTTGTAGCCAAATTTCGTTTTTGTGCTCTTCACTTTTCCATAATCCTGTGGGATTTAATCGAGTAACTTCTCCGTCTACGTCAAAAAAAGAACTTTTGTATCCTTTTTCCTCAAGTGTTTTTGAGAGAGTTTTCCCTACGGTATTTTTTCCACTCGCAATAAGTCCGTTGATTAAAATAATTGATTTCATTTTTTTTTATTCACAACAGGGATCCTTAAAACCACAATTTGGACAGTAGGCGTCTCTACTTCCTGGCATATCGCCCATTTCCGCTCCACACAAGGGGCAAAGTTGGACTCGAAGCATGTTAGTTAGCACTCTTACTTGCCTCTTCATAAGGAGTAAGTTTAATTACTTTAATAAGATCTTTGTAGAGTACCCATTCACCGACTACCTGAGCCCTCCCAAAGCCCGCGATCTCAAAAAGAGGATGTCCTAGGGGTTGGCAATCTGGATACTCACAAACAACGAGCAATTGATCAGTTACTGTTTCACGCCTCGGATCAATAACAGTATTTTGAATCGTTACAGGAGATCTATTTTCAATGTCAAAAAAGTACTTATAAGCATGATCTGAGTTATTTCCGGAAAGAAGAGCAAAGTTAAAAGGCTTATTATCAGTTTTTGATAAGACAAAATCAGATACGTATTCCATTTGATGTTTTTGTCTGTTAGGCTCATGTTGGAAAGGATAGCCTGTAAGGTTTACTAAAACTAAAAAGGCAAGAGCGAGAAGAGCAAGATATTTCCCATAAGGATACGCTCTTTTTGAGGCAAACGCTTTTTGTAATCCGTTCCCAACTAACAGGAATGGAACGGGAAACATAAATTGAAAGTAATAATCATAAATGGGACGTTTATAAAATCCAAAAAGAAGTACTCCTAATCCAATCCACAGGAAAAAAAGTAACTGAACATATTTGTTTTTTACTCGTGTTAAGAAAAGAAGAGACAAAATAGCACTCACCCAGACCACAATAGTCCATACTAAAACTAAAGTAGTCGGAGTTTGCGGCAGTCTCCCCCCTTGTGGGAAATACCAAACTAAATCTGCAAAGACTCGGAAAAAGACCGAAAAAACAGTTCCAAGATAGGAATAATTAGCAACTATTGAGGCTTCTCCACTTCCAAAAAGAATAAATTTAAAAATAGCAGTGGAGTTAGGAAATCCATTTTTTATTTCAAACGCCAAAAAAGGAGAGAGACCTAGTAAAAATCCTCCAAATATAAGTCCGTATTGTTTGCAAACAGTAAGAAGTTTTTCTTTTTGCCAGAAGAGTGAGCCGATAAACACAAAAAGAGCAATAATAATTCCCGTAAAGACTTCAATGTAATGAAGCTGGAAAGCGATTCCATACAAAATGCCTACCCAAAGAAATAGCCATAGTTTTTGCTGTGTTACTCCTTTATAGAGAACATATAATAAAAGAAGGGTGAAAAAAGGCATGGGATTTGGATTCCAAGACGAATGTGAATACGTAATTACAACGGGTGCAATACTATACAGAAGAGCTGCTGAAATTCCCGCACCAGTTCCAAAAAATTCTTTTCCAATCTTATAGATCAAATACACTGTAGCAACAGATAAAAGTGCCACCATAACTGCGGGACCAACCGGGTTATAGTTAAAAAGAAGCAGAAACGGAGCCATCATGTAGTAATACACAGGACCAGTAAAAAAATCTCCAGCAGATGCACGTGGCCCAAGAAACGTGAAGTTCCCATGAAGTAAATCTCGAACAATCATCACGTCTCGCCCCTCATCTCCTAAAAAGGTCATGTAGTCTCCAATGCGATATAACCGCAAAAAGGCAGCGAGTAATAAAATTACAATCAGAAGTACTACTTCTTTATGCTGAAGGATTTTTTTCATCATGAAGATGTTGAGTTTTCCAAATTATCTTATTATAAATCAGATAATTTAAAGGAATAATGAAAAGCACGATAGTTGGAACGACTACAGCAATTCTGGTTGGTAAAAAGCCCAAAAGAGTATCTCCAAGCATACTCACTCCAAGCCATACGGCAAAGGTCTGAATAAAAATAGCACCAAGAGAGGAAAGATTAAATCGTAAAAAACGAATAGGAAGCGGGAGTTTTTTCTTCATTTTTCGAGTATCATTAAATGTCCAGAAGTTATTAAACGTAAAGTTGGCAATAATCGCAGCTTCTGCACCGATTCCAGCCCCAACTGCATTGGTTAGAGCAATGGGATTTGCTACGTAGTACAAATTATCAATAAAAAGAGCAATTACGGTAGCAAAGCCTGTGTAAATACTCGTTTCTTGAAAAATAAGTTGTGTAATAAATCCAGTTGCTCCAACAATTAAAAACTTAACAAACCGTTTTGAATCTCGATACCGTAAACGAATAACTACCCAAAACGAATCAAATAAATCTTTTCTGGCAATCTTACTTGAACCCTCAGTTCTTTCATAAAAAATAATTGGAACTTCTTTTACCTTAGCCCCAAGTTTGACTACTTCATAAAGGATCTGGATTTTATAGGCATAGTATTTTGAGTACAGGTTTTCTAAATCTACTCGAGAGAGGTAGGAACTAGCAGTCAATTTTAGTCCTGAAGTCATGTCGTGAATATGAAACGTAAAAAGAACTAACCTAGCAAATAGACTTCCAAAAAAACTCATCAGCTTTCTGTGAAATCCCCATTCTTTTGGAATTTCTCCTCCAGGAATATACCTACTCCCAATCACATAATCATTTCCTTCTAAATACGCATCTACTAATTTGGGGATATCATCAGGATCATGCTGAAAATCTGCATCAAACTCAATGACCGCATCTGCATGCATTTTTTCCATTGCATGCCTCATAGCTTTCACATAGGCTGCACCTAAGCCTTTTTTCTCACCTAATAAAAGCGAAATATTTTTATATTTCTTCATGTAGTCTTTAACTACCTCAGCTGTTTTATCAGGAGAAGAGTCATCAGCCACCAGAATTTCTACTTGCGCATTTTTTATCTTAGGAAACACTTCCTCAACCAGTTTGGGAAGCATTTTTTCCATGTTTACTCTTTCGTTGTAGGTGGGGATAATAACAACAATTTTTTTCATCTTCTTTTTTACACTAGCATGCTCTTTGCTCCGCATCAAGGACAAATATCTCAAAGGGATTTAATAGGTAGTAAGTTTCTCTCTTTCAATATCTGCTTCTACCATCATTTTTACGAGAAGCTCGAAAGACGTTTTTGGTTCCCAGCCTAATACCTGTTTAGCTTTTGTATAATCTCCAAGTAAATTATCAACTTCAGCTGGACGCATAAACTCAGGCGTATTTGATTGGACATATTTTTTCCAATCTGTCTCACCAATAGCAGCAAATGATTTTTCTACAAATTCTTCAATACTATGATTTTCTCCTGTTGCGATAACAAAGTCCTCCGCTTTTGGTTGTTGTAACATCATCCACATTGCTTCAACATAGTCTCCAGCAAATCCCCAATCCCTTTTCGCATCTAAATTTCCTAATTTAAGTAATTTTTGCTTTCCCAAAGAGATCCGGGCAACTGCATTAGTAATCTTTCTTGTTGAGAATTCCAAACCACGTCTTGGAGATTCATGGTTGAATAAAATGCCACAACTGGCAAACATATCAAAACTTTCCCGGTAGTTAACGGTAATATAGTGCCCGTATGCTTTTGCAACTCCATAGGGACTTCTCGGATAAAAGGGAGTGGTTTCTTTTTGAGGAGTTTCCAGTACTTTCCCAAACATTTCAGAGCTAGAGGCTTGATAAAACTTGATTCGTGGATTTACAATTTTTATTGCATCCAATATCCGAGTTACGGAAAGACCTGTCACATCTCCTGTCAAAACAGGTTGCTCCCAAGATGTTTTGACAAACGATTGAGCAGCTAAATTATAGACTTCAGTCGGTTCTGATTTATTCAATGTTTGAATAAGTGAGCCTTCGTCAAGTAAATCTCCTGAGATAATTGTAACTTTATCCAAAAGATGTTGAATATTCACCACATTTGGGGTACTTAATCTTCTTACTAATCCGTATACTTCATAGCCTTTTGATAACAAAAGTTCAGCTAAATATGATCCATCTTGTCCAGTAATTCCTGTTATTAATGCTTTTTTCATGTACAGTTAATTCTATAGAACTCTTTTCCAATAGTCCAGTATATCCTTGATTGTTTGAGATAAAGGAATAGTCGGAATCCATCCTGTATCCTTTTTTAGCTTCGTATAGTCACACACTAACTCGGGGATATCTAAAGGACGAAGAAGAGAAGGATCTTGGCTAATTGAAATTGGCTTTGAGGAATGGGAAAGAAGCAGGGAAAGAATATCCTCAAGAGAAATAGATTCTCCACTTCCAAGATTATATGCTTCTCCCTTTTTTCCTTTTTCCATAAGAAGTACATATGCTTTAACAACATCTCGCACATCAGTAAAATCTCTTTTTGCTTTTAGATTTCCAACCTGTAGATCTAAAGAAGAAGATATCCCATTTTCAATTTGAGCAATTTGTTTTGCAAAATGAGATACGGCAAAGTCTTCTGATTGATTCGGACCAATGTGGTTAAATGGTCGTACACGAATAATATCTAACTTGTAGGACAAAAAATATTGGAGTCCTAAACAGTCCTGAGTAATTTTAGAGACAGCGTACGGATTAATAGGACGAAACGGCACAGTTTCATCAATAGGTAAGTTCTCTGGACTTACCAGACCGTAAATATCCGCTGAGGTTACTAAAAGAATCCGGGGAGAGTAGTCAGGAATTGCATGTATGGCTTCTAGCAAATTGAGAGTTACTAAACTGTTATTGGTAAGAAAAAGTGCGGGATCATCTAAACTCTTTTTGGCTGAGGCAAAAGACGCAAGGTGATAGATTTCATCAGGTTTTGTTTCTAAAAGATACTCGTATAGCTTTTGATACTCAAGGAGGTCTAATGCAGTATAGGAAAAGGAACTGTCAGAATATGGGCTTCTTCCTATTCCGTAAAGGGTAATATCTTGTTTTTGGAGTTCTTTAGTAAGATACCCTCCGACAAATCCATTAATTCCTGTTACCAACACTCGTTTTTTATCACTCATGGATATTTATGCTCGTCCCACTCCAAGATAGGTAAATCCTAACTCTTTCATAACTGAAGGAGTATATACATTTCGTCCATCAATAAGAATTGGAGAACGCATACTCTTAGCCACTCGTTTCAAATCAATTTCTTTAAACTCATTCCACTCAGTAACCAAAATGATAAGATCTGCACCCTCTGCTACTGCATAGGCATCAGCTCCAAAAGAAACATTGGCTTCTCCTTTGAGAAGCTCTTTGGCATTTTCCTGAGCAATAGGATCAAACACCTTTATCACTGCACTTTCACTGGCTAGTGCATGAATAATAACTCGAGAAGGAGCATCTCGCATATCATCAGTATCTGGTTTAAAGGCAAGTCCCCAAATGCCAATTGTTTTTCCTTCAACTGATCCAAGCAGTTTTTTCGCTTTTTCGACAATTGAGTGAATTGCCCTTTGATTTATTTCCTCAACCTCTTTAATAAGTTTTAAATCAACATTATTTTTCTCAGCAATTTTAATAAGAGCTTTTACATCCTTTGGGAAACAACTTCCTCCATATCCACTGCCTGCATTAAGAAATGATTTTCCAATTCGTTGATCAAGACCAATAGCTTCCAAAACTGCCACGCCATCCGCTCCGACAACTTCTGAAAGGTGTGCAATCATATTGGCATAGGAAATCTTTGTTGCCAAAAAAGCATTAGCAGCATATTTAATCATTTCTGCTGTTTCTACCGTAGTTAAAACTAAATGAGTATCTTTTTGAGAATTTTTGATAAGTCCGTCATGAAGAGTCACCATTTTTTCTTGCGCTTTTTTGTTTTCTGTTCCAATGACAATTCGATCAGGATGCTGCGTATCTCCAATGGCTTGACCTTCACGCAGAAATTCAGGGACTGAGGCAATATCAAATTCCGATTGCTCTGGCTTAACTTCCTGGACGATTTGTTGTACCTTTTTATTGGTCCCAACAGGAACAGTACTTTTGACTGTAATAACTGTGTGATTAGCGAGATGCGCTCCAGCTTTTTTGGCAACTTCAAAAACGACCGATAAATCAGCTGATCCATCCTCAAGTGGTGGTGTTCCAACTGCAATAAAGACAACTTCTGACTCTGGGATAGCGGGTGTGTAATCAAGTGTAAAAAGGAGTCGTCCGGCCACTACGTTTCTTTTTACTAATTCTTCAAGACCTGGTTCGTAAATTGGAAGAATTCCCTTTTTTAGGTTTTCTACTTTTTCCTGTGTGTGTCCAATGACATAGACTTTATTGCCTAAATCAGCAAACACTGCTGCAGTGACAAGTCCAACGTATCCATGGCCAATAAATGTAATTGTCATACTAGTTTTTCTTTGATATCGAGTAATCCCTCTGTAAGAGATTTCATTTTGACACCAAGTTTTGTTATCTTATCATTTTTCATGACTAATTTATAGGGACGAGCTGCTCTGCCTGAAAAAAACTCCTTTCTCGTGGTTGGCGAGATAAGAGACGAGTCAAGTTCAAACACCTCTGCAATTTGTTGGGCAACAGAAAAGGGTGAGTGAGAATCACTTCCATTCACATGGAAAATTCCTGTACTCTGAGTTTTTATTAAGGTATCAAGAGAGTGGGCAATGTCATCAATAAGAGTAGGAGTAATAATCTGATCACTTACTGCTGTAATTGATTCATTATTTTGCAATCGAGAAAGCATGGCTCTCACGAAATCTTTTTTTTCTCCGGTAAAGGTATAGGGATAGGAGGGACGGATAATAACCCAAGGGACAGAACAACTTGTAACTACTTTCTCTCCCTCATATTTTGACCTTCCATAAAAATTTATAGGATTAGGAGTATCCTCTTCTGAGTAAGATTCTTGTGTTCCGTCAAAGACCAAATCAGTTGAAAAATAAATTAATCTCTTTCCCGTTTCTTCACACGCTTTAACAATATTTCGAGTACCCTCAACATTTACATCCCACGCACTTCCTATCTCTTTTGAATCTTTCTCTCCTTCACACTCATCAACATTTGTTTTTCCCGCTAAATGCACTACATAAGATGCATCTGACGAAGCAATCTTTTCTTTGACACTGTTAAGATCACTAATATCCACTCCTTCACTCCTACTCAAATTTTCAAACTCATATTGAGAAGAAAGAACGTGTTTGATTCGTGAGCCGATAAGACCAGTAAGACCGGTAACTAAAATATTCATTCAGACTTAAAAATGGGAAGATCAAATGCCTTTTTCTGGTATTGAAAAAATCTTAAAATAATATTTCGATGATCAAAAGCAAATTCCGTGTCTGGGGGAAGATCACTCTCTGAAATCCACTCAATCGTTTCCACTTCTTCATTCTCTACTTCCTCTCCTCCTATTATTTTTACCAGATACGTAAAATTAACATTTTGCCTATCTTCATTTGCCCGATGAGGTGTATCTGTGATTTGAAATAGAGCAATTATTTCTCCCTCATAGCCTGTTTCTTCACGTAGCTCCCGAAGAACTCCCTCCTTCGTACTCTCGTCTCTATCTAAAAAACCTCCTGGAACCGTATATTTACCAGGATTAGAAAGACTTGGGCCACGACGAGTTAGAAGAATTTCGTTTTTTTCATTCACAATCAGACAGTCTATTGTCACATGTCTCTTACTACCAGTCCCTCCATCTTCAAAAATACAATTAATCATTTCTTCCCTCCATACTGTTTTTCGTAATATTCTTTATATTCTCCACTTTTTATTTTCTCCCACCACTCTCTGTGAGTCTTGTACCATTCAACTGTTTTTTCAAGATACTCTTCAAATGAATATTGAGGACTCCACCCAAGTTCTCTATGGATTTTACTCCAATCAATTGCATATCTTCTATCATGTCCTGGTCTATCAGATACATATTCAATCTGATCTTCTCCTTTTCCTACAATTTGGAGAAGAAGCTTAACTACCTCTAAGTTGTTATATTCTTTCTCTAATTGGCTTCCAATACCATACGTCTCTCCCTCTTTTCCTTTTTGCAAAATAAGCTCAATGGCTCGACAGTGATCATCAACATATAACCAATCTCTAACATTTAATCCATCTCCATACACTGGAACTTTTTTCCCGTCTAGTAAATTTGTAATGGCGAGAGGAATGAGTTTTTCTGGAAAATGATAGGGACCAAAGTTATTCGTACAATTAGAAATTGTAATGGGAAGTCCGTATGTATCAAAATATGCTCTCACTAAATGATCAGATGCTGCCTTGCTTGCAGCATAGGGACTATGTGGATCATAGTTTGTCTGTTCACTGAATTTCTCTTTACTCCCCAATTCTAAACTTCCAAACACTTCATCTGTACTAACAAAGTGAAAACGTTTTACTCCTTCTTTTTTGGTTGCATCTAATAGTACTTGAGTTCCCAGGACATTGGTTCGGACAAACTCAGCTGGTCCTGTAATAGATCTGTCTACATGTGTTTCTGCTGCAAAATGGACTACAGTATCCACTCCTTTCATTGCTTGTTCAACAATCTCTGGGTCAATAATATCTCCTTTGATAAACGTATAGTTGGGATTTTCAGAAACTGTTTCTAGATTTTCTAAATTTCCTGCATAAGTGAGTTTATCTAAATTAATAATCTCATCCTCTGGATGATTTTTCATCCAATACAAGATAAAATTAGATCCAATAAATCCAGCACCACCTGTAACGAGTAATTTCATAATTATCCCCTAGTCATTTCCCAAATTTCTTTTCCAAGCATATCCCAAGGAAGTCTTCCTTCATCTGGATTTTTCAGATCAAATTGTTGATTCACCATATAAATAATTCCGGCTGGCTTTTCCCAAAGGTTTCCGACTCCATGTGCAACTCCTCTGGGGATATATAATAAACGAGATTTCCCCTCTCCCATGACAAATCTCATGGTATTTCCTTTGGTTGGAGAATTCTCTCTCATGTCTGAAAGAACTAGTAATAATCTATCTTTTGGAGAAATAAACCAAATATCTTCTTGCTGTAAGTGAATGTGGTACGCCTTAATCGCTCCAGGCTCCATTTGCGAATAGTTGAACTGCTTGAGATGAAATTCAGGAAAAAGTTGACTTACTCCCTCATCAAACCTCCCCAGTTCCATAAAAAACCCTCCATCATCAACAAAACAAGGGATGTCTTTAATAACTACTCCTTCAATTTGAGCAGACGCATCATATGACTGTACAGAATAGCTCTGTTGGGCAGCTTCAGTTAGTATTGCTTTCATTTATGGTTTTTATTGGCTTTCTCAGCCATAAAATTACTTGATCTCAATAGACTATCAAATGTCCCAGCATCCTCCCAAATCCCGTCAATAATATCAACTGATAATTCACCTTGTTCTAAATATTTATTTTGAATATCAGTAATTTCTATTTCTCCCCTTTCTGATGGAGTAAGAGATTTTGCGAATTCTATAACCCGATTATCAAAAATATACATCCCAACTAAGGCAAAATCACTTTTAGGAACTTTCGGTTTTTCAACAATCGAGATAACATTCATATCTTTATCAAATTCTACATTTCCAAACCGTTCAGGATCATGTACTTTTTTAGCAAAGATTTTTCCTCCACTTTTAAACTCTTTAATACTTTGTCTAAAATCGTTTTCAAAAATGTTATCTCCTAAAATAAGGGTTACATTATCTTTTCCAATAAAATTTTCACCTATAAGAAAAGCATCAGCTAGACCCTTTGCTTCTTCCTGAATTTCATACGTAAATCGAACTCCAAATTGTTTTCCAGATCCCAAAAGATTAAGAAAGTGTCCGGAATAGGTTGGGGCAATAATAATGAGGATATCTTTAATTCCTGCTGAAACAAGTGTTTCAATAGGGTAAAAAATCATCGGTTTATCATAAATGGGGAGAAGTTGTTTTGAAGTAATTTTTGTTAATGGGAGAAGTCGTGTTCCTTTCCCGCCTGCAAGAATAATTCCCTTCATACATTAGACTAGAAAGCGGATAAGGAAGAAGAGTACCGCAATTCCAAGTGAACCAATCATAACATATTCCAAAAAAACTTTCAGATGTAAATCATGCTCTAATTTGTGATGGATACTAGCTGAGAGAATATACCAACAGGTTACTCCAACTGTTAATACCATGAGCAGTTGTTTAGTATTAAAGAAGATATAGGCAGAAACTAAACTCACAACAAAAAATCCTAAAAGAAAAAAATAATAAAGGTGATGTCTTGTTAGTTCTTTTCTCATAAAATATTTCCTTTCGTAATCAGATAAATCATTCCACTAATAAATGATAAATACAACAAATGATCAAAGTTGTGTGAGAGGATTCGAACAATTTTTCGTCTCTCAATAATAATTAGATCAAATACAATAATAAGCGCAAATAATAAAACAATACTAATTGCTATTTGTTTTCCCACTTCAGTGGTATTAACAAGAGGTCTTGTCTCAACAGCCGCAACTTGCCCATTCGATATAGCTGGAGCAACAATATGAGGAGCCTCCTTCCCTACTTCAGGAGTAGATTTTGCCAGAGTAGACCCAGTACTCCCAAACATTTGCACAATAAGTACCGTTTCTTCCCCTGTTAATTTCCCTGTAATAACAGCAAACCCCACATCAGAATAATTTTTTGAAAGTAAATTTTCCTTGTGAGATGGACTTGCTATCCAGGCTTCAACTGCTGCGTTTGAAGTAGAAAATCCACGAGCAAGATTCTCTCCTGCATAGGCGTATTCATATCCTTCTTCTTTAATAAAACCCCATGGAGTTCCTCCGTCTGGCGCAAAATGGGCCCAGTAATTTTTTTCGATCATATCACTCGCCTTTTTTGCTGCAGCATTACTTAATGATTGGTTTAAAGAAAGTGGCTTTAGTCCCTCAGCCACTCTTTTTTTATTGGTTAGCTCTAATAATTCTTGGATGGAGACACTTGTTTGTGTTCCTAAAATCTGTGGATACGTATGCTTCAGAGGAGCAATAACTACTCCTAGAACAAAAAGAATACTAATAATCCCAATTAAACTATGCGGATGAAGCAGTTTTGCCCGGTGATTATTTGATTCGTGCGGAAGAAAAAAATGACGGAGAAATTGTCTCATATACCTAGTATATGAAGTTTATTTTCGTTTGTCACTCATTACTGATAGACAGGCTCAACGAGAACTCCTGGAGGATTACCATTAATAGGAATATGCAAAAGAGTAGCTAAGGTATTGGCAATAGAGGCTCCAACCCGAAGTCCTGTAAAAGAGCCTGGACCTAAAGGAAGAGTGAGATGAGTAAGATCAGAAAGAGTAAGATTATTTCTCTGAAGAAGAGTAGTAATTCGAGGAAGAAGAATTTGTGATTTTTGTCTTCCAATCTCTTCTGTAATGGAGTCAACTTTCCCATCAATATCTACTGAAACAGTAATTTCTTTATTACTTGATGTATCGATCGTAAGTGTTATGTGTATCATACAAATTGGTTAATTTTTATAACCCCTTCTCGAAGTAGCTTCCAAGGAGTACTCGTTACATCAATAACAGTTGAAGACTTTCTTCCTTTACAATTTCCTTTTAACACATAATCAACCTTACTAACTAAAGATGGATCCAAGGATAAACTATTAAACACAGTCGATGCTCCAGAAAAGTTGGCTGAAGTCCCAATAATGGGGACTCCAACCCAGCTGATTAGTTGGAGAAGTTCTGATTGATCTGGAATCCGGACTCCAATCGTATCTCCTCCTCCACGAAGAGATGAAGGCACCTTTTCTTTATTTGCTTTAAGAATAATGGTTAATGCTCCTGGCCAATATTTCTCTATTAAATGTTCTACCTTTTGAGGAATTTCCTCCACATACTCTTTTACCATTTCCACGGAATCAAAGAGAAGGGGAACTGCTTTATTTGCATCTCGTCCTTTAATCTGAAAAATTCTTTCAACTGCTTCTTTATTATCAATTCGTGCTCCAATACCAAAAGCCGTATCTGTTGGAAAGATAATGACTCCTCCTTGTTTTACTATTTCTGCAGCTAGTTTTACTTCCTCTGTCATATCAGTTGTTTTATTCTTGCTCTATTATCTTCAATAAATCGTCTCTGATCAGGCCAAAAAATAGCAGGCAGAGAATCAAGAGGGAACCACTCAGTTGAATAATGCCTATCCGTTTCGGTAGGATTAGTTTCTTTCACATCCGTTGTAAAAAGAAACATATGCTGAATAGACCAGGTTTTTTTGTTATACGTTAAGCGTTCTAACTTTCCAAGATACGTGACTAAATGAAGCGTATGAATCCCCGCTTCTTCCCCAATCTCCCGAATCGCCGTTTGCTCAAGAGTTTCGCCTTTTTCAACGGTTCCCTTGGGAATTGCCAGCTTACTAACCTTTCCTTCATGAATAAGAGCAATAAGAATTTTTTCTCCTTCTCGTCTTATGACTAATCCCCCAGCAGTTACTTTTTCTCTAATGCCTTCTGGCTTCATGTAAAATGATTGATCAATTCTGTGTTTATACATATAAATCGATTGTCCCCTCCCTCATTCCTTCTTTTATTGAGTCAAGATTGAAAAGTTCTATCTCAATTCGCTTCTCTGGAAGATAGTCTTTCATTTTATCTGCCCATTCAATAACAAAAAGATTTTTAGGATCTTTCATCAAGTCCAAGAGTCCTAATCCTTCAATATCATGAAGAGAGTTTGTTCTATATAAGTCTACATGAAAAAGAAAATCCCATTTTTTATTATCCTTTATTTCATATCGTCTCATGAGGATAAAAGTGGGAGAGGTAATTCGTTGAGAAATGCCTAAGGTTTTCCCCACTCCCTGAGTAAAAGTTGTTTTTCCACTCCCCAAGTCCCCAAAAAGAGCAATGACATTTTGATCACATTTTGAGATCACTTCTTTTGCAAATGCATAGGTATCTTCAACAGATATGCAACTGAATACTTTTTCTTTCCAAAACATATAACTTATCCTTTCTGTTCTCGCCAAGATCGATAGATAATTATAGCACAGCCAAGCAGGAGAAACCCACCTATCCCCATTAAAATAACAGCAGAAACTGAGGAGGTATTATCTTCATACTGTAACTGCTCAACAATAATAGTAGGAGTTGGCGTAATATCACTTGTTACTCCTAGTACTTCTTCTTGAAATTCTTCTGTGCTACTTGAGGTACTGATAATAGATGGAGAGAGAAAAGGTGTAGGTATTTTGGAAATACTTGGAGTTGGGATCTTTAGAAACGTAGTGGGAGTTGGCGTTTTTAGAGGCGTAGGACTTGGGGGTTTGGTTGGAGTAGGCGTAGGAGTAAGTAAAGTAGGAGTTGGGGTTATCACTACTGCAGGTTGTTCAGGAGGTGAAATTTGGGTAAAGGAAATTTGATCAAACAAGATCGCTGTTTGAGGATTAGGGGACGTAATATTTCCCAGAAGTTCAATTCTAGCTTTAATTGCAGATAGAGGAGCTTGAACTGCCTCAATGGAAACATCTTTATATCCAAGGGAATTTTCAGTGAGTTGAGAAGAATCAGTCTTACTTACCTCTCCTCCAGTTCCTCTCCAACTAATTCGCAAGATCACATAGGAAAAAGATGGCGAATTCTTTTGAATCTTCCCTGTCAATTTATAATAAGATTCTGGCTCAACATCAACATCTTGATAGATATAAATGGATCCTGTGGTATTGTTTTGTTTATTAAGAGACGCAGCATTTATTCCCTCACTTCCCGGTGAGAAAAGCGAAAAACTCATCGTACTCACATTTTTTACCCAACTTACTGGAGTATCACTACTCACTTCTTCAAAGGAGGGATTGAGTAACAGATTGGATGCCAGAACAGAAGAAGGGAAAAAGAAGAAAAGATACAGAAAAAGGCAAATAGACAAGAACTTTGCCATGAGTTTAGGATAGCATAGGAGACGGAAAAGCAAAACTTAGTTCAAGTACCCGTATTGAAAAATTTGTGACGTACTATAATGATCACTAAACTTTAAATTAGCTCCATACCAAGGATCATTCATGACGTAATCCCCATTAGATCCACTTTTAAACACAATAAAATGCGTTCCATACGGCCCTGCTTTGACCCCAATAATAACAGGTTTTCCTGCAGCTAACTTACTATCAATTGATCCCAAGTCCTTACTCCATATAGAGGTAAATCGTCCTCCACCCCAGGGAATAAGCATATAGGCAGTATCTGAGAAGAAATAGGAGTTAGTTGCAGCAACTTCTGCAGGAGTAATAGATTGACCACTTTGTTTAAGCACCATCGCCATAGACGTTAGTAAACAACCAACTTCCCATACTTTCTCTCCACTTGCTCCAATAGTATTGTTTCCCCACCTACTATCCCGTTGATTGTAGTACCACCCGTCAGGACTTGCTTGAGGAGGAAGGACTCCACTTCCCGATTGAGACGTAGCAAAGGACTTAAACCCACTAATTTGGGCTCGAGCTTCTTTAAGTAAAGATTGATATTTCGCCTCGTCATTTTTGGTAACTGATAGCAGAACTTGTTTACTCTTCTTCTCTTGCTCCAATTGATTGGTATAGGCAACTAGTTGAGATTTTAAACTCTCTACTTTTTTCTTTTTTTGCTCAAAAATATCTTTTTGATTTTGATAGTCAGTTTTGGCTTGCTGCGTATCATAAATCAGTTTTTTATCATGCTCTTGGGCCAGCTTTATATAATTTGCCCGCCTAATGAGATCTTTTGCATCTGAAGCAGCTACAAGTAAGTGAACTGGAGGAACAGTTCCTTGCTGATACGTAACGACAATCCGATTAAGAAGTGCTTTGGTAATATTGGTCAAAGCTTCTTCCAAGTGTTCAATCTTATCTGTTGCTACCTCAATATCTTTGGTGAGTTTTGTGATCTCAGCTTGGGTTGAATTAATCCGAAGTTGGGTAAGTCGAGTCTGACTATCCATCACAGTAATTTGTGAAGAAAGGGTTTTCCCTTGAGCTTGGGCTTCAGCAACTTTTGATTCAAGCTCTGCGATCTTTTTTTCTAATTCTTCCTTCTTCTCTCCATTCTCTTCGGGAGTAGGAGTAGCTGAGGTAGTAGGAGTAGGGGTTGCTTCTTGCGCAAAAACCGTTAGATTAAGAGAGAGAAATCCTACGAATAAGAGAAAAAAAAACAACGTTTTTTTCATACCTGATTTATTTGTTCTTTAAATACCTGTGGACTGCTAGGAGACTGGAGAACCATCCAAGAATAATAGCGCCACATAATTCAATTCCTAAGACAATGAGAAGAAAAATAGGAGAAACAGGCAAAACTGGGATGTCTCCTAGGAAGGACTTTAAAAAGGGAGTTGCATACAAAAGCATTCCTGAGGCAATTATCCAACCAATAAAAGCTCCAATTATCCCATAAATCATTCCTTCAAGTACAAAAGGGAAGCGAATATAGGCATTCGTTGCACTCATCAGACGCATAATCTCAATTTCTTCTCTTTTTTGAGAGATTTTAATCCCAATAATAATCACCATAAGAAAAATCGAATCAAGAATTAAAACAACGCTCAATCCCCCACCTATTTTTCGTAGTGAATCAGTCCAGCGTCTCAATTTTTCAATAATATCTTGAGGAAGAATTACATTCTCAATGATTGGGGATTTTACTAATTCTGAGAAGCTCAGCAGATCATCTAGTTTTTTAGTTGAAATATCAATAGAGGCAGGCAGAGTATCAGCAGTGACAAATTCCAAAAGGAGTGGATCATTTTTAAACCAAGCAGAGTATCTTTTATACGCTTCTTCTTGAGAGACATAGGTAATAGAGGACGTTTTTCCTGTTGCTTCAAACTCTTTCATTAAGGCATCAATCTCTGCAGGTTTTGCCTCTTTTTTAAAAAAGATATTCATCTGAGGTTGCGCCTCAAAATAGGAAATGATTTGAGCAGATCCTGAAATAATAAATGCAAAAACGGAGATGACAAAGAAGGTCTGCGTCATAATAAAAATAGCAGCAAATGCTTGATAGGGAGAGCGTCTCATGTGTTTCCACGCAGTCGCAAACATTATTTCTCCTCCTCCTTTTTATGCGTTTCATGCTTTTCCTCTTTTTTCTCTCCGTGCTCGTGTTTTTCCTCACTTTTCACTTCATGTTTTACTTCTGTTTTAACCTCATGTTTCTCCTCAGGCTTAGATTCTTTTTTGGTATCTTTCATAAGCTTTCCCTTTTCTAACGTAATAACTCGTTTTACGATATTATTTACAATATCGGTATTGTGCGTTGCCATAAGAACTGTAGTACCTTTTTCATTAATATCTTGAAGTAGTTTCACAATCTCCCAAGAGGTTGCCATATCTAAATTTCCTGTTGGTTCATCAGCTAAAAGAATTTGAGGAGAAAAAACGAGTGCTCGAGCAATAGCCGCTCGTTGCAACTCACCACCAGAGAGTTGAATGGGAAATTTATCTCGGTGTTGAGAGATTCCCACCTGCTCCATTACGGCATGAACCTTTTCTGCCGCTTCTCTTTCAGAGAGTTGGGCAATATGCAAAGGAAGAAGAATATTTTCAAAAATGGTTCGATCTGAGAGAAGTTTAAGATCTTGAAAAATAACTCCAATGTTTCGTCTAAGAGAGGGGATTTTATTTTTAGGAAGTTTAGCTAAATCCCATTCATTAACCAAAACACTCCCTGTTGAGGGGAGCATATCTCGAATAAGCATACGTAATAGAGTCGTTTTCCCACTTCCTGATGGTCCCACCAGAAAAAGAAACTCTCCAGGATCTACGGAGAGAGAAATACTATCTAGAGCCATTTCTCCAGTCGGGTATGCTTTTGATACGTTAACTAATTGAATCATAGACAGGAAAGAGATGATTACTTAATAACTTGGACTCGGCCAACATCCATGAGCCATCCAGCAGATTGTCCATCATACGTTTGTCCCCAGATTTGAATTTCTTTTCCAACAAAAATTGAGAGATCAAGTGTTGAGGAAGATAAATAGATGTTTTGACTGTCTCCCCCTGGTCTAACTAAGTGATATTCTCCTTCTCCATTTATTCCACCTTCTGCAAGCTTGCCTTTTGCATCATCTTTAAAGATCTTCTGATCAGTTGAGCCATAGGTTTTTCCAACTTCAATTTGATCTTTTGCCGTTGGTGTTTCTGAGACACTCACTGTGTTGATTTTCCCTCCAGAGGAGGCAAAGATGTATCCTGTTCCCAGTCCTAAAATAGCTGAAGCGAGTAAAATGAGAATGACTGGCATGGTAAATAGTGGTGTTTTTTCCATAGGTGTATCCATGGTATGCAATACTTCCGATTCTTGATTTTGTGTTTGCTCCATAGAAAAACGAACAATCTCAGTAAAACATATTTTGAAAGATTTGGCAACCCAAGGGGTAAATTTAGGAGAGGAGCCGAATTTCTGCCTGGATGAATTGCTCTATCTCTCCATCTAATACTGCTGAGGTATTTGAGGTTTCAACATCCGTTCGTAAGTCCTTTACCATTTGGTATGGGTGCAAAACGTAGGAGCGAATCTGGTTTCCCCAGCCTGGAGTTTTATACCCTCCTTTTAATTCTTCTTGCTGTTTTCTCTCTTCTTCTTGCTGAAGTGCCCAGAGTTTGGCTCGAAGGATTTTCATCGCAAACTCTCTATTTTGATTTTGATATCTTTCAGCTTGAGCTGTGACGACAATACCACTTGGTTTATGCTTAATTCGAACGGCGGTTGAGACTTTGTTCACATTTTGCCCTCCATGCCCCCCAGCTCGAAAGGCGTCAAATTCCAAATCATCCTCTTTAATTATAATCGCCGCATTTTGCTCAATTTGGGGCAACACTTCAACGAGAGCAAATGAAGTTTGACGAAGGTTATCTGAGTTAAACGGAGATTGACGAACAAGACGGTGTACTCCTGCTTCAAATCGCAAAAGACCATAAACATACTCCCCATCCACTGTGAGTGAAATACTTTTAATTCCAGCTTCTTCTCCTGGAGTATGATCTACTATTTCATATGTCCAATTCTTTCTCTCAAAATATCTCGTATACATTCGATAAAGCATCTCTGCCCAATCCATTGCCTCAGTTCCTCCTTGTCCAGAATGAATTGAAATAATTGCACCATCTTTGTCATACGGTGAGGTAAAATATAAAATTGCTTCTAACTTTTCTAGAAGTTGCTCAGCTTCTGAAAATTCTTTCTCGTCAATCCAAAGTTGTAAAAGCTCTAACTCCTCTACTTCTTTTTGCAACTTCGCCATCTCCTTCATTTTCTCCCCCGCTCCTCTGGCATCATCCCAAAAAGTAGACGTGCCTGACTCCTGAGTAAGTTCAGCAATCTTTTGTTTTTTTCCAGGAATATCTGATTTTTCTAATACTTTTTGTGCACGAAGGGAAAGGTTGTCCATAGAGGTATTATACTCTAGATCAAAGAGACAATGGCAGCCACAGCAGCAACTGTCATAAGAAGCACTACATACCAGCCCACAGCAGCAACCCAATCACTATTTGCCCATTTTCCCATAACTACCTTATCACTACTAATTCGAACAATCAGGATAAGAATAACTGGTGCAATTAATCCATTTGCCAAAGCAGAATACAAAAGAGCTTTTATAGGGTCTATTCCCAAAAAGTTCATCCCTAGTCCTAGTAACATAGAGATAATAATAACGCCATAAAAAGAAGGCGCATCATTTAGTTTTCGATATAATCCATGTCTCCATTTCATACTTTCAGAAATAGCATAGGAGGCTGAACCTGCCAGGACAGGGATTGAGAGAAGACCAGTTCCGATAACTCCTAGAGCAAAGAGTAAATAGGCTTTATCTCCTGCAATGGGACGAAGCGCTTGAGCTGCATCAGCTGCTGTTTTGATTTCAGTTACTCCACTTCGGAAAAGAGTCATGCCACAAGCAGCGATGATAAAAAACATAACTAAATTGGAGAGAAACATCCCTGACCAAACATCAATTCTCATCTTTTTTACTTGACTTGGATTTGCTCCTTCTCGAAGTCTCAGAGTTGTTTTCCCTTTAAGAATTGCCTCTTCGACTTCTTGAGAGGTTTGCCAGAAGAAAAGGTAGGGAGAAATTGTTGTTCCTAATATGGCACAAATTAAAATGATTTGATCTTTGGAAAAAGTAATCGAGGGAATAAAAGCTGAGGAAAGTAACTCTTTCCAATCAAATTGGATACTCAAGGCAGAAAAGATATAAGAGAGAAGAACAAGTGCTAACCATTTAAGGTATTTGGCATATTTCTCATAAGACGTAAAAATTTGAAGTGCTAGAGTAAAAACCGTAAAGCAAATAAGTACCATATTAAAGTTTAAAGAGGGAACAAGTAATTGAGTAGATTTTGCCATAGCTCCTAAGTTGGCCCCGATATTGAGCGTGTTAGCAGCAAAAAGAAGCAGAGTACAGGTATAGAGTACTTTTTTTGAATAATACAATCTAATATTTCCTGCCAACCCTCTTCCCGTAACTAGTCCAATTCGAGCACACATTTCTTGAACAACTGACATTAATGGGAAAGTAAAAAAGGCAAGCCAGCTAAGTTGCAACCCATATGATGCACCAGTTTGGGAATAAGTAGCAATTCCTGATGGATCATCATCGGCTGCTCCTGTTGTCAGTCCTGGTCCCAAAGTGTGCCAGTATTCTCTCGCTCTTTTCACTTGAGGCTGATTATGTACTGATTTCATTACCCCTTTGGAGACATTTATTGATCCTTGCAAAAGATCTGAGGGAACTTCTGTAAGCTTTTTGGCAACATTTTCCATATATTCAGCGTACGTGAAGAAGCTAAACGGTGTCAATATAGATTACTTTGATGGAGCTTTGGGAAGAGGAATCTGTTTTGCCTGCTCAAGCGCATATTGAGCCATTTCCCACAAATCTGATGGAATTTTTCTACTTCGAGAAAGGGTATTTGTTATATCTTCTAGTTTAAATTCTTGTTTTTTAATTGTTTCAACCTGCGTAGTGATATCGGATTGTAATTGTTCTTTAGGATCTTTTTTTTCATCAGTTACTCCAAGCACTTTTGGAGAAATCCCTAGTTGTTTGGCTAAAAATAACTTTAATCCTGGGGAAAAAAGCGTTAATCCGTAAAGCCCAAATAACAAGAGCAAAATAATAATGATACTTCGAGCAATTCCGTAATGGAAATGCTTATGACGCATTAACATACTCTATTTTTTCTCCTTTTTAGAAAAAGTTGCTATGACATTTCTTACTGCATGCACAATAGCACTGTGGTCAATATGCGCATCTTTTAATAACTCTTCTTTCGTTCCACTCGTACTAATATGCGTTACCGCTAGTTTTGAAACAAATGATTCTGTATGCGAGACTGCTGAAAGGACAAAATCCCCCAATCCACCGTGTTCAAAATGATCCTCAACCGTAACAAGAGCAGGATATTTAGTTTCTGAGAGACAATTGAGGATGGCTTGTTGATCAATAGGTTTTAGTGAGTAACAATCCAGTACTCGTACCCAAATTCCTTCTTGCTCTAATATCTTTTGGGCTTTTACTGCCTCACCAACTGTTATACCTGATGCCACAATAGTTACTTCATCTTTTTCACTTGAGACAAGAAGTTTTGACCCTCCAATCGGGAATTTTTCAGACGCATCATATAATACTGGTGTTTTTGGTCGAAGTGTACGAAGATAGGAGATTCCCTGACAGGAAAGAATATGCGGAAAAAGTGCTTGAGTAGAAATTGGATCACTTGGTTGCAAGATAAGTACTCCAGGAAGAGAACCAAAAAAAGCAAGATCCTCAAGTCCCATTTGTGAAGGACCGTCCTCTCCAATGGAGACTCCAGAGTGAGACCCACAAAATGAAATACGAGACTCAGAAACTACTGCCATTCGAATCTGATCGGCAGCTCGCATGAGAAAGGCACTAAACGTACTGGCAAAAGGATAAAATCCTAACTTTGATAACCCAACAGCAACACTTGCCATATTCTGCTCTGCAATAAAACATTCAAGTGATTGACTAGGAGTTGTATCAAATACTTTCTCAGAAAAGGTTGAATTTTTCGTATCAGCATCCAAAACAATGATTCGTTTGTCTTGCGCTACTACTTCTGCTAACACTTCTCCATATACCTCACGTGTTGCTTTCTCCTCAGTTTGAGAAAGTGAAGAAACAAATGTGGACTGAGGATAGTAAGAAGTAAGTAAAATCTTATGAGTTGGTTTTCGCGACTCAAATCTCAACTCATCTGAAACTACTCCTAACTCATTTAGTGCTATGGTAAGCTCCTGCTCTGATAGAGCTTTTCCATGCCATTTTTCTTTATTCTCCATAAGAGAAACCCCTTTGCCTTTAATCGTTTTGGCAACAATTACATGGGGCTTTCCGTCTTTTTGTTTGTGGCAAAGAGCTAAAGCTTCATCAATTTCTGCTAATGAATGACCATCAATGGTTATGGTGTGTGCTCCGAATGATTCAAACCGATTATGATATGCGGAAATATCATGCTCAAACATCGTGGGATCTGATTGAGCTAGCCTATTAATATCAGCCATGATAATGAGATTGTCTAATTTGTAATATGAGGCAAAATTCAGCGCTTCCCAAACTTGTCCTTCTGCTAATTCTCCGTCTCCCGTTAAAACATATACATGAGGCAAAGGGAACTTTCGATGCGGCATTTCCTCAACAATTTTTTTCATCCCCCATCCCATTCCCGCTCCAACTGATACTCCTTGTCCCAAAGATCCTGTAGCAGCTTCTGTAAAAGGAAATGCAGGGGTTGGATGTCCTTCCAAGCGGGAGTGATATTTTCTAAGTGTGTTTAGCTCAGAGAAAGGAATATCTCCTGAGACAGCATAACAGGCATAGAGAAGAGGTGCAGCGTGACCTTTAGAGAAAACAAGTCTGTCATTTAAAACATTTTCAGGACATTGGCTATCAAAGGTATAGTACTTTTCAAAAAGAACAGCCAGTAAGTCAGCTGCTGAAAGACAAGAGGAAGGATGTCCTGACCCAGCTTCAGTAGTGGCAATAAGGCTTAGCTTGCGAAGAAGAGTTGCTTTATGTTGTAAGACTGATTCATTACTCATAAAGGGATAGTATTACTTGGTCTTTTTTGCAAAAAAGCATGGATATTTTCAATGGTTACCTTAAGAATTTTATGAAGTGACTGGGTACTATTAAAGGCGTTATGAGGAGTAATAAAGACATTTTCTTTTGATAAAAGAACGTGATTTAAGACTTGTGTTTTCAAATCACAAGACGAAAGGAAATTCTTTGAAAGAAGCTGTCTTTCCTCTTTAATATTACACTCCTCCTCAATCACATCAAGTCCTACCTTTGAGAGTATCCCTTCATCTATTGCCTTTACTAATCCTTCTGTATCAATAAGAGCTCCTCTCGCTGTATTAATGAGGATACTTCCTTTTTTCATAAGAGATAGTTTGTTATAGGAGAGAAGATGATGGGTTTCTTTAGTATACGGCAAGTGAAGACTAAGAATATCTGACTTTTTTAACACCTCATCCATCTCTGCAAATTTCACTCCATAGATTTCACTATCCTCTGGATTAGGGTGCCGGGTATAAACAAGCGTTTTCATGCCAAAACCCCGGGCAATTTGTGAGACATGCTTGCCAATATTGCCAAAGCCCAAAAGACCTATGGTTTTTCCAAAAATATCCATTCCAGAAAGATTAGTTAAATCAAAACTCCCTTTTCTTGTTTCCTCAACTGAGGGGATAATGTTTCGAGTCATAGCAAGAAGTAGAGCAAAGGTATGCTCAGCAACAGAATGTGTCCCGTATTCAGGGACGTTGACCAAAGTAATTTTCTTTTCTTTACACTCCGCAACGTCAATATGGTCAAATCCCGTAGAGCGAGTCGCAATGAGTTTTAATTTAGGTAAAGAAGCAATAATTTCTTTTGTAACTTCTGAGTAGATAAAAACACAAAGAATATCAATTTCAGAAAGGGAGGAAACATGTTCGGGAGTTAAGTGTTCATGGAAGAAAAGAAGATTTTCTTTCCCAAATGCTTCCTCAAAAAAAGGTTTTTCCCATTCTTCAACTTCAAACATGGCAGCTTTCATATAGTCATCATACCATGAAGAAGAGGATGTTTATACCTTCATCTCTAAACTTTTCCAGAGATAGCGAGAAGCGTATGAGCGATATGGTATCCATTGAGAAACAATCACATCAGCAGTTTCTGAAGTAACGGGATCAAGACCATACAGTTTTTTTATCGCATTACGGAGTCCTAAATCTCCATAGGAGAAGATATCCTCTCTTCCCATGCTAAAGAGTAAAAACATCTCAGCAGTCCATCTCCCAACTCCATTAATTTGAATAAGCGTAGCAATAATATCCTCATTACTCATCTCATCAAATTTTTCAAACAGTAGTGGGCTATCTATGACATGTTGAGCAATGGATTTGACATATTTCACTTTGGCGTACGACATGCCAACTCCTCTCATCATTTCAGTATCTATTTCCATTACTTTCTCTGGAGTAATTTTTTTGTCAAGAAAAAGAGCTTCAAATCGAGCAAAGATAACGTCAGCCACCTTTATTGATAACTGTTGGGAAACAATGGATTCAATAAGGGAGATAAAATAATCTGTTGAATGAGTTTGAGGTAAAACGCCACAGGATATAATTACACTAGCAAGAATTGGATCTTTCTCTGAAAGGAATAAAGCTATTTCCGAAGGAGTTTTCTTTACTGAAGTCATATCAAAAAAGTAGCTGTATCATACCACGAATCTGGAGGAGTAACTAAATTTACTTTAACGGATCTTTGTATAGTTGGTCTAATAAATTTAGCGCTCTTGCCTGTCCTTTTTCATCTTCTCCCTGAGTGGCAAGTAAGGCAGCCTTAAAAAGGTCCGTAGCGAGAGCAGCATTAAGACCACTTATAGAACGTTGGAGAAGGACTATACCCATTTCCCTTCGAATATTATCTAAATACATAAAAATAGCGGTCGGATTAAGTGAAGGGTATACTAGAGATAATATTCCTACTTGTGTTTCCAACTGTGCAAATATATCTCTCTTTGATACATCATCTAATTCCTTAGTAAGCCTCTTTTTTTCTCTAATAATCACAGGATTACTTTCTAAAATATCTTTTGTTGCATCGAATACTTCTTGAGAAACTGACTCTAGTGTAGTCTCTCCACTTCCCGATTTATCTTTCAAACCAAGATTTGCTACAGCTTCCCTATCTGTCTCAAACGGAGATCTATACGTACCAGCTTGCTCAGCAGTAGTTATTTTGTCTCTTAATTTACGAATGGTCTGTTGGGTTTGCTCATCCAATTCCTCAATCTCTCCTTGTGCTATATCATCTCCAGTAAGAATTGCATCAATAATTCCTCGTACGCGTGTATTCTCTTGGTATTCTTGAGTGGATACACGTAATCGTTGCTCAACTTGTTCTAAAAGCCCTCTATAATCTGCATCTAGGTGTTTTATTGTATCTTCTTGAACCGGTGTACCAGCAAGTACTGATTGTAAAGCAATCTGAGAAGCTATTTGGGTATCTAATGATTGATCTGCCTCTTTTTTCACACTTTCTCCAGATACTACGGGTAAAGACGCACCGGTAGGATCTTCTAATTTTGTAGAGGTAGTTCCCAATGCTTCACCTCGTTGTCTTTGTCTGTATCTTCTCTCTCTCATTTGTCGATAATAAGAAAGATTTCCTTCAACATCGCCAACTATTCTCTGCATCTTTGAATCCCTTTTCCCTGCACTTCTTAAGGCACTAAACCCAGCTATAACAGGATCTAAATCTGTCTCTACACCAGGATTAGGATTTGCTATTACTTCGTCAACTACTTCCAATAATCCCTCTCGGATAAGTCGCAAGTAGGAAAGTGATGTCGGATCAGTAATTCCATCAGGGCCAACAATTATTCCTTCATTGTCATCTGCTGTATACGTAAATGTATCCACAACTAATTCATCAAAAGTACCATTTGAAAAATAATCTATTATTTGAATAGTGGTAGTTGTAGGATGCTCAGATTCTTCGGGAACTCGAAAACGAACTACCCAGGTAGGAGAACTACCCGTTTCTTGCAAAAAATCAGTCATCCTGAAAGCCATCTGAGCTATCCTATTTTGACTCTCTATCTCACTGGCATCCTTGTTTGTAGGTCTGTAGACAAAATCAGTTAGTTTTGCACCAAAATGAGTAATATCTGCTCGTAGTCTCTCTTGCGCTACTCCTTGTTCTGATTCTTCAATATTCATACTATAAGCGTATGAAAATACTTACTTCTTGTCAACAAAAATACAACTATGTACACTACATATGTATGGATAAAGATCGTCCAGCAATAACAACTGCAGCCGATAGAGCAACCCAAGTGGCTCAAGAAGGAGGCCTTGTACCTCGTAGTCGTCAACCTCTTCCCACGAATCTGCCTGCTTCTAATGCCACAGAAGGAGATAATGATACTGCAAATACTAGATCAGAACCTATACCTACCAAAGCTTCCCCTGAACCGAGAGGATTAGGTAGCAACGTAGCTGCTTGGTGGAGCAGAAGAAATAATCAAAGACAAGAAGCAGAACAACCCGAAAGGAGAGCTCCTAACCCACCACTTCCTGAAGATCCAACTCATACCATAGGAGGGAGTAGATATGTAGACTTAAACGCACCAGCTGGACCTCTTGTAATAGCTGAAAGAGCTAGAGCACAAGCGGACGTAGATAGAGCATTAGCAGACATACAGGCTCGAGCAGGAACTGTAGAACAACATACAGGAGGAGCAATATATCAACCAGTAATACCTGAGACAAGGGACGATCCTCAAGGAGGAGGAAATAATCAAGATAAAGGAAGAAGCACTACTGATAAAATTATACCTTTTCTTGCAGAACATAAAGGGAAATTCTTTTTTGTAGGAAGTGGTCTCATTTTAGGAGCATTCGCAAGAGCCGCCAATGTAGATCCTGACATTTTGAGAGGCTCTATTCGAATAGCTGCAGGAGCAGGAGGAGCAATAGGTGCTTCAGGACTAGGAGAATATGTGTCTCATTGGATAAATAGTAAAGCTACTGACGGCTCAAGACTAGATAGACTCTCAAGAATGAGTGAAAAAGGACTTGGTCGCTTGAGACAAGCATCTATGATGGGTGCATTAGCAGCAGGAGGAGTTGCAACGGAAGAGTTTTTAAGTGATCCTAATCGAGCAATAGAGGCATTACAACAAGTTCCAGCTGAGTTAGGAGGAGCTATTGCACATCCTATAGACACTCTTGAAGAAACATGGGACAATTTAACAGATGCACTTACCCCAGAAGCACCTACTAAAGTTCCTGCCGCTACTCCTACAGCTCCAGGCGTAACTCCAACCGTTCCAGAAACTCCAACTGTTACAGCGACTATTACTCCTGATACCGGATTAACATCTTTAGGAACGCCTACACCATCAGGAACTCCTACTGCAGCCGCTACTCCCACATCAACTGTAACTAGTACACCTACTATTATTGCATCTCCTTCACCTTCTGCCACCCCTGGGACTGGAAGTTCTACCCCTAGTACTCTTCCTCCTATTATAGACAACCCACCAGGAGGAGATCCTGGAACCGGAAGTTCTCTCCCTGGTACTCTTCCTCCTATTGTAGATAACCCACCAGGAGGAGATCCTGGAACTGGGGGGAGTCAAACGCAGATTCAGCCAGTAAATCATATCGATCCAGATAGAGGATGGAGAGAAAGAGGGCCAGGATTTAGTGATTTACCTGAAAACAAGATAGATATTACTCCTGAATATGATTTCGTCATCAATGGAAATCGAGTTAAAGGGAATTTGGATACTCTCACCTTTAATGATAATAGATGGGTCATATTCGAAAACGGAGAGAAAAACGTTAATCTCTTGAAGCAAAACCATGAAATCGAGGGATATCATATAAATCCTACTCGTTTGAAAGAAGAATTATATCCAACGCTTGGGTTATATGGTGATAAGGAACTAATTCCAGGGAGTTTTGAATATAAACTTTTTCATTTTGCCAACGGAACTGGAACTGAATTCCAAGACATTTTTGAAGATCCAGAGTTTGAAATGGATCTAAAAAATAGAGGCATTCTAGAAATAGATAGACCTGATCCTACAACTATTGTGCTAGAAGAACCAGTAATTCCAAATCATGTGGATGTTGATAAAGGATATATAGAAAAACCATCTGGATATAACGATGATCTTGCAGTTAGCCCTGAAACAGAGCCATATCATAAACAACTTGATGTAATTGCTCCTTATGGAGGAAATAAAATTACAGGCTCTATTTTTGATGGAACACTGAAATTTGGTGAAAAAGACTGGATTATTTTTGAAAATGGACAAAGACATATTGAGGAAATAACAACTTTACAAAACTTTACTGAACCATATTATATTGATGAGGAAAGATATAAAGAAGAACTAGAAAAGCTTATTGTTCTGTGGTCAAAAGGAGAGTTAAAAAATCCGGAAGATCAAAAAGTTTTCTATCTATCCGATGGTGTACCAGGTGAATATGATAAGCTTAAAAGAGATCCTGCAATTATTCAAACACTGAAAGACAGAGGTATTATAAAAACTAGGTAACTTATGCAACAAGACGTCTTTACTCAATTTATTACTAAGCTAAAAGAAGAAAAAAGTGAAGAACAAATCACGAAACTTTTGGCTGCTTTGTATCAATTTCAGGCAGAAGCATTGTATGAAATTATGCTTGAGGTATTAACTGATCAGGATTTTCAAGCAATTGAAAAGATTGAAGATGACGATGAAGCAGAGCAAGAGATAAACAGATTATTTAAAGAAAGAACTCAACTGACTCCTCAAGAGTTTGTCGTTAAGCTTCGAGATACGCTTTCTCAAACCTATTTAGATAATCAACCTCCGAAAAAATCTACAGCTTAACTCCTCTGAAAAGAACAAAAATTGATATGCTACTATATTTTATTAAGATACTGGTTTTTTGGTAATAAAATCCCAAGAGGGCCCAATGTATACATCGCCTATTGTTACCTGAACAGGATCTTTTGCAAGTGTATGACGAAGGTTAATAAGCTCTCTTATATAATTTTCTCGAGTAGCGGGATCGAGTTGAGAGGGTAGTTCAACAATACGACCTAGTGTCATATGTAATATGTGTATAGGCAAAGGCCTCATACCAATTGCTTCATATTTTTCCGATAAATTTCTTCTTACCTCTACAATTTGCTCGGGTATGACATCTGCTGCTACCGTTACGTTACTTTGCGTTTCTTGACCACTTTTACTCTGACCTACTAACAAATACTTATACACCAGCTCCGTACCTGCAAGTGCACCTATCAAATCTTGGGCAGAAAGATCTGTTGTAAGATCTGTGAAATCCGATTGCATTGTTTCTTTATCACCTTCTGGATATTCGCCTTCTTGAAGAGTTGTGTGCAACCCAATATCTCGACCAGCTAAAAGAAATTCTATGCCATATCTGCTTGCAACTTGGGCCATAGATTCTATAAGCCTTTCTTGTACTTTAGCCGTGGAGACTGCATCAGGAATACCAAACACACTGAATCGTCTTTGGAAACGCTCAGGAAATTCACTAAATCTTTGTATTTGTTCTGTTCTGAAAGCACGTCTTCCTCCACTATTTAATGAGGCAAGTTCTCTTAATAATGAAGGGTTTTCTACTGTCATACCGGGATTATAGCATTAGGAGGAGATTATTGTCATTTTAAGAAAGATTCAGGTAATGACACTTTTCCCATTATTTGACATTTTGTCAACTTCGTACTTAAATAAAGATATATGACTCGTACCAGAGGTAAGAGATTTAAAAGAGATTACTCTAATAAAGATCTTATTGACTACCTAAATAGTATCTATAAAGAACTAGGTCGATCCCCAACATCTAGAGACCTACAACAATTTCCAGGACCTGCACCTCGAACAATAATAAGAAGATTCGAAAGTTGGACCAAGGCATTAAAAAAGGCCAATATTCGACCACAAACTCATCAAATATTACCAAAAGAAGGAACATTTATTAGAAGAAACTGGAAACAGATGACTGATGAACAGATATCCCATACTTTAGGTATTAGTATTCATATTATTAAATATTATCGTATGAATTTGGATTTATGGAAAAATAGAAAAGGCACAGCAAGAGCAACTTTCAGAAAAAAAGCATTTAATATATATGGTAAAAACTGTGAATCATGTAATCTATCTATCTGTGAATGGCATCATATCATTCCTAAATCAACTGATCCACAAAGTTGGTGTATTTTATGTCCAACATGTCACGCAGTTATTACTCGCAAACTAATTAGTATAAATTCCAGAGAGGAGATAAAGAGCAAACTGAAACCTTTTATTAAGAATCTTTATCAGATGATTAATTTTGGATCCGATGTTTAGGAGAGTTTATCAATCCACACTTCTTCCATTTAATTCCACTCCCACAGGGGCAAAGGTCATTTCTTCCTAGTTTTTTATGTCCTTCTCTCTCACTGGATGAAGCACTAAGGGCTTTTTTTTGTTTTTTCTTCCCTGTATCACTCACTTCACTTTCTGGAGTATTAGTCATAATGTTTTGTGGAGTATGGGTATGAGGAGTAGCAACATGGACTTTAAAGATTTGATGAATAACATCATCCTCAATTGAGAAAATAAGTTGCTCAAACATCCTAAATCCTTCATTCTTGTATTCAACTAAAGGCTCTTTTTGTGCATAGGCCCGCAGTCCCACTCCAGATCTTAAGTTTTCCATTGCATCCAGATGACTCATCCAATACTTATCAATAACGGAGAGAATTACAAATCTCTCAGCTTGTCTCATGACGTCCTCTCCTAATTCTTTCTCCTTCATCTCATACGTTTTAAGGGTTACATCAACTAATAAATCTTCTTTCTCTTTATTGATTTGTAGTGCACTTAATTGGGTAATGAGTTGTTTTTGTGACGCTTCATCAAAAGGAATAATGGTCACAAACTCTTTCATTAATGCATCATCTGCTGATACGTTTTCTGTAATTGTGGTTACATCAATTGCCCGATTGGCAAGAAGTGAGATATGTGAGCTAAACCACGAAAGAACTTTTTCTTTTGTATCTTTTCCCTCAAGAGCTTGACGACGGAGTGAATAAATAATCTCTCGTTGTTTGTTCAAAACGTCATCATATTCAACAGTGTATTTTCGATAATCAAAATAGTGTTTTTCTACCTTTATTTGTGCATTTTCAATTGCTTTTGAAACCAATGGGTGCTCCAGGGGAACATCCTCTGGCATATTAAACCTCCCCATAATCCCAGCAATTCGGTCTCCTCCAAATAGACGCATGATTTCATCATCAAGTGAAACAAAGAAACGAGACTTTCCTGGATCTCCTTGTCGTCCTGCTCGACCTCGTAATTGATTATCAATTCGACGAGACTCATGCCTTTCTGTTCCAATAACATAGAGTCCTCCTGCAGTAAGGACTTCATCATGTGACTTTTTCCAATTCTTCCACTCTTTAGAAGAGGTATCAGTTGTTCCGTCTTCTTGTTTTGGTGGTTCTCCTCCGAGAATAATATCAACGCCTCTTCCTGCCATGTTGGTGGCAATCGTTACTGCTCCAATTCGTCCAGCATCTGCAATAATCTGTGCTTCTTTAGCGTGATTTTTTGCATTCAGAACAACATGGGGAACTTTTCGTCTTTTGAGAAGCTCTGAAAGAATCTCATTTTTATCAATTGAGGTTGTTCCAACCAGTACCGGTTGACCCGTTTTATGAACATTTTGAATCTCCTCAACTACTGCTGTGTATTTAGCCCGAGACGTTTTATATACAGCATCAGACATATCATCTCGAACAATTGGATTGTGCGTTGGGATAACGACTACTTCTAATTTATAGATTTTGTAAAACTCTTCTGCTTCCGTAACAGCAGTCCCTGTCATTCCCGCAAGACGCTCATACATTCTGAAGTAATTTTGAAGAGAAACCGTTGCTAAAGTTTTTGATTCTCTTTGAATAGTCACTTTTTCTTTGGCCTCTAGAGCTTGATGAATTCCTTCTGACACACGAACTCCTGGACGAAGTCTCCCAGTGAATTCATCAACTAAAATAACTTGACTTTCCCTGACAATATATTCTTTTTCCCTGTGATACAGAGTGCGGGCCTTAAGTGCTGCTTCTAAATGGTATACCGTATCAAAATCAGTTTCATAAATATTATCTACTCCGTATAGTTTCTCTATTTTTCCAATTCCATGATCTGTCAAATGAGCTGTTCGCATTTTCTCGTCCACCTTATAATCAACCTCCGGAGTTAATTTCTCAACTAACGTAGCGTATTCATAGTATTTGGAAGAAGGTTCTGAATCTGGTGCTGAGATGATATGAGGAGTACGGGCTTCATCAATAAGAACTGAGTCTACTTCGTCAACAATAGCAAAGTAATGATCTCTCTGGACTACTTGTTCCATGTTTTGAGCCATGTTGTCTCGAAGATAGTCAAAACCATATTCTGAATTAATTCCGTAGAGAATATCTGCCTGGTATGCTTCTTTTCTACTAATTGGACGAAGATGTTTTAACCGATAATCCGTTACTCCTTCTTCTCTATAGGTTGGATCAAATAAAAATTGCTGCTCATTAATAATGGATGCCACCCTTAGTCCTAATAATTGAAATACTGGTCCCATCCATCCAGCGTCTCTTCTAGCTAAGTAATCATTAACGGTTACTAAATGCACACCTTTTCCAGTTAAAGAATGAAGAAAAAGAGCAGGAATAGCAGAAAGAGTTTTCCCTTCTCCTGTCTTTTGTTCTGAGATTTTTCCTTGAGAAAGAACAATCGCAGACATCATCTGGACATCATGAGCACGAAGCCCAATAGTTCTTTTCGCTGCTTCTCTAATAAGAGCAAATGCTTCAACTCGCAAATCATCAATCGTCTCTTTTCCTTCAAGTCGTTTTTTAAACTCAACTACTTTTTTAGGAAAATCCGTGTCTTTCAGTTTTTGATATTCTTTTTCTTTTTGCTCAATTGCAGTAACGAGAGGTTTTAATTTATCAATTTCTTTATTATTAGTATTGAAAAAACGTGACAACAGAGGAATCATGTGTACTCTATTCTAGCATAAAAAAGGCATAGACAGAAGAGGGTGCAGCTTACTTTGGAGAGATAACATCCTTACCTAAGTAGGATTTTAATACGTCTGGAATACGTACTGTTCCATCAGCTTGTTGATAGTTATCTAAAATTGCAATAATCATTCTTCCCATAGCAACTCCTGTGTCATTGACCGTATGAGCATATTCTTTTTCCTGCTCTTTCGTTTTGTAACGAATATTGAGTCTTCTTGCTTGATAGTCAGTTGCGTTGGTATCTGTCATTACTTCCATGTATTCTTTCTGTGTTGGGAGCCAGACTTCAACATCATATTGTTTATAAGTTGCTAAATATCCACAGTCTCCTTTGCATTTATTAATGACTCTATAGGGAAGTTTCAATTCTTGCAGCATCCATTCATTAATCCCCAAAAGCTCGGCCATCATTTCCTCAGATTGTTCTTTACTACACACTACATCCATCTCTAACTTATCAAACTGATGGACTCTTTTAATTCCCCGAACATCTTTCCCCCAAGATCCAACTTCTGATCTGAAACAAGGAGTTAAGGCAAACATTTTATATGGAAGTGCTGCTGCTTCATAAGTTCTGTCCATATGATAGCCAAAAAGAGAAGGTTCACTAGATCCAACTAAGAAAAGATCTGTTCCTTCCTCAACGTTATTCGATTCAATTTTATACACTTGATCGCGTCCTTCAGGAAAATGACTTGTCCCAAAAAGAACTTGCTCTTTGACTAAAAGTGGAGGGATCATCGGGACAAAGCCTTTTTCAAGTAACTTTTTTGAAAGAAGTTGAAAAAGAGCATACTGAAGAAGTACTGCTTCATTTTTCAAATAGACAAATCGAGACCCAGAAGTAAGCGCACTTTGTTTAGTATCAATAAGATCTAAAGCTTCTCCTAACTCCACATGATGTTGGCCTTCTCGTACAGGCATATGTGGTTCTGAGGTATTTCCAATTCCTATTTTGTCTTCAGTAAGGTAGCCAGTTTCTGGAAGCCATACTTTCAACTCAATATTGTCTGGTTCTCCTTTTCCTTCTGGCATATCAGGAGAGGAAAGGTTTGGAACCCAAGAAAGAAGTTTATGAATTTCTTCTTGCACTGTTTTTATTTCCTCTTCAATAGTTTTTATTTCCTGTCCAAGTCCTCTGAGTCTCTCAATTTCCTCAGGTGTTGGCTTTTGTTTTGACGAAGTATTCAGTTCTGCCCGTTTGGCATCAAGTGTTGTTTGGAATTCTTTCCTTTTATCATCAAGAAAGAGCAGAGCATCAATATCAACGACTGCTTTTCTTTTCAGGGTATTTTCTTTAACGAGATCTTTATTTTCGCGAATAAATTTAATATCTAACATAGCTTGGATTATAGAGCTTTCCTAATGAATTTTAAAGGAGAAAGATTATTCTTTCTTTTTTAACTTAGCAATAAAAAACCCTTCATATACTTCTGAAGGAAGAATTCGAACCGTTTGAGAAAGAGAGGGGTGAAGAGTTTTTTTCTTCCATTCTGTTACGCCTTGAAGATGAGCAACATCTGGAAGAGAGATTGATTCAACTGAGATATCCGTTTCTTTTTCTAAAATCCAATTAATTACTTCTTCATTTTCCTCAGGAGACAAAGTACAAGTGGAATAAACAATCACTCCTCCTGGTTTTACGGCATTCACACTAGATCTGAGTAAATATCTTTGTATTTTGGATAGTAGCTTACTTTTTTTAAGTGACCAATCTTTATAGGTATCCACGTCTCCTGAAATAAATCTTCCCTCCATACTACACGGAGCATCAAGAAGCACTTTATCAAACTCATTTAAATGTTTTTTCCACAGAGTCTCTCCTGGTGATAAAACTAATCTAGTATTCGTTACTCCAAGAAGAGATAAGTTATGTTTTGTTTTAAATAGTCTCTCCCTACTTCTGTCATTTGCCAAAATCTCCCCTGTATTATGCATGAGGGCAGCTATTTGCGCAGTCTTACTCCCAGGAGCGGCAGTCAGATCCAAAATCTTTTCATCAATTCGTGGAGAAAGAATAACTCCAACTAACATACTGGAAACACTTTGGAAATAGAGCTCTCCATTTTTATACTCTTCAGTTTCTTGCAGTGCATGCTTTTCTCCTTTTTCGAGTAAAAAACCATCTGGATACCAAGAAAGAGAACTAAAAGAAAATCCTTTTTTTTCAAGAGTTACCAGAAGAGAGGAAGTATTGGATTTTAACGTATTAAACCGTACTCCAATTTTTCGAGGAGTAGTAAAGGAAGAATACACACTAGCTTTGTTTTTTTCAGGAATTAAAATATCAAGTTTTTCAAGAAAGGGAGAGGGAAGGAAAAGGGTGTCTGACATACAACCCGTTATTTAGTTTTCTTTTTTGTTACCGTTTTTTTTGCTGTTGTCTTTTTTGGAGCTTTTTTTTCAGTGGTTGTTTTTTTAGGAGAAGCAACAACAACACTTGCATCTAGTTTAGAAAGGGAAGATTTCATTCTTGCCGCTTTATTTTTATGAAGAATATGATTTTTTGCTGCTTTATCAATACTACTAAATGCAGCACTAATATCTTCTGCTGCTTTAGAAGTTTTTGCTGTTTTTACCAAAGAACGAAGAAGCGTTTTGAACACTCGATTCTTGTCAGTTCGTTTTTTATCTTGTCTTTGTTTTTTCTTTGCGTGTTTTAATAGTGGCATGGGTGTATTTTAGCATGGTATACTTAAAATCGCAATATGACTAGCTTTTTCCACAAAGGACTCTCTCTTCTTCTAAAACGACAAACCACAATTCTCTCCGCTGCATTTATCATTATGACCACTGTTATTTTCTCCCACATCTTAGGGCTTATCAAACAACGCCTTTTAGTAAGTATTTTTGGTGTCTCAACAGAATTAGGTATTTTTGAATATGCTTCTCTACTTCCTGAAACAGTATTTCAGTTAACGATTGCCGCCGCTCTCTCTAGTGCATTTATTCCTGTTTTTACCGACTATTTGGCAAAAGATAAAGAAAAAGAAGGACACAAGATGGCTTCCACTCTCCTTTTATGTGGCGTTCTGCTCTTCTCTCTTGTTTCACTTATTCTGATGATATTTGCACCTTTTTTCCTTTCCCTCTTTTTTAATTCAGGAAATAGATTTACTCCTGATCAAATAATTCTTATGAGTAATTTGATGAGGGTTTTTATTCTGGGACAAATGATTTTTGTGATTGGAACGTTTTTCTCAGCCCTGCTTCAGTCATATAATCAATTCTTTGTTCCAGGAATTGCCTTAGCTCTCTATAACTTGGGAATTATTATTGGTGTATTTTTCTTCTCCCCTTTTGTTGGCATTTTCTCAGCTCCTATTGGTGTCATTATTGGTGCGTGTCTTTTTCTTCTCACCCAAATTCCGAGTGCTCGGAACTTGGGATTCTCTTTTCTTCCTAGTTTCCATCAAGAAGTAATAGAGGGAATTAAAAAAATTGCTGTTCTTATGTGGCCCCGAACTCTTTCTTTAGTTATTTTTCAAATTGGAACTATTTCTATTGCCTTTTTTATCTCTTATTTGGCAGAACCCGGGCGAAGTATTAATATTTATAATCTTGCCAAAACTCTCGCATTTGCTCCCGTTGCTCTTTTTGGACAAACCATTGCTCAAGCAGCCTTCCCCGTTTTATCTAGAGAAAAAAATAATATTTCTGCTTTTAAACAAACCTTTCTTGCTAGCTTTAATCACATGCTGTATATCATTTTACCAATTGCCGTTTTGGTACTAGTTCTTCGAATCCCGATTGTTCGCTTAGTATATGGGGCGGATAAAGTAGATTGGATGGCAACCGTTTCCATTGGAAGAACCCTTGCCTGTTTTAGTATTTCTATAGTGGCCCAAGCACTTATTGCTCTAACTCTTCGAGCCTTTTATGCTAGACACAATACCAAAGTGCCTCTCATTGTTGGAGGAATTTCAACCATTTTTATGGTGATTCTTGTTTCTCTTTTCGTAACAGTGTATCACTTTGGAGTTGAGAGTTTAGCAGTCGCTTTTACTTTGGGAACTTTAGTCCAACTAGGAATTCTTCTTTTTATTCTGGATAAACAACTGGGGGGATTTGATAAGAAAAAACAGTTATCTGTTATGATCAAATTCTTCTTTATCTCAACTGCTACTGCATTTGCGTTGTATATTCCCATTAAACTCCTTGATCAATTAGTCTTTGATACCACTCGTACTATTAATCTTGTTTTTCTGACAGGAATTTCCAGTATGATTGGTCTTTCCATTTATCTATTCCTTAGTCGCTATTTAGAGATAGAGGAAGCACGAGTGTACTTGGAAACGATAAAGAGGGTGAAGAATATTAAAGAATTTTTGTATAAAGGTCCTGAAACCATTGAAGGAAAGATTTAATATATCTACCTTTTTCTTGGCAATGTCACAGGAGACCTTTTAAGTATCAATATCTCATCCTTTTCAAACCTCTCTTGTATAGCTTGAGGACAGTTTCGATAAAGCCTTATCAAAGCTCTACAAATAAGACCTTTTGCAGCATTACCCTTTAATCCAATTACTTCTCCAACTTGATTTAACGTTGTTGGGTAAAAATAATATGCTCCAATAGCCTGTCTCTCTTTATCAGTTAATATAGCATCAACTCCACAATCATATGCCTCCTTCAAGAAAGCTAAAGTATAACTAGGAATTCCATTCCCATTATAAAATCTATGTGGTTTGCGATCGGGGAGAAAGGAGGCATCTCTTTTAGTAGGTTCAAAAAGAAAAGACATTGGTAATTGTACGTATTCTGCTGTTGGCATTTCAAAAAATTCCGTATCGATGCTGGTTAATTTATATCTAGTTATTTACTAGTTTTAATAATCCATTCCACCCATACCTGGCATTCCACCAACTGGTCCGTCTTTTTTCTCTTCAGGAATATCAGTGATAAGAGCTTCTGTAGTTAGAATCATTGTTGCAACTGAAATGGCATTTTGTACAGCTGTCCGAACTACTTTTAGTGGATCAATAATTCCAGCTTTTAACATATCAATTGGTTGAGCTTTCTCTGCACTAGTTAGACTCATGACATCAAATCCAAGTCCTGTTGCTGCACCTTCTCGAGCTTTGGCAATAAGCATTCCAGCATCAAGTCCTGCATTATCCATAAGTTTCATAAAAGGAGCTTCAAGTGCTGTTTTTACAATTTCATATCCAATGATTTCGTCTCGACTTGCTTTTTCTTTTTCTAATTCCTTAGTACTCATTCTACTTGCAACGTCAAGTAGAGCAACTGATCCTCCTGGAACAATTCCTTCCTCAAGTGCAGCTTTGGTTGCAGCAACTGCATCGATGACTCTTTCTTTTCGATCTTTGAGTTCTACTTCTGTTGCTGCTCCAACGTTAATAACAGCTACTCCTCCAGTAAGTTTGGCAAGGCGCTCCTGAAGTTTTTCTTTATCAAAATCCGATGTTGTTTTTGCAAGTTGAGATTTAATTTGTGCAGCTCTTTTTTTAATTTCTCCTGCATTTCCTTTGCCTCCGATGATTCGAGTTCTGTCTTTATCAACCCATACTCTATCTGCTCTTCCACAATCATCAAGAGTAACGCTATCTAGTTTTCGTCCTGTATCTTCTGAGATAACGGTTGCTCCCGTAAGGATAGCAATGTCTTGAAGCATTTCTTTTCGTCTATCTCCAAATCCAGGAGCTTTAATAGCTAAAGCATTGAACGTTCCTCGAAGTTTATTAAGAACAAGTGTTGCTAATGCTTCTCCTTCAATGTCATCAGCAATAATCACAAGGTTTTTGGTAACCTTTACTAAACTCTCAAGAAATGGAAGCATTTCTTGAATGGAAGCAATTTTTTTATCAGTTAAGAGAATATAGGGATTTTCAATTTCAGCTTCCATCTTGTCAGGATTAGTAACAAAATATTGCGATGCATACCCTTTATCAAATTCCATTCCTTCTTTGTACTCAATCTCTGTTGATAAACCTTTTCCTTCCTCAACTGTTACGACTCCGTCTTTTCCAACGTGTCTTAGAGCTTCTGATATCAATTTTCCTAGCTCTCTGTCATTAGCTGAAATAGTTGCAACATTTTCAATCTCGTCATCCTTTTTAATTTCTTTTCCCATTTTCTTCAGCTCATCTAGAACAAACATAAGGGCTTTTTCAATCCCTCGTCGCATCACCATTGGATTTGATCCAGCAGTAATCATTTTAATTCCTTCATTGACGATGGCATTTGCTAGAACAGTTGATGTGGTTGTTCCGTCTCCTGCAACATCTGCAGTTTTTGAAGCAGCTTCCTTAACCATCTGTGCTCCCATATTTTCAAATGGGTCTTTTAACTCAATTTCTTTAGCAACAGTTACTCCATCATGAATGACATTCGGAGCTCCCCATTTTTTATCAATTCCAACGTTTCTCCCCTTTGGACCAAGAGTGACAGCCACAGCTTGAGCAAGCTGATTTACGCCTCTTTGGAGTGATTGTCGTGCATCTGAGCTATATCTAATTTGTTTTGCCATAGGTTTATTTAATAATTGCTAGAATATCTTTTTGTTCAATTAACATCCAATCTTCTCCATTTACCTTCACTTCATTTCCTCCCCATTTCTTATACATAACTTTTTGCCCTACCTTAACACTCATTGGAAGAGGATTTCCTGTATGTTTACTGATAATTCCAGGACCAATTGCCATAACTTCTCCAATTTGTGGTTTTTCTTGAGCTGAATCAGGAAGAATAATCCCTCCGGCTGTTTTTGTTTCGGCTGCAACAGGTTTAATTAATACGTAGTCAAAAAGTGGTGTAATTGTTTGTGCTGCCATAATCTCTTCAGTAAATATCAGTCGAATCTTTGGTCTGCTAATTTATACAATAAGTTAGATAAAATGTCAAGTCTTCTAGAGTGTGAGGCTAACGTAATTTCTTACGCTTGACAAGACTTCTTGAGAGACTATACGATACTATTATAGCTCAATCTGCCATATGAATTTTAATGGAAGAAAATTATTACTTCTTGGATTTATTATCGTTCTTCTTGTAGGAATTCCGGCTACTCTTTTTTTAGTACAACAACAGCAAGAGACTCGGTCTCGAGCTGAAAAATCAACTACTCTTTCGATTACCCCAGAATCTACCTCAAAAGAGGTAGGACAAGCTGTTCCTTTGGACATTATGGTAAATCCAGGAACCAACCTTGTTTCCTTTGTGAAATTAGAAATTACGTACGACGAAACCAAACTTTCTATTAATGAAAGTACTGGATTTGTTCCAAATGCAGGAGCTTTCCCTATTACCGTTGAAGGACCTGCTTTTACTCCAGGAAAGATTTTAGTTTCTCTCTCCATTGGAGCAAATACGACAGCTGCTATTAGTAATATAACTAAGGTTGGTACACTCAACTTTACTACCCTTGAAACAACGAGTGGTGGAACAACAACCGTTGGGCTTGGTCCACAAACACAAGTACTCTCAGCTGGTGCCAATGATCAAGCTAGTGAAGATACTCTCTCAACAACTGTTCCTGCTCGAGTAACAATTGGAGGATCTCCTGTTATTACTCCGTCAACTACAGTAACTCCATCATTTACTCCAACTCCTACTGTCACTACAGCACCTAATTCTCCCACAGCTACTCCGACAACACCTCCCACGTTGACTCCAACTCCTACGTTGATTCCAACACCTACATCTACACAAAGTGCTTCTACACCTAATCAACCACCTGTATGTAGTGCACTTAATCTAGATCGAGGGACAACAGGTACAGCTCCTTATTCTCTTACTTTTACTGCTTTAGGAAATGATACCGACGGAACAATTACTCAAGCCAGCTTTAACTTTGGGGATGGACCAGTAACAAACGTCTCAACCGGAGGAGGCATTGGAAGCAAGTCAATTAATACTCAAATTGCTCATACGTATAATAATGCTGGAACCTATACTGCCTATGCTATTCTTACTGATAATAGCGGAGCAGTGAGTAATTTTAACACCTGTAAAACAACCATTACGGTAAACAGCGGAACTGGAGGATCTGGCTCAACAAGTGGAGGATCTTCTACTGGATCGACAGCGACTACTGCACCTACTATTGCCCCAACTGGTCCAAGTACCGTACTTGTTAGTGCAGGAGCAGTCCTTGGAGCACTCTCTCTGATTGGAGCTTTCGTCTTCTTCCTTCTCTAATCTCTTTCTAGTACAATTCAGCTATGCACCAGACTACTGAACAATCCCTTTTACTAGACATTGTTTTGACCTGGAAAATTAGTGAAATCCCAGAATATAGAGGCTTTCGCTGTGCCAATTGCCAACAGTATAAAAACGAAGCTTGGTATCACTGGGTAGGTACTGGTGAGTATAAACTTCCCATTCATTTATGTAACGACACGTGTGAAAATGCATTTAGAGAAAAGACTATCCACATTGATCAAAAGAAAAAACAGGTCGTAGATAGGGCATCTTTTGGGAAAATTTATACCTTTTCTCCCGTAGCAACTTCAAAATTTAGAGAGATTGTTTCTTCCTGGCCTGAAGATAAAAACCCTGAGCTTAAAGCATTTACCTGTGACTTATGTGAGAAAGACTTAGAGATAGATACAGATGGAGTACGAAAAGGCTATCATGTGTGGTGGAAGATGGATGACAGGAGAACTCTTGCTGAGCTACATTTTCATAGAACTTGTGCTGATTCACTTGGAATTAATGAATAGTTATCTTGATGATTTCCACTTAAAAGAACTAAATTAATTTTACTTTCCTTCAAACATAGAAAATAGTGCTTCTTGAGGAATTTCAACTCTTCCTGATTCCACCATTCTCTTCTTTCCTTTTTTCTGCGCTTCAAGGAGTTTATCTTTTCGTGTTCTATCTCCCCCACTCATTTTAGCGAGTACGTCTTTTCTGTAAGGGGGGATTTCCTCACGAGCAGCAATATTTGTACCAATAATTGCTTGGATGACTTGCCTAAATTGTTGGCGGGGAAGAGATTCCTTCAGTTTTTCTGCTTTTTGTCTAGCAATATATTGAGCTTCATCTCGATACACAAGCTCTGATAATACATCAATTGAAACATCATTAATTCGAATCTCTAAATTCACAAGATCTGCTTCTCTATAATCACTTAACTCATAATCCATACTGGCATACCCACTCGATACTGTTTTCAAATCTGCAGAGAGGCCTCTAATAAACATAGTATAAGGAAGATCATAGCTAAGCGAGGCATAGGTATCATGATAGGCAATATCAAGTAACTCCCCTTTTCTTTTCTGACATAAACTCATCACCGCACCTACAAAGGTGGGAGGAACATAGATAGTTAAGAGCATAAATGGTTCTTTATACACCCCTAAATCGTCTTGTTCATAGAGTACTTGTGGCATAGTAAGAAGAAGATCTAATCCAAACTCTTGAGAAAGTCTCTCTTTAACAATTTCTGCATGAAGTAGTCCTAAAAAACCCACCCGAAACCCTGTCCCAAGGTAGGCTGAGTGCTCCTCAGTAAAAGAGAGGGCAGTATCATTTAATTCCAGTTTTCCCAGCGATTCACGAAGATGGGGAAGATCATCTGAGAATTTTGGATACATACCAAAAAAGATCATGGGTTGAGGAGTTTTGTATCCAGGAAGTGCTTCAATAACTTCTCCTGAATCATTCAAAACAACATCTCCTTGTTTTTTATATCTCCCATTCACTACAGTATCTCCCACTCGACACTCCCTAATATCTTTGAGATTCCCTACCAAATACCCAATTTGTCCTGTTTCTAATGTATCCAAAGAGGAGAGGTAAGGGGAAAAAAATCCCGTATCACTCACATCCGTTTTGACGTTGTTTTGATACATTTGCACTGATTCTCCTTTGGTGAGTTTCCCGTCCAGTATTCGAACATAGGCCACGACTCCTCGATATTCGTCATATACTGCATCAAAAATAAGAGCTCTGAGTGGTTTCTCTTCACTCCCACTTGGAGGGGGAATCTTCTCAACAATTTTCTCAAGAAGGGAAGGAACATTTTCACCCGTTTTAGCAGAGATGAGAAGAATCTCATCCTTGTGAAAGCCAAAAACTTCAACCAGTTCTTTAATAACTCCCTCAGTTTGAGCTTGTGGTAAATCAATTTTATTAATAACGGGAATCATAACCAGTTTTTCTTTTTTAGCTGTCATAAAATGCGCTACCGTTTGTGCCTGAATCCCCTGAGTTGCATCGACTAAAAGGACTGCTCCTTCACAAGCGGCAAGAGTACGAGACACTTCATAGGAAAAATCAACGTGCCCTGGAGTATCGATGAGGTTTAGAGTATATTCACTCCCTCCTTGGAGATATTTCATTCTGACTGGTGCAAGTTTAATCGTGATTCCTCTTTTACGACTAATAGGATTTTGATCTAAAAATTGCTCCCCTAACTTATCAATGGCAATCGTTTTTGTGATTTCAAGCATTCGATCAGACAGAGTCGATTTGCCGTGATCGATATGCGCGATGATTGCAAAATTACGAATGAATTGTTGATTACTCATGCGTGTATTGTACCGGAATATAGTCCGTAGTGCAAAAATTTCAGCTTGCAAAAAAGGAATTCAATTGAGTATACTATCTCCTATGAACAAACTGACAGTTGGAGTCATCATTTTAGTTATTCTTTTTATTGGAGTACTCATGTATAGTACTCGCCCCCCAGATACATCTGTACAAGGAAATAGTAATAATGATATGATTACTCCTGTAGCTGGACAACAAAATCAGCAACAAGACGTTACACCTATGCCAACAGAAGATATTATTTCAGCAACAAGTGCCACTATCCAAACTCAAAAAGGAAATATTGTTATAGCTCTTTATCCATCAGATGCTCCAAAAACAGTAAGTAATTTTGCAACCCATGCAAAGAATGGCTATTATAACGGCCTTACTTTTCACCGCGTTGAACCTGGATTTGTGATTCAAGGAGGAGATCCAAGTGGCAATGGAACAGGTGGATACTCCATTTATGGAGCAACGTTTGAAGATGAGCTAAATCCTCAAACCAAAAGTTATCAAGAAGGGTATACAGAGGGAGTGTTGGCAATGGCAAATAGAGGACCAAATACGAATGGAAGTCAGTTTTTTATTATGCTAGCAGATAATCAGAGTCTTCCTAAAAACTATACTATTTTTGGGAAAGTAACTGAAGGAATGGACGTAGTTAAACAAATTATCCTTGGAGACAAAATGACTTCAGTTACCGTTGAGTAATTCACTTAACTCCCTTTACTCCTTTAAAGGCATCTACCATTCCTGGAAATTTTCCTTCTACATATGGTTTATAGGTTTTTAAAAAGTTTGTTAAGAAACGCTGATAAAGCTTGTATATATCATTCTCATCGCTTACTAACTGACCTTTTTCATTAGTCAACATTCCTCTTGTAAACAACTTCGTTAATACTGTTCCAAGATCATATCGATGGGCACCGTGACTAAGAATTCGTTGTAAATCATACGCTACTTCAAATTGTTTAATAGGACGATCTCCCAAAATTTCACCTTTCATTCCATCTAGATCAGTCAACACACCAGTTGTTAGCCAGTTTTGCGAATGAGCATTTGCAAATTGATGAATAACACCTAACTCTCCATGAAGCCGTCCATATGCATGTGCAAGTTGCTGAGGAAATTCTTCCATGATATACCTAAACGGATAATTCCCTTCATAGAGAAAGTACTCTGGAGATCTTTCTTCTAATTTTGCTCCCTCTCTTTCTTTAAAGTTATTAAAATCAATTGATCGATGAAGAATAGTCAGAAAGTCTACAAAATCTCCTTCAGCAAAGTCAGCAAAACGTTCAGAAACTTCTTTTCCTGAAATGAGTAATCCAAATCCTTCTTGCTCAATCTGCTTTCTGAATTGTTCTAATTGAGTTCTAGAGTAAAGATACATTCCTTGCTCATTCTCTTTTAAAGCTAAGTCACCAATCAGATATTCAATAAACTCCTTTATATCAAACTCCTCTCTATCAACACGAACACAAAGTAATCTTCTTGCATCAATCACCCAATCTGTCGGATATCCCTGCTGGAGTAATATACCAGATACTTTAGCTGCTTTCTCTACTTGGAGTAAGTCATAAAACCCATTTACTCTCTCAATTGTAGGAGGAGCATTTCTATTAGTTACAATCTCGGGAGTAAACCATGTACCTCCTTTTACTACAATAGATGAAATCCAAGCATTACTGGGTGTTATATCTCTAGGCAACTTGAAAGGTTCACTAGCTAAAGGAGAAACAACTTCAAAAGAACGCCCATGTGCTTCAGTTGGAATTATTCCCCTCTGAGTTTTTTCTCCTTCTTTTAAAAATGAAGGTGCAATTGTGGCTAAACTCATTCGAGAACCAAGAACTGGATCGTCCAATACACTTCTTGACTCAACTTGAACCAAGGTGGTAGGAATAAACGTTTTACTTTCGGTCGGCATCCTCATATTATAGGGCAAAATAAGGTAAAAATCAATACTATGAGATATTAGTCAGGCTGATTTATGCTATACTCTTTTTATGTTGTGGTTACTTCTTTTTCCTCTTACCCTAATTCTTCTTGCTCTTTTGGCTTGGAACAAGGGACGACTTATTGCTAACGATTACTCAATCCCTACTCTTTCCAAAAAATCCATTTATACCTTTAAGAAGCTTCTTATTGTCTATCCTCACGCAGATGACGAGGTTTTAACCTGTGGAGGACTTACTCAAATTCTCTCAATGAAAAACATTCACTCCACTCTTCTTATCTTAACAATGGGTGAAAAAGGAACACAAGATGCGCATTTATACTCTGCTCTTAAATCAATTCGAACAAAAGAAGCAAGAGAGGTAGCAAAACTCATAAAAGTACGTAAAGTGATTCAAGAAGATATAGGGGATGGGCAAGTAAAAAAGAATAAAGAAATAGCTATGCGCATTATTAAAAGAACAATTGAGAGAGAAAACCCAGATTTAGTTATTACGTATGATCTAGCTGGCATGTATGGACATGAAGATCATATTACAACATCCGAAATCACAACTGATCTCATACATACACATTTCCCCTCCATTACTCTTTGGTATGTAACCCAGCCTAAAACGCTTATTGACTGTCTCAAGCTACCAGAACATATGGCCAAAGATAAAGAGTATTTCAAAAAACGCGCAGTACCAACACACAAAGTATATATCGGACGAAAAATTTTGAATAAAATCAGAGGGGTATATGCATATAAAAGCCAGTTTGGCTCTTTCAAAAGAAGTAGACCAGTAAAATTCCTTCCCGTCTGGCTTCAATTATCCGTCTCTCAATACGAGTACTATATGACAGCTCATTCTCCGAGGACTACACTTCAAGAGTGACTGTTTGACCTGATTCAATATTAAGAAATCTAATCCCTTGCTTGAGGAAATATTGCTCAAGTCTGGCATATACTCCTTTTCTTGCCTCATCTTTCCAATGCCAATCATGGATGGGGATAATTATTTTTGGAGCTAGTTTTTCAGCTAATTCCACGGCTTCAGTCACATCTCCCCACGGAGCTTGAAGAGGAAGTGCCAAAACCGATGAGCTGGTATGAAAACTGAAAGAATCTCCGGGATGAGTAAGAGTATTAAAAACAGTAAAGAGTGAGTTTTGGGGCATCTCAGACACTCCAAAGACTCTTTCATGAACGACTTCCTCACTTGTTATCCAGGAGGGAATTGCATTATTCACATTGGGTGAAACTTGTTTCAAAACCTGAGCTAGCTCAGTATTGGTAACAATTTGAACTTGAGGAAATTTTCTAAGGATATCCTGAAGAAAAGGAACGTGGTAGTGATCTTGATGCTCGTGAGTAATAATCACGACGTCTAGCTTTGAAAGAGATGAGAGATCTAAAAGATGAGAATCATACGAGTATTCCCCAGGATCAAAAAGTACTGCATAGCCATCATGCTCAACAAGAAGACAAGAATGAACATATTTCGTGATTTGCATACGGCTAGTATAACAAATTATTTTGTACAATAGACTTATGGATTTATTTACTTCACTTACTTTATGGATTAGCTGCTGGTTAGTGGTAAAAGGAATTGCGTATTTTTTTTCAGCTAATGGACAATATTATATTGATAAAACAGCTTTTTTTGCAGGACATTTCTTTCTATCAGCTGTTATCTGTTACTTTCTTTTTCAGCCTGCAATTATTCCCTACCTTCTCACAATAACTCCTGCGTCTCTCATTCTTCTTGCGATATTCCTTATCGGAGTAATTCTTCTTCACTGGAACTCCCACCGACTATTTCCAGTTGAGCAACTCATGAGTAATAAGTATGTGTTTACTCGGTTTGATAAACGGTATGTGTTTGCCAAAATCTTTGATATTACCTATCAACAAACACTTATTGTTGCTCTTGTCTCAATACTTGTAGCACATGGGTATTCACATACTACTATTTATCTCTTATTCGCTTTTCTTTTTGGAACTCTTCATCTTCCACTAATTAAAATTCGGGGAAGAGTATTTGGAGTATATTTCACTCTTGCAGCCGTTTGTGCAGGTTTTTTCTTTCCTTATTTACTTATCCACCTTGAATCAGGAGTAGTATATAGCTATATACTTCACTGGAGTTTTTATCTTGTCTCAGCACTCCTTTATAATCAGCATAAATATCTTCATCGCAATCACGATTGACATCTCTATAAGCCTTAACTATAATCTTTTTCATGGCAATAAATGAATACTATATACCCAACAAATCCGAGGATATTTCTGGTAGGTTTCCTTTTATGTCTAAAGATTCAAAACCAGGATATAAAACAGATCTTGAAGCTGTTGCTTTAAAACGAGCAAATAGAGAGTCATTTGATCGAGGAGTGCCAGTAGTAACAGGTCCTTTAAAAACTGTTTTTTCCCATGAAGAAGTGTTAACCCAATATGGATTTTCTTGGTATCTGCATAGTTTATATAAAGGCTTACAATCTGATAGTAGCCCAATTCAAACGACTCATTTAGCTATAGATATCCCTTTTGATGATAACGAACAACCAGATAAAGGAGTACTAACTATTCCTGAACGCTTAAGAAAAGTAGCGGCCAAAATTGAAGGAGGAATCACTAATATCAAAGTTCTGGTACCTGTCTCTTCATCAGAAAAATACGCACAAATTATTTTTGATATCGACTATTCTCATTTTTCTCCAAAACAACAAGAAGCTATCCTTCGTATTTCTCCAGGAACTACAATTATACAAAGAGTTACTCCACCATCACTACCAACAGGAGAGATGAGTAAAAAACCAAAAGCAGAAAGTGATGTGGATAAGGGGCAAGCGCTATATATTATCGCATCAACTGCAGCTCAAAGAAACCAGATGGACATACTGACTTTTGCCGAATCACTTGGACTCAAAAGAGGTGCTTTTCGTGAAACCATGACTGGAAGACGGCCACTATAACCTCAATACATATCGAATATGTTAACAAGGGCTCGAGGACTATTTACTCCACAAGAGCGAGCTGAGATAAGAAGAATCTACGGTATCTAATAACGTCTACAGAAAGGGAAATAATTTTTTAATAAAACCCGGAGTTAATACTTGAAGTGAGAGAAGGCTTTGTTTGCGTCTGCTTGTTTTTGCATAAGATCTTTTTTACGAGCTGCATCTCCTAGGTTTTGGAGTGCGTCTTGGAATTCTTGAGCTAGTTTCTCAGCAAAAGAATGGAATTCTTTATTTGATCTTTTATTGGCTGCTTCAATAATCCATCGAATAGCAAGAGAAGTTCGTCTTTCAGGTCGAACTTCCATAGGAATTTGATAGGATGCTCCTCCAACTCTACGAGCCTTTACTTCTTGTTTTGGACTAATATTTTGAATGGCTTTTTCAAAAGTCTCAAGAGGTTCTTGTCCTTTTTCTTTAAGAATGTCCAAAGCTTTATATACTTGCTCTTGTGCAGTACTCTTTTTTCCATCAAACATGACTCGGTTAATAAATCGAGCAAGCAAAACGCTATTATACATTCTGTCTGGGGTAATACTTCGTCGTGGTGCTTTTTTGTGTCTCATATATTTTATTTAGTTTTTGCCATTTTGGCTCCATAAATACTTCTACTCGTTTTTCGTCCTTCAACTCCAGCTAAATCAAATTTCCCTCGAATTAAATGATATTTTACTCCTGGTAAGTCTTTGACACGTCCTCCTCGAACTAATACGATACCGTGTTCTGCTAAGTTGTGTCCTACTCCTTGAATGTATGCTGTAACTTCAGACTTATTTGATAGTTTGACACGAGCAACTTTACGAAGCGCTGAGTTTGGTTTTTTTGGTGTCATCGTTTTAACAAGCGTTACTACACCTCTTTTTTGAGGAGAGTTAAGAATAGAATATTCTCTTTTCTTTGCATTAAAAAAACGACGAAGACCAGTAGCCCTCTTTTTCTTAGACTTTACGCCTCTTCCATGTTTTGCAAGTTGATTCAATGTTGGCATATATTATTTTTTTTATTTCAGGATAAAACTCTGAAAGCAGAAGTATTATACCGTACTAGGCAGGGTTTCAGCAACAGGCTCTGTGACAAGTGGTGCTTCTTCACTAACTTCCTCCTCAATTGTTGTATTGTTCCCGTCAACTGGAATGAGACGTCCGATAATAACGTTTTCTTTAAGTCCAAGAAGGTGATCCTCTCGTCCTTCAAGCGCAGCTTCTGTAAGAACAGTTGTGGTGTTTTGGAAAGATGCAGCAGACATCCAAGAATCAGAAAAGAGTGCTGCTTTAGTAATTCCAAGTACCATTTGTCGTCCTGTTGATGGCTCTCCACCTTCTGCAAGAATTTCAGCATTAATCGTTTCAAACCGAGCTTTAGTAACAAAGTCTCCAGGAATAAGAGCTGTATCTCCAACGGTTTCGATAATAACCTTATCAGACATCTTTCGAAGTACTACTTCAAAATGCTTGTCATTAATACCAATTCCTTGTGACTCATATACTTTTTGAGCTTCTGTCAAAACGTATCGTTGTGCATTCAAAAGTCCACCAATCTTGAGTACTTCTTTTGGATCAAGATATCCTTCAGCAAGTGGAGTTCCCGCTGAGATCTCTTGGCCTTCTTCAACAGAAAGGGTAGCTGAAAGTGGAACAAAGTATTCTTGTTCTTCAACTGGTTTGATTTGTGAATTTTTGACATGAACCAAATATCCCTCTTCTGTTTGCTCAATACTAACCTTGCCACTAATTTCTGAGACGGGCGCAAGATTTTTTGGTGTTCTCATTTCAAAGAGTTCTTCAATACGAGGAAGACCTTGCGTCACGTCACTCATTACGATTCCTCCAAAGTGTTTTACTTTCATGGTTAGCTGAGTTCCTGGCTCTCCAATACTTTGTGCAGCTACTACTCCAACTGGTACTCCTGGGGTAACAAGTTTTTTGGTACTAAAGTCCCATCCATAACACATAGAACACATGCCATACGCTAATTTACAGGTAAGTGGTGAGCGAACAATAAGCTCAGTAATACTTTCCTCACTAGCTAGTGCATCAGCTACTTCTTCAACGATCTCAGTTCCCCGAGCAAAAAGAAGTTTATCTTTAACCTTAACGTCTTGTTGGAGGAATCGTCCAAGTAGTCTGTCTCCAAATGGACTCGTTCTTTCTTTATCTGTTTTTTGGATAAGAATTCCATTATCAGTTCCACAATCAGCTTCTCTAATAATGACATCATGAGATACGTCAACTAAACGTCGAGTAAGATATCCTGCGTTTGCTGTTTTTAGAGCAGAATCGGTTAATCCTTTTCGAGATCCTCGAGCCGATGCTACGTATTCAAAGATTGATAATCCTTCTCTAAAGTTTGATTTAATAGGTAGCTCAACGATTCGTCCAAGTGGATCATAAATAAGTCCTCTCATACCTGAAACTTGCTTCATTTGCTCAATTCCTGCCCGAGATCCTCCAGAATCAATAAAGGTTCTAATTGGATTATCAGGAGTAATAATTTTCCAGGTATTATCAGAGATCAAATCGGTATATTTCATCCAGATTTCATTTGAAAGTCTCTTTCGCTCGTCCAGAGTAATAAGTCCTTGCTGATATTCATCCTCAATTGAGGTTACTTGTACTTCAGCTTCATCAATAATGTCTTGCTTGTTGGTTACCATAACGTTATCAAAGGCTGAAAGAGAAAGACCAGAAACAGTTGCCCCCTTAAATCCTAAATGTTTAATCGTATCAATGAGATTAGCTACTTCTTCACTACTTCCACATTCACGCATTGCTTTAGTGATAAGTTTTTTAATAGCACTAAATCCAACCGCTTCGTTAAGATAGGTAAAACCAGCAGGAAGTAACTCATTAAACATGAGTCGTCCAATTGACGTTTCAATAATCTCAACGTTATCAGAACCAATAGTAAGAGACGTTCGAACTTTAATTGGAGCTTTGAGTCTAGCTTTTCCTAAATCATAGGCTAAAAGTGCTTCTTGAGGAGTTGAGAAAATAGTCATTTCTTCATCACTCTTTCGAAGTCTTTCATCAAGTTGCGTTAAGTAGAAAACTCCCAGTGCCATTTCTTTGTTTGGAAGAGTAATAGGTGTTCCATCAGCTGGTTTGAGTAAGTTATTTACAGGCATCATAAGCTCAATTGCTTCCTGTTGTGCTTTTTGAGATAGAGGAATATGAACTGCCATTTGATCTCCGTCAAAGTCAGCATTGTATCCAGTACAAACACAAGGATGCAACTGAATTGCTGCTCCTTCAATAAGAACAGGATAGAAAGCCTGCATTCCTAATTTGTGAAGAGTAGGTGCACGGTTAAGAAGCACTGGATGATTTCTCGTGATTTCCTCAAGAATGTCAAAAACTTCTGGTGGACGCTTTTCAATATATCTTTTTGCTGATTTAATATTCGTTGCAAGTCCTCGAACAATAATCTCTCTTAAAACAAATGGTTTAAACATTTCAAGCGCCATTTCTTTTGGAAGTCCGCATTGAGTAAGCTTGAGATCAGGTCCAACAACGATTACAGATCGTCCTGAATAATCAACGCGCTTTCCAAGTAAGTTTTGTCGGAATCGTCCCTGTTTTCCTCGTAGCATGTCAGAAAGTGATCGTAATGGTGCAGCCACTTGCCCACGTTGAGTTGAGTCAATAAGTGAATCAACTGACTCTTGAAGCATTCTTTTTTCGTTTCTTAAAATGATTTCTGGAGCACCTAGAGAGATCAAATGATGCAGTCGATTATTTCGATTAATAACACGTCTGTAAAGGTCATTTAAGTCACTCGTTGCAAATCTTCCTCCAGCAAGTTGTACCATAGGGCGCAAATCTGGTGGGATAACAGGAAGAACTGTTACAATCATGGATTCAGGATTAATACCTGACTTTCGCATATTCTCAATAAGACGAAGTCTTTTAACTACTTTGAGATATCGTGCTCCACTAGCTTTCTCTTGATCTTGCCTTAATTGTGCGATGAGTTCTGAAAGGTTTAAGCCTTTAACAAGTTCCAAAAGTGCTTCTGATCCAGTTTTGATTGTGAAGAAAACGGGAATATCATATTCCAAAATCTTAAAGTACTCATCCTCTGATAAAACACTTGATGGTTTCAGTCCTTTAAGAAGTTTTAAAAGAGTATCGGCAATTTCTTCAAGCTTTTTGGTTTCAGATTCCAACGATTCTCCAACTCGAGCTAGTTTTTGTCTTAAAGTCAAATCAGTTTCTTGATTAATCAGTTGCTTTTGTTCTTTAGAAAGACTTCCCTCATCAGTTTCTTTTTTCTTGTCTTCTGCTTCCTGAGTCAATCGTGCTTCTTCTTGAGCCATTCTTTCCTGAAGTGCCACTCGTCGTTTTTCAATAACTTCCTCAAAAGATTTCATTGCGTCATTCTTTTGGACTTCGTCCACATTGGTTACAACGTATGAAGCATAATAGATAACTGATTCTAAATTCTTTTGAGGAATATCCAGAAGAAGGGAAAGAGCTGAATTTGCTCCTTTGAAAAACCATACGTGTGAAACAGGTGCAGAAAGAGTAATATGTCCCAATCTCTCACGTCTTACTCGAGAAAGAGTTACTTCAACTCCACACTTATCACAAACAATGCCTCGATATCTAATTCTTTTGTATTTTCCACAATAACATTCCCAATCTTTCGTAGGTCCAAAAATTCTTTCATCAAATAATCCGTCTTTCTCAGCACGAAGTGTTCGATAGTTGATCGTTTCAGGCTTTGTTACCTCTCCATAAGACCAAGACAAGATATCATCTCGTCCAGCCACAAGAATTTTTAGGGCTTTAAAGTCTAAAATAGTTAGATCTCTTTGTCTTTTATCTTTTCTATTATTATCCATACGTTTTATACAACCTCTGTTGGTGTCTCTTCTGTTGGTGTTTCCTCTGCTGCTTCAATTGGTTCTGGTTGATCATCTAGCTCAATTTCTGGATCAGCCATTTCATCTTCGTTTCCTACCTCTGCTACTTCGATTCCCTGATCAGTACTATCCATAACTGTTTCTGATTCAAGTGTCTCTTGGAACTCTTTTACTTCTTCTTTCACAGCCTCTGATGCTTTTAGCTCCTCTGTATCTGAAAGTTCATTATACATGGTTGCTCCTACTGGAACAACATTCAGTCCAAGTGATTGAAGCTCTTTAATAAGAACTTTGAATGATTCTGGTACTTTAGGGGTTGGAATATCAGTTCCCTTAACAATTGCTTCAAAAGCTTTAGCTCGTCCCACCACGTCATCTGATTTGATTGTTAACATTTCTTGTAAAATATGACGAGCTCGGTGAGCTTCAAGTGCCCACACTTCCATTTCTCCAAGACGCTGTCCTCCCATTTGGGCTTTTCCACCAAGTGGTTGCTGAGTAACGAGTGAGTATGGTCCAGTACTTCGCGCGTGAGTCTTATCCTCAACCATGTGGATAAGCTTCATAATGTACTCAATTCCAACAACTACTTCGTTTTCAAATGATTCTCCTGTTTTTCCATCAAAGAGTTTTGTTTTTCCCGTTGGAGAAAGTCCTGCTTGAGTAAGAAGTGTTGTAATTCTGTCTTCATCAATCTTTTCAAATACAGGAACTCCAACTCGCATCCCTAATTTTCGTGCTGCAAAGCCCAAATGAGCTTCAAGAATTTGTCCCAAATTCATACGAGCGAGAATTGACATGGGTGACATGATGATATCAATTGGTGTTCCATCAGCAAGATAAGGCATATCAGCTTGTGGAAGGATTTTTGAAATAATTCCTTTATTTCCGTGTCGTCCAGCTAATTTATCTCCAACCACAACATGTCTAAATTGGGCAACTTCAACGATAATTTTCTTAAGTGTTCCTGCTTCCAACTCATCCCCCTTCTTGCGATCAAGAATTTGGACAGAAACAACAGTTCCTCTCTCTCCGTGAGGAATTCGAAGGGAAGTATCTCGTACTTCTCTCGCTTGTTCTCCGAAAATTGCCCGCAGGAGTCTTTCCTCAGCAGTTAGTTCTGTTTCTCCTTTTGGTGCAATCTTTCCAACTAAAATATCTCCAGGTCCAACTTCAGATCCAACAACTACAATTCCTTCTGCATCAAGCATGGCAAGTTGTTCCTCAGCTACGTTTGGAATATCTTGAGTGATTTCTTCAGGTCCTAATTTCGTTTCAACAACTGTTGCTTCGTATTTTTCAACGTGGATACTGGATAACAAATCTTCTTGAACCAACTTATCAGAAATGATAATAGCGTCCTCATACCCAAGTCCTTCAAAAGACATATACGCAATAAGAAGGTTTTGTCCAAGTGCTAATTCTCCATCTTCACTGGCTGGTCCATCAACAAGGAGGTCTCCCATTTTTACAATTTGTCCTTCGTTCACTACTGCTCGTTGTGTATACGCTGTTGCAGCTGAGGTTCTCTTAAAGACATTGATTCCTATTGTTGCTTTCTCTCCTTTTTGTCCCTCAAGCATTACTTTATTCGAATCAACAAAGACAACTTTTCCATCAAATGGAGATTTAACAACTCGTCCCATGACTTCTGAAATAGTTGCTTCCATACCTGTTCCAACGGTTGGAGATTCTGGACGAACAAGAGGAACAGCTTGACACTGCATGTGAGATCCCATCAGAGACCTGATCGCTTCATCGTGAGCAACGAAAGGAATAAGACTGGCACTACTTCCTACTACCTGACGAGGAGTAAGGTCAACATAAGTAATAAGAGCTTTATCTACTTCTAAAAAGTCTCCATTGTGACGGGCTGGAACTCTATCTTCCAAAATTTCTCCTTCTGCACTCATTGGAACTCCAGCATGAGTAATATATTGTCCTTCTTCATCATCAGCTGACATATAGACAAGTTCATCTGTTACTTTAACTACTGTTTTACTCCCTTTTTTCTCTGTTACTACTTTTTTATAAGGAGTTTCTAAAAAGCCATAGTTATTAACCTTGGCATAAAGCGCCATATAGGTAACGAGTCCAATATTTGGTCCTTCAGGAGATCTAATAGGATCAATTCTTCCGTATTGAGAAGAGTTAATATCACGAATAGAGAAAGCTGCACGCTCGCGACTTATTCCACCCGTTCCCATAACTGTTAAACGGTTTAGGTTATCAATTTCTGAAAGGGGATTCGTTTGGTCAAGAATAGTTGACAGTTGTGAGGTACGGAAGAATTCATTAATAGAAGCCATAATTGGACGTGCATTGATAAGACTTGATACAACGACAGGAACATCAGCCTGAAGCAAACTCATTCTCTCTTTAACCGATCTTTCAATTCGAAGCATTCCAACTCGGAAAGCATTGGCTGAAACGAGTTCTCCAACACTTCGAACACGGCGATTTGCCAAACTATCAATATCATCAACAAAGCCTTTGCCTTGATGAAGCATCATCAAATACCCAATCGTTGAAACCACGTCATCAATAGTAAGGATTTTTTCCTCAGTTGATTTAAAACCAGGAACTGCTTGAAGTTTTTTGTTTGTTTTATATCGTCCAACTTCTCCAAGATCATATCGTCTGTTGTTGAAAAAGAGGTTTTGAATACTTTCTCGAACTTTATCAAGTACAATTGGTTCTCCTGGATGCATTTTCTTAAAGATTTCAATCAGTGCCTCAGTTTCACTCCCTGTCTCGTCTTTCTGAAGAGTATTCGCAACAAAGGTTTGCTCCGATCCTTCAATCTCTGCAAATTTTTCTTTAATAGAATCATTTGATGAAAGACCAATAGCTCTGAGAAGTGTTGTTGCAAGGAATTTACGACGTCTGTCGATTTTAACGGTAATGGTATTGTATCTGGTTGTTGAGAATTCAAGCCATGATCCATGAACTGGTCGAATTTCAGCAGTATAGAGCGTTTTTCCTGTAGCTGGATCTTGTACTGCAGTAAAGAATACTCCAGGTGAACGGACAAGTTGATTAACCACTGCTCTTTCAATTCCATTGACAATAAAGGTTCCTCTATCTGTCATTTGAGGAATATCGCCCAAGAAAACTTCTGCATTGATTTTGGATTCTGTTTTTTTATTGGTAAGGCTTGCTTGAACATAGAGGGGGGCATCAAAGGTAAGACCTTTATTTAAGGCTTCTTCAGGAGTAAGCTCTGCCTCTCCCATACGGTATTCACCAAGCTCTAAACTCCAGTTTTTGCCAGTAAAATCCTCAATAGGAGTAACTTCTTGGAGAATTTCGCGGATTCCTTCTCTGAGGAACCATTTATAGGAGGCTTTTTGCGTTGCTAAAAGATCGATTTGAGGAAGATCTGTATATGTCTTACCCCAGTCGTAACGAATAATATGATCTGTATTGTTAGTTGTGCCTGTCTTTTTAGCCATGAGAAGGTAGGTTTTTGAGCAGATCCCCCTAAATACACAAAAAGGTAAGGGAAAGAGAAGATCTCCCTTACTTATCTTGAAATTAAAGGTAAATATATGTATACCACACCAAGTAATTCCCTGTCAATAGGCAAGGGTTACTGGCGGTATTTAGCAGGAAGCTTAGAAGGACGAGAAATTCGCTTCGCTCGTGGCTCAAGGACTCGTTGTGCAATAAGCCTTCTGATAAATTCTGTGGTTAAATAAATATCTAACCCTATATCTGCACTTATTTGTTCGATAGGCCAATTTAAATCTCTTAGTTCAATAATTCGTCCATTCCATTTTTTGAACAGGTTTTCACTTTCTCCTCGAGTAAGGTATTTTCTTCGAGGGGTTGTTTCTGGCTTCCTATTTATACCTTTCTGACGATGAAGTCTTTCTACTTCAGTTTCCACAACCTCAAACGGTAGAGAAAGAATTTTTGCAATCTCCCCAGCAGTTTGTCCAAACGATAGATATGTTGGTATATCTCTAATGATTCCATCGCGTCTGATACGTTCATAAGGAGAAAGATTCCTACTAGTACGTGGAAGAGCATAGAGAAACTTCGAATCCCCCCCAAAATTACTTAATTCTTGCTCTGACATAAGAGCAGTATTATATCATTTATTTCGCCCCAGCTATCTTTGGCCACTTACTTTTCCACTGAGCTGTCTGATTTCGCCTTCTGATATCAATATTCTAATTAACCTTTTAGTCATACTACGACTCAAACCTGTAGCTAGAGAAATCTGGTAAACAGTCTTTCTTTCATTTCTAAGCGCAATCATTCGAGCTCTATGTTTTTTAAGCAACTTTTTTATAGGAGGTTCTGCTATTTCTTTCAGATATTGCTCCACCTCTTTAATAGGAAGCGTGAGAAGCAGTGCTATTTACTTAACTGAGACACCGCTATCATCAAGGGTCGTTATGTATGTTCGTGCTACTTTTCTTCTGCTTATCTCATCCGCAGCAGTATAGATTACTTGAGTTGGTAAAATAGGGTAATCTTTAGGATTTGGATCTCTGGCTCTTTCGCACTTAAATTTGGTCATGGGTGTAGTTTGGATTATTTACTCTAAGCTAAAATAATTACTGTTTACCTCTATATTTTATGGGTCGTTTAGAACGGCCATTATAAACTTGTCTTTTTCTACGAGCGATTTCTCCTTCTTCTAATAATTTAGCTAACAGTAAATGAATAGATGACATGTCTAATCCTGTATCCTCACAGATTGCTTGAGCAGTCCATTCTTTATCTCTTAACTCAATTAGTCTTACTCTGAAGCGATCTAACAATGCTTTAGTCATTTCTGGAGATATAGGGGCTCTATGTCTCACTTCTTTTGGTCTTAGATTGTTAATACTAATATACTGAGATACTAATGCAACTGGGAGGGAAAGTGTTCTAGCAATAGCTTCATCTGTTAAGCCATTACTGACGTGAAGAGGGATTTTTTCTTTCATCAGCTCTCGACGAGCCCGCTCATCAGGAGTTACCTCTCTTCGAGTAGGACGTCGGGGAGTTTGTCTATAGAAAGAACCTCCAGTAAGTTCTGCACTCATTTTTTTTTGAAAATCATCACCAGACCCTTCCCCCTCTTTAATCATGTGCACTATTATACACCTCTTTCAGCTTCGATTAACTTCCTGCTATAATACGCCTATGTTAACTGCAGCTGAAATTATTCAAAGATATATTACCTTTTTTGAAAAAAGAGGACATAAGAGGATTGCAAATGCTCCACTTGTTCCCCAGAATGATCCCACTACTCTTTTTACCTCAAGTGGAATGCAACCTCTTGTCCCGTATCTTTTAGGAGAAGTGCATCCCCAAGGGACAAGACTGGTTAATGCTCAGAACTCCTTTAGAGCAAATGACTTTGATGAGATAGGTGATAACAGACATACCACTTTTTTTAGAATGCTAGGCAACTGGAGCCTAGGAGACTATTTCAAACAAGAACAAATTCCCTGGTTTTTAGAATTTCTTACTCATAAAGCTGAAGGATTAGGCCTTGATCCTAAAAACATCTATGTAACTGTTTTTTCAGGAGACAGCGCAAATAATATTCCCAAAGACACCGAATCTGCTGAGATTTGGAAAAAGTTGTTTCAAGAATCAGGAATAGAAGCAAAAGAAGTAGAACTTATTACTGAAGAAGAGGGAGCAAAAAAGGGAATGCAAGGTGGAAAGATCTTTTACTACAACGCGAAAAAGAACTGGTGGTCAAGAAGTGGGACACCTGAAAATATGCCAGCAGGAGAACCAGGTGGACCAGATACGGAAATGTTTTATGATTTTGGAACTCCCCATGATCCATCTTATGGAGAAAACTGTCATCCAAACTGTGACTGTGGCCGGTTTATTGAACTAGGTAACTCTGTTTTCATGCAATATATTAAAAATGCTGACGGAACGTTTTCTCTTCTTCCTAAACAAAATGTCGACTACGGAGGAGGACTGGAAAGAATTCACGCTGCAGTTAACAATGTGGCAGATGTCTATCGCACAAACCTTTTCTATCCAATCATTCAAACAATAGAAACACTTTCTGGCACAACCTATGAAAAAAATCCAAAAGACATGAGAATGATTGTTGGTCATTTGAGTGCAGCCTGTTTTATTATTAATGCTGGTATCTCCCCTTCCAATACAGATCAGGGATATATCCTTCGCCGCTCTATTAGACGAGCAATGGATAGTACTCACTCTCTTCACTTAATAGATATTGAGCCTATTATTCAAACACTTGTTGATCAGTACCAAGAGACTGACCCAGAGTTAGTTGAGAACTTTGAAGTAATTAAAAATACCATTCTTGAAGAAAGTACAACATATAATAAAGCGCTTGACTCTGCTAAGAAAAGTATTGAGAAAGAGATTAAAGAGAAAGGCATAAAAATAGGAGACGAACTCATGGGACTTACAGAAATCCCAGCAGAACTCGCTTTCAAATCCACTGCCTCATACGGCCTTGGCCCAACTCAGTTGAAAAGTCTTGGATACATTTTTGATGAACAAGCTTTTGCAGAGGAGATGAAAAAACATCAAGAGGTATCCAGGGCTGGAGCTGAGCGCAAATTCAAAGGAGGATTAGCAGATCATGAGGAAAAAACGATTCATGGACATACGGCAACACATTTGCTTCATAAATCTCTTCGAGACGTATTGGGAACACAAGTTCACCAAACAGGATCAAATATTACAACTGAGCGAGTCCGGTTTGACTTTAGTCACACCGATAAACTAAGCGATGAACAGCTAAAAACTGTTGAAGATACAGTCAATGAAAAGATCAAAGAAAACTTACCAGTCCATTTTGAGATTATTCCAACTAAAAAAGCCTATGAATTAGGTGCTATTGGCTTATTTATGGATACATACGGAGATAGTTCTAAAATTTATTTCATCGGAGATACGTCAGAATCCTACACAAATGCCTATTCTATTGAATTTTGTGGAGGACCACACGTCGATTTTACAGGAGAGTTAAAATCCTTTAAGATAATAAAGCAGGAGAACCTTGGAAAAAATCAAAGAAGGATCTATGCTGTTGTTGGATAGAAGTGCACTATGAAACTGCCTATATCGTTTCCATTTGGGAAAAAAGAGCCACAAAAGGACTATTACCTAGTTCTTCTTCTCCGTGATGAAAAAGTCAGTGCTGTTATTTTAGAGGAACAAGAGGCTCAAATCACGGTTAAAAACCTCTCGGAAGAGTCATTACAAACCCCTCTTTCTAAATTAGAACTTGAAACCTTTACACAACTTCTCGATAGAACTATTAGTAAAGCTGAAGAACTCCTTCCTCCTAATGTTCAAACAGAAAAAACCATTTTTGGCGTAAAAGACAACTGGGTTGAGGAGAAAAAGATTAAAAAAGAGCACTTAGATGTCCTTAAACAAATTGGTAATACCTTAGGATTAAAACCTATTGGCTTTTTAGTCATTAGTGAAGCTATTGCCCATCAAGTTCAAGAAGAAGAAGGAGCACCTCTTTCTGGACTCGTTGTGGAATTGGGAACTTTCTCGGCAACCATCACTCTTTTTAAAGGTGGGAGGCTTATTGAAACTCACACAGGAGAGAAGTTAGAAACGCATACCCAAACAGTTGACACGCTGCTTAAGCATTTTAGTGAAGCTGACGTCTTTCCTTCCCGCCTTCTCATCTTAAATACAGGAGACTCTCCTAACTTGGAACAAGAATTCCTGTCTCACCAATGGAGTAAAAGTATTCCATTCCTTCATATGCCTCAAATCTCTATTCTTGACTCTCATTTTGACGCAATTTCTGCAGTATATGGAGCTTCCTCTCAAATGGGCTTTAAAGTATTGAGTACAGAACTTACCAAACAAGCTATTAATATCATCCCTCTCTCTCCAATTGCACTAGAGGATAAAGAAACAGAGGAAAAAAAGGATGATAAAGAAGCAGAGAAATCTGAAACAAAAGAAGAAAAAGAAGATACTGACGGAAAAGAAAATAAAAAAGATGATGATGAAAAGAAACACGACGAGAAGGAATCAGAAAAAGAACTTCTTAAAGCAAATCCCGATAACTTTGGTTTTGTCTCAGAAGAGGACATTGCCTCAACGATTCCTCTTGCTACTCCCACTCCCACTCCCACTCCTGCTTCTTTAGTTGCAATGGAGAGTGAAAAAGAAGAAGATGAAAGAGAAGAAGAAGAGACAGAAAACACATCACCTTCTCGCCTCTCTCAAAGAAGGAATTTTTCAACTATGTTATCTTTTTTACCTAAAGGACTTTCTCTTCCTCACCTCTCACTAGGAGCACTCTCTGGAGGAAGAGTTCCCAAAATGGGAATGATTGCTGGAATTGCACTCATTGTCCTCCTTATTCTTATCCCCTTTCTTTATAAATCCTTTGCTAAAGTAACTATCACCCTTTCTGTGAAAGAAAAATCTTTCTCAGACGAAACAACTGTTACCTTTGCAGTGGATGAGGAAAATAGTTTTACTGATAATGTTATTGGCGCCAAAACGGTGAGTGTCACGATTGAAGGAGAAGACAGTGCTGAGGCTACAGGGAAAAAGGATATTGGAGAAAAAGCTAAAGGAGCAGTTACTCTGTATAACAACGGAGACTCTCCACGAACCATTGCTTCAGGAACGGTGCTTAAGGCAAGTAACAATGTTGAATTTACTCTAGATAAAGAAGTAACCATTGCCTCAGCCTCAGGAGACATTTTTAGCGGAACAAAGCCGGGAACTTCACAAGGTGCTGTGACGGCTAAAACCTTAGGACCTGAAGGAAATCTTCCTTCAAATACGAAATTCACTATCGGAGGAAGTAGTGTCTTGGCTGCTAAAAACGATACTGCTTTTTCTGGAGGAAATAAAAAATCCTTAACAGTTGTGAGCAAAACTGATCGAGACAAATTGCAACTGCAACTTCCTAAAAAACTCGGTGATAAAGCGAAAGAAGAGATTACTGCCAAGATATCAAATGACGAAATACTTCTTCCATTTGATTTAGAAACCTCTTTTGATAAAAAAGAATTTGACCGAGCAGTCGATGAAGAAGCAAAAAGAGTAACTCTTAAAGGAACTATCACCTTTACCGGTGTTATTTATAACAAAGAAGATATAAAACAATATACGCTTGAAAAGGTCAAAGAAAAAACATCAAATGATATTTCACTTGCCGAGAATAAACTAACTCAGGAACTATCTGGAATGAAGAGAGATGGGGACGAAATTAGTGCTAAACTTTCTATAAAAGCAGGTCTTTTGCCTTCCCTTGATACACAAAAACTCCAACAAACTGTTAAAGGAAAAGGAGTAGAGGAAGCACTTACTTCTCTTCGTTCTCTTCCGCAAACTGAAAAAGTCGAAATCGCTTTCAAACCATCTCTTCCTTTACTCAACGGCTCACTTCCCTCTAAAGAAGGAAATATCACATTTGTGATTAATTCCTATGAATAAAACCTATTACAAACAATCCCCTCGGATCAATAAACGGGTTCTGTTTCGTTTTTGTGGAATCTGTTTATGCTTACTTGGCGTTGTGGTAACAGGATATCTTTTTTTTCCCGTTATTTCCTGGAAGCTATACTTAGAACCAGCTTTTGCTTCTCAACAAATCACAAGTCCTGTTCCTCAAACAAACTTAGTAACGGCCAGTACCTGGCAAAGTCTTTTACAGTCAAATCAAATTGGAATAAACTTTAACGACCCAAAAAACTGGTTTCCAACTGCGTCTTTTGGCTCAAGTACCAAATCAAGTGTTGCCGAATACACTATTTCAATCCCAAAAATTAACATTTCCCAAGCGAGTGTCTCAACAATAGATGTGGATTTAGACAGGCATCTTATTAATTACCAAGGCACCGCAACTCCTCCAAATAAAGGAAATGCTGTCATATTTGGCCACTCTACTCTCCCTCAGCTCTATAACCCCAAAGATTACAAGACTATTTTTGCTAACGCTCATACCTTAAAAAATGGAGACACGATTACCGTTCATTTAGACAAGATTGACTATACCTATAAGATTTTCTCTATCACCGTTGTTAGTCCTGAAGATACTTCCGCTTTAACTCAGAATTTTGATGATAGTTACCTAACGATTATTACCTGTACTCCTCCAGGAACGATTTGGAAGAGACTCATTATTAAATCAAAACTGGAAAAAATCTAACCCTTCCCCACTTCTATCCTATTCCAGTATACTAAGGAGGTATGGAAGGATTTTCTGCTCGAGCCTTTAGCTATTTAAAACAAATTTGGCCAACCATCTATCGAGGCATCAACTCTTTTTTCTACCTTTTCTTGTCATTTATGAAAAAAAGTGTTTCTCTTATGATTAGTCAAATGAAGGGAGGAGTGTAATGGATCAGGAAGAACTTGCCCTTGACGCTATTCGAAAAAAGTTAGTTGGAAAATCTCTTAACTATAAAGAGATTTATGCCATTATGGATGAGATTGCCCATGAGAAATTGGGAAATATCTTAACCACCTATTTTGCTGCATCTGGCTACTCAAAAGGATTTAGTGATGAAGAGCTATACTTTTTAACCAAAGCCATGGTAGAAACAGGGGAAAGGTTACGATTTGATGGAATTGTTGCTGATAAACACTCTATTGGCGGAGTTCCAGGAACAAGAACCACAATGATTGTTGTCCCCATTATTGCCAGTGCAGGATTTACTATCCCCAAAAGTTCTTCTCGAGCCATCACAACTCCTGGAGGAACGGCAGATGATATGGAAGTTTTATGTCCAGTAACCTTTGATAAAGAAGAAATCTATAAAATTGTTGAGAAAACAAATGGCTGTATTGTCTGGGGAGGCAGCTTTAATATTGCACCAGCTGATGATATTTTAATTAAAGTAGAAGCTCCTCTTCTTTTTGAAAGTTTTGACAAAATTATTGTCTCTATTTTGGCTAAAAAAATTGCCTTTGGTTCAACTCATGTCATTATTGATCTTCCCTATGGAAAAGATGTCAAAGTTCATAGAGAATCTGATGCTCAAGTTCTGGCAGATAAATTTATCATGCTCTCTAAAAAATTCAAGATAAAACTTGAGGTCTTAATTCATAAAGTAGACGAACCTGCAGGACGGGGGCTAGGACCACTTCTTGAGACACGAGAGGCTCTTAGAGTTCTTGAACAACGAGAAGAGCGACCAATAGACCTTGAAGAGAGAGCACTGAATCTAGCAGGAAAGCTGCTTGATCTTTGTTTATCAGATTCTACGAAGCATTTACGAGAAACAGTATACGATCAATATAAAACTGGTAGAGGCTGGGCTGAATATATTCTCTCCAGTGGTCAAGCTCATAAAAAAATGCTTGAGATTATTAAAGCACAAGGTGGAAAAGATACAGTACAAAGTATTGATCTGGAACCGGGAAAGTTTACTCATAGTGTCAAATCAACTCATTCAGGAAAAGTAAAAGGGATTAACAGTAAAAATGCAACCCTCCTTGCCAAAATCCTTGGAGCTCCACAAATGAAAACAGCAGGACTCTATTTAGACAAAAAAGACGGAGACAGTGTAGAAAAAGGAGAGAGTATATATACTCTTTATTCAGACGACGAGCATAACCTAAAAGAAGCTGTTGAATCAGTCAATCATTTTCCAGTCACTATTTTTTCCTAAATGAAAAACCGTTTAAAACTTTTCATTCTTATCATCCTCCTTTGTGGAGTTACCCTCAGTTTTGGAGCTTGGAATTGGGCAAATTCTCCAGCTGATTCAAAAAACACCGTTTCTTCTATGTTTGTTATTGCTAAAGGAGAAGGAATTCGCTCTATTGGAAAAAGCTTGAAAGAACAAGGATTAATTAAAAGTGAAATTGCGTTTTATCTTCTTGTAAAAGAAAAAAGCTTTGATAATAAAATTCAAGCAGGAGATTTTCGCCTATCTCCTTCTCTTTCCCTTGAACAAATTATAACAACGCTAACTCAAGGCTCTCTTGATGTGTGGGTAACCATTCCTGAAGGGAAAAGATCTGAGGAGATTGTTGCAATTTTAAAAAAACAGTTAGCAACAGTAACACCTTTATGGGAGGAGGAGTTTAAAAAACATGAAGGCTACCTTTTCCCAGATACCTATCTTATCCCACAAGATGCTGATGCCTCCCTCGTCATTTCTCTTCTGACCTCAACATTTGAGAAAAAGTACGAAGCTGCAGTAGTCAAACAAACCTCTCCTTACACCAAAGAAGAAATTGTTATTTTGGCGTCCCTCATTGAAAGAGAAGCAAAATTTCCAGAGGATCGAGAAAAAATATCCTCAGTTTTACATAATAGACTTGAGATTGGTATGGCGTTGCAAATTGATGCAACTGTTCAATATGCCCTAGGGTTTCAGACACAAGAGAATAAATGGTGGAAGGGAAGTCTGACGAATACCGATTTGAAGAAAGTAAGTCCTTACAACACCTATCTTCACCCAGGCTTTCCTCCAACTCCTATTAGTAATCCAGGCCTTGCCTCACTCTTAGCAGCAGCAAATCCTGATAATACCTCTTACCTCTATTACTTATCAGATAAAACAGGACATAATCACTACGCAGAAACATTTGAACAGCATCAAGCAAACATTGCGAAGTATCTTTAAGCACTCTTTTTCGTACTTCGTTTAAAAAAGCGACGAGGGGATTTAGGTGACTCTCCACTAGTCATAATCGATTCTTTTATCTCAGCTAATTTTTCTTGTGCTGTTTCAACCAATTCAAGTTTTTTTAGATCTGCAATTACATCGGTAACTTGCTCACCCATGGGCGTTTCTTCCATTTTTTCAACCACTGCTTCAATCGCTTTCTTGGCTGAAGTAGTTTTTTCTAACACCTGTTTCTCTATCTTCTTTTCAAAAGGGGATAAATGTTTTTTTGCATTCTCAACTGTTACCTTTCCTTCGTCAAGAAGCTTTTCCAACTCGGAGAGAACATCTTCTCCTTCTTTTCCAATCTTAGAAAGTAACTCACGCCCTTTTTTGCTCGTTAAAAAAAGCGTTGCAGCTACTCCAACCACCACACCTACTACAAATCCGCTAGCTCCTTGAGACTTTTGTTCATCCATACTTACTTTTTGTTTGAGAGAAGAGACTTGATAAGTTTAAAAATTCCTGTAATTGAGATCTCTTTTAGTATTCCTGAGATGTTTGAAAGTGGAGTAAGTAACCCTTGAGCTGATGCATGAAGCTTTTCTACTGCAGTTCCAGCATTTTTAATAACCATTCGTACCTCTTTAATCAAAAGGAAAACTTGCACTCCAATAATCACAAGAACAATCGTAATTGAAGTAAGAGTAAGAAGAAGAATGATTTGAACTGCTTCTGGCATATATCAAGCTTAACAGAAACTACGGTGGTGTCAATTGTCTTGAATGACTACATCTCGTTTTATGATGGTTTCCTTACCAAAAGTATTGCGAGCAACGACAGTTATCGTATTACTCCCTGGAAAAAGAGTAATTACTTTACTAAACTCTCCTTGCTCTGAAACTGTTACTTGATCTTCATTCACAAAGACCAAAACAGAGGGATCTGTCTCCCCTGTTACTCGGACATCTTGTCCAAAACTCTCTTGATCTTTAGGAGAAGAGAGGGAGATTCGAGGAGGAAGAAAAGCTGCGCGGTATTGATAAAAAAGATAAGAAAAGATAATAAGAAGTACTCCTAAAACCAAAAAAATCATTCGCCTCAGTCTAAACCTGCCAGTTCGCACCGTATGTTCTTTCGTAAAACCTTTAGGAAGTATCCGGTACGCATTATTGGCGTCAAATTCCCGTTTAAAAAGAGGGATAATACGTCTAGACGGGATGCCTAAAAACTCAGCATAATTTTTGACAAACCCTTGAGCATAGGAAGGAGAGGGAAGTTTATTATACTCCCCTTTCTCAATTGCGCTAAGGAACGAAAGTTTAATTCGTGTTCCCTCTGCAACCTCTTGTAGTGTCAATTTTTTATAAAGACGAGTTTCTTGAAGAATCTGACCAACAGTGATCATAACTTACTCAGAAGTAGAACTATTATTCATCGATTGGAGAAATTCATCAGCGTTTCGAACCAATACGTCACGTGGCTTTGATCCCTCAGCGTGACTAATAATCCCCAATTCTTCTAATTGATCAATAATTCTAGCAGCTCGAGAATACCCTATCGAAAGCTTTCTTTGCAAGAAGGAAGCTGAGGCAGTATCAAATTGACAGACCAGTTTTATTACCTCCTCAAACAAAGGATCCCTCCCGTCACTACTCGTACCAGCCCCTGCTCCTCCTTTTCCATTCTTGCCTCCAACAGGTTGGTTCAAAATCTCCTCAGTATACTCAACCGGAATTTCTTTTGCTTTTAAGTAGTCAACGAGTTTTTTAATTTCCTTCTCACTAACCCAGGCTCCTTGAATACGCGTTGCTTTCGCTTGATCTGGGGGAACAAATAACATATCTCCTCTTCCAAGAAGTTTTTCAGCTCCTGGTGCGTCTAAGATTACTCGAGAGTCAATTTGTGAAGAAACGTTAAAGGCAATACGAGATGGAATATTAGCTTTAATTAAACCAGTTATCACGTTAACTGATGGACGCTGCGTTGCTATTACTAAATGAATCCCTGTAGCTCGAGCCATTTGAGCAAGCCTAGCAATCGCATCTTCCACCTCAACAGGTGCAAACATCATAAGATCTGCTAGCTCGTCAATAATGATGACAATATAGGGAAGGGCTTGAAAGCCTGATAATTCGTTATAGGAATCAATATTTCGTACTGCTCTTTCAGCAAATAATTTATATCTGCGATCCATCTCCGATACTGCCCATTTGAGAGCTGAAAGAATTTTTTCTACATCCACAATCACAGGAGTTAATAAGTGAGGAATTCCGTTATAGGAGGTAAATTCAACTCGTTTTGGATCAACTAAGATAAGTTTAATTTCCTGAGGAGATGCTCTAAAAAGAAGAGACGTAATGATTTCATTCATGAGTCCTGATTTTCCAGATCCAGTGGTACCAGCAATTAAAACGTGTGGCATTTTGGCAATATCAGCAATAATTGGTGCTCCTGAAACGTCAAGACCAAGTGAGACTGCGAGTTTAGATTTACTTTTTTGCATAGCAGCAGAGCCAAGCATAGTTCGAAGCGGAACAACTTCCAAAGACTTATTCGGGATTTCAATACCTACTAAGTTTCGGCCAGGAATTGGAGCTTCAATACGAATTTGTCCTCCTGGGGCTTCTGTAGCAAGTGCTAGGTTTGAAGCAAGAGAGGTAATTTTGGTAACTTTTGTTCCAAGTGCAATTTCTAAAGCATACTGAGTGACAGCTGGTCCTAAATTTACCTCAGCAACTCTAGCTTCAATCCCAAAAGACTGAAGCGTTTTTTCAATAACAGAGGCGATTTTATTCACGTCTCCACGTTCTGCCTTGGCACCTGGTGCATCAGAAAGAAGAGAAAGAGGCGGATACTCCCAAATTCCTGTTCCATTCGGAGTCATCATATTCGTAACAAGTTTTTCTGAGAGCAAATCTTCCTTTTTGGCTTGATTTACCGGTTTGTCATTTTGAATAGGAGGTGCAACCTGGTCTTTTTGTAATCCTTTAATTTGAATTGGTTTACTCCTATCTAAGGTTGATTCAGATTTTTTAAACAGAGAAAAAAGTGACCAAGGAACTAGTTTTTTTCCTACTTCTTTGATATTGATGACAATTTGTAAGAATTCATCAAAAGACGTGTCAAACATGACAATAGCTCCCACTAAGATACCAAAAATAAAGACCAATCCTGCTCCAGGAGTAGTTAAAATCTCTTGAAATATATGAAACAAACTGCCTCCTACTTCTCCACTTTTTGTAATACCAATGACTGAGAGGAAGAAAAGGAGAAATCCAATCGTGACATTAAGTCGGGAAAGAAAAAATTTCAGGTGGAGAATATAAAACCCACCAAAAAAAAGAAGAAAGGGAGCTAAGAATGATCCTCCACCAAATTTTTGTTCTAAGAGTATGCCAACTTGTGCCATACTTCCTTCTTGATATACTAAGGAGAGAAATAGGAGTCCGGACACTAACAAACTCCCTGTTCCAAACAGGGTATAAATGGTATTTTTCTTTAGCTTTAATTTAAGCCCTCGTTTTCGATATCCTCGTTTTGATCCCATAGGCAGAAAGATGCATTACTATAATAGCACAACTCTCTCGATAAAAAGTGTTGCGACTTTTTGGGTATAGTCATTACATTAAGCACGTAAACGGATGAGTTTTATCTTGTTTATAGATCCCACCCCACTCAACTACGGTGAATCCTTCTCGTTTAAATGTATGTATTTCAGGCTTTTCTATAGCAATAGGTGTATTAATAGGCTCGAAATAGAACATCACTCGAAGCAAAGAAGTAGGGGATGGAAAGACTGAAAGAGGAGATAATTCTGCAAGAGTTTCTTCAGAAACAAGCCCAACAAGATAATACGGAGACGATGGAAGAATTGGATTCCAGTATTCTAAAAAGTCGTTTTTTTCTTTTTCATTAAGACCTACCTCAGTTAAAATCTTAGCTAAATCCTGAGACAAGGTAGAGGCGGGAAAGACATAGCCTTTAGTTGGTCTGCTAACTTTTTGATCAGGAAGTTTAGCTTCATAATATAAATAATCATAATATTTGTCTCCTCCCCAAATTTGTCCTGAGGGATGAGCGATAACACTCCATCCTGAAGTTGGGTAAGAAGGAGAAGTATAGGTCATCGGACCGACAGGTTTTACCAAAACATGTACAGGCTGTTTTATCTCTGGATACAGATATACAGCCGGCTTACATTCAGGAGTCCACCATCCCCATGGTTCAACTCCTGGTGCAATAGGGGTAAATGTGCCAATTTGAAGCGTATTTTTCCCACTAGCTCCTGTAGTTTCTTCGTTGATTTGAAAGGACTTTGGATCTGGTACTGGATAAGCAGGCGAAACATATTTGTAAATGACTCCCTCTTCTCCTGGTTCTGGAGCATCATCAAAGAGAATCAGTTGGGGCATGATGGACTCACTAACGTAATGAGCAGAGTAGGTTTTTTGCTTCCCTTTATACGTAAAGGTATATTTCCCCCGAGGAAATTTATTTGATAAGTTATATTCTCCAGTCCCCGTTGTTTTATAATCATAGGCCAGAAGAGAGTATTTTGTATTTGCTGGCGGTTTAATCTCGCATCTGTCACCAATCGGAACTCCATTTTGTGTCACAATATAACACCCGTCCCCTGAGCCATTCTGCCAGCTAGTAATAGCAGCGCTATTTAGCGAGGTTGGAGGATTTATATTTCCTGCTTCATCACGAGTTAAAGGCCGAGGACCGAGTTGAGAATTTAAATTACAATGCTCTTGAATAAAACCAGGAATTGGGTTGTTTTCTTCATAATAGACGTCAAAAAATATATAAACTGGACTATTTTGCTCTGGAGAAACATCTTGACTGACATCGACAAATACCATTTTAAAAGCATCATCAGTCCACCCTGAGAGATAGATTCTATCATCAACAAAATATAACTCTCGTGTCTTTCCTTCGATAGTAATATTTTGTCCGGATTTTTCTAAATGCAGTGAGAGTTCTATTTTTAGAAATGGTACAGCTTTTCTAATGAGTCTGTAATTCTTACCATTAAAACTTAAAGGAGTACCTGAATTTGGAGGAATAACACATGGCTGAAGTTCTACATTTACGGAAGTTGGCGCGTTCGTCGTTTTGTCTGGTGTATAAAAGAGTCCTGAAAGTAATACGGCAAACACTGTTGCTACTCCCAATCCTAAAATAACACTTAATTCAGAATCACCACGCAAAAGTTTTTTCATATCAGATTACCTTTATTGTAGGTAAGGGAGGAATAGCTGTCAAATTAGACTTCTATGACAACAGGCAAAATCAAAGGTCGTCTTTTGAGAACTTTAAAGATATGTCGAGTCGCAATATCTCCAACGAGTTTTCTCAAATGGACCCAGTTGGTTACTTTGCCTTTTTGTTTTCCTAGTGCAAGCTGAATTTCTTTAGGAAGAGAAAGAGATAGAGTTTTTTGATCATTAGGAGAAAAACCTCTGGTAACAAGAGAGGGTGCATCGACTAATTGTCCAGTTGAAGCATTCACTTCAGCCATCACGATAAGAATTCCTTCTTTAGCAAGCTTTTCTCTATCTCTAAGTACATATTGATCTACTTCTTCACCTGACACGTGGTCAACAAAAACAGTTTTGACTTCAATTTTCTTTCCGAGTCGTGCAACTCCATCCTCAAAAATAATTTCTTGCCCGTTTTCCGGAATAATTTGATGCGTCTGATCATATCCCATGGCGGTTGCAAGGAGTTTGTACGCCATCATATGTTTGTAATTTCCACTAGTTGGCAGAACGTATTCTGGCTTGGTCAATGAGATCATGAGTTGTAAATCCTGCTGACTTCCGTGTCCTGACACGTGATAGACTGCTCCACCTGGTGTTGAATAGAGAATTCTGACTCCCTTTTTCGCAACTGTATCAATAAGAGAGGTAACAGACACTTCGTTTCCAGGAATTGGATCAGCTGACATCACAATCATATCTTTTGGAGTCAGTTTAATTTCTCTATGTTCTCCATTAGCAATTCGAGTGAGAGCTGAGTTCTCCTGTCCCTGAGATCCAGCAGCCAATAATACTAATTGGTGATCAGGAATATGATTAATCTGATCCATCTCCACTTCCATTCCAGCTGGAATTTTCATATACCCTAAACTTGAAGCCACATCTTTGACTTTTAACAGAGATCTTCCGATAAAACACACCTTTTTATTCAATTTGATGGCAGCAGCAAGAGTTTGATTCCATCTGGCAATTTGTGAGGAATAAGTAGTTAAAATAAACTTTCCTTCACACGACCGCATGGCATTCTCAATCGTTTGTGCCAATGGTTGCTCAGTTGGAGAATGACCTGGTTTTTCTGCACCTAAACAGTCAGAAATCAGACACATCACCCCTTTTTTCCCGGCTTCTGTATATCCTTGAAAATCAGATCCCTTCCCGTCCTCTGGCATAAATTCAAATTTAAAATCTCCCGTATGAAGTAAATTCCCTGCAGGAGTTTGGATAAAAAGACTCGCACTATCTGGAACAGAGTGAGTGACATGAATAAACGTCACCGCAAAACTACCTATTTTGACGGTTGGATTTGAAAATTCCACTGGTTTTACGACTGGTTTGAGGCGAAAATCCAACAATTTGGCGTTAGCAAGTTGAGCTGTAAAGGGTGAAGCATAGATAGGAAAAGTTGTTTTTAATTGAGGAAGAACAAACGGAAGAGCTCCGATATGATCTTCATGCCCGTGCGTTAAAACCATTCCAACAATTTTTTTGTTGGTAGTCAAAAGATAGGAGATATCTGGGAGAAGAAGATCTACTCCAAGCATGGTTTCATCGGCAAAACCAATTCCACACTCTGCCAGTAAGATTTCGTCTCCATATTCATAAACGTACATGTTTTTAGTTACGTCCTCAACGCCACCAAGTGGCATGAAAGAAACTATTTTTCGACTCACCTTTACTTCAGGCTTGAGTTTATAATGAGGTTTTTGTGGTTGAGATGAAACTAAGGGTTGTATTGGATCCATATGAGTTACCAGGAAGGTAAAAATTCTTTAATATTTGATTGATCTACCTTTACACTTTCTACTTTTCCCTCAACAATCATTCGTGCAACCTTTCGACACATGCCCTCAATCAGTCTTTCTAAACTTCGAATGCCTGAGTCAAATCCTAAAGGCCTAATAAGAAGCGGCCAAACAGAATCATCCACTTGTAACTGAGGTTCTGATAATCCTGTTCCTAATCGCACTCTATTAAACAGATATTGTTTCGCAATGGTTATTTTCTCTTGATCTGTATAGGAGGGCATCTGGATGATCTCTAAACGGTCTAGAACTGCGGTTGAGATGTTTTTGGTATTATTTGCCGTTGCGATAAACAACACGTTTGAGAGATTTACTGGATAGTCAATATAATGATCGGTAAAAGCTGCATTTTGCTCAGGGTCTAATAACTCAATGAGAACTCCCATAATATCAGCCCGAGCATTATCAGCAACTCTATCTAATTCATCAAGAAGAATCACAGGATTTTTTGTTCCTGCAACACTAAGTTTTTTAATAACGCTCCCTGGTTCTGCATCAGGATACGCTTTTGACTGTCCTCTGAGGACTCGTGAATCTGCCATACCTCCAAATGGAATACGAGCAAACTTTCGCCCTAAGGCTTCAGCTATAGAAATTGCCAGGGTTGTTTTTCCTGTTCCAGCCAATCCAACAAGGCACAAAATAGGAGCATGAGAAATCGTGTCTTTTTTACCAGATTTGAGATTTAAAATAATCGTTGCTAAGTATTCCAAAATTCTATCTTTAATAGGGTCTAATCCATAATGATTCTTATCAAGAACTTGCTTGGCTTTAATCAAATCCAGTAAGTCCTCAGATTGCGTATTCCAAGGAAGTCCTAGTACCCAGGTAATGTATGAAGAAGTATTTTCGTACTCTAAAATATAGTTAGTACTCATATACCCACTACTGGCACGAACCAAAGCAAGGCGTGATACGCGCTCTAAAAGAGTTTGCTTTAAATCCGAAGGAAGCGTAGTTGATTCAACTCGCTCTCCTAATTTTCGAATTTGATCATTTGATTCTATCTTATCATTTCCGTTTCCATTCGTTTGAATTTGTGGCACGTCAGTAGTACTCGTTGGAGAGGGGTCTAAAGGAGTTTGATGTGGCGCTTGAAACAGCGGATGAGTTGGATCCATATATGTAATACTATACAGCATTTATAAAACCGGAGCAAAATGAGTCAAAGACTACTCTTAATAGTGGACTTTACGACGAGCTGAGGAGGAAGGAGATGAACTCCGTCCGTCCCGAGAAGCATTTTGTCTTTTAAGTTGTTCTGTTAACGGATGAAGTGGTGGTCTATCACTACTTGATCTCTCTGGTCTAGGTCCCCTGTATCCTCCACTAGCTGCTCTAGGTCCACGATCTCCACCACGTCTATCTCCTCCACGATCTGAATAAGGAGGGCGACTTGTGCCTCCACCTTCTCTTCGAGGTCCACGATCTCCACCACCACTACTTCGTGCTGGTCCTGTATCTTCACTATCTAAAAGCATAGTCAAATTAATTCGTCCTTGATCATCAATTTCAACTACGCGCACCTTTACCATTTGTCCAAGTTGGACAACGTCTTCTGGACTGTTTACAAATTCTTTGGACATTTTGGAAACATGAACAAGTCCTTCTTTTCCAGGAAGTACCTCAACAAAAGCTCCAAAATTTAAGATTCGTTTTACTTCTCCTTCAAATTCTTCCCCAACCATTACTTCTCGCATCATGCCAGTAACCCAATCAACTGCTTTTTGAACTGATGCTTCGTCCACTCCTGAGACCGTAACAGTTCCATCATCTTCAACATCAACCGTTGCACCAGTTTGAGCAATGATATTTTTAATCACTTTTCCTCCAGGCCCAATGAGTTCTCCAATCTTGTCAACGGGAATTTGGAGTGTTTCAATCTTTGGAGCATACATCGAAACTTCTTTTCGAGGCTCTGCAATCGTTTTTGTCATGGTCTCAAGAATTTGCATTCGAGCTGTCTTTGCTCGAGCAAAGATTTCAGCAATTTCCTCAACTGAAAGACCTGGAATTTTTACATCCAACTGAATTGCCGTAACTCCTGTGTCAGTTCCTGCTACTTTGAAATCCATATCCCCTGAGAAGTCTTCAAGACCAATAATGTCTGTAAGAAGCGCTGATGCACCATCAACTGACATTCGTCCAATCGAAATTCCTGCAACTGGCTTTAAAATGGGAACTCCAGCATCCATTAGAGCAAGAGTTGATCCACAGGTTGATGCCATTGAGGATGATCCATTTTGGGAAAGAACTTCAGATACGAGTCTAATGGTATAAGGGAAGTCTTTTTGTGAAGGGATTACTGCTTGCAAAGCTCGTTCTGCAAGTGCTCCGTGTCCAATCTCACGCCGAGATGGAGAGCCAATTCTTCCTGCTTCTCCAACGGAGAAAGGTGCTGCGGAGTAGTGATGGATATAGCGTTTTGACTCTTCACCTTCTGCTGACTCAATAAGAAGCTCCATACGAGGGGATCCAAGCGTTGCAATGGTTAGAGCCTGAGTAAGACCGCGTTGGAAAACAGCTGAACCGTGAGTTCGTGGAAGAACTCCAACTGTGGTAGTGATTTCTCGGATTTCATCCATTTTTCGTCCATCAGGTCGTTTAGATTTTTCAACTACATTTGATCTAATTTTTTTAAACATCAAATACTCAACAGCTTTGGATAGAAGTTTTTTATCCATAGTTGTATTTGGATCTGCCATTTTGGCATCAGTAGAGATAGCAGTTAGCAAATCATCTGTCTCTGTTCCTGAGCCTTCTTTATTAGCCCTCGTTGCGATCAGTCCTTCAACCTCTTTGGCATAGCCTTTTTCAACAAATTTAACAGCATCCATAAGCGCTGTATTTTGTGGAACAGCTTGTTTTTTCTGTCCAACCTTTTTGACTAATTCTTCAATAAGTGAGAGAATTTTTGCTGTTTCTGTATGAGCCATTTTTACTGCTTCAACTAACACTTCCTCAGAAACTTGAAGAGCTCCAGCTTCAATCATGTTGGTCTTATCTTTAAGTTGGGAGAAAACGATATCTAAATCCGAATGCTCTGCTTCACTTGCAGTTGGATTTGGAAGAAATTGTGACGAATTTCCTTCTTTTTCTGTTATATACCCAATACGAACTGCTCCAATTGGTCCACTCCAAGGAATACTAGAAATAGCAAGAGCTGCAGAAACGGCATTAACAGCAACGATATCTGGCTCATGTTCTGAATCAACAGATAAAACGGTTGCAATCACTTGTACTTCCTGTTTGAATTCTTTGGGAAAAAGAGGACGAATAGAGCGATCAATAAGACGGCCAATCAGAATAGATTCATCTGTTGGACGACCTTCCCGTTTTACCCAACGACTTCCTTTAATGCGTCCGCCTGCATAAAGTTTTTCAACGTATTCAACACTGAGTGGGAAATAATCAATATCATCACGTGCTTTACCCTCAACAACGGTCACAAGTACGACAGTATCCCCAAGAGTTGCGAGAACTGATGCGGTTGCTTGTGGAGCAAGAAGCCCTGTTTCTAATGTTAATGTTTTCCCTGCAAATTCTGCAGATACTGAGGTCTTAGCCATATAATATTCTTTCTATATACGAAGCGTATTTGGGGAAAAATCTAAGTCTAGCTTAGTCTTTCATTCCTAATTTCTTTAGTATATCACTCATTCGAGTTTTATCAACCTTTTCTAAAAAGTTAATAAGACGACGTCTTTTTGCAATCATTGAGAGAAGCCCACGTCGACTATGGACATCATGTGCATGAAGTTTCAAATGTTCTGCAAGTTTTGTGATTCTGGTTGTAAGAAGGGCAATTTGTACTTCTGGACTCCCGGTGTCTCCTGGAGTTGTTTGGTATTGTTTAATTACGTCTTGTTTAATTGTTGGTGCTAGTGGCATACAAAAGGTATTATAGCACATGACTTACTCAGGTGCAAAGAGAATATCATTATCAGTCCGGCTTAGTCGAAGAGTACTAGATTCTTTAACTACTAAACATACTGCAGAAGTTGTCTTTGAAACAGGGGTTAATTCAAGAGGGTTAAGAAAAATAGCAGTCGTTTCAACCATATATTTCTATATTAGACATTTGAGGAGCCTTTATATACTTTAGGGGTTAGCCAATCAGCAGGAGGAGTATTTTGTCCTTTATCACTTTGTGGTCTACTTTCCTGTTGGACTACTTGTTCCTCAACTACATCAGAAACTGCAGGAACTGAAAACGCTAAATCTGCAAAAGGATCTCGTTGAGGTTTTGGTTGGGTTGGTTGTCCACCTTGAGTATTTTGATTACTTTGCGATCTTGGTTGCTGTTGCTGACGATTTTGATTCTGTTGTTTTGGCTGTTGGTTTCGTTGCGTATTTTGTCCAATTTGATTTTGTTGCTGTAGCTTTGATTGAGCTGGCTGATTTTGTTGTTTTGGTTGCTGCATTAAACTCATAAAGTCATCTCTGGCTTCAGTATGAAGAGCACGAGCTTGTTCCCGAGTTGCTCCTTTTTTCATGAGTTCTGCTGCCATTTCAAAAGCAAGAAAACTCGTATTATCGTTTTGGAAATTATTTGTTCCGTCAATAATTCCAGAAAGGAGGTTTTGGGCTGCGTCTTGATCAATAGAGGTTTCATATCCAAGGGTTAAAATAAGATCAGCAACTTGCTCAGAAAGAGAAGAGAATCGACCTGAAACTAAATTAATATCGCCATATCTTTCATTACTGTCATTATTATCAATATTTACAATCGTTGCATCTGTTAATGAGTCAGCAGCAATAGATGTATACATATCATCGTTATAGGACACCCCGATGGTGAGCAATAATTGAATAACTCCTGTTCCGCGGGTAAACTTAACACTTTGTTCATCAAAACTCAAACCAATCTCTCCAGCTTTGACTACAATGTTGAGAAAGTTATCATCCATGGTATAGGAAACGTTCTCAATTTCTCCGTCTTTATACGGGAAGGAAACAATCAAATCGCCTTCATTTGAAGCAGGCTGAGTGTGTACTTGATCAATACCTACTAACGAGCCAACAGCAACGGTTGGTTCTGATCCAGTAATAACTTGGGGGGATTTTTGCAAACTACGCAAAACAAGAGATAAAGAAAGAGCTGCAGCCATCTGGTCAACGGTTGGATTTTTTCCTACCAAAACCACGATTTTTTCGCTTTTCTCAATGGTACTTTTAAGATTTTGCAGTAATTGTTCGTCCATATGTAGCCCTTATTTGCTAACTATGGGATAGTATCACATCTCCAGGCTGGATGTCAAGAGGCGTGGAAAGCAGAATTCCTGCTTCTTTTTTCTCCTCAACTTTGGTTACTTGGTCTTTTCCTACTCGAAGAGACGAAATGTGTGTTTCGCCAACGATTTCCTCTCCTCTCATGACTCGAATTTTATCTCTTTGGGCAACGCGTCCTTCCATAACTCGAATGCCAAAGGCAAAACTTTTCTCAAACGGAAATTTGGCCTGCACTTGAGAAACTCCATAAATTTCCTCCATTCCAGCTAGCTGCTTACCTTCTAATGCATCAGATAACTCATCAATCATTTCATAAATAATCGTATAGTTTTTAGCCAAAACCTTCTCAGTTGAAGCTAGTTTTACAACTTCTGGTCGAATTCGGACGTTGAAACTTACGACAAATCCTCCAACTGATTTGGCCATTAAAATATCTGCCTCACTTACTTCTCCTGTTTTAGCGGAAACTACTTTAATCTCCTTAGGAAGTGAGGCCATAATAGCCTCAAGTGAACCTTTAGTATCAGCAATAAGGATAATAAAAAGACCGGTATTATCAGCATTAGCTTGATACATTGTTGGGTTTTCCTCAATAACCGGTACTAGTTCATCTTTTGTAGCTTGAATAACACTTCCCACTTCCAAAACTTCACTCATGCCTAAAATCTCTACCCCGTCTCCAATAATCGCTTCCTGAAGTTGTTTTCCCGTCTCATCCATCAAAGATCTCACCTTAAATTCATGCTGATCTGCATATAACACATCACGCACGGTGAGTTTGCCATTTTTGACAATAATAGTTGCCTTTGGACCTGATTTGGGATCTCTTTTTGATTCAATTACAACGGCTTTAACAGGAGCGGTAAGGGAAATATCTTTTGGAGACTGGAATTCCCAGACAAGTAAGATAAGATCTAGTAATTCTTTAATATTATGTCCTGTAGTTGAAGCTACTTCAATAACCGGAGTGTCTCCTCCTAATCCTTCCATCAACACGCCTTCTCCACTTAACTGTTGTTTCACTCTATCTACATTTTTAGTTGGGAGATCTGATTTGGTTAATACTACGATATAAGGAATTTCAGCTTCTTTTAGAAGTGCGATACTTTCCTTCGTTTGAGGCATAACCCCATCATTGGCTGCCACAATTAAAAGACCGATATCAGCTGCATTAGCTCCCTGACTTCGCATCTTACTAAATGCAGCATGACCTGGAGTATCGATAAAAGTCATTTTTGAAGATTTTCCTTCATGCTCAATACTAATTGAGGACGTTCCAATTTTTTGAGTAATTCCTCCGTGTTCTCGAGCTGCAATAGAGGTTTTTCGAATAGCATCAAGAAGTGATGTTTTTCCGTGATCTACATGGCCAAGGACCGTAACGACAGGGGCAAATGAGTGTTGTTTCTGTTCCATAGTTGTTGTGTGTTATTCATGAGTAAAACAGCTTAGGCTGACTTACTGGGCACCAGTAGGGCTATTATAGCGGAAAAAGAATGATTTGGGAAATTTACTCTTTAGTACCGTCTTCAGGAGTTTCAGGAGCTACTTCTTCAGTAACTGGGGATTCTTCTGCACTTTCAGAAATGTCTTCAGTAGCTTCTACTTCCTCTTTTGGAGCTTCTGAAGCTGTTTCACTTTCAGGTTCTACTTTTTCTGCTGCTGGCTTACTCTCAGCTACTTCCTCAACTGACTCTTCTACTACTTCTTCTTTTTTCTCTTCAACTGGAGGAAGTCCTGCTCCTTCAATTTCAATTCTATATCCAGTTAGTTTTGAGGCTAATCGAACGTTTTGGCCATCTTTTCCAATAGCTAGTGACAATTGATCTTCAGGAACGGTTACTTTTGCTGTTTTTTCCTCTTCATTAATCGTTACACTAACGTCTTTTGCAGGAGCTAAGGCTTGAGTAATAAAGGACTTATTGTCATCAGTCCATTGGATAATATCAATTTTTTCTCCATTTACTTCCTGCAAAACTGCCTGAACTCGAACTCCTTTTTGTCCAACACAACTTCCCACAGGATCAATTCCTGGTTGGTCAGAAAACACTGCCATTTTAGTACGAGTCCCTGCTTCTCGAACAATGGTTCGAACCTCAACACTACCTGACGCTACTTCTGGAACTTCTCGTCTAAATAGTCCTTCAATAAGTCCAGTGTGAGCTCTGGAGACAATAACTTCTTCGCCTCTCGTTCCTTCTCGAATTTCTACCAAGTAAAAAGAGAGACGCTGATTTAAGTAATACTTATCAGACCCAACTTGCTCTGATGGAGGCATGAGCGCTTCAGCTTTTCCAATATCAACAATGATATTTGGTCCTGCAAAGCGAAGAACCATTCCAGCAACAACTGTTCCCATTTTGATTTTGTAATCACTAATGATTGCTTCTTTTTCTTTTTCTCTAATTTGTTGGAGGATTACTTGTTTAGCAGTTTGTGCAGCAATGCGGCCAAATCCTGGAGGTGTTACGTCTTTTCCTTGATGAAGAATTTTTGCTTCCCCTGTACTTTGATTTAATTCAGCTTCATATTCTTCAAGCTCAATTTCTGGATTATCTTTTCTATATGCTGCAAGAATAGCACTTTTAACCGTATCAAGTACGACTTTAGCATCGACTCCCCTCTCGGTAGCGACTTGGTTTAAAGCTAGTGCAAATTCTGAACGTTGTATAGCTGGCATGTGAGTAATTATAGCAGAAGAGACCCGAGCATTCAATCCGTACATGAAAGAATTGACAATAAAAGTCCTATAGTTTACAATTGGAACATGGCAAAGATAGCTTTCTTAAGCTATTTAGTCGTTCTTTAACAGTAATACATGGGTTTTTCATATCTAGCTTAGGAGATAAGGTTATACCTTTTATAGCTTTTTTTCCTAAGCTAGTAGCAAGGGAATCAATACGCTACCACCTGGTAGCGTATCTCATCCAGCAGGAGGTAGTCACCATGGCGATCAACGGAAAGTTTGTTGCGTCGGCGACGCTACTCGTTAGCCTCTTTCTCTTAGCATTACTAGGCGGAAAGAGCGGAGTGGGGTCAGAACACTACATCCCGCGTCATCAGAGTATTATTCTCATCGCTACACCCGCACTTGAGCGGGGAGAGTGCTTCGAACTTCGTTTGGAGATCGAGGAAACCTACTCCCCGACCGAACGGATGTATCACACACGAACCTTACTCACGAAGGAGGATTGGTGCAAGCTGATTGGCGCGGAGCCAGAGCTTGTCTACCAGGTCGGCAAAAATATCCGATCCGCCTCTTCTCAAATATCGATAGATGGAGGAACGGTACGGATCGGAGGGCTTCTGAGGCCATTTGGTGCTCAGGAGCACTACAGCGTCACATACCAAGTGACGATAGATACCAGCTGGAAGTGGCAAGAGAGCTTCGGGTCCAAGGGGCCCGAATACACTCTTTTCCGCATGGGCGATAATCAAAACTCGCCCCCGGCAGATTACATACTCGAAATCACGGAACCTGAAGGAGTCTCCATTCTCACTGATGAGGGGAGGTATTCCAACTTCGTGATGTCCAAGTCACGCTGATTGATGAGGGGTGGCTGTCCACAGTGGGCGGCCACCTGATCCCTATGAAAAAGCCTTTTTGTACCTAGTGAAAATTTTTGAAGTCTTCATTTATCTGCAATTGCGCAGAGAAAAAGGAGATTGAGGAAAGATCACAAAATACAAAGCGGTGAGAGGAGCAATCTGCTTCTTCCCCATGTATTACAACAACTTATTTAGAAATCGTATAGATAATTTCTTCATTCTCAACTGAAAATACTACCTTACTTCCCCGTTGCAGCATATCTTGCAGTTTCATTTTCGCTAAAGCATCCTCAATCGTATCCTGAATATAGCGTCGTAAAGGCCTGGCTCCAAACTGATTATTAGCTCCATGTGTAGCAATAAAGCCCAAGATGCTTTGATCAAAGCTAACCAAAAAATCTTGTTCTTCAAGGTATTTTGTTAACGATGCAAGCATGAGCTTGGTCACTTCTATTTGTTCCTGCGCAGAAAGAGGTTCAAACATGATGACATCATCAAATCGATTCAAAAGTTCAGGAGTATACAACCCTTGTGTTTGCAAAAATTCTAACAGATCTGTTTTCAACTGTTCTGCTTGAGTTTCTGCTTGAATTTTTTCTCGAATAAATTCTGCCCCTGCATTTGAAGTTGCAATAATGATTGCATTTTTAAAGGACACAACTCTTCCTAACGCATCTGTTAGTCTTCCATCGTCAAGTACCGGAAGGAGAAGATTTAAAACATCTCTGTCTGCTTTTTCAAATTCATCAAGAAGAATAAGACTAGAGGGATGATCCCGAACAGCTTCTGTTAATTCTCCTCTTCCATTATTTCCTCCAGGCATGCCAATCAGTCTCGCAACTCCTTCTGCTCCTCTAAATTCACTCATATCAAATCGAAGCATTTTCCCTTCTCCTCCAAAATAGACTGAGGCTAAGGCTTTAGCTGTTTCTGTTTTTCCAACTCCGGTTGGACCTAGAAACAGAAACGAAATAGGTTTTTTAGGAGGTTCTATATTTGACCGAATTCGCCTCACTGCCTCGGCAATTGCCACAGTTGCGTGCTGTTGACCAATAATTCTCTCTTGTAACTTGTCTTCAAGGGACAAAAGAGTTTTCTTTTCTTCTTGGCTTGGAGGAAGAGCCGTCGCAACCCCTTTTTGTCCAACCGTTTGAGCAACATCTGATTCTTCTAAGAATTGTACTTGTCTTGTCTGGTGGACCCGTTGCCTGACATATCGGATACTGTCCTCAAGAAGGTTTATCGCACTTCCCGGAAGAACAACGTCTTGGGCATAAGAATCAGAGAGGCGAATTGATTCACGTAAGGCTTGATAACGGATTTTTACTCCAGTTCGTTTCTCTAAGTCTTCAACTTTTTCACATAAGATATGGAGTGCCGTTTGTTTATCAGGCTCTGAAATAGTAATAACCGTAAAAGCCTCACGAGCTGGACTATTTTCTAAGTATTGCTTATAGGCAGCTTGGGTCATAGTTGCAATAACAGGAAGTTTCCCATTTTTTAAATAAGGAAGGAGCGCTTCGGCAATATTTACCTGGAAAGTAGGATTTCCCAGAATGTTTTCTAAGGCTGGAATATACAAAAGTACGTTATAAGAATGAGACACTTCTTGAATAATGGTTTGTAGCCTCGTTTCCAAATCAGCTCTATTAGCTGCTCCTGCCAAAAGTTGTCCTACCATTAACTCCAAAATTCGTCTGAAATTTAACTTTTCGGTAAGATTTCCAGATTCTGTATCAAAAGCAAAGGCTTTTATGATACTCTCCTTCCCTACACCAATATCTCCAACCAGTAACACGTTATTATTCTCTGGTTTCTGAAGCGTTCCAATTAACTCTTCATATTTTGCCTCTCTACTAAATAAATGAGGCCTTTGATAAGAGGAATAATAAAATTCTTGCGTATACTTTTGCGTTTCTGGGGTCCAGCCAGAAACTACTGCGTCTCCTATTCCTCTGCCACTGACCCGTACTCGAAACGGTTGTGGGTTTTCTTCTTCTGGATGAGCCATTCGAACCCAAGAGAGAAGAACAAGGAGATCCTCTCGTTTTAAGTGGAGATTAAAAAGGGTTTGGCTTTGTTCCTCAATAAGCAACAAATAAGAAGCTAATAAATCCATTCGTAAAATGTATTTACCCTTCACTTCTGTTGCTAATTCATAGGCAGTACGTAATAGTTGTTGCTGATCCACAAATATCTGAGGAATCATCTGTTTCTCAACTCCAAACCGGGTGAGAAAGAACTGCCCTTCAACCGTATTTAAAATATTGATTATTCCCCTTGTTCCTTTTTGATAGGCCAAAAGAGCATCAAGCGTACAACACTGGGTTAAATCAGAAGGATTTTCTGGAATCGTTTTATCAGGCATCATATGGCCTATTTTTCCAAAAACAAACAGCTCAGACGTAATTAAAAATTGAGTTAAAAAAAGCAAATAAGGAAAAAGGACTTTAGTCTCCCAAGAAAGATAGGCCAAATAGCTTAGTATTAAGACGCCTACTCCTCGAACAATAAGAAATTGCCAGGAAGTATAGACTTGATAAATATGGGCAAAATATTTCATATGGCAGATACGATACTCATGATAACAAGAATGGTAACGACAAAAGGAAATCCAATAATAAAACTCAAAAGGAGTAGCTCAATAAAAAGAATCGGAAGCATCAGAATAAGCCACGTTAAAATAATACATAGTTTCACAAAAATTCCCATCACAATAGAGAATCTCACAAGTCCTTCTCGATATTCATTTTTAATTGGTTGAAAAAAGGTTTGGAGAAGCATTTTTATGGAGAACATATGCATAAATGCCTTATTAAATGAGAGAAAAAAAAGTACTGCTTCTCGAGGTACTTCAATAAACCAAAAATGCAGAAAATAAAGAGGCAAAAGGGAGATATGTGACATGCTTTCAGTCTAAAGGGTTTTTAATGGGTTTGCAATTTCTATGCAGCTGCAGAAAGTGTCGCACCCGTTGCTGGAGGTTTCGGAGCATCAGGCTGTGACTGATTAAACTCTTGCGTCGGTGGTAAATTCCACCCAGAAGAAGAAGCAGCAGGAGGAGGAGGTACAGCTGATACAGGGGATGAACTCATAACTGGTGCACCTTCAGTTATTGGAGGCAGCGATGATACAGGAGAAGGGGTAGAAGCGAGTAGAGACGGAGGTACCTCTACTGGAGGCATTTGAGATGTGTCAGCAAGATTCTTTTCACTCATTGGATCAATTTCATCTAGTTTTGCATCAGGAGTTGGAGGGATTTCTTCTCCTTGAACAGGAGAGGCATCCGGTTTTGCACCACCTGCACTAGCAGAGCCTTTAGCAAAGGTGAATTCTGATTTTGTAGCGTCGTATCCAACTAAAATAACATCAGGTGAGGCAAATGTTTTCCCAATAAGCTTGACTGCGATGGGATTTTCAATAGAGGTTTGAATCAACCGTCGTAACGGACGAGCTCCATAGACTGGATCATATCCTTCCTTGGCAAGCTCCATGAGAGCAGATTGGGTAATTTGGAGATCAAGTCCTTGCTCTTGAAGCAGATGGGCTGTTTTGGCAATATTATTTTTGGCAATTGAGGCCATATCAGCTTGTGCTAGAGGCTTAAAGACAACTACTTCATCAAATCGATTCAAAAGCTCTGGCTTGAAAAACTTATGCAACTCATCAGAAAGAAGTGAATTAAGGTCTGCAAAGTCTTTCTGATACTCCTCCTCAGTTGCATGAGGTTTGCTCATTTGCTGCTGGATCAAAGCACTTCCGATATTTGAAGTAGCAATAATAATGGTGTTTTTGAAAGAAATAGTATTTCCTTTGTTATCCGTAAGTCTCCCATCCTCAAGCAGTTGCAGTAAAATATTAAAGACATCAGGATGGGCTTTTTCAATCTCATCAAGAAGCACAATGGAGTACGGTTTTCGTCTTACTGCTTCTGTTAATTGACCACCCTCTTCATAGCCAACATAGCCTGGAGGAGCTCCGATAAGCTTGGCTACTTCATGTTTTTCCATATACTCACTCATATCAAGTCGAACAAGTGCGTCTTCTTTGCCAAAAAGAATTTCAGCTAGGGTCTTGGCCAACTCTGTTTTTCCAACTCCAGTAGGGCCGAGGAAAATAAATGAAGCAATCGGACGAGTAGGACTTGCGAGTCCAATTCTTCCTCTTTGAACTGCCTCTGTTACTGATTGGACAGCTTCTTCTTGCCCAATAAGACGTTTGTGGATAAGCTCAGCCAAGTGAAGTAGTTTTTCTCCTTCATCTTCAGTCAATTTAGTAATAGGAATCCCTGTCCAACTACTTACAACCTTTTCAATATCTGATTTGACTACTGCTGTATCTGTTTTTTTACCTGTTGAGTGTTGCAGCTTAACATCTGCTGCAGCCTCATCCATCAAATCCACTGCTTTATCTGGCAAAAATCTCTCTCCAATATATTTTTTTGACAAATGGACTGCGTCTTTTAAGGTTTCATCTGAAAAAGTCACACTATGAAACTTCTCATATTTTGGCTTAATGATTTGAAGCATCTCAACTGCAACTTCCTCAGTTGGTTCGTCAACTATAATTGGCTGAAAGCGTCTTTCAAAGGCTTTATCCTTTTCAAAATGCTTCCGATACTCACTGGTTGTTGTCGTTCCAATAAGCTGCAACTGTCCCCGAGCTAGATAGGGTTTAACAATATTTGAAGCATCCAGTGCTCCTCCCTCATCTCCTGCTCCAATAAGAGTATGAATTTCATCAATGAAAAGAATGATCTCTCCACTCGCCTCAATGGTTTCTTTAATAACATCTCGAAGTCTCTCCTCAAACTCTCCCCGATGAGATGCTCCGGCCACAAGAGAGGCAAGATCCATTTGAATAATTCTTTTACCTGAGAGATCTTTTGGAGCAGTTCCTCCCACAATTGATTGAGCAAGGCCTTCAACAATAGCCGTCTTTCCAACTCCTGCCTCTCCAATGATAATAGGATTATTTTTCGATCTTCTGAGTAAAATATGCACCATTCGCTCAATTTCTTTATCTCGTCCTGCAATCGGATCTAATTTTCCGTCTTTGGCTTGTTGAGTGAGATCAATTCCATATTTCTCCAAAACTGATTTTTTTCCCGTGTGATAGGTGGGATTTTTAGCAAGAGACTGAACAAGCTTATCTTTTTGAATTCCCTTCTCACTGAGTGCTTTATTCATCGATTCCAAAGAGGCAAGAGCTACGAGGAGATCTTCAGGTGAGATAAAGGCAACTCCTCGTCCTTTCACGTCCTTATATGCAGCATCAAAAACTGATTTGGTTTGATCACTCAGTTTTGGCTGCCCTGAAAAATTCCCTGGAATTTGTTTCGCTTGGATTTCTTTAGAAAGGGCTCCAACATCTACTGATTCTTTTTGCAAAAGAGCAAAAATTTCTTGATCAAAAAGAATTCCATATAAAAGCAAATCTGGCTCAATCTTTTCTTTTTTCAATCTTGTTGCTTCTTCTTGAGCATGGGTCAAGGCTTGGGAAGATCTCGCATCTAGATGAGAAAGAACTGACATGTCTTGCTTGGTTGCAGGATCTAAGGAAGAAGACGTTGAGGCAACAGGTGTTTGTCCTATAGGAGCTTCTGGATCAAGAGGAGTTGGATCATTAGGAACAGGAGATACAGGCGTACTCGTTGCACCTGAAGAAGCTAATGGAGCTTGAGGTACAGGAGTAGCTACTGGCTGAGCAGATGGTGTTTGTCCGTCTTCTGGTTTATGAAATAAATTACCAAACATAGTTCCATTATGGACATAAGTTTTGTCAAAAAGCAACTTATAACCTGTCTTCACTTACAGGAGCTTTTTCCTCTGTTTTACTTGGTGGAATCTCTTCTTTTATCTCCATGTGTTGCACCTTCATCTCAGGCTTTTTCTCGTCACGTCTGGCAGGAAGTTTTGATTCTTCCTCTTGCTCTTTTTTATCGACATCCTCAAGTACATCTTTGGCTGCTTCTTGTTTGGCCTTCAAATAGCCAACAATTTCTGTTTGTGAGAAGCCTCCAATAAGAAGGAACGGCAGAATACCTGATACTTTTTTCATTCCTTCCTGTCTTTTTTCATTGACTGGAGAGGAAAGAAGGTTAATGGCCTCAGTAATCTCTTCAATATCTTGACTGATAAATTGAGCCTTTGGTACTTTTTGTCCTTGTCTAATTGGTTCATCGAGATTTTCATAGTTTTCCTTCCAGATTTTTTTGACTGCTTCATAATCCTCAAGTGAGACGTTTTGAACTCTATTCACAACGGGGAAGGAGACATCTTTTTTAATCAGTGAGGTATTGGGTTTTTGCTGGCGTTGTTTGACCAACAAACTATAAATAAATCCAGCTAACTGATCACCCTTGTCTTTGGCCTTTACTAGTTCCTCTTTGACTTTCTCAACGGTAACTACAGGCTGTACAGGTGTAACCGTTTGGATAAGTTGAGTAGCAAAAGGTGTTTGTTGTTGAGCCTCAAGACGGATTTGTTGGGTGAGATTAAAGACTGTTTCTTTACTCGCTTCTCCTCTTCCCTCAATCATATCCAAAAGTTGCGTGGCAAGTTTGTTGCCTTTTACTTGCTCTTCTTTAATAAAGGTAAGAAGTACTGTGTAGGACTCTTTCTCTTTTTGATCAGTAATAAGCTCTGGTTTAAGAAGTTTCTCAACAATCTCTGTAACTTTTTGTGACTGAACTGGAGCAGGAGTAGATTGGACAGGAGTAGTTTGTTTTTGAACAAGTGTAGAAAGAACCGATTGGAGAGTTGTACTTCCTCGTACTTCTTTTATCGTTTGAGTTACTTGCTTAATCAGATCTTGCGTAATATTTTGAGGTGATTGGAGAATAGGGAGAAGTTGAGTAGCTAACTGATCACCTTTTTGGGCATCTTTGACAATCGTTTCTCGAATAGTCATAGCTGTTTCTTTTTCTTTTTGAGGAAGCAAATCAGGTTGAGCTAGGTGTTGGATAAAGGTAGCAACATGATTTTCTGTAATTTCCGTTGTCCCTTGTTGCAAATACGTATTGGTAATGTAGTTTACAACTGATTGATCTGTTTTATTAACTTGGCTCATTTGCTGAGTGAGAGAATTCATAACAGATGGAGAAAGAGATTGCGTTTGGGTAATAAGTGAGAGCAGTTGACGAGCTAGTGGAGTACCCAACACTGCTTCTTTCGTAATCGTTTCTTTCAAAACTTCTATATTTTGCTTGTCAGAAATGTTGGTAATCACCTCAGGATGTGCGAGTTGGTTAATAATAGTAGTTAAGGCTTGCTCTGTTGAAACAGCTTGGGTACTACTCGACTGATCAGTTTTGGAGGAGATATATTGATTAAGAGTTGTGGCAAAAGAGTTTCCCGCAACAGATTGCTGGCTTACGGTCTCTTTGACTTTCTCATAGACTGTTTTTTCGGTTATTTGAGTAACTCGCTCAGGTGTTGCAATGTTATTTAAGATATTAATTAACACTGGTCTGTCGTCTGAAACAGTAACAGGAGTTGAAACAATAGCACTGGATGCTTGCAATACGACATTGGCAAATTGATTCCCTCTTTGACTTTCATTTCTTAACGTCTCTCGAATCCTTTCAAATTGTTGTCTTTCAACAGGAGTTCTAGCCAGTTGAGGATTTGAGATTTGTTGGAGATTTTGAACAGACACAGGAGTACTCGTTTGCGTTGTTGTTGTCGTTTTTATTTGATTAGTATCGAACATGGCAATATCTCGCATAGTAGGAATTGCTACTTGGATTTGTTTGAGAACTTCATTTAACCTACTCACCTCTGTACTTCGAATAACAGGAGTTGATTGCTGCTGTTGCACTGAAACCGTTTGTCTTAATGGCCTTGCTTGAGGCAGTGACTTGGCCTGAGAGGCTGGAGTAACCGATTGAACGATAGGTTCTGAGAAAGGAAGTTGCAGCTTTCGTCCAAACGGCAAACTGAGAGCCTTTCCAGTTGGGAAGGAAGGAGGAGTAGGTGGAGGTGGTGGAGATAGTGGTTGACGATTAAGCATAGTATTTGAGAGAGCAAGAAACTGCTTCATTCCTGGAGCATCATTTAAAGCAAGACTAAATAGATAATCAAGAAAAATACGAAGCAAGATAAAGGGCAAAATCATAACAGCCCACAGCATCATGAGACAAATAGTGTAGAGAGCAAACGTTTCAGGAAGATTCACGCTACTGGCAAGACCAATAGCTTGTCTTGGTCCTCCTAGTAAAATATTCACTGCTGTTTGATAGACAGGAGTTGCCGTTTTCGTAACAATAGTTCCTGTTGGTTGATAAGAAAAAAGCGGAATGGTTGATTGCCACAAAGAGACAAGTCCTGCAAGGAGTACGGCAAAAAGAGGGCCATATAATACCCACCGGAAAAACTCCCCTATCCAAATTTTAGCGGTATTTCGAATCGGCCAGTAGAAAAGAAGCAGAGGGAAAATGGGAGAGATAATAATAAAAAACCACAATACTATTTTTCGAATAATAAGCATGGCAGCCATGGCATAATAGGTAACTGCAGTAAGTCTGGTTAAAAGAAGCGTCATGAACGCTGACTCATCAGTAAAGGAGTCTACTCGCTTGTACCCGATAAAGTCTTCATATTTAAATGCAATATTTAGCAAATTTTCTTGACTAATTGTTTGACGCACTGCAGCAGTGGCGGGATCTGGATTTCGCAGGAAAAACCCTTGGGTAATATCAGTTAGTTGATAAATGATCTGGACCATTCCAAATGAAAAGGTGACTAGAAGTAAAATTCCCACAAAGCGGGGAATAAATTTTTGCAAGCTAATATTACTTCCCCTAGTTATGAGCATCAAAAACGCTGTTGAGAGAATAAAGAGAGCAAAGAATGCATAGACAAGATTTCTGATAATAATCCAGAAAGGAATGAGAGGGTTTCCTTCGTTGCCTAACTGCACCCATTTGTAGTTTTCCAACGTCCAATCCAAAAACGCTCCAGCTCGTGCAGCTGTTTTTCCAACAAAGGTTACTTCATTATCAACAACCCACGTTCCAACTAAGTCAGCTGCAAAAATATGAGAGGGAACAAAGAACAAAAGAATACTAAAAATGGTAAGAAAAAGAAGAAAGTTGGGCAGCAAGCGTTTCATACTATAAATTCATAAAAAGAGTAGACAGAATTACCTATCTCTCCTCTTGTATAGTAGCATATTTACTGACTCATATTGGAATAGATATTTAACAAATTGTGGATGAAAAAGAGATTCAGGTATCCCGCTGCAGTTAGCAGCGGAATACCATACTCTTGCGATGATAGTGTGAAGGAGTAGTCTACGGTAGCCTGCATCTCCCACCCAATGGAATCATGCCCCCAGCGTTTACCCACCCTGAGGCGCGTAGTCGCTTTGCAACCGCCTGCTCGTCTTCTTCTTTGGTACGGGCTTGACATGATCTCCATCCTTTCTTGTTGTTAACCATTTATCTGCTCGTCGATCATCGAGAGCAGCAGTTCGCGGACATTGTCCTCCGCTAACAACCGTCGGAGAGCAAGCCTCGTGATAGCACCCTTGAAGGCCGAGAGAAAGATCTCGATGATAGCGTGTTCGTGTTGGGAAGCAAAATTGTGTTTTTTTTGCTTCGCCAAATCCTGCCACCTCGGATAGTGGGGGCGTTCGTGGGGGAAGAACTTAACAGTCTTTTCCCCCCAGAAACGCCACCTGGGCCTGCGATGATCTACCCTATTGAACTTATCCCACGTTTCTATTGGAAGTAAGTCCACAAGTGCTACAACAAACGCTGTAGTATTGTTTTTGAGGTCGATTTGAGAATCTAGGATTTCCATTTTTCCCTCCTGCCCTCCTACCACTGGTACATCCAGTAGTATTGAAGCAAGTAAAAAGAAAAGAAATTAATTCCTTCCCTCTTTCCTTGCTTCAAAAGATAACAGAGATTACGTTTCACAACTATTAATGTGCAAGAGAATTAAAATATTCTAGGTTCTACTAGATTTCTGCATTCAGAAATAAGTTGAATCTAAAAACTGAGAAGATTATAAGATAAAAATAGAGAGATTGCAAACTATGGGGTTGATTAGAACCAATTTTTCTTTTTGGAATCGGTACTATCAAATTCTTCCAGTAATTCTTTTTGTCTTTTCGTTACACTTTTTGGAATAGCCACTTTAATCTTGACGTAGTGATCTCCATTCCCGCCTCCTCTGATTCTTGGCATTCCTTTCCCAGAAAGTCTAATAAGCATTCCAGGTTGTGTTCCTGAGGGAATTTTTATCGTTACTTTTCCTTGAACTGTTTCAACAGGTAATTGAGTTCCGAGTACAGCTTGAGGAAAAGAAATCTCTTCTTCTGTAATAATGTCTGCTCCTTCTCTTTGATATCTGTTGTGAGGCTGTACATCAATAAGAACGTCATAGTTTTCAAATCGAATACGAGATCCTCGGTCTACCCCTGCTGGGATTTTTATCTTTTGTTTTTTCCCATCAATCGTTACTTCTTTTTCTACTCCTTTTATAGCATCATCAAAAGTAATGGTTAAGGAGTAAACAGGACGACGTTGGGCTCTGGAGAAAGGTCCGCCGGCTCCTCCAAAAAATTGTTCGAAAATTTCAAAGGGATCTGAAAATCCGCCAGAATCAAATCCTTGGTTTTGAGAAGAAGAATAAGTATACGTAAATGGCCCTCCTCCTTGGAAAGGTCCACCAGGTCCTGGTCCCCCTGCTCCTGGACCTCCTTGATCAAAAGCAGCTGAACCATATTGATCGTATAATTGTTTTTTCTGAGGATCTGAGAGAACTTCGTATGCCTTAGTTATTTCTTTAAATTTAGTTTCTGCTTCCTTAGTTTTATTTCTATCTGGGTGATACTGCAGTGCAAGCTTTCGATATGACTTTTTTATTTCATCAGGTGGAGATGATTTGGTAATTCCTAGTAATTGATAATAATCAGTTTGTGCCATAGGTCTTTAGATACGAAAGAAGCGCGTTTCCGCGCTTTTGTATAGCTTTTTGAGCTAATAGTTATTCTACCACTTCTCCTTCTTTTGCTTTTCCTTTATCTTCTCCCGGCTCTTTTTTCTCATCACCATCAGTTTTCCCATCTTCCTCAACTGCTTCAATTTCTGGTTCCTCAGTTGGATTAGGAGTAGATTGCATATGTTGTCCAATTTTTTGCATAGATTCAGCTAACTCTTTGGATTTACTCTCAATCTCTTCTTTGCTTCCTGAATCAAGTACGCTTCTGAGACTACTGATTTTTTCCTCAACTTCAGTTTTTATTTCATCAGTTATTTTCCCTTCAGCATCTTTAAGGGATTTTTCTGCAGTAAAGATGAGTGAGTCAGCCATGTTTTTAGCCTCAACTTGAGATTTTTTCTCTTCGTCTTCTTTTGCATGCAACTCTGCTTCTTTAGTCATTTTTTCAACCTCTTCTTTGGATAACCCAGTTGAGCCTTGAATCTTGATACTTTGCTCTTTGCCACTAGCTTTGTCTTTAGCCGTAACGTGCAAGATTCCATTGGCATCAATATCAAAAGTCACCTCAACTTGTGGCATACCTCGTGGAGCTGGTGGAATTCCGTCTAGGATAAATCTTCCCAAGGATTTATTATCAGCTGCCATAGATCTCTCCCCCTGTAATACATTAATTTCAACTTGTGTTTGGTTATCAGCAGCAGTTGAGAAAACTTGGGATTTACTCGTTGGAATAGTCGTATTTCGATTAATAAGAGGAGTTGAAACAGCACCAAGCGTCTCAATACCCAGAGTTAATGGAGTAACGTCTAAAAGAAGTACATCTTTAACATCTCCTGCCAATACTCCTCCTTGAATGGCTGCACCCATGGCAACGACTTCATCTGGATTTACTGACTTATTGGATTCTTTCCCAAAGTATTTAGAAACTGTTTCGATAATCTTTGGCATTCGAGTCATTCCTCCAACCAAAACGACTTCATCAACCTCCGATGCTTTCATCCCAGCGTCTTTAAGAGCTAATTCTACTGGTTTAAGCGTTTTTTGAACTAAATCATCAACAAGTTGCTCAAGCTTGGAACGAGTCAAAGTCAAAGTCAAATGTAGTGGGCCATTCTCTCCTTGGGTGATGAATGGTTGATTAATGGATGCCTCTTGTGAAGAAGATAGTTCAATTTTGGCTTTTTCAGCAGATTCTTTGAGACGTTGGAGTGCTTGAGGATCTTTTCTCAAATCAACGTTGTTTTCCTTTTTAAATTCATCGGCAATGTGATCAATAATGACTTGATCAAAATCATCTCCTCCCAAATGAGTATCACCATTCGTCGACTTTACCTCAGTTACGCCTTCTCCTAACTCAAGAATAGAAATATCAAACGTCCCTCCGCCCAAGTCATATACGGCAATCGTATGAGAGTTTTTCTTATCTAAGCCATAGGCTAAAGCTGCTGCAGTTGGTTCGTTAATAATTCGTTTTACATCAAGTCCAGCAATCTCTCCAGCTTGTTTGGTTGCTTGGCGTTGACTGTCATCAAAATAGGCGGGAACGGTGATAACTGCTTCTGTTACTTTCTCACCCAGATAGGACTCTGCATCGGCTTTGATTTTTTGCAAAATCATGGCTGAGATTTCTTGTGGAGTAAAGGTTTTCCCATCAACCTCAACTACTGCCATTCCATCTCGTCCTTCTTTAACAGTGTATGGAAGCCATTTCAAATCGCGTTGTACGGATTCGTCTTTAAACTTTTTTCCCATGAGACGTTTGACTGAGAAAATGGTTTGTTTTGGCTTTAACACCATTTGGCGCTTAGCAACGTCTCCAACAACGTGGGAGATTGGGTCAACCACTGAAGGGATAACGTTTCTGCCTTCAGCTGAGTGGATAACATTTGCCATTCCACCTTGCATTACAGCAACGCATGAGTTTGTTGTTCCTAAATCAATTCCAATTATTTTACCCATATATTTTTTGTGAGTCTTTTTAAGATCTCAGAGAAAAAAATTTATTTTTCTTCTCTCAAATCTTACTTTCCTCCAACTGCTACTTCAGCAGGACGTAGTAATTTTCCGTAGAGCAAGTATCCAGGACGTCTTTCTTCAATCACTATATTAGCATCTCCGTCAATAATTTCAACTGCCTCCATGAGGGATGGATCAAAAACTTTTCCAACTGTTTCTATCTTCTCAACCCCTTCACCTTTTAGTGCGTCTTTGTAGACAGTAATGACTAATTCAAGAGTCTTATCAGTATTATGCTTTGAAGTCATCTCCAGCATATCTAGAGTGGGAAGTAATCGTTGCAGAAGAGACAGATTGGCACTTTTAATCCACTCTGACTTTTCTTCTCGTACTCGCTTTTCAAGGTTCTGATAATCAGCAAGAATTCTCTTGTACTGATTTGTCATTTCTTCTAGTTGTATTTCGCAACTGTCATGTATGTCTTCTTCAAGAACAGGCATTTCCTCCACGTCTTGTTGTTCCTCTTTCACTTGATCTTGCTTCTTCATAATTTTACCACTGTTTTGCCACGTCTTCAATCAAATCTCCAAAATATCTTACTGCAGGAACAATAGTTGTATAGTTAAGGCGTTGTGGTCCAATAACTCCAATTTCTCCATGTTCCTGTCCTGGTACGTTGTACTCAGTAAAAACTAACCCATATGGTCCTTTTAACGCTCCTCCTAATTCATCTCCCATAACAATGTGAATTTCTTCATCAACGTCACTGTTTGCAAATAGTACTTTGAAATATTCATACTCATCCAAGGCTTGTAAAAGTGTTTTAGTGATATCGATATCAAAAAACTCTGGCATATCTAAAATATGTGCATAGCCTGAGCAATAGATTTGTCCACTTCCTGTTGTAGCAATGGCAACGGCTCCCGTTTTTTGAGCTAATGACTTAGTAACTTCCCTCAGAAACCTATCGACTTGAGACCGATAATCCCATACATTTTCTTTTAAGGCTACTTCCTCAACCGTTGATAACTGCTTTACTTTCATTAACTCTTTGACATACAGTCTCATGCCTTCAGCGGTTGGGATTCTTCCGGCTGAGGTGTGAGGTTTTTCTAAATAGCCAAGAGTTGTTAGATGAACCATTTCGTTTCGAATGGTTGCAGGAGAAGCACTTAAATTATATTTCTTCTCAATGGTTTCTGATCCAACTGGTAAAGCAGTGTCAATGTATTCCTCAATAATACTTTTCAGAATATCGATTTGACGCTGAGTAAGGTTATGAATCATAAGTTAGCAATATATTAACAAGACTGCCAGATTTTGTCAAGTATATACATGAGAGTCTTTTTTTCGATACTATAAAAACAATGATGAAAAGAAACAAGCGCAAAATCATGCATGCACTTCTAAGTGGTGTGTTTTTTATTCTTTTTTGTTTGTTTATTCGCTATGTCTCACCTGAGACAGTCGTAAGCTTAGGCTTTTTCTCTCTTTCCAGCTTGCCTTTTTTCTTTATCCTCCTTTTTCTTTTTACCTACTTTTTAACTATTACCTTTCTTCCCAGTGGTTTTCATGGACTTCTCATCTCAGGCTTTATCACCACCTACTTTTTGTTTCGGCTCAACGGACTGGAGAACCCGTTGTTTTTTGTCTTGCTTCTCTCTCTTCTTCTTCTCATTGAGCTTGTCATGTATAAGCGCTAGTTTCTATTTTTAGCCTCGTTTGGTACAATCCAGTTATGAACAAGTATTACATCACTAATGCCATTCCCTATGTCAATGCAGCTCCTCATATTGGACACGCATTAGAATTTATTCAATCAGATACCATTGCTCGGTTTCACCGCTTACTTGGTGAAGAAGTAACATACCTTTGTGGCTCTGATGAGAATGCTCTTAAAAATGTTCAAGCAGCAGAAAAGACTGGAGAAACAGTTCAAGTGTTTGTTGATAAATATGCATCAGTTTTTGAGGAAGCAGTGAAGAAATTAGGAGTTGCGTTTGATATCTTTCAAAAAACGAGTGATCAAGACAAACACTATCCAGCTAGTCAGAAGTTATGGGAACTTTGTAATGCAAACGGCGACATCTATAAAAAGTCCTACAAAGGGCTCTATTGTGTAGGATGTGAGACGTTTTATGCTAAAGAGGAACTTAACGAAAATGGCGAGTGCTTTGAACACCCTGGGAAAAAATTAGAAGAAGTAGAGGAGGAAAACTACTTCTTCCGCCTTTCTAAGTATCAAAAGGAGCTTATTGAACTTATTGAATCAGATACCTACCAAATTGTCCCTTCATTTAGGAAAAACGAAATTCTTTCTTTTCTGAAAAGTGGACTTGAGGACTTTAGTATTTCTCGAAGTAATGAGAGAGCCAAAAACTGGGGAATACCAGTTCCTGGAGATCCAACTCAGCGAATTTATGTCTGGTTTGACGCGTTAAACGTATATCAAAGTGGGATTGGATTTTGCTGGGATGAGGAGCAATATTCAAAACTTTGGCCAGCTGATTTACATGTGATTGGCAAAGGAATTATTCGATTCCATGCTATCTATTGGCCAGCTATGCTTCTTTCAGCTAAACTCCAGCTTCCCAAAAAACTCTTTGTTCATGAGTACTTTACTGTTGACGGGCAAAAAATGTCAAAGACTCTTGGAAATGTGATTGATCCAGTCGAAATGGTTGAAAAGTATGGAGCAGATCCCTTACGGTATTATTGCCTCTCTAAATTCTCTCCATTTTCTGATGGGGACTTTTCAGAAGAAAGACTCAAAGAAACGTATAACTCTGATTTAGCCAATGGACTAGGAAATCTTGTTGCCAGAGTTTCACGACTTTGTGAGACAGTACAGCTTGAAAACAAAGGACGAGTTAAGTCTCTTTCTGAATTAACTGAAATTGAAGAGTATCTTTCCTTTTTTGAAGAATTTAAGTTTAATGAAGTACTTTCTTTTGTCTGGAGAAAAATTACAGAGGTTGATCAATATATAAATCAAGAAAAACCATGGACTTTAGTTGAATCAGATACGGAGAAGGCAAAAGAGATCCTCACAAGGTGTGTTGAGGAAATTCTCGATATCTCAGTTCTTCTTACTCCTTTTATGCCAGAAACAGCAGGGAAAATTCAAAATATATTTGGGAAAGAGGCAATTACTGCAGGAGAATCATTATTCCCTCGTCTTTCGTAATTACTTATTTAAAAAGCATATTCAAAGCCCAGGAGATAAGAGATAAAACAATACTAAATAGGAGTGCCCATAAAAACCCATCAACAGTAAAGCCAGGAACAACATACGTTGCTCCCAAAATAAGTAAGGCGTTAATAACCAGAGTAAACAAACCAAAGGTGAGAATAGTAATAGGAAGGGTAAGTAAAACTAAGATTGGCTTAATAACTACATTGGCAATTCCTAAGACTACAGCGAGAACTAATGCGGTGACAAAAGTGTCAACATGAATTCCAGGAAGAATATAGGCAGCAGTAAGAATAGCTAGCGCATTCAGTAACCAATTAATAAGTATTCCCATATCTATATGGTATTCCAAACTAATTTCCCAGGTCAAGAGTGATTCTTGGTATAATGCAGACAATGATTGATATTCATTGTCATTTAAATTTTCACTCCTATGAAAATGATACTCCAGAAGTAATTAAGAATGCTTTTGCTGCAGGAGTGAGAGCAATTGTTAATGTTGGGACAAAACTGGACTCGAGTAAACAAGCAGTTGAACTAGCTCACCAATATGACAATTTGTGGGCAATCGTGGGAGTTCATCCTCATCATGCAGACAAAGTCGAGTTAGGTGAAGACTGGATCAAAGAGCTTGAGATTCTAGCAACAGATGAGAAAGTTATTGGAATTGGAGAGATTGGAATGGATTATTACTCCTATCAATCAAACGGCATTGTGGAATCCTCACTTCAAAAAGAAGTCTTTGAGGCCCAAATTGAGCTAGCTCATAGACAAAAACTTCCTCTCCAAATTCATCATAGACAAGTAGGACAAGAACTCATTGATATTCTCCTCCATCACAAAAATCTACTTCTTCCTATTCCTGGGATGTTTCATTGTTTTGCTGGATCAAAAGAGTTTCTCAAACAAGCACTAGACTTAGGATTTTTTATTGGCTTTGATGGAAACGTGACGTATAAAGGGATTCCCAAAGGAGAAACTGTCTCCCTTCGAGAACTTGCTGAGTACACACCCCTTGATCGAATCGTTACCGAAACTGATAGCCCTTATCTTACTCCTGAGCCTTTCCGTGGACAGAGAAATGAGTCAAAACATGTTATACTTGTTGGAGAGTTCCTTGCAGATCTTAAAGGAGTAACGAATGCGGAAATGAGTGAGATTACAGTGAAGAATGTCTTGACTGCTTTCCCAAAATTGAAACTTACTCTTTAGGCACTAACGTATGACAAATACATTTGATCGTCTTTTTACCCGCTACCCTATTAAAACAAGACGTTTTTTCGAAATTCTCCCAGGATTTATGGCCTGGACTCTCATTTTATTTCCCATCTGGGGAGCACTTCTTATCCCAACCTTTCTTGCCTACTTTATTCTTTTCTTTGATATCTATTGGTTGTATAAATCTGCCTCTCTTGTCGTAACCGCCCACATTGCGTCAAAAAAGATTCGGGTAACAGAAAAAATAAATTGGTATGAAAGAGCTCAAAAGTTTGAAGAGAGATCAAAGGTCCATCATATTCTTATTATCCCAAACTACACCGAGACTGCCGAGAAACTTAAAGTAACTCTTCAAGCTTTAGCAAATCAAAATATGCCTCTTAAATACTTACACATCGTTTTGGCTATGGAGGAGAGGGAGAAAAATGGAAGAGAAAAAGGAGATATTCTTATTAAGGAATTTAAAGATGTCTTTGGAACTATTATGGCCACCTATCACCCAGACGTTTTGGGTGAAGTGAAAGGCAAGTCTTCAAATGAGGCATACGGAGGACGGGAAGCATATAAGTATCTTATTGAAAATGGTCCATTAGATTTGGATTACACCACAGTAACAGCCATTGATGCTGACTCTATTTTTGATAAAGAATATTTTGGCAATCTTACCTATCTTTTCCTTGAAGATAAATTACGGTATCAAAAATTCTGGCAATCAGCTATTGTTCACTACACTAATATCTGGCAAGTTCCCGCCCCTAATAGAATTATTTCTTTCTTTGGAGGATTGTGGAGAACCTCCCTTCTTGTCAGACAAGACAAACTACTAACGCACGCAACCTACTCTCTTTCTTTCAGACTCCTTCATGAAATAGGCTACTGGGATGTTGATGTTATTCCTGAAGATTATCGAATCTTTTTCAAAGCATTTTATGCCAAACAGGGGCAAATTTGGGTTGAGCCAATTTTTCTCAAAACCTCCGTTGATGTTGCCCAGTCCCCAACGTACTGGGGAAGTCTACAGAATAAATATAATCAGGAGAGGCGCTGGTCATGGGGAGTATCTGATCAACCTCTTTTTATTAAATGGTGGTTCACCGTTCCTGGAGTTCCTTTTTACAGAAAGACAACCCTTCTTTTACAAGTATTAATGGATCACGTGTTATGGCCTGCTAATTGGTTTATTATCACCATTGCAGCAAACGTTATTCCCTTTGTTAATCCAGTCTACTCTCGAACGGCACTTGGCTACCGGCTTCCACAACTTGCCGGATCTATTTTAACTATTGGGCTTATTTCAATTGTTGCACTCATTTATATAGATTTTAAAAATAAACCAGAGCATATCAAACTTCCTTGGTACCGAAAACTCTTTTTCCCGTTTGAGTTTATTTTAATGCCTCTTATTGGATTTTTCCTTTCTGCACTCCCTGCTCTTATCTCACACACTCAGCTCATGTTTGGCAAGAGAATGGAGTATAAAGTAACTGAGAAAGTATAAGTATGAAAGAGCTGTTGCAAGATATTAAAGCTGATGGATTAGTTTGGAGAGGAACCATTGCTGCAACAATCCTTCTTTTCATTTGTATTATCTATACTGGAATTGCCTACTATATTTTCCCACCCGTCATTCCTCTTTTTCACCAACTTCCTTGGGGAGAACAACGACTGGCTGAGAAAATAGGAATTGTACTTCCTGTTGGCTTTACTTTTTGTACGGTCTATATCAATGTGATTCTCGCTACGATGATTCATAAGACACTTCCTTTAGTTGGAAGAATTCTGATTATCACTAGTCTTTTATTAACGATTCTTTTAAGTATCTTTTTAATTAAAACGACTCTTTTAGTTATATGATCGAAATACTTTATTTGCCATTTCTTTTTTCAGCTCTTTTAACAGCATTTCTTACTTACCTCCTTATTCCTCTTATTAAAAAAGCAGGACTCGTGGATGATCCAAAAATTCATATTCACCCAAAAGTGATTCATACAGGGAGTGTTCCCCGAGGGGGAGGAATACCACTTTTCTTGGGAGTTTTCATCTCAGGGTTACTTTTTCTTCCTATTAATCAACAAACGATTATTCTATTTGTGGCCTCATTTCTTTGCTTAATCGTTGGAACGATTGATGATAAATATAATGGTCTTGGGAAAGATCTCTCTCCTGTTATTAGACTTGGAGTGAATATTTTAGCTGCAAGTATCGTTGTTTTTGGAGGAATCTCCATTTCATTTCTCACTAACCCTTTTGGAGGGATTATTCATTTGGATATTCCCCTTCTTTCTTTTCTCCCTATTACTGCAGGACAAATTATCTCCATTGTCTGGATTATTTGGGTTATGAATATGATGAACTGGAGTAAGGGGGTTGATCAAATGCCAGGACTTGTTGCTATTGCTGCATTTGTCATAGGGCTTTTAGCAATAAAACTAAGTGGAGATATGCAGTTTTTAGATACCCCTCTCTCTTTTATCATTGCAGGAGCAGCACTGGGCTTTCTTCCTTTTAATCTCAATCCTGCCCGGATTTTTCCTGGATACGGAGCGACCGCACTTTATTTGCTTCTAGCTGCAGTTTCCATTCTTTCCAGTGCAAAATTAGCAACAGCTATTTTAGTTATGGGAGTTCCAACTATTGATGCAGCCTTTACGATTATTAGACGAATTGCAAACAAAAAATCCCCCATGTATGGAGATCGGAAACATTTGTATCATTTGCTTTTGGATTTTGGTTATTCGAAGAGACAAATTGCGTTGTTCTATTGGGCTTTATCTGCTATATTGGGCGTTGTGGCCCTCACTCTTGAAAGTAAGAGTAAGTTATTTGCTATAGTAATGGTAACAGTTATTACGGTTGGGGGATTAATATTTTTACACAGCTTTAATGAAAAAGATTCTTAGTTATTTCAAACTCTGCAGACCTCGGCAATGGATTAAAAACGTTGCCATTTTCGCATCCATCACCTTTAACGGAGGCTTATTTGAACCAGTATCACTTCTTCATGTATTTTTTGGCTTTTTAGTATTTTGTGGTCTATCCAGTGCCACGTATATTATTAATGATCTTTTTGATATTCAAAAAGACAAATTGCACCCATTCAAAAGAAATCGTCCTCTTGCCAAAGGAACTGTATCTGTTCCCGAGGCCATAGTTCTTGCCATTCTTCTTGGAGGAGGATCACTGATTGGAAGCATTGTCGTGCAACCTGGAGATAGCTTTAGTGGCCTCCCATCATTCTTCATTGTAGCGGTAACATACTTGGTACTACAGTTCTCTTATTCCATGCTTCTCAAACACGTAACGGTTTTGGATATTTTAAGTATTGCTGCTGGATATATCTTGCGAGTCTATGCAGGAGAAGTCCTTTTCCCAGGGTCACACATTCCTGTCTGGTTATTTTTGACAACGATTTCTTTGTCTCTTTTCTTAGCAGTTGGAAAGAGACGATCTGAGCTGACTCTTGTCTCAACCCAATCGGCTGCAGCGATTGCTTCCATTAGAGAAACGCTTTCTCATTACTCAGAGAGGCTCCTTGACGTGTATGCTTCAATTTTTGCTACCTCCACCTTTATTTCTTATGCCCTTTTTACCTTTGTGGAGAATAGCAAGTCTCTAACCATTACTAATGAATTACTTCTCCCAGATTACCTTCCCATGTCACTGCAAAAAAAGTGGCTCATGATTACAATCATCCCAGTAGTGTATGGTTTGATGAGATATCTTCAAGACATTTATGAAAAACATGAAGGAGAGAGTCCTGAAAGAGTACTATTGTCTGACAAGCAGTTACTTGCAACAGTTATTACGTGGGTATTGATGGTAATTGGGATTATTTATGTTATTCAGGGAGGGTGAGAAGATGATTCGCATTCCTTTTGGGTCACCATCGGGAACCACCTGCTTCTCAGATTCAAGAATAGGTTGATATATTGAGCTAATCGTATCGTTCTTAACCAATATTTATTTCAAACATAGTTAGCCTCAAATGTACTGACACCCTAACAGGATTCGAACTCTTCTTCTTGAATAACATACTACTTTATGGAATACTTCAGTTACATATGGAAGATACTCAACAACCAATACCCATACAGCCAGTAATACAAACTCCCCCGGATTCACGGAAACCAAATACGCTAGTGATGGGTTTAGGAGCAATTGTTCTTATTGGTTTAGGATTGCTCGGGGGATATTTTCTTTTTGCAAACAAAAATCTGACTAACTCTCAAATTCCTTTACAAAGGATAGCCGCTTCACCAACTATAACTCAACAACCAAGTCAGACAGAGAATCAAACAGCAAATTGGCAGACATATAGAAATAATAAATACTTCTATAGCATAAAGTATCCAAATCAGTTAAAAACTGAGGATAGAATGGCTGGTCAAACTAGTTATGATCCAAATACACTTCAAATATTTAGTAGTGACACAAACATAGTATTTACAGTACAAGTACTGACTTCTGCCAATACTTCAGACTTGAAAACATATGTAGAAACTATTAAAAATCAAAATAGTACTAATGCAAACGTAAAGATTGGAACAATTACGCAAACGACTATTGATAACCAAAATGCGTTTGAAATTCAAGTTACGGGAAACGGCAGAGATGGCGGCTGGCAAGGAACAGATTCACAGCCTCATACTTATATGTATGTCCAAAATAAAAACCTAAAATACCAATTAGATTATGCAAATAATGACACTTTCGCTCCAATTATATTAGCAAGTTTCAAATTTCTGAATAATACTTCTCCAACAACCTCGTCTCAAATAAATGGAGCAAGCTTAGTAAACATTAAATATACTTTGCCAGCTGGATGGAAAGCTACCTTAAATGCGGATTCTCTTTTACTCGCGCCGAGTACAGGATATTTATCTATAAAAGTAGATGACTATAATGGAACGACTGGCAGACGAGAATATTACTGCCAAGTAAGTAAGATATGTGTTGAAGGAACTACAAAGTTTACTGAAATGACTATTGGAAATATTTCAGGGTATATGGCATCAGGATTAGATAACAGCGGTGGTGGTTCAGAATACTTTGGAGCAAAAGGAAATAAATTCTATGTTATCAGTAGTTATAATCCACCTTTACCAAATAATTTTGAGAATTCTTATAAGCAAGTATTAAACTCTTTAGTATTCTAAAATTTACTCTTCATTTTGTTCATCATATACTAGTATCAATTGTTCCCAAAAAGTCAGAGATCGTTCGAACAGACTCCCCGTCGGGTCACTAATCTACGATTTTACTCCTCAAGTAACCGTTTTAAATACGAGGAGGGATTATTGAGAAAAGTCTTTGTTAGTTGGTATACTTCTGTTTCTTCATACGCAACTTCTTCAATTACTTCTCCGTTAAATGCAAGTATTTGAGCCTCAGGATATGCAAGAAGAATAGGTGAGTGAGTTGCAATAATAAACTGACTATTCGGATTATCTTTAATCATATTATGAATTAATACCATTAAAGAAAGTTGCCGCTGAGGAGATAATGCAGCTTCTGGTTCATCCATTAAATAAAATCCTCCTCTTGAAAATCTTTCTGTAAATAGGATTAAGAAAGACTGACCATGTGATTTCTTATGTAATGATTCTCCTCCATAGGCGTTATACATTCTTTTATCCTCTTTTCCTATTTCATCAACGTATGTGGCTAAATTAAAAAATGTTTCTGCACGAAAAAAGTATCCACCTAAAAGTTTATTTGACCAACTTAACCTTAGATACTCTGATAATGAGTTCGTATCTTCGTCAGATGTATTTGTTGCAATACTTCTACTCCCTCCTTCTTTTCCAAATCCATAGTTTCCAGCAATCGCTTCAAGAAAAGTTGATTTGCCAGATCCATTTTCACCGATAAAGAAAGTAACTTTTTGAGTTATATCTAGAGCAGTAAAGTTTTTTACAATATCAATATTAAAGGGATATTTATTCCAATCAGGAACTTGATCTTTTAAGAAAGTAATTTGACGAAGATATGGTTCATTCATTCTTTATCCTTCTTTCACAAACTCTGCACTAACCCATCCTTCTTTTCCATCTTTCAACTTTATCCTGTACCATCCATCAATAGTTTGAAGAGGAACATACGTTTCTCCAGGAAGCACTCTTCCTACCTCATTTGCAGTTGATGAGTTAGAATCTCGAACTCTTAGAAATCCAGTTGGAGTTTGAAGAATAGTAATTTGAGAGGCTGGAGTTGCTGTAGGAGTTGGAGTCAATGAAACTTGTGGAGCAGGAGTGGGAGTAGGAAGAGGATCTTGTCCAATGCCAAGTGTTCCAATCACTGTTACTTTGTACCCTGCATAAGTTCTAATGGGAACTGTTTTTTCTCTATAACCTGACTTTTTTAACTTTACTTTATGATCTGATGCACTGAGGTTTTTCATAAGAAGGGGAGTAACCCCAATAAGATTGGAGTCCATATATACTTCGGCTTTATCTGGAAAAGAAACGACTAATACTTGTACTTCGTTTTTCTCAGGAACTGCAGAGACAGAAATGACACTCCCACTTCCTTTTCCTTCGGGTCCAAAGACTCTATCAACTGCCGTAAGAGTATTATTGGTTAAAGTAATTTTTTCTTTGTATTCAGGAAAAGCAGTATCCAGTGGAACTAACTTAATCGTGTAATCACCTGAGGGGAAAACATTTTGTCCATCTGTTCGAGGATAGGGAGTTTGTCCTAGATACTTATCATTTAAATAGATTTTACTTTCTGGATTTGATGTTACTTGAATGGCTCCCTTCCCATTTATGCGTCTAACAATAAAAAGAGAGATAAAAATAAGAAAGAGGAAAAAGAGAGTAAAGACAACTAATAGAAATATGATTTTTTTCATGTGGTAAAGCTCTTAGGGAGAGAATACTAAACTACAGAGATTACTTCAACTGTTCCACCACAAACGCGTGTAATAAGCTCTGTTACTTCAGTAAGAACGGATTGCACTCTCTCTTCTGTAATTCCTTCTCCTCCATCGACATTAATATACAGATTTTTCGTTTCCTCAGTTACTGCAGTTCGGACACTATCTCTATAGTTTAGATCTAAATTAAATGGTCCTACTTGATCGGTGTATATCATCTCTCCTTTTTTAATAGAAGTTTCCTCCGCTTCTCCAAGCAAATGAATTTTCTCTTCTCCTTTTGCAAGAGTTAGTTTCGTTGGGAATTCTAATTTTTCCATATCAAATACACCAATTGATACTTTGTGTTTCAAAACCACAACGTTTGCTGCATCTACTGCTGTGTTGACGTTGTATACCTCTTTTCCACTGGCAAGACGTCTCAGGAGTGCTTCAGGACTAGGACGGCGTGAGTGATAGTCTACTCCCATGGTTTTATACATTGCTCTATAAGACTGAACTTCTGGAATTTCATTAATTTGTTCATTCGTTAATCCAGCAAGGGATGTGACTACTTCTCCTTTTTCTTTTTCTAACTCTTCTGAAAGTTTTGTAACAGAGACTCCTTTAATAACCGCTACTCCCACCTTTATTGCTGGGAATTTTTGTAATACTGTTGAATCAATAGTGAGTTGCTCATTTGACACACTTTGTATAGAGGGAGCACTGTCTGATTTTAAGGTTGGGAACATCACTACTTCTTTAATTCCCCATTTATTGGTGAAAAACATTGTGAGTCTATCAATTCCTACCCCAATTCCTCCAGTTGGTGGCATGCCATGCTCCATGGCAAGAAGGAAGTCTTCATCAAGTTGTTGTGCTTCTTCTTTGTCTTTTCGAGCAGCAACAACGTCTTTGGTAAATCTTTCTCTTTGAATAACAGGATCTGTCAACTCAGACCATCCATCAAAAATTTCTTTGCCTCCAACGTATCCTTCAAATCTCTCTACCCATCCCGGTTTACTCCTGTGAGGTTTTGAGAGAGGACTCACGTCTTCTGGATAATCAATAATCCAAGTTGGTTCACTCAGTTGTTTTGGAATTAAATGATCAAAGATCATAAAGATAAGTTGTCCTCTCGTTTCTCCTCCTAAAAGTTCCATATGAGGACAATGAAGTTTGGCAAATTCAAGAAGAGATGCTTCTGTCTCATCATCAACATCTAGTCCCAATTTTTCTTTAAGAATCTCAGTCATAGAGATTCTTTTCCACTCTCCTCCAATATCAATAGTTTTATCTTCAATTTGGAGTGTGGTGTTTCCATTGAGTTTTTGGGCGATATGTTTGCAAAGTCCTTCTGCTACATCCATCACCCTGTTATAGTCTGCATACGCCTCATACCACTCAATCATGGTAAATTCTGGAAAGTGAGTTTGATCAATGCCTTCATTTCGAAAATCTTTACAGATCTCATATACTCTCTCATATCCACCAACCATCAAACGTTTCAGATATAACTCATCAGCAATTCGCAAATAGACGTCTTTATTTAACGCATTTAAATGAGTTTTAAAAGGTTTTGCATTAGCTCCACCATAAAGTGGTTGCAAAGTAGGGGTTTCGACTTCCCAGAATCCTAAATTGTCTAAATATTCACGTACTGCGCGAACAAGTTTGGTTCGAGTATTAAATCTCTCCCGAACTTCTGGGTTAAGAAGTAAATCTAAATATCTTTGGCGATATCTCGTCTCAACGTCTTTTACCCCGTACCACTCACTAGGAAGCGGACGAAGGACTTTGGTTAAGAGAGTATAACTGGTTGGAGCAATAGAAACTTCCCCTGCAGTTGTCATAACAATTTCTCCCTCAACGCCAACAAAATCTCCCAGATCCAAAAGTTTTAAATGATCATAGAGCTCTCCAAGGAGTTCTTTTTTAAGAAAAAGTTGGATTTTCCCTGTTTCATCTTTCAAATCAGCAAAAGAGATATTTCCATGAGAGCGAAAAGACGTGAGTCTTCCTGCAGTTTTCACTGTTTTTCCTTCCATCTCACGAGCTTGCCCAATCGTTTGTTCTTTAGGATAGGACGCAGGGTATGGATTCCAGCCTAAAGCTCTAATTCGCTCTAGTTTTTCAATCATTTGTTGACGCAGGTTTGAGTCTTCCATATTGGTATTATAGCAAAGCTTTACTCTGTCATTTTGATCAGTTTTGCTACTAATTCTTTCAGGGTTTCCATATCTTCAATTGAGACATACTCATCAGTCGTATGAGTAAGAAAAGTCCCGTCCCCCAGATTAATCACTTGAATTCCGTGCTCAACAAAGATATTGGCATCAGCACATCCCCAATCAGGCTTCAAAACTGGTGTAATCCCCATTTCTTCCATTACCGATTGAATATAGGAGATTTCTGGATCAGTTTTTTCATAAAAATATCCTCCGTTCTCCCTCACTATCTCTATTTCAACAGTTGCAGAGTGAGATTTGGTTACTTCCTCTACTACAGATCTAATCTCCTCACTTAATCGATCTATTTCTTCCTCATAAAAACTCCTTACCTCTCCTTGAAACAGTAGTTCTCCTGGAATCGTATTGCGAACACTTCCTCCTTTAATTACCCCTATATTTACCGCTGCACTTTCTGAGACTTTTCCCACTTTTATTTTTCCAAGGATTTCATGAAACATAGTGAGTGCATTAATTCCAATTTCTGGTTTTGATGCATGAGCTGATTTCCCAATCAGTTTTATATTAAACCGGTCATAAAAAGGAGCTGCCGTAATGATAGTTCCAAGAGGATTTGGATTATCAAAGGTATACCCTTTTTTAGCAGTAACGAGTGAACAATCGAGATTCACTGCACCATAATTTCCCACCTCTTCTGAAAGAGTAAAGACAATATCAAGACTGGGTCTATTTTCTTCAACAAGTGTTGAAAGTTCTGAAAGAAGAGTGAGAAGAATTGCCACTCCCACTTTATTATCTGCACCAAGAATAGTATCTCCACTACTTCGAATAAATCCATCAGTAATAACAGGTTTCACTCCTCTTCCTGGCTCAACCGTATCAACGTGTGCAGATAAAAGAATTCTTTCTCCTTTTCCGCTAACTGAAATAATGACATTCCCAAAAGAATCAAGAGTCGGAGTAAAAGGAAGGTGTCCTATATAGTTAAGAATAAAAGAAACAATTCTGTCTTCCTCTCCACTAGGACTATCTATTTTTACTAAATCTAAAAATGTATTGATAAGTAAGCTATTCATAATATCCAACCTCCATTAATCTTCTCACCATATTCTCTCGTGATCCAAAGAATTCTCGATACCCATCACTAAATCGTTGCGCTGTATCTGTACTGGAAATAAACATGGTACAGGGAATATGTGTATCATACATTTGCATTTCTTGCCTATGTGGAATTTTACTTCTCACAATAATATCAGGAACCTGTGCCCTATCAACTCTTTGTACACATGCTTCTCCATATTGAAATCCGGTTCCAAAAGGAGACTCCGTTGGTTTACACACACACGTTAATGGAGCAATGAATGGATAATCCAAATGATGGGTTGGTTTGAAAGAAACTCCTCTCATCCCAGCAATATGTCCAAGCGCTCTTAGTTCTCTAATCTCTTTTGTTGTCCCAATAACAAGTTGTGAGCCATTACTAAGAGCAGTACTTGACGCTTCAAGCGTTGCTTGTTGAACAAGTGTCCCTAGTCCTTGATTTCTATTTGATGCATGAACAAAAACAGATCCCATTTCACAAATACCTCGTAATTCTTCAGGAAGACCAAGTTCTTCTGCAAGTTCTGTTGAGATAAGAGGAATGAGACGAGAGATAGCTACAGGAACATCTTGCCCTTCTTCTCCTGCCATAATAACAGCAGCAAGCCCTTGAAGTAATGATACTTCAAGTTTTCTTGGATCAACTTGAAGTAATGCTCCATCTCGATTCATCTCGTGTGCCAAACAATCCAGAGGAGGAAGACCTCTTTCAGGAAGTGTATGAGCTGTTATAACTGATATTCGTGATTTTTCCATAGTTTTTTCCACTAAAAAACCCCTCAGTGAGGGGCTACTATTTTTTGGTGTGTACCACCAGAAAACCCCTCGTTAGGAGAGGTTCTTCTTACTTGCAACTGTTACGTTTTGAAATGTCATAAAAATAATCATACCATGATTTCTTCTTTTGTCAAGGATACTCCCAACAGATACCAGAAGGCCGTTAGTGTCACAACACTTACTGGATTAAAGCACATACACGTTATTATTCCTAAAAGCATGAGAAAATATGCAGTCTGTTTTTTTTCTATAAACTGTTTTATGGCTTGATACAACAGAGCAAGAATAGATATGACACCAATTACTCCTCCTTGCACAAACCAATCAAGCAAAAAGTGATGACTACTATCAAGATTAATATATTTCATCTCGATAACACTTCTGGCATTTGTCTCAATCACTTGTTGAATATTTCCAATCCCTTGTCCAATCAGTGGAGAGTCTATTCCAGAAGTGAGTGCTACTTTCCAAATTTCTGCTCTATTTTCATAGATGCTTTTTGTTTCAAAAAAAGGAAATGTGTGACTTACTACTAATAGACAAAGGGTAATAATAATTGCTTTTGAAATACTTAATTTACTCATGCAAAGAAGAAATATTCCTTGAAGTACAAAAGCTAATAACCCAGATCTGGATCCAGTAAGAAGAATGATTATCAATGAGAGGAGTACTACTCCGACTTTTTTCCAAAGATTTTTTTCTTTGATAGAGATAATCCAAGGCCATAAAAAAATAACAAAAGCAGAAAGAGCATTTGGTTCACCGAGTGTTCCAATACTCCTTTCATCTATTCTTCCAGAAATAAAAAGACTAGCAATGAATTGAACTAGTAAAAGAATCAGTAATACATTTGATGAAAAACTGGGGAGTTTATTTTTCTGAGCTAGAAAAAACAAGCCAAGAAATAAAACTAATAAAAATACTCCTTGCAGTCGAAATGCAGTTCCTAACAGAACACTTGGACTTGGAAAGAAAAGAAAACTACAAAGAATAATAAAGAGTATTCCCCCAAGAGCAAGTCTTGTAAGTTTTGTTTGAGAGGAAAATAAATCCCTTACTTTTTCTTTTGGTAATGAAAGACTAAAAAGAGCAATACTTACTAAAAGAAGTATTTCACTAACTAATACTTTTGGTATTTCAAATGGAGTAATGCCAAGTGGAAAAATAACATAGGGAGTGAGAAAAAGAAGAGTGAAAAGAAGTAGTGAAATCACAAGATGGATTATAGATTAAATAATAATCCTTGGAAATTTACAGTTCTTTCTTGTCCAGCAACAACTCGTACTACTTGAAGTGGAGGATTAAAAAATGAACTACTACTACTCGTTGCTTCAACAAAGTAAAGACCAGGAACTACATTTGCCATATACTCTCCATTACTATCAGTCATAACTGTTGTCTTTTGATTTTGGTTTAAAACATTTTTTAGAGTAATCGTTACGTTTGCTCCTGGAAGAATTGATGAGAGGGGACGTAAGACATTACGAAGAGTTACTTTTCCCTTCACTGAGAAAAATGTAACAGGAGCGGTAACAACTTCTGCTGCAGAGACTGGGATGGTTGAGAAAACAAGGAAGAGGGAAAAAAGAAAAAGAGTTCCTACTAAAATTCTTTTTATCATTTATTTAGTGTAAAAATTTTTGCACTTTTCTGTCAATAGATCAGATGGGGTCATTTTATGACCTCTACTTCTGGATCAAGAGTAAATCCAAATGTTTCTTGGCATTTATCCTGAATCGCTTTTATAACAGCTAATACGTCTTGAGATTTGGCTCCTCCAAGATTATTGATAAAATTTCCATGTCGTTCAGACACTTGAGCTCTTCCTACTTTATATCCTCTAAATCCCATATGAGTAATTAAATATCCTGCCGAAACTTTTCCATGCCATTTTGTTTTGATTGTCTCCTCAAGTTCTGGAAGTACTTTAATCACTTTTGCAATTTCTTCAGGGGACTCAATATTTTTAAAGACAGATCCTGTATTAGGATATTCATGAGGATGATTTGTTTCCCTGTATTCAATATGTTCTTTATAAACCTCTTTTGCTTTTTCAACTTCTTCCTCCGTTGCAGGAAAAAGTTGAAAAGTTGCCGAAATAAGAATGAGTTCCTTGTTATGTTTAACAACACTTCCTCGATATTCAAATTCCATTTCACTCTTTTGCAGTGTTTTGGTTTTGGTTGGATCTGAAAGTGAAAAAACTTCACACGACACAAAAGTATTTTTCAATTCTCCTCCAAAGGCTCCAACATTTCCTCGAACAGCAGCACCTATTGTTCCTGGGAGTCCTCCTGCCCATTCAAGTCCAATAAATCCGGCAGCAAAACCTTCTTGAATAAGCGTATCCAGTAATTCTCCGGCAAAAACAGTAACTCTTCCATCTTTAGTAAATTTCAATGGTTCTTTTGATTCATTAAAACGCAGCACTGCTCCATCAAAATACTTATCAGTAAAAAGAATATTGGCCCCAGTTCCAACCACCACAACATTTTTTAATTTTTGCTCGGAAATATATTGCAGCGCAGTTTTAACGTCTTCAATTGAGGAAATATCAAAAAGGTGTTTTACTGTCCCACCAATTTGATACCAAAGGATCTCACTAATTGGAAAATCTTCATATACAACCATACAGTTAACTTTCAGTTTCCATTGATACAGAGGAAACAAGATGATCAGGAAGGCGCAAAAGGCCCTCGTCTAATCTTTTTTGATCTAGAAAGTGGGCAATAAATCCAACACTTCGTGACAGGACAAATAAACTATTGAAAAATTCTTGAGTTACCAATTCTTGCAGCTCTTCAGGACTTATGCCTTCTTTTTCTGAAAGAACATCAAGTAAAACTGCCGCAATAGCTCCGTCAATGTTTAAGATTAAATTTCCTTTCTTGCTACTCGTTACCTTCTCAACCTCAAGAGCAAAACTGGTATAAACTTTTTTCTCACAACTTTCAATAAAGGTAAGAAGCTTTTTTACTCTTGGATCAGGAAGATCTACTCGGTATTTTTTATGCCCTATTCCTAAGATATATTCATTTCGTGAAGCAAACGACTCAACAAACTCAGAAGCTTGAGTTTTTTCACTTACTCCTTTTAGCCAATTACCAGCTGCTTCATTGACTGCTCCTCCAAAACGAGAACCAATGGTAAGTAAACCTGATGCTAAGGCTGAAACTAAATCCCTCCCAGCTCGGGCTGTAACAATGGTATTCACTGCTCCTGAGACGTGTGGTCCGTGATCAATAAGAAGTTTTAAGATAAACTCCACTACCTTTTCTGTTTCTTTGGATTTGATTTGTTTTCCCAAAAAAGCTGATGCGACAAGGTAAGCAAACGAGTTGTTCTCAACGAGTGAGAGGAGTGAGGAATTGAGAAAATAGGCCTCTCCATCTTTCTCCTGTGAAAGAGAGGTGGTGATTAAGGATTGGGAGCGATTTTTAATCTCATCCATATGCGTAGTATACGACTTCTCAGTGTGCTTGGATAGAGATGGAATTTGACCAACTAGAGAAACAAACTCTTCAAAAGAAGTAGCAACACTCATTCCCACTTCTTTTAGTCGCGCTCTTTTGGCCTTCGCACTCTCATCCACAGTTCCTGCCATAGCCTTAGCATGACCAAATTGGGGAGGAGTTGGGAACAGATCGGAAACAATTCCAGCAATGTAGCAAACTGTTGGTTTAGTAAGTTTCTTCTGCTCATAAAGAGTAGCAATTTCATACTCATCTACTCCCCCTAACTCTCCGTAATATACAATGTGAGTTGTTTGGGAATCATTTTCTGCAAGTAAAAAAGCGTCTTTTGGACTAGTAAGGGGAAATCTATCTCCTCCCATATGCAACCCAAAAGAAATTCTTTTTCCACTCGTTGTCACTATTCGCATCAACTCATTAGTCATCCCGCCTGATGCTGAGATAACCGCAACACTTCCTCCATCTAGTAAATCTCCATCTAAAAATTGCACTGCATCAGTTCCTCCAATAGCACCACTTTTCAAAAACCCAGGAAGAAGAAGACCAATACTTGCTGGTCCTAGAATTAATTTGTCTTTTGTCATTGTTAACAGTTCAAGTGCTTGTCTTTCCGGAACGTCTTCAGCAAAGATGGTTAATACTTTTAACTTAGGGAGGGAAAGGGCATCTTTGGAGGAGTGTAATACTCTTCTTCCAGAACGAACGTTAATAGCAACGGTTATTTTTTCTTGAAATGACTGAGGAAGTGAAGCAATGGATTCAAAAACAGGAAGTAATATTTCTTTTTTTCCAAAATAAAACTTTTCATACTTTCTTCCTGTTGAGAGAATGGCACAAAGACTAGGTTTTTCTTTTCCCAATAAAAAATCATAGTCCAAAATGGATTGAATAATCCCTTTGTGACTTCCAATCATAAGAATATTTTGATTACCTGATCTGAGTGCTTGTATCATACGTTTATTGCTTGTTTGACTATTTCAGAAATGGTCATATCAGGACCAGATACTGCTCCGTAGAGATTTTTATCTTTTAAGAATTGCTCCATTAGTGCTAAGCCTTTTTTCTGATTCGGCCCACCACGCCTCACATAGACTTTTACTTTTTCTTTGACTAATTTTTCACTTTCTTCGTCTAAGGCTTGGATTACTCCAGTAAAGGTTTTGGCAATATCCGTAAAGTTGGCTACTCCTCCTCCAATAATAATACGTTTGTTCTGTGCCGTACTCTTAAAAAGAAGACTGAGTAACTCTTTGGTATACAAATAGGTTTCCTCAGTCGTTGGGTTCCCACTATACTCTCCATAATTTGCAATCTCTTCTCCTTTACCACTTTGTGCAATTTCATCAGCAATAACTAAACTTGCTCCTCCTCCAGACATGAGTAAAAAGATACTTCCATTTTTATTAAGTACCGTTAAGGAAAAAGAGGCTTGGGACTTTTCAGAAAGATCCTTAATGTGTTTTTCTTCCTCAGTTATTTTTTGAAAAGGAAGCGCAAAATCCTCTTCATTCCAAAAAGAGGTTGCAAAGAAGCTAGCTGCTGTATCTACTTCACACGCAATATCAAGTGGAAGAAACTGAGATTGCTTATACACAAACGGATTTATTTCCAAGAAAGAAAGATACGCATCATTAAAAAGTGTCACAAGGGTAGGAAGAAGTTGTGGATCTATTCCTTCAAGTGAAGGGATCTCTTTTGTAATAAGATGTTTTATAACTTCACTTTCCTCTTCTATATGCACTCCCCCTTTTTTTGAGTACAAAAGGTGAATACCATCTCGCTCTCGTGTAAGAGAGAGGTATTGCTCCTCATCTGATTCATGAGGAATATATGGCTCAAGTAAAAACGTGCTATAACCTTTCTCCATCCAATCAGAAAGAAGTGATTCAATATCTCCTTTGGCAATATTTACCTTGACGAGTCCTGACAGAAAACGTTTTTTTACTCCCTGATCTACTTTCAAAACATATTGTCCCTCAGGAATACTGTGCACTTGACTCATATCAGTAAGAGAAACTCCAGAATAAGAGAGAGAAAGAGCGTGGAAAACAAGTGTCTTACTGGAAAATTCCGATAACCGTTGTCGTGCCATACAAGATAAGCGTAACGAAAGCAGAGGAAGTTGACAAGCTACTCAATAGCTTTAATCGTATATTCTATTTTCCCAGATGGTGCAGCTACGACTGCTTTTTCTCCAATCTTTTTTCCAAGAAGTGCTTTTCCAAGAGGAGATTGATCAGAGATTTTTTTCTTTCTAGGATCTGCTTCCCATTCACCAACAATCCGATATTTTTCTTCTTTTCCATTCGTTACGGTAACTGTTGAACCAACCGAGACAACCCCTGTTGTTTTTTTGGAATCATCAATCACACTTACTTGCTTAAGCAGTTCTTCAAGCTCACTAATTCGATCATCCATAAAAGACAATTCGTCACGTGCTGCTTGATATTGAGCGTTTTCAGAGAGGTCTCCCATCTCACGAGCCGTCGTTAATTGAGAGACAACTTCAGGTCGTTTTTTATGGACCAAATCATCGTATTCTTTCTTTAGCTCAGCTAGTCCTTGAGCTGTTAAATATTGTTTTTTTGCTTTCATAATAAACCTAAAAATAAACCCTCCCAAGTACTGGAGGGAAATGTCAAATCGAGTGCAGTATAGATAATATATTGAGCCTTGTCAATGTGGTATAGTACTCGTTTTAGCCTCAAATTCTCTTAAAATACGCATGCGGTAATCTACTGGGTGAAAGGCAGCTAGATGGAGTGAAACTGTCTCAATTGTTTGCGTTTTTCGAATAGAAAAAAGCTGAAGATGGTAGCATAAAAAATTAAAAAACCGAGTTACTCCTAACACTTTTGAAGAGGGTGCAATAGAGGGAGAAATTGCGTTTTTTGCATTAGGAAAAAAGGGAAATGTCCAGGAGTTTTTCCATATAAATCTCTCATAAATACTTTCTTTGTTTATTACAGGAAATAATTGGTGAATTTCCCGAGCAGTATAGATATCTCGTTGTTTTTGGGGAAAACTCAACTTCTCTTCGTCAAGTAACATATTCACACAGACAAGCTCTGTTGTATTCACAGATTTTTTCGTTCGCAAAACTCCTTTGTATACCAAAAATAAAAGGACGATACACCGAGTAAGCCAGAGAGTATGGGACTTAGTAATTAAAAAAAGATCAATATCTCCTTTTTTTTGATATTGCCCAGCTCCTAAGCTTCCACTTATTCCAATAAAAAGAATCCAAGAAATAAAAGACAAAGGAGAAAGAAGTTTTTTCATCTCTTCTCTTTTCTCAGTCACTTTTTTTTCATTTATCACTCTTGTCTCAATCCATTCGTTTCTTCCTTTCAATGTAACAAAGTTGTCTTTTAACAGAAGTTCAGGCAAGTCAGAGAGCGTTTTGAGAAAAGAGACATAGGAGAGTTTTTTGGGAAGAAAATACCAGAGTTCTCTTTGCGTTAAAGGAAAGTGAAAAATACTACTATACAAAAGTGGAATAAGAAAGGCTTTCTTACTGTCCATACTGCCCCAGGACTTGTGAAACCCCATTAGATAACGTATCTACAGCACTTTCTGGAGAAGTTGCTTGCAATACTGAGCGAACAGCATTCCCCATATACCCATTTAATTGGTCATTTAATCCATTGTCATACGTATCTGCAACAAAAGGAGTTGATACAGCAAAAGGAGACTGTAGAAGGAATGGATAGACCAGCTTATTGTCTTTTAGCGTTTCAGAAAGATCTGATCGAGGATATAATTCTCCAAAGAGGCGTACCTTTGCTGCTTCTGCATAGAACTTTTGTAGGGTTTCTTTTCGTTGTAAAAAGTTCATAAGTAAAAAGGCTGCTTCTTGATTCGTACTTTTACTCGATACCCCTTCAAGCCAATAACTTGCAACGGTCAGACTTTTTCCAGGCAAATTTGGAACAGGATGAGTTGAGAACTTTAACTCTTTATTTACGGCTTCGATTTGGAAAATATCCCATGAATAGCCAAGATACATGGCTAATTTTCCTTGGATAAACAGAGTAAGGGAGGGTTCTAGTGAACTATCCCACACGTTATTTGTATCTCTAGCAAAAGCTGTGTAGAAAGTAAGTGCTTCACTTGCTTTATCTTTTGTTTGGGCAAGAGTAGCAAAGTCTGTTCCATTTTGAAGCATAATGAGTGAGACAATATCTGGAGCATGGGTGATATTGTCATACGTCCCTAGTCCTGCTCCGGCTGTTTGAATTTTTCCTTCTTGATCTTTGACTGTTACGGCTTTTGCAACTTTAATAAACTCATCCCAGGTGGTTGGAACCGGTTGACCACTGGCTTCTAAAATTTCAGTATTCACAAAAAGTGCGAGAGTATCTATCCCTAGTGGAATGCCATAGACAGCTCCTCCCTTAACACTATCTTGTTGAACTACAGGAAAGTAGTTGATTTGAAAACTTTGAGGATCAATCGTATTTTTGGGAAAAGGAGATAACTCTTTGGAAAGCATTGGATACCATGTATTGTGGTAGCGAAAAACGTCAGGTCCATTCCCTAAAGGAATTCGAGCAGAAAGACGTTGGCGATAATCTTTGATGTCTTGTCTGGAATATTTGACTGTAATATGGGGATACTCTTTGCTAAAGTCATCAAAAAGTGACTGCATCACTCGTGGCTCTTCCCATAATCCCCAATACGTTAGTGTAACGGCTTGAGGCTTTGAGTTAAACATTGGAAGAATCACTCTGGTAACAAGGAGAAAGAGTAATCCTATTCCTAAAATAAAAAGGAGGACAGCAATAATTGGTCCCCATGGAATAGAACGATGAGGCTCCATGAGTGGTGGTGGAGGAGGATTCTCACCAGGAAGTGATGGAGAGGAAGGAGGTGGAGGCAAGGGTGAGTGTTCTTGTGCAGGAGATGAAGGAGAAGACGTTATCTCTTCTTCATCGTGAGATGAAAGAGGATCAGAGGGGGGGGGAGGATTATTTTTAGGGGAGAGTTCTCCATAAAAAGAGTGAGAGATAGGAGATTGAGACTGGGGAGTAGAGGGGGGAGTTGCAAGTCCAGTGAGTGTTCCTTTTACCTGTGAAGACGTATCGTTACTATTGTTAGATGAATTATCCATACATTGTTAGTATAATATAAAGATGCAAATAAGTGCACGCATGAAACAACTCTTCCATTTACCCACAAATTTCAAGATTATTGGAAAGTCACTTTTATGGTTTTTCTTAGGTATTATCCTAGGACTCTTCTTTTTTATAGGAATTGTTGTCTTTATCTACCAAAGAACCTATAACGAAAAAATCTTTCCTGGAATTTATGTCAACGGAGTTGATTTTGGGGGCAAAAGACAAGAAGACGTAGAAATGTATTTTTCAAAAAAGAATGAGGAGATTTACAAAACCTCCTTTGTTTTTAAAAGCGATGAGCTCTTAGCCTCCGCTTCTGCTAGAGATCTTCAACTTGGATACGATGAAAAACTCCTCTCCATCCAAGCATATAGTTTAGGGAGATCAAATAATCTTTTTTCAAACTTTGCTTTAATGGCTCAGTCATATCTCTACGGAGTCAGTCTATCCCCTGCGTATCATTACTCAGATGACGTATTAATGAAAGTAATTACACCTCTAAAAGAGCAACTCTCTCAACCCCCAGTTGACGCTCAGTTTGAGTTTAAAGATGGAAAAGTCGTTACCTTTAAACCATCCCGTGACGGAAAAGAAGTAAATATGGATCTGTTGAAAAAAGCTTTACTTGAGAAATCCGTCTATACCAGATCCAAACTTCCTCCAGTTATCTCTATTGAAATCCCTTTAGTTACCTTAAGGCCAAATATCACGACAGAAAAAGTCAATAATATGGGCATTAAAGAACTCATAGGAAGAGGTACCTCTCTTTTTCAACACTCCATCGAAAATAGAGTCTATAATCTCTCTCTTGCCTCAAGCAGAATTCATGGAGTGTTAGTTCCACCTGGTGAAGTATTCTCAATGGTCAAATCTCTTGGAGATATCTCTTCTCTTTCTGGATATAAACAAGCCTATGTGATCCAAAACGGAAGAACTGTTTTGGGAGATGGGGGAGGCGTATGTCAGGTTTCAACTACTCTTTTTCGAGCAGTATTAAATGCGGGACTTCCTATTTTAGAAAGAAATCCCCATGCCTATAGGGTAAGTTATTACGAAGAAGATTCTCTGCCTGGAATTGATGCAGCAATTTACTCTCCAACCGTTGATTTGAAATTTAAGAACGATACCGGAAAATATATTCTTATCCAAACTATTCTTGATCCTCAAGAAATGAGACTAACCTTTGAGCTTTATGGAACCTTAGACGGGAGAGAAGTCAGTGTGACTCAACCAATTATTCACTCTCAATCTCCCGCACCTGCTCCTTTATATCAAGACGACCCAACCCTTGCCAAGGGAGTTGTTAGACAAGTGGATTGGGCAGCCGCAGGAGCCAATGTGTCTTTTAGTCGAACTGTTAAAAGAGGCGATACGGTACTATATGCAGATACCTTTAAATCAAACTATCGCCCGTGGCAAGCCATATTTCTTCGCGGAACCAAAGAATAATTTCCTCGTGTGACAGATTCAGGCAGTTTTGCTATAATCACCTATAGTTATGGATCTTCAAAGGATTTTCAGATACGGGATAGGCATTGCTATTGTTATTGTGGTGGCAGTCCTTCTTATCTCAAATATGAGTGGGATTTTCACTCGGTTTTCAACAAATACGGGAAAGACAGTAAAAATTGAAGGAGCTACTTTTTCCATTGACGTGGCTCAATCAGAAAAAGAAAAACAACTTGGCCTCTCTGATCGATCAAAACTTGAGCAAAATAAGGGAATGCTTTTTGTTTTTAACCAACCAGACTATTATCATTTCTGGATGAGAAATATGAATTTTCCTCTTGATCTTATTTTTATTAAAGATAATACCGTTGTGAGTGTTCTTAAAAATGTGCAACCAGCTGGAGGGAATATCCCTGTTGAAAAAATTCCTTCCTTTACCTCCTCTTCACCTGCTGATAAAGTTCTAGAGATAAACTCAGGACTAGCTGATAAGCATAAGATTACGCCAGGTGACAAAGTGTCTATCTCCTTATGATCCTACTTGGTATTGAATCATCTTGTGATGAAACCTCAGCTGCACTCGTTGAAAAAAAAGAGGGGGTACTTCGCCTTCTTTCCCAAACTACTGCAACTAGTCTTTCCCTTCATGCAAAAACAGGAGGGATTATTCCAGAAGTTGCAGCCAGAGAGCAGATAAAATTTATTCTTCCCGTTATTAAAGAAGCAGTTGAGAAAGGACTTAACAAAGAATTTAATTTGGAAACCCTTTCTCTTTTAGATGGGATCGCCGTTACCTATGGTCCAGGACTCATTGGTTCTTTACTGGTTGGTATTGAAACTGCTCGAACTATCTCTACTCTAACGAATATTCCTCTTATTCCTGTAAATCATTTGCATGGACACGTTTTTGCTAATTGGTTAACGACTGACACGTATACTCCACCTGTTATCGAATTTCCTTGTGTCGTTCTCGTTGTATCTGGAGGGCATACAGACTTACTCCTTATGAAAAACTCAACCTCTTTTACTCTTCTTGGAGCAACTCGAGATGATGCAGCAGGGGAAGCCTTTGATAAGATTGGGAGACTTCTTGGCCTTGAGTATCCGGCAGGACCAATTATTGAACAGAGAGCAAAAGAGGCAAAATCAAGTACCCCTCTTCCCCGACCTCTTCTTGACTCAACTGATTATGATTTTTCTTTCTCAGGACTCAAAACAGCAGTACTTAGGGAGGTAAAAGATAAAAAGTTAACCAAAGAGTATATCGATATGATTTGTGCGAGTGTAATGAAAAGTATTTCAAGTGTATTGGTTAAAAAAACGGTGAGAGCAGCAAGTGAGTATAATGCAAAAACGATTATCATCTCGGGTGGAGTAGCAGCTAATCAAACTCTTCGAGATGAGTTTAAAAAAGAAATTGAAAAAGAACAATTAGATACAACATTTATTGCTCCTCCCCGTTCACTCTGTACTGATAATGGAGGAATGATTGCTGCAGCAGGGTTTATGATTGGAAAAGTAGTGAGTGTAGAAAACGTGATAGTTGATCCCCAAGCATATTTCGAGTAAGATACATAACACTAATGGAAACTGCCCTCATCATTACAATTACTCTTCTAATCGGATTTGGAATTACTCTTTTTGTTTTAAACAAAAAACTCTCTGAACTACAAAAACAACAAAGCGACCCCGCTCTTATGGAATGGCTCAAAACCATGCAGAACTCCCTTGAGCGAACTAACACCACTCTTAATGATGCAATGAGATCAAACTCTACGCAAATGATCCAAACCCTTCAAGAAAATTCCAAACAACTCCACGCTAGATTGGATACAGCAGCCAGTGTGATTCGCGAGGTGGGAAAAGAAGTTGGAGAGATGAGTGAGATTGGGAGAAGTATGAAAGAGCTGCAGGAATTTTTAAAAAGTCCAAAACTTCGAGGGAACATTGGAGAGGAAGTATTAAAAGATTTGATTGGACAGCTATTCCCTAAAAATAGTTTTCATTTGCAGTATCAATTCAAATCCGGTGAAAAAGTAGATGCAGCAATTCAAACAGATGCAGGTATTTTACCAATTGATTCCAAGTTCCCTATGGAAAACTTTTTAAGATATTCAAAAAGTGAAACTGAGGAGGAAAAAGACAGTACCAAAAAAGAATTTGGGAGAGATGTAAAAAAACACATCGACGCCATTGCTAAAAAATATATCCTTCCTCAGGAAGGAACGATGGATTTTGCTCTTATGTATATTCCTTCAGAGAGTGTGTATTACGAGTTGTGTAATATGAGTGAGATTTTGGATTATGCCAGAAGGTGCCGAGTGTATTTAGTTTCACCAAGCACCTTGTATGCTCATTTACAAACGATTCTTCTCTCCTTTGAAGGCAAGAAAATCGAGACTCGATCTAAAGAAGTCTTTCGCCTTCTTCGCAGTTTACAAACTGATTTTTCAAAGGTACAAGATAATATGGGAATTTTGGGAAAGCATATTACCAATGCCTCCTCCCAATTCACTCACGTCTCCAGTGGCTTTTCACAAATGGGGAATAAATTACAATTGACCAAACAACTTGAGGAAGAGGTAAAGGAAGATTTAGAAAAACTTCCAGAGCCTCTTAGTATCCAGTAAGATTTTCTTTTTTAATTCGTTCAGGAAGGATTCCAGATTGTAAACTCATCTTTTCAAGGGAGTCTACCATCGCTTGTGGTCCACAAATATAAAAAAAAGCCTCCTCTCCATTAGGAACATATTTTTGAAGCATCTGTGCATTTATTCTCCCTCTCTCGCCATTCCATTCAGAATCAGTATCATCTGTTAGGGTATATACAATTTTTATTCCAGGATTTCTTTGGGCGATTTGATCAAATAACTCTTTCCAAATTACATCCTGCTTTTTTGAGAAAGAAACAAAAAGAGTAACTGCTAGTGGCAAATGCGTTTGGTCTGCAAAGGTCAGAATCGAGTGAAAAGGAGTAAGGCCAATTCCTCCTGCTAAAAAAACAAAATGTGTTGATAAATCCCCTGGAAGAACAAATTTTCCAAGTGGTTCTGTCGCCGTTATCGATTGTCCGGGAGTTAGCTGCATAAGAGCATTTTTATACGTACTGCCTCGTACTTTGGTGGTAATACTTAACGTCTCATCAAGAGGAGAAGAAGAAAGCGTAAAATAGCGCCTGGTCCCTTTCTCATCAGGTGAAGTGTGAAGAATGGTGATATTGGTATATTGTCCAGCCAGATATATTGGATAGTCTGTTGGCTTTTCAAAAAAGAAGGTATACGTATCAACAGATAGCTGTTCTTTTTCTTTAAAAATAAAAGGGAATAGAAGCATCCTCTTAGTATAGCATCTTGTTTTTTCTTCTCTATTTCATTAGGATAAGAGTGTGAAAAAACTTCTGCTTATTCCTGTGGCAATTGTCCTAATTACTCTTCTTGTTATCGTTCTTATCCTTTATTCAGGTAACAAAAATCAAAATACTCCCAGTAAAGTAACTCCAACTCCTATTGAGGAAGTCATTAAACAGCTAAAAGCTAAAGAGACAGACGTTACAATAACTGCTACTGGATTTAGTCCTGCAACTGTCACTATTCCTGTTAATAGCAGTGTGAGATGGACTAATACTACCAAGACAGATGTTAGTGTCAACTCAGATGATTATCCAACCAATAAAAAATATCCTGCACTAAACTTGGGAAGTTTTAGTGCCAGTCAAAGTGTGATATTACTTTTTACAAAACCAGGAGTTTATACATACCACAATCAATATAATCCAGAGCAAAAAGGAACAATTACTGTTCAATAAGAAATAAAGGGGGTGATTTTATGTGTTATAACTGCGGATGCGGAATACCAGATGATGATATGGGAAAAGGAAATTTGACCAATGGCGGTGAAAATTTAACTGATGAGGATATTGAGAAAATGGCTGAAAATTGGGGAATGACTGTTGAGGACACACTCAAATCAATTATTGAAACTGCACAGGAAAAACTCAAGGAACTTGAGAAAAAAAGTTAGCCTTTCATGGTACAATAGAACCCCATGCAAGATCTCTCCCATTTAAATTCAGAGCAAAAAGAGGCAGTTCTTTTTGGTGACGGACCTCTCCTTATTGTGGCTGGAGCTGGAACAGGGAAAACCACAGTTATTGTTGAGCGAATTAAGCATTTAATACTTGAAAAACAGATTTCTCCATCAAGTATTTTAGGACTGACCTTTACGGAAAAGTCTGCAACAGAAATGGAGGAACGAGTCGATACAGCACTCCCCTATGGCTATACCCAAATGTGGCTTCTTACCTTCCACGCCTTTTGTGAGCGAATTTTGCGCGCTGAAGGACTACACTTAGGACTCACTACGTCTTTTCAACTAACTACTGAAGCAGAAGCTTTGCAATTTTTAAGAAAGCATGTGTATAAGTTTAACTTAAAATACTTTAGACCACTAGGAAATCCTCATAAGTTTTTATCAGGAATGCTCCAACATTTTTCTCGTCTCAAAGATGATGATATTACTCCAGAAGAATACTTAAAGTTCTCTCAGAATTTAGAAACAAATACTGAAACAACTCCTGATGAGGTTGAGAAAATTCAAGAGTTGGCAAATGCTTTTATTACGTATGAAACGCTTAAGCAAGAAGAAGGAGTTATGGACTTTTCAGATCTTATTTCCCATACACTTCGTCTCTTTCGAACTAAACCACACCTTTTGAAACAATACCAAACTCAATTTAAATATATTTTAGTTGATGAATTTCAAGATACAAACTATGCCCAAAATGAATTAGCCATTTTACTCACTGGTGAGAAACAAAATATCACCGTTGTTGGAGATGATGATCAAGCAATTTATCGCTGGCGAGGTGCTGCGCTGTCAAACATCATTCAGTTCAGAGAACACTTTCCCAAAACCACTGTTATTACTCTGAATAAAAACTATCGCTCTACTGAGGAAATTTTAACCAAGTCTCACCAAATGATTCAGTTTAATAATCCTGCCCGACTTGAGATTCAGGAAAAAATTAATAAACAACTTCACTCGATGCGAGAGAAAAAAGGAGAGCCGATTGAATTCTTATTTGCGCAAAGAGTTGAGAAAGAAGCAGAGTTAGTAATAGACAAAATAAAAGAGTTGCTTTCAAAAAAGAATTTAGCGTATAAAGATATTGCTATTTTAGTCCGTGCCAATGATCACGCACTTCCTTTTATTCGCTCTTTAGAATATGCCAATATCCCTTTTCAATTCCTGGGCCCTGGACAGTTGTTTCAGCAAGAGGAAATTAAAGATCTGATTGCTTACCTGTACGTTTTACTCTCTCTTGATGATTCCGCCTCTTTGTATCGTCTTATCACTCAACCACATTTCAAACTCTCTCCTCGGGATATTTCAGTCGTTTTGAATTTTGGAAAAAAACAAAACCTTACTCTGTATGAAACGATGGAGCGAATTGACGACTTATTTATTGCTTCTGAAACGAAAGAAAAAATTCACGAGATTATTACTCTGATTCAGTCACACTTAGCTTTAGTCCCTAGAGAATCTGCAGGAAAAATTCTCTATGACTTTTTACAAAAGTCAGACCAAATGCAGACTCTTATTACACCAAGTACAGAGGAAGAAATGAGAAAAGCACAAAACATTGCAAAGTTTTTTGAAAAGATCACTCAATATGAACAAACCCATGAAGACGCCACAGTTTTTGCCATTACTGATTGGATTACTCTTTCTCGAGAACTAGGAGAAAGTCCACTAGCATCCAGTACTGACTGGACAACAAATGATGCAGTGAATATTTTAACCGTTCATTCTAGTAAAGGCTTGGAGTTTCCCGCTGTTTTTATTACTAATCTGGTTACCCAAAGATTTCCAAGTAGAGATAGAAAAGATCCAATCCCTGTTCACAACGATATCTTAAAGGAAAAAGTAGTTGATACTGATCCTCTATCAGAGGAGCGCCGCCTTTTTTATGTTGCCATGACTCGTGCCAAAGACTATTTGTATCTTAGTGCATCTCTTTTCTATGGAGACGGAAAAAGAGAGCGAAAATTATCTCCTTTTATTCAAGAAGCACTAGGAAAAGCAGTCATAGACCAGGTAGTGACAAAACAACAGGTGAAATTAGGTGTAGAACAATTATCTTTTCTTGATAAGTTCCAAACTTTTTCTCCTCCTACTAAGCCAAGTAATGATTCCCTTATTACTGAAGTAAATTATCTCTCTTATTCTATGATTCAAACCTTTGAAAATTGCCCACTGCATTATAAACTCCGCTACCTTTTAAAAATTCCAACCGAACAATCGGCTCCTATGAGTTTTGGAAGTAGTATTCATGCTGCACTGCAAGGATATTATCAAGCCAAAATGGGAGAAATGGAACTTCCTGATTTGGACAGTCTTTTAAAAGCTCACTGGATAAAAACTGGCTATCAAAGTAAGTCTCATGAGGAACATGCCTTTACTCATGCCAAAGAACTCTTGTCATCATACATTGAAAAATACGTAGAGGAGAGTAATCCAATAGCTTTAGAAACTCCCTTTCTTTTTTCATTGGGAAATTTAAAAGTTGGAGGACGAGTAGATAGAATAGATAAGACACCTGATGGGAAACTTCTTATCATTGACTATAAAACCGGAGCTTCTCTTCCTACTGAGAAAGAAGTAGCAACAGATTTACAACTCACTCTCTATGCTCTTGCCGCTTGTGAAGTTCATGACGCTATCTTTCCAAGAAGTTGTGAGGAAGTAGTTCTTGAGCTCCACTACCTTGAACAAGACACCATCCTACGAACAACCAGAACTCCTGAACAGTTGGACGAAGCCAGAGAGTATTTAAAACAAAAAGCTGATGAGATTTCCAGAAGTGATTATGTTTGTACCGTAATTAATTGTAAACAATGTGAGTATTCACTTTTGTGTACCTCACAAAAACAATATTAACGAAAATATTTTTCTAATACTTTTTTTCTTTGAGTATTTAACACATATTTCTCTACCGCAGAATGAAGAGGAGAAGGTAACTCATTGAGATGAAACCATCCATACTCATCCACTTTGTGTGGTTCTTGAATAGAGACTTCCTGTTCATTAACTTGTAGAATAAAAGGAATTGCTAACCAATGAGCTAGTTTTTCATCAATAGTACGGATGACAGAGATTGGTGGGAATTGATAGAGGATTTTTGCTGAACACCCATACTCTTCTTTCACTTCACGCACTACACATTCTTCTGGACTTTCCCCAAACTCTAACTGCCCCGCTCCACAATCCCATCTTCCATGTTCATCGCGACAATTGACACTTCTCTTATGAAGAAGAAGTTTTTTATCTTTATTCATACAGTAAAAAGGAATACTAATTCCTGTATAGTCAAAACCTGCTTTCATACCAAAAGTATAGCAAAACTTAAGATATATCCAATTGCTATGGTATAATTACTATAGGAAGAAGGACTGCTAGTCTCGAAAGAGACAGGAAAGTCCAGACAGAAGTATTGCAAGGACGGGGGGCAATCCCCGACGCGTAAGCGCTAGTATTTTTCCTACTTTCCCACATAACATAGGAAAAAGCAGAGAGAGATTTAACTTTCTTTGAGAGCAACAGAGACGAGTGGGGGTGAAACGGGCAATCCTACTTTCTGCAACCTTCGAACAGTGCGTTATACCAGCAATACGGAAGCACTAAAGCATAAGGGCAGTCATTTTTGACTAAGAGGCAACTCTTAAGATAGATTGCAGTCAATCTACGAAAGTAGACCAACAGAATCTGGCTTACTCTCTTCCTACCTTATTTAATCGCTTTTTTAAGCGCTTTTCCTGCGGTAAATCCAGGAACTTTTCTGGCAGAAATAGTGAGTGAACCTCCAGTTTTTGGATTTCGTCCTTTTCTTTCTTTTCGGGAACGAACACTAAAAGTTCCAAATCCAGTCAGAACTACTTTATCTCCTCTTTTTAATGTATCTCTAATTGATGCAAGAAAACTATGAATAGCATCAGTTGTGGCCTTATTCGTTAAATTAGCTTTTTTAGCTACAACTTCAATTAAATCTTTTTTTGTCATACAAAATCACCTCCTCAAATATGAGTATGTTTAGGAAAAAACTCAGACGTAGATACAGTACTAAGAATTAAAAAAGATGTCAAGTCAGTAGAAGAATAAATAATATGGGGGATTTATGGCTTTGAGGCACGGGGTAAACTAAGAGAGGAGAGGAGAAAGTGAACAGATGTTCACAGAGCCGACTCAATCGTCGGTCTTTTTTTCTCATACTTCTTCTTCGTTACCCCGCACCTTTAGCACTCGTCCTATTGTTGGAATTTTGATCCGATCTCCCAGTAGTAGTTCCCTCCAGGCAACCTCACGCCGACCCCAAACTCCGTCCCGACAGGAACGGAAGCTTCAGCGTTAAAGACTGCCCAGACCGCGACGAAGACGTTCTCCAGTGTTTCATCGGAGAGATCTCCCATCTGCTCAATCTCCACAATGAACGGGAGCATGTTGTCAGCGCTTTCGGACTCGATTGCAGGCCACCAAAAGGCCTCCACTACCGCGAGATCCTGACCAAGGGCATTGCCCACTCCTATCCGGAGTTGACTCGAGATTCGCTTTCGTCCATCTTGCTCAACCTTGTGCTGGTTGAGCCTGTCAGACAATACTCGGATACTAGGCATCGCTGCCTCCCTTCAGTGAGTAAAGGAAAATAAAGACGAGCTAGTCGGCTCTCTCTAATAATAAGTTTTTATTACCAAAAAGAGCCGGGCTCTTAAACCAACAATATAAAAGTGCAAGTAAAAATACTTATAAACACATGAATATAAAAATATATCTGGTATTTAAAAGTAAGTGGATAATAGCAAAAATGAGGAGAAATGTAAAGCTATAGGATACTTACTCGCGGTCTGGATAAGTGGATCTAAATTCTCGAATTGCCGTTACCTTAATTACTCCAGGAACTGCCATAGATTTCGTAAGCTCTTCTTGAATCTTTTTAGAAAGAAGAATCGTTTGTGAATCATCTAGTTTTCCAGGATTTATAAGAACTCGTAATTCCCTTCCTGCTTCGAAAGCAAAGGCTTCTTCGACTCCTTCATATTTTTTTGCGAGGTTTTCCATATCAGTAAGACGGTTTCCATATTCTTCAATATCTGAATATCGTGCTCCTGGTCTTGCTGCAGAGATCTTATCAGCAATATGGACAATAACTGATTCAACGCTAGAAAATGGCTTATCCTCATGATGTTCTGAAACACAATTCATGACTGGTTCTGGGAAGTTATATTTTTTCAAAAGCTCAACTCCAAGTTTTACGTGTCCCCCTTCTCCTTCAACTACTTTTCCAATGTCATGAAAGAGTCCTCCAAGTTTTACGACATTTACATCAGCTCCTAATTCCTGAGCAATTGCTGCTCCGATTTTGGCAACTTCTAGTGAATGCAAAACAAGATTTTGCCCAAATGAAGTTCTGAATTTAAATCGTCCTAAAAAGCCATAGAGATCTGTTGGAAGATTAAAGATTTCCATCTCTTCAGCAATATTTTGTCCTTCTTCAAACATGATTTTTTCAACATCTTTTTTCGTTTGTTCAACAACTTCCTCAATGCGGAATGGTTGAATTCGACTATCTTTGAGAAGAACTTCAAGAGAGCGTCTAGCAATCTCTCGTCTTACTGAATCAAAACACGAAAGCTTAATAGCTCCCTCTTCGTCTAAATCAACGTCAACTCCTGTTGCTTGCTCAAAGGCTCTAATGTTTCGTCCTTCTTTTCCAATGATTCGTCCCTTCATTTCCTCTTCTGCTACTTTGACGATAGAAACGGTATATTCTGGAATATAATCAAGCGCACCGTGACGGATACTTTCAAGTAATATTTCTTGGGATTTTGTTTTTGCGGTAGCTTTTGCTTCCTCTTCTTTTTCTTTAATGATTCGAGCCATCATGGCTGTAGCGTCTTTTTCGACTTCAATAAGTAACTGAGCTTTTGCTTCCTCTGAAGTAAGATTTGAAATAGATTCTAATTTTTTCTTATACTCATCTCTTTTTTCTTTGAGGTCTTCTTTACTTTCCTCAAGGTCTTCTTTGAGAGCTTCAAGTTTTTCTTGACGTTCAATAAGTTTTTTTTCTAGTGCAATTAAATCTGAATTTGTTGCGTCTGCCATAATTTATGGCATGAGGAAATGACTCTTATAAAAGAATACTGTTAACTAAGATGATAGAAGAAAATGCTGTCATATCTATCAAAGCTCCTCATGCTTTAGTACATTATACCTCTTTTTCTTATTTCTCGTCAATGTAATATCATAGATTATGATTACTATCTTCCTCGTAGCTTCCTCTGAACATCTAAAGGTAGTTCACTAATACTTCCTACTTTTCTAGTTGTATAAGAAATCTCTTGTAAAAAAACTTTTACTCGATAGTAAAACTCCTCAGAAATAATAATTCCAAACATTCCAGCTCCCATAACGACCTGAATCCTATCTCTTGGATACTTCCCATGTTCTTCAAATATTTGATGTGCTAAGTGAAACCCAACATCTTCTAAAAAAAGCAGAGCTATGTCTTTTTCGGGTTTTAAATATTCATAATCATCTATCTCTTTTTCTACCATAATTTCAACCTCCTCTCCACAAAAAAACCTCTCTGTAAAGAGAGGCAATATATTTTCCTAATTATTTTGTTAGGACAAATCCTTCCCTATACAGGGTTGGGTGTAGCACCGTTCCTTTTGTAGGTCGGTTGCTGGATGGGTCATCGAGCCAATTCTCTCGCCATCACTCCTGATTGATTCAGTTGTTAAAACAATAGTATACCTAGGAATACTTTCTGTCAAACAAGAAATTAATTATTCTAACTCCTTAGAAACAACATCCCAAGAATATCCTCTTCGTCCCAGATACCCTGCTATTTTTTCTTTTTGTTCTCGTCCATCCAAATTGCTATACTTTTTCTTAGCTTTTTCAATAACTTTTTTAATACTTTCTCTATCCAACTCTTTTGTCTCAACTAGCACTTCCTCAAGAATCTCTCGTGAGATTCCTTTTTGAATCAGTTCTTGCTTTATGACACTCATGGATTTTGGACGGGACCTTAACCTACTTTCTATCCAGCTTTGAGCAAAGTCTTTATCATTTAATACATTTTGCTCAAGTAAAAGAGTAAGGAGTTTCTCAATTACGTCATCTGGGGCTTTTTTCTTTATGAGGCGATCTCTCATTTCCTTAACTGATCTTGCACGATACGAAAGAAAACGGAGGGAAAAGGCATAGTAGGCTTCGAAGTGATCCATTGAGAAAATTACTCTCTCATTCCATTTGGTGTTATCTCGTCTTCAGGTTCTTCAACTCCAACAGCAACAGGCTGAGTTCCTTCTTTGGATTGAGCCATAATAGCTGCAACAATTTTTTTAGCAACATCTGGATTCTCAGCTAAAAATTCCTGGGTTGCTAGTTTTCCTTGTCCAATCATTTGCTCTTCATATCGGTAAAAAGCTCCTGCCTTATTAATAATTCCCATCTCAACTCCAACATCAACGATTCCTCCTTCTCGAGAAATACCTTTTCCGGTGAGGTCAAATTCTGCCAATCTAAAAGGAGTAGCTAATTTGTTTTTGACAATTTTTACGCGATGTCGAGATCCTACAACTGTATCTCCATCTTTAATCGTTTCAATTTTTCGAACATCCATTCTGACTGATGCATAGAACTTAAGAGCAAGTCCTCCGGTAGTTGTTTCTGGATTTCCAAACATAACTCCAATCTTTTGACGAAGTTGATTGGTAAAAATTAAAACGGTTTTTGATTTAGAAACAACACCAGTTAATTTTCTTAAAGCTTGTGACATAAGTCTGGCTTGAAGCCCCATGACAGAATCTCCCATTTCTCCTTCAATTTCAGCTCGTGGAACAAGGGCTGCAACGGAATCAACTACTAAAATATCTACTGCACCAGACCTAATTAAACTTTCTGTGATTTCTAACGCTTGCTCTCCAGTATCGGGTTGAGAGATGAGAAGATCATCTAGTTTTACTCCAATTTTTTCTGCCCAAAGCGGATCAAGTGCATGCTCTGCATCGATAAAAGCAGCAATTCCCCCATGTTTTTGCGCTTGAGCAATAGTTGAGAGACAAACTGTTGTTTTTCCTGATGCCTCAGGTCCATAAATTTCGATAATGCGGCCTCTGGGCAGACCTCCAACACCAAGGGCTAAATCAAGGGGTAAACAACCAGTTGAAATAACTGAAACATCCAATTTATTTCCTGCTTCTCCAAAACGCATGATAGAACCTCGACCATATTGTTTTTCAATCTGGTCCATTGCTAGTCTGATTGATTCTAATTTCTGAGTTGCATCGGCTGAGGGAGCGACCATTTGTTGCTTTGTACTTGCTGCTTTTGCCATAGGTTGTTCGTGTAAAATATATCTGAGTATATGGTAAAATACAATAGATCAAACTACGGCAAGATATCAATAAGAGTCTGGAGAGAAATAAACGGGGTATAGTTTAACGGTAGAATGTGCGGATGGGGTCCGTATGGCAGAAGTTCAATTCTTCTTACCCCGACCAACTCTAGATTTTAACTTACAAAGACTACTAATGAAAATTACAAAAATACTACGAGATAAAGAATATCAATTTGAAACCAAACCAGGTCTATTTTCTAAAGAACAGATCGATGCTGGAAGTGAGTTACTTATTGAAACTATGGAAATACATCCAACTGATGTTGTTTTGGATATTGGTTGTGGATATGGAGCTATTGGTCTTGTAGCAGCAAACTTAGCAAAAGATGGGAAGACTTTTATGGTTGATACTGACATTCGAGCAGTGAAGTACGCTAAGATCAATGCGGAATTGAACAAAATTAAAAATGTTGAGATAAAACCAAGTGATGGATTTGAAGAAGTTTCAGATATCAAATTTGATCTCGTTGTTTCAAACCCTCCAAGTCATGTCCCCAAAGAAACTCTTTTGGAATTTATTCAAGATGCAAAAAAACAACTCAAGAAAAATGGCAAGTTACTTTTTGTAACAGAGAAGCGAATTAAACCACTAATTGAAAGAGAATTTAAAAGAGTTTTTGGAAATTATGACGTACTAGCAGCTCGCGCCCAATATGTCGTCTCTGTTGCTCATCAACTACCACTCGAGTAATTTTTTTTCTGTAAAATTACTTATTTAATTTCCTTGAGAATTTCAAACAACGTAAATTGTAACTAAACAAGAAATGAAAGCTGAAATGCGATATAATATCCTATAACTATGTTTTCGTGGCAAAACTTATCACACCCGTTCTTTGTTCTAGCTCCAATGGAGAATGTAACAGATACCGTCTTTAGACAAATTGTCATGTCTTGTGGAGCCCCAGATGTCTTTTTTACTGAATTTACCAATACTAATGGGATTTGTTCAGTGGGACGAAAAGAGGTTGAAAAAAGACTTCTCTATACAGAAAAAGAACGTCCTCTTATCGCACAAATCTGGGGGAATAATCCAGAGCATTTTTTTGAAACAGCAAAATATATTCACTCTCTTGGATTTGATGGGATTGATATCAATTTAGGATGCCCCGATAGAGCAGTAATGAAGCAGGGAAGTTGTGCTGCTCTTATTCTGAATATACCACTCGTCACATCCCTCATCGAACAAACAAAAAAAGGAGCAAACGGACTACCGGTGAGTATCAAAACTCGAATTGGTATTAACAAAATTCAAACAGAGGAATGGATAACCTTTCTTCTTGAACAGGATATCGATGCACTAACTATTCACGGAAGAACAGCTAAGGAACAATCCTTAGTTCCAGCCCATTGGGATGAAATAGGAAAAGCAGTAGAAATAAGAAACAAGCTTGGAGTAAAAACAAAACTGATTGGAAACGGAGATATTGTAACTCGGAAACAAGCAGAGGAGATGATAGAAAAATATCAATTAGATGGAATAATGATTGGCCGAGGCATCTTTCAAAATACGTGGATTTTTAATCCAAAAATTGAAGAAGAAAATATTACTCCTTTGATGAGGCTTGAAAAGCTGCAAGAGCATCTTGATCTTTTTGAAACCACCTGGGGTGAAACAAAACAATTTGCTACAATTAAAAAGTTTGTTAAGGCTTATGTTCACAGCTTTGATGGAGCCTCTTTACTCCGAGCATCACTCATGGAAGCAAAGACTATGAGTGAGATGCAAGGAATACTCAAAAAAACTCTTTTTTCTTTTTAATTTTTCTTTCTCTTTACATGCATACAAGTCATTAGCTATGCTAATGGTATGGGAGTTTCCAGGTTTTCAAAAAGAAATATTGTTATTTTATTTCTCCTTCTTGCAGGAGGAATCCTTCTTTTCATTTTTCTTCGGTATCAAACAAATCTCAGACAACGTGCATCTGCTCTTCCTAACCAAGAAATAGAAGCAGGTATTTTGACAGGAGCCGCAAAAGAAGGAATTGATGCAGCGGCTTCTGGAGGGAAATATATTGAGTTTGGTACACAGACTACTACCCCTCTACCTCCTTCAACTACTCGACCTCTATTTGGTAGTTATATCGAAACAGGAAAGTATGCTACATATCATCAGCTTCAAGGTTTAGTTTTAAACTATGCAAAAGTGGTCTATACAGAAGGAATGAACTGGTGTGGACCTGGAGACTGGAGTAACCCTCAAACCATTATCAATGCACCTGCTGGAAGATATGATATTAATCCTATTTTCCTTACAAAAATAGACGGTATTTTACGAAGTCAGAGTGTCTTAGGCAAAGGAATTATTGGAAGAGGATATGTGATGAATACGAGGGAAGGAAGTTATCCTAAACCTAACTCACTTCCAAGTGATGTCAGTAATCCTCTTTTTGAACAAGCCATGAAACGAGTAGAAAACGATTGCACGAGAAGTATTGTAAGCTATTATAAAGATCGTATTAGTAACTGGCGAATTGCTAATGAAATTTTTGAAGATAATGGAACTAGACGAGTCAGTTGGCATACAAATAAACCCGTAGATATTAAACACAAACTCACTACAGCAATTGAAGCTAATCCAAATGCTCAGTTATTTATTGACGATTACAGTAATACAGAAATAAATGATAAATCAACAGGTATGTTTAATTACATGAAAGAGTTAAAACAACAAGGGTATCCAATTCACGGGATTGGCTTTCAAGGACACACCTCTTTAAAATATCCTCCAAACTATCAAAGTATTCGAGATAATATCCAAAGATTTAAAAATGCAGGATTTGACGTTGCGTTTACTGAGGTAGACGTAGCAATTGATGGAGCAAGCGGAACAGAAAGTGAGAAACGAGAGAAGCAGAAAGAAATCTTTAAAAATCTTGCACAAATTTGTAAAGATTTTTCAAACTGTAAGTACTTTATGCTCTTTGGATTTGATGATAATCTTTCTTGGCTTGGAGCTGATGCAAAAGCACATCCTTTTGACACAAGCTTTCAAGAAAAACCCGCGTTCCAAGGACTAAGGGAAGTATTTGGACTTTAACGTATGTTTCCAATCTCTCCCAGTATTACCTTTATTTTCGAGTTGAGCTTCCTTTTTTTTCTTTCTCGCCAAGTAACACGAGTAATCTCATCTTCCTTTCACGCCATAACACAAAGTAAAAAAGGACTTGTGATAACTATTGCCTTTCTCTTTCTCCCAGGAACCATTCTTCACGAACTGGCTCACTTTTTTATGGCAAAAATTCTTTTTGTCAGAACTGGAGCAATCTCTCTTCTTCCTCACTTATCAGGAGATTCACTACGACTTGGGAGTGTTCAGATAGAACAAGTAGATCCAGTAAGAAAGCTTCTTATTGGCGTTGCGCCTATTCTTGCGGGAGTTGGGGTACTATCAGCGGTCTATTATTTTTTTCTTCAACAAACAACTTTTTTAAACTGGACTATTCTTATCCCTATTTGTACCACTTTTGTTATTGGTAATACCATGTTTTCTAGTCGAAAAGATTTAGAGGGCACCTTGGGGTTTCTAGTTATTGTTACCATTATCGGTGGAATTCTTTTAGCAGCAAATCCTTTTCTGAATCAATCACTTATTTATTTTCTAACTACTACTGCCACTCCTTTTTTTACCATTCTTTCTCTTTACTTACTTCCTCCTATTATTCTGGACATAGCAATTATTCTTCTCGCAAAAGCACTCCAAACTACTTAGTCATATATTGACTACACATTTCCTCTCTAGATAAGGATTCAACTTTCAATTGAGAAAATGTTTTTGTGTTAATAAATCCTTGGAGTAAGTCGTAATTACAAAATGGATCATTGTAGATTCGATACACTGCTCCCCCATCAACCAAACGAGAAATAACCATACTATCTTGAGTTGTTTGAGAAGTTCCACATTCTGCTTGAGAGATATAAATAGTATTGGTATCAGGAACAAAGTTTAAATCACAAGACATAATAGTAACTCCACTTAACGTATACTTTTTCTTTTCAAAAGACTGACGAATCTCCATTACTGTTTCTTTATTTAACTTATTTGAATAAAACAAGTATTTTTTATATACATCCTCTGCATTATTAGAAAAAACAATCACTTTTTTGTTTTGCTCTTGTGCCTTGTCTATATACGCAGCCATTACTCGTAAGGGTAAATCCGATCCACCAACAAGTGGGTATCTGGTGAAATAGACATAACTAAACTTTGCAATAAGAAAAGTATAAAGAAGCAGAAGACTGAGAGAAAATATCACTTGTTGCTTTTCTTTTAGGAAACTTTGGAGCTCTGAGATTCCCACACCTGCAACGATAAGAAGAAAAGGAATAAGAAGCGTATTGTGAGGAGAAAAGTTATCAGGATTTTTATGAAAAAGTTGAGGGACAATACTTAAGAGAATTAATCCGACGAGTACCCATCCCTTTTTCGGATATCGAGAAAATAAAAACCACATTCCCACTAGAATACCTATCCCATCAATAACATGAAATAATCCGTAGGACTGCACTCCATAGAATTGATCCCCATTCATAAACAAGTATTCAGGAGAAAATACTGCTGCAGTTTTTTTAAGTAAGATATCAGTGTATACAACAAGTTTATTTCCCATCACTAAAGAAAGTGGCGAGGGAATACTATTTTGTCTTTGAGAGATAACAGTTTTAGAAACAGATTCATGGGTTGGCAAAAAGATTTCTCCTACTCGAGAAGTAGAAGTTGAAAATAATAGAGCTCCATACAGTCCAACTACTAAAAAGGATGCCCCAAGAAAAACCAAGTGTTTCTTTCCTACTTCTTTTTTGTTTTGAAAATATAGATATCCTATCCCGAGTAAAATTACAGGAAGAAAAATGAGTTTGGTTCCAATATAGGAATAAAAACCAAGAAGAAAAATTGCGAAGGTAATAAAAAATTGCAAAGTGGATTTTGCTTTAAGAAGCAAATAAAGTCCTAAGATATAAAAAAACATGGAAAGATTCATTTCATACCCTGTGCGTCCAATAACTATTAACCATGGATTAATACTGGCAAGAAAGGCAACCCAAAGGGCTGTTTTTTCCGTGAACAACTGTTTTGTTAAAAGATACAGTGCATAAATTATCCCAACACTAAATACGACATGGGGAAGTTTTGATAAGAAAAGTGAACCAAACGAAAAGAAGGAGAGAAAGTAGGGAAGTTCTGCTTGAGGAAAAGCTCCTAAAGGATACTGAAAAAGAAAAATAGATAAAGGATTCCACGTTCCTGAGACATCACTTCCTGTAAAAAGAATAAATTTAGCAATAAATGAATAAATCATCTCGTCCCCACTGATGGCAACAGGGACTCTATCTAAAAAAATACCTCGCAGGAAAAGAGCTAACAGTACTATTCCGAAAAGAAGCTTATTTCCCCTCATTTCTATTCAGTATAGCAATGATTTGACAGAAGAGATAGAAACACAGTAAAGTGAGAGTGTGGAACCCTCCTCTGCCTCACCAACACCAGCATCAGATCCTCTTCACACGGAACTTACTAAAGGTGATAATAAACGGTTTCTTTTTATCATGGGAGGCTTAAGTATTCTCCTTCTTCTCACAGTTTTTGGTATGGCAACCTTTTTAAAAGGAAAATTACTCCCTTCTTTCTCAACAAATCCCAACACAACTACTTCAGATAATTCTAGTCAAAATACTCTTGGGCAATGGATCAACTGTAATGACGTCCGAGACATTATTTCAGAAGGAGACACTCTTTATGTTGCCTGTTATGGAGGGGTATTAATTCTTAACAAAAATGGGGAGATTAAAGAACAAATAACAAAAACAACAGGTTTAGGAAACCATACAAGCACTTCATTAGTGAAAATTGATGACAATCTTTATATCGGCTCCCAAGATGGATTTACTCGCTATAATCTAAAAACGAAAGAGGCAAAGAAAATTAGTGTAAGTGAAGGACTAGTAAACGGATCAAATATCATATTACGAGAGGATGGGACGGATATTTGGGTCGGGACATTTGATGGATTAAGTAAATATTCAACTACTACTGGAGTAATTACTAATTACCGCACAGAACTTGCGAACAAATCAACTAAATACAATATAAGTAACATTCTTGTTACACCTAGTAGTGTGTATGTCATTGTTCTTGCCAGTGCTGAATCATCGGGAGGAGTTGCGAGATTTGATAAACCAACTCAAACATGGGAGAGATTTGATGAGACAAGTTTTGTATCATCCACCTCTAATCCATCACGAATTGATTTGTATGAGCTTGCACAAATCGGAGAAAAAGTATACGTAGCAGATAGTGGAACGATGATTTGGGAGGCTGAAAATAAAAAAGCTAGTAATTGGAAACCCTTATCAGAGATCATGGGAAAAATTGTTGATTCTCCTCAAAAATATGCCAACTTACTCGGTTCTCAAGGTGAAAAATTGTATGTACAACAAGATAAACAAATTTATGCAGTTACTCCATCTTCAACCTCTACTGAGATATTTATGACCATTTCTCCAAACACTTTTGGAGGAACCTCCCCTATTATTTTAAAAGAGAACAAGATATGGTACATTCAACCATATTCAGAATGGATTGTGATAGATATTCCTTCTAAGAGTGAATCGAAGCTTTCTCTAGAACGACCAGGTAAATTCTCCTCACTTCTTGGTGTTATTGATTCCGCTCTTTTCTTAGTGGCTGATGCTAGTGTCTATTCTTTAAGTAATAAACAATTTAAAAAAGAGTTAGATTTATCAAACGGTACTTTTGATGTTGTTCCCACCTTTTATCCGATTGTGGATTCGGACAAAATCTTTATGAGTTTTCAGTCTTGCGGACAAGCATGTACTGAATCACTTTTTTATCTCTATGACTATAAGGATAAGAAGAGTAATAAACTAACCGTTCCTGATTCTATTCAAAAACAATATCTAGAAACTAACCAATTTGGAGCACAACATCCACCCATTGTCTTTAACTCATTTAATAAGGAGAAAAACACAATTATCCTAAATGTTACAGGAAGTAAAGCGTTTACTCTTTCCTATTCTCTTCAAAATAATATATGGGATCTACAAAGCACTACACCAACGGTATATCCCCCGATAGATCGGATAACATGTATTCCAAGCTTTACCTATGCTAAAGCCAATAAATTTGAGCAAACAACCTGTCTTTCTGAAGATATATCCCCATTCAAAATTGAAACTAGTTCTCAAAACGAGGCCTCTCTTGTAACAGAAAATGGAGTAAAGGTCGATTATCCTCTTCCTCCTCTTGACTACTCACCTTTCAAAGGAGTAGATACTTCCTATTTCTTATCTCATATAGTTCCGAGTAAAGATAAGCTTTGGGTGATTACTTCTCGAGGATATAGTGTCTATGACAAAAAAACAGCTACTTGGAAAGCTCTTACAGAGAAAGACGGAATATTATCTAACTCAAATATTTTAACCCAACTTCTTGTTACTGACTCTGAAGCTTGGGTTCTTACAGAAGCTGGACTCTCCTATCTTCCTCAATAATGGTATAATATGAGTATGAATCCCACACAAGAAATCGCAACTTTTGGTGCAGGCTGTTTTTGGGGAGTTGAGGAGACATTTAGAAATCTTGATGGAGTTGTCCAAACTTCAGTTGGCTATATGGGAGGCAATAAAGAAAATCCAACCTATGAAGATGTCTGTTCTGACCAGACAGGACATGCTGAAGTAATTCAAATCACTTTTGATCCAAAAATCACCTCGTATAAAAAGTTATTAGATGTATTCTGGGAGTCTCACAATCCAACAACATTAAATCGTCAAGGACCAGATGTTGGGACACAATACCGCTCTGTTATTTTTTACCATTCTCCACAACAGAAAGAAATTGCTGAGAAGTCTCTTAAAGAACAAGAAGAAGTGAGAGTATATACGTCCCCCATTGTCACCAAGATTGTTGAAGCAACACCTTTTTATAAAGCTGAAGAATACCACCAACAATACCTCGCCAAAAGAGGTTTAGAATCTTGCCATATTTAATTCCATGCCACAAGATAAATTTTCAGCTGTATGGCTTTCTCACTCGAGTCTTACTGATTTTTTAAAGTGTCAAAGACTGTATTTTCTTCATAACGTCTATCGAGATCCAAAGACAGGACACAAGATGGGGATTATGAATCCATCTTTAGCTCTTGGACAAACTGTTCATATAGTCCTTGAGGAATTATCTACTCTTCCTGTAGAAGAGAGGTTTAAGAAATCACTTCTTGAAAGATATGATGAGGTATGGAAAAGTGTTAGCGGGGAAAAAGGAGGATTTAAATCAAAAGAGGAAGAAGAGGAAATTAAAGAAAGAGGGAAAAAAATGCTTGAGCGGGTTATGAATAATCCTGGACCTCTTCTTAATAAAGCAGTTAAAATAAACCAAGATCTTCCTCATTTTTTACTCTCTCCTGAGGAGAATATTATTCTTTGTGGAAAAGTTGATTGGCTTGAATATTTACCAGATACAGATAGTGTTCATATAATTGATTTTAAAACAGGGAAAAAAGAAGAAGACCCAGATTCACTACAACTTCCCATTTATCATCTCCTCGTTCAAACCTGTCAAAAACGAACAGTCTCAAAAGCCAGTTATTGGTATTTAGAAACAAATGACAGTCTTACGGAAAAAGAGTTATCAGATACCCAAGCAGCCAGAGATCATTTACTTCACTTAGGCAAACAAGTAAAACAAGTGCGAAGTGAAAAACTTTTTGAATGTCGGAAAAAGGGATGTTATCACTGTGAGCCGTATGAGAGAATTTTAAAACAACAAGCAAAACCTGTGGGAGTAAATGAATATAATCAAGATATCTATATTATTACTTAGAACTCCATCTAGCATAAATTCCTGTTGAAAGATTTTTCTTAAAACTATCCTCAATTATTAACTCTCCATGTTCAATTGTTCCACTTTTTATATAATCTTTGAGTATGTTTTCTAACATAAAAGAAGAAGCTGTTATGGCGTAAGCATTCACGATCAAAAATAATGCCTCTTTTGAGAGAAGCTTAAAGCAATCCTCAAGAAGCAGAAGGAAGCTTTTTTGGAAATCCCATACTTCACCATCTGGTCCATGTCCATAAATTGGAGGATCCATAATAATCCCGTCATACTCTACTCCACGTCGTATCTCTCTTTTTACAAAAGAAACAGCATCATCAAGAATCCATCTGATCGGCTTATCAGTTAGACCAGATGCATCTTGGTTTTCTCTTGCCCACTGAATTGCTTTTTTAGAGGCATCAACATGGGTAACACTTGCTCCTTGTGCGGCACAAGCAATACTTGCTCCACCTGTATAACCAAAAAGATTTAGAATTTTTATATCCTTTCTCCCGGAGAGTTCTATTTTCTCCCTCATAAAATCCCAGTTCAGGTGTTGTTCTGGAAAAATTCCTGTGTGTTTAAACGGGGTAAGTCGAGCGTGAAAAGTTATGTCTTTATAACAAACGTTCCAAAACCCTGGGACTGGTTGGCGAATCTTCCATTCCTTTTCAAAGTGAGCATGAACTTTTTTCCACTTATTCTCATCACTTTTCTTCCAAATGCACTGAGGATCCGGACGAGAAAGAAGAATATCTCCATACTTCTCTAGTCGATACCCGTCTCCACTATCAATAAGAGAATAGTCCTTCCACCCGGTAGTATGTAAGGGAGTGATCATATCGTTTTGAGTTCTTTTAAAAGAATTGGAACAAGCTTTTTAATTTCCGAATCATCATAAATATTAATTGAGTAAACTTTCTTATTCATTTTTTTAAGTTGTTTTACTTTTTTTCCTGTTTCTTCTTTAGTTAATAAATCGGATTTTGTGAGTAGCAAAATCTCATTTTTATCAAGAAGTTTGGTATTGTATTCTGAGAATTCATTTCGAACAGTGTTATATGTTTCAACAACGTTGTCTACCGTTCCATCAATACAGTGAATTAACATTTTTGTTTTCTCAATATGCTTCAGAAAAGAGATTCCTAACCCTTTCCCTTTTGAAGCTCCTTCAATAAGTCCGGGAATATCAGCTAAAATATATTTATCCATAACTCCTAAGTTGGGTTCAAGAGTAGTAAAAGGATAATCTCCAATCTTAGGTTGTGCATTTGTCAAAACAGAGAGCAAACTACTTTTCCCCGCGTTTGGAAGTCCAATAATTCCAATATCTGCAATGATTCTTAAAACCAAGCGAATTTTTTTCTCTTCTCCCAAGGTTCCTTTTTCCGCAAAGCGAGGAGTCTGATTAGTTGAAGACTTGAATTCATTATTCCCCCGTCCACCTTTTCCTCCTGCAGCCATGAGTACTCTTTCATCATTCACTCTCATCTCTCGTGTTTTTCCACTTTCCAAATCCGTTACGTGTGTTCCAAAAGGAATAGAAATGATAAGATCTACTCCGTTTCTTCCATACAGATTTTTTCTATTCCCTTTAATTCCTGTCTCAGCTTCCCATTTCTTCTTATATTGAAATTTTTGCAGTGCTGAAACATCATCTACGCCTTGGAGATAGACACTTCCTCCGTTGCCTCCATTCCCTCCGTCAGGACCACCTCGATAGTTTCCCTCATTGGTACGAAAAGACACGGCTCCATTGCCTCCATCTCCACCTTTGATCGTAATAGTCACTTCATCAATTAGCATTCCTCTATTTTAACACAAAACTATAGGCAAAAGGGGACGTGCTATACTATATCTGTGTCAACTCTTCCTCTTCCTGGAGAAAAACATTTAACTGCATCAATCTGGATAACAACTCCGGAGAAGCCTAAGAAAATTCTCCTTATTCATCATAAAAAGTTTGATATGTGGATTCAACCTGGAGGGCATGTAGAACAATTTGAGAATCCATTAGAATGTATTATTCGAGAAACTATTGAAGAAACAGGAATAGATCTTAGTCCTTTTTTCACAACCACACCTATTGGTGAACAAAAACTTCTTCCTCTTCCTAAATTCTTTTTTGAAGAGATTGTTCCACCTCACGGAGAACAACCAAAACATTTCCACCTTGATTGTATGTACCACATAGAGCTTCCTGAACAGAGAGTAACAAGAGAAGAGGCAGGAGCCAATGATATAGGGTGGTTTACTCTTGAGGAAACTGAAAAATTAAGTGTCCACAAAAACACACGGTATGCAATTGAAGAGTTATTAAGAGAGTAAGTTAGAAAATATCAAACTTCTCAAGGAGTTTTTTATTCCCATCAATCTGGTAGTGAAGTAAATCAGAATAAATCCCTTTTCGTGAAGATAACTCTTGAGGACTACCACTATCAACTATTTCGCCACTATCAATTACCAAAATCTTGTCCACATTTTGAATAGTTGAGAATCTGTGAGCAATGATAATGACTAGTTTTTTCTTCATTAAATTTTCAAGAGCTTCTTGAACTTCTTTTTCAGATTTTGCATCTAGACTACTGGTTGCTTCATCCAGAATAAGAATCGGTGCATTCTTAAGAATAGCTCTAGCAATCTGAATTCGTTGCTTTTGTCCTCCAGATAGTTTTACTCCCCTTTCTCCAATCTCTGCATCCAACCCTTTTGGTAACTTCATTACAAAATCATACGCGTTTGCCAACTTTAAGGCTTCAATCACTTTTTTCTCTGAGGCTTCAGTTCCATATACCACGTTTTCTCTTACAGTACTTGAGAAGAGTTCATTATCTTGGAAAACAAGGGAGATATTATGCCGGATAAAGCCATGATCAAGCGCTGAATAGCTTTTTCCAGAAAAAAGAATGCTTCCCCCTGTTGGTTCATAAAATTTCAAAATTAAATTTACAATCGTTGACTTACCTGCTCCACTATGTCCAACAAGTGCCACTTTTTCGTTTTTCTTCATTTCAAAACTCACATCTTTTAATACATTGTTTGACGTTTCATATTCAAAACTCACATTCTCAAAAGTAATAGTTGGATCCTTAACTGTTTCATACTCTTTTTTTGTACCCATGGTTTCTGTTGAGGGGAGAGAGAGAATATCAAAAAATTCTTTCGATCCACTCTCTGCTTCTTGAATTCGAGTCAGGAGAAAAGAGATGGCAAAGAGAGGTCGTCGAGCTTGTCCAATAAGCTGTAAGATAAGAACCATTTCTCCAATACTTAACATGCCCATAAAGGTGTTGTAAAAAACAATAATATTGATAATCAGGAGAACAATTTGAAGACTTAACCCTCGGTAAAAATCAAAAATATGAAAGGTTTTACTTTGTTTGGCATAAATCTTATTGCTATCTCCCAAATTTTTAGATACTAAATCATACTCATATTTTTGGGTATTAAAACTTTTAACCAAAGCGATATTTGAAATTACTTCCCTAATTCTTCCTCGTGTTATATCTTCAATGGCATTTTTCTTTACTTCTTCAAGTCCCCATTTTTGGGTTGAGATATAACTAATAAAAATATAAATGGGGAAAAGAAGAAAGGTAAAAAGAGCAATATATATATTGTAATAGGCAAGGACAAAAAGAGTAAAAACACTTTGAAGGAACATAGGAAGAAGAAAATTTGTCATTGTCGAGACAAAACCTTGAATTGACATAATCCCTCGTGATAACTGATTAATTATTTTTCCAGATACTTCAGAGTCAAAATAAGTCTGAGGAAGAGTCATTACTTTATGGTAGAATTTTTCTGTTAAGTACTTTCTCAATTCTCCTGTTACATGATCGCCTAATCGTTCACTAAGAACAGTGAAAACAAGGGAGATAAGACTTGATACAAATACTGCACCGATAAGAAGAATCAATCTATTCAAGTCTCCAGCTTGGCCTTGAACTTGAGCCACAATCTGATCAACGATTGATTTGGAAAGAATTGGGCCTAATAACTCAAGCAGTGCTCCTCCGACAATTAAGGCCGCCAGAAGAAAAAGTAAGTTGTATAAAGGCTTAGCAAGCTTGATGATTTTAGCTATATTTTTCATACCTTTGTATTATACCGTTTTTAGAGGCTAAATGATACAAATTAGATCCTAGTTCCTCTTGATCCTGATGTTTTAAGAGAAGCAATTGAGGATACCTGGTAAGATGAAAAACATATACCCGTAACAATGCTCTGTAGGATATTCCCTAGTCTAAATAAAAAGTTATGCTGTTTTAAGCAGAATATGCTAGGATAATTTCATGACGATTCTCTATCAAAATCTCCCATCAGTTGCTCTACGTTTTACTAAAGGTGAAGAACTCATTTCTTTACTCACTACCTACGCAAAGGAAACGAATATCTCTTTTGCAAGCTTTACGTTAATTGGAGCATGTAGTTCTGTTCTCCTCTCCTATTACAACTTAGACACAAAACAATATGAAGATAAAGAGGTTAAGGAAGATATGGAGATAGTGAGTGTTATTGGAAATATTTCGCTAAAAGACAATGAACCAGTTATTCATTCCCACGGAGTATTCTCAAAAAGAGATTTCTCAACCATTGGTGGGCATTTAAAATCTATTATGATCTCAGGAACTGGTGAAGTGTTCTTAATGGTTTATCCTGTACAAATTACTCGTGAATATGATGAAGATACTGGACTATTCCTCCTTTCAAATGAATTACAAACGAGTAAGACAGCTTAACGATATTCAAGAGTCCTCCTCATCAAATCCTATTGTGTATTGGATGAATAGAGATCAACGATCACAAGATAACTGGGCACTTCTTTTCGCTCAAGAAAAAGCATTGGAGAAGAAAGCCCCATTAGTCGTAGTTTTTTGCCTTCGTACCTCTTTTAAACATGCGACAGACAGGATGGTTTCATTTCTACTTGGAGGACTTGAAGAGACAGCGAAATCCTTGGCGAAACATAATATTTCCTTTCAACTACTCCTTGGTAATCCTAAAAAGGAACTTCCTTCATTTTTCTCACAAATAAAAGCTCAACTTCTTATCACTGAATTTACTCCATACCGAAGACACCGAAACTGGAGAGAGGAGCTAACGTCTCTTTCTCTTCCCTTTTATGAAGTTGATACAAGAAATATTGTTCCTTGCTGGATAGCCTCAGAGAAGCAAGAATGGGGAGCATATACTCTTCGTCCTAAAATTCATAAACTGCTTGAAGAATTTTTGACTCCAATACCACCTTTAAAGAAACATCCCTACACTCTGTTTCCATTACCTTTACAAAATATTCTTTCCTTGAAAGGAAAAATAGAAATAGATACCTCAATCCCACCATCAGTGTTCTTTTCCCCAGGAGAGAAGAAAGCACAAGAGACATTACACACCTTTTTGCAGGATACAGAGAATTATTCTCAAGATCGAAATGATCCAAATAAAAAGAGTACCTCCCAATTAAGCCCCTATCTCCACTTTGGTCATATTTCTTCACAACGAATAGCGCTTGAAGTACAGAAAAGTGAATTAAAACAAACAGATAAAGACGCTTTTTTGGAAGAACTCATTGTTAGACGTGAACTCTCTGATAATTATTGCTACTACAATAAGTTTCATAAAGAATTTACTGGATTTCCCATATGGGCTCAAGAGACTCTCAATCAACACCGAAAAGACAAACGGCCATATCTTTATACTCTTGAGGAGTTAGAAACAGCAAAAACTTATGATCCACTCTGGAATGCAAGTCAATTAGAAATGGTTCAGACAGGCAAAATGCATGGATATATGAGAATGTATTGGGCAAAAAAGATTTTAGAATGGACAGCGACCCCTGAAGAAGCCCAAGAAATAGCTATTTATCTTAATGATAGATATCAATTAGATGGACGAGATACGAATGGATATACAGGTATTGCTTGGTCATTAGGAGGAGTTCATGATAGAGCGTGGGTTGAACGACCAATCTTTGGAAAAATTCGCTATATGAATTTTAAGGGAGCTTCGAAAAAGTTTGATATCAAAGCGTATATCGATGCTATTGAAAAGAGTGCTTAACGCTTTGGAGATTGCTTTGCTCGTCGTGCTTTTCCACCTGTTCCAGCTTTTCTTCTTTCTCGAATTCGAGGATCTCGAGTCAAAAAGCCTTTTTTCTTAAGAGTTCCTCTAAATTCTTCTGGATTTAATTTTGCCAGCGCATTTGAGATACCTGCAACAACTGCATCTAGTTGACCACTCAGGCCTCCACCTACAACGCGAATAGTATAGGTGTATTTATTCACGACATTTGCAATACGAAGTGGTTCTGTTGCTTCAATGATACTTTGTGGAGTGGTGAAATACTCCTGAAGAGTTTTTCCATTTACATATATTTCCCCTTTTTTAATAGGAAGCTGATCCCATATCATCCCTTCAGCAACATGTTCAAAAAGTCGCACACGAGCAACTGCTGATTTTCGTCTTCCGAGAGCTAATACGTACTCTTTTTTTGTATCTTTCATACTTTACTTTACAAATTTATCTTGATAGGTGTGATTTTCATCAGCTGAAACAAATAGTCGAGCAAGCATTGGCTTTTGCAGTTTATTTCCAGGAAGCATTCCTTTAACTGCTCGTCTAATAATCTCCTCAGGTCGTCTCTCACGGAGTTCTTTTAGTGTTTCTTGTCGAAATCCTCCAGGAAAACCTGAATGTCTGTAATATACTTTCATTCCTTCTTTTTTACCAGTCACTTCAACATCTTTAGCATTAATAATAACGACATAATCTCCACAATCTAAGTTTCGAACAAAATATGGTTTATTTTTCCCCATAAGCAGAAGGGCAATTTCAGTTGCTGCTCTTCCTAAGGTTTTTCCTTTCAAATCAATCAGATGCCATTCTCTTTTGATATCTGATAGTGTTGTTGATTGTGTACCTACATATGCCATTTATTTTGTCTCCTTTTTTGCTTTAGGTTTTGTTTCTTTTTTGACAGTCTTTTTTACTGCTGCCTTTTTAGCAGGAGCTTTTTTTACATCTTTTTTCTTGTTCTCTTTTACTTCTACTGCTTCCTGAACTTCAGTCATATCTGCTGGAATTGAAGATACAGGAGCGTCAGCTTTAATTGCGTTTTTCTCAACCCACTCCATGGCAACCATCTCTGCATTATCAGAAAACCGATTTGGAAGTTTGATAAGTCGAGTATATCCTCCAGGTCGTGTTGCAAAGCGAGGAGCAATATCTTGCATCATCTTTTTTACTGCTTTTTCAATTAAATACTTACGAAGAGCATTTTCAGAGTTAAAATCACCTTTTCGTGCTTTCGTAACGAGTTTTTCAGCAAGACCTTTAACTGACTTGGCTTTAGCCTCAGTTGTTACAATTCTTTCCTCTAACACCAATGACGAAACAAGCGATTTGAAAAGCGCTTTTCTTTCATGAATATCTCTTTTAAGTTGTCGTCCAAATACATTTTTTCTCATAAAAAAATCTCATTTCCTGAGTCTCAAACTATTGCTCTCTACAAATATATGTTGATATTTGTAGGTATAACACCTGCCTCGTGAGCAGGTAGGTTTGAGATCTAAGATTTGAGATTCAAGTGTTACGCAGAAAGCGTTATACCTTTTTCAGTCAATTTTTCCTCAATTACTTCAAGAGATTTTCCACCCATATTTCTCATAGAAACTAGTTCTCGGCGGGGAATGGTAATCAGTTGTTCAACGGTTTCAATTCCTCCGTTTCTTAAACTGTTATAGATTCGAGTTGGAAGATCAAGTTCATCAATAGTCATTTTCATAACCTTATCAGATGCTCCTGAAGTAACAATAGGAGAGATAACAGCTTCTGTTTGGTTAGGTTGAAAGATTTGAGTAAATGAAGAAGCAAGAATTTTTGCAGCTTTTTCTAAGGCATCCTTTGGAGCAACAGTTCCATTAGTCCAGACTTTCAGAGTTAGTTTATCAAGATTGGTTTGTCGTCCTACTCGAGTAGCCTCAACTGTATAGGTTACTCTCTCAACAGGTGTAAAAATGGCATCAGTTGAAATAACCCCTAACTCCCCTTCTTTCTCCTCAGCAAGTGTATATCCCATTCCTCTGGACACTGTCATCTCAACGTCAAGTTTTGACTTATCTCCTGAAAGAGATCCAAGGTATAAATCCTTGTTCATTACCTCAGCTCCATTTGGTGCTTCAATATCAGCTGCTGTTACTTCTTTAGTTCCTTTTACAGAAAGCTTGATAACTACAGAGTTTTGGTTTTCAGGGAGAGATACATGGAGTTTTTTAATGTTTAGCAGAAAATCAACTACATTTTCTTTTAATCCAGGAACAGTTGAAAAGCGATGCTTAACTCCAACAATTGAGACATTAGTAATTGCTGCACCTTCAATTGAGGTATATAGTACACGTCGAAGTGCATTTCCAAGAGTAGCTCCGTAGCCTGTTTCTAAAGGCTCAATAATGAACTCTCCGTATTCGGAAGTAGTAGTAATTTCTTTAACTGTAAATTGCATATTTACCATACTGTATAGTATATCACTAACGTGAATAATATTCAATGATTTGTTGTAAAGAGAATAATACCTCTACATCATCACGCACAGGGAGTCGAGTTAGCTTCCCTTCCATCCCATTTTTTTCGATAAAGGAGAGAATATTTTCCTTCTCGTCACTCGTTTTTTTGATTACCTCATTTGCTTGCATCTTCTCACTTACAGCAATTGTCTCTCCCACTTTTACTTGATAAGAAGGAATTGTCATTTTTACTCCATTCACTCTAATATGACCATGAGAAACCAGTTGTCGAGCCATAAAACGAGATGGAGCAAAACCTAGTCGATACACAAGATTATCTAATCGAGTTTCAAGGAGTGAGATAATCGTATCAGATGAGTCTCCAACTTGCTTTCCAGCCTTCTCAACGAGTCTACTGAATTGTTTCTCAAGCATGCCATATACTGCTTTAGCTTTTTGTTTTTCTCGAAGTTGTGCTCCAAATTCTGAAACTCGTCGTCGTCCTTTTTTTCCGTGTACTCCTGGGAGTACATTTAATCGTCTCAAAAGAGAAGCTGATGTTTTATCAAGAACATTGACTCCTTCTCGACGGGCTAATTTGTGCTTTGGTCCAGTATAACGTGCCATAGTTTAGACTCTTCTCCTTTTTTTTGCCCGTGGTCCGTTATGAGGGATTGGGGTAATATCTGTAATTGACGTAATAGAAAGTCCTGCAGTTCTGACTGCACGAAGGGCTGAATCTCGTCCAGGTCCAGGTCCTTTAACATACACATCAACGGATTTTAATCCTGCCTTTGCTGCTTTTGCAGCTGCATCTTCCATGGCCATTGAGCCAGCATAAGGAGTAGACTTTCGAGCTCCCTTAAACCCCTTTGCGCCACTGGAGCTCCAAGAAATAGTATTTCCACTCTCAGTTGTTAAGGTAACAATGGTGTTGTTAAAGGTTGCACTAATATATGCTCTTCCGTTATCAGTCACTTCAAGCGTTGATTTTTTCTTTGTTGTTTTTTCTACTTGTTTTGCTTTTGCCATAAATTACTTTCCTTTTGCTTTTTGAGCTGTTTCCATCTTTACTGCCATTTCTTTTTTGATAGCTCCAATAGTAAGTCTCTTTCCTCTTTTAGTACGAGCGTTTGATCTGGTTCTTTGTCCATGTACTGGAAGTCCTTTAGAGTGTCGTACTCCTCGATAAGATCCATTTTCTCTTAACCTTTTAATATTTCCAAGGAGTTCTCCTCGTAAGTCTCCTTCAACTTTAATTGCTTCAAGAACCTTAGTGATACGTTTAATCTCTTCTTCAGATAAATCTTTCGTTCGAATTTCTGATTTGATCTCAGCTTGCGTTAAAATTCCTTTTACATTACTTCGTCCCACACCATACAAATACGTTAATGCAATATCAATTCTTTTTTCATCTGGTATGGTTATTCCTGCAATTCTCATAAATTATCCTTGGCGTTGCTTGTGTTTTGCTATTTCACACAATACAAAAACTATCCCTCGTCTGCGGACTATTTTACATTTCATACATCTTTTTTTGGCACTTGCTTGTACTTTCATATTTTTCCCTTTTAACGTCTGAGGAGTCTTGTAATTCTCCCTTTCGTATTGTCATATTTTGTCATTTCTAAAATGACGGTATCTCCTGGAATAATTCGGACGTAATTAATCTTCATTTTTCCAGCTAAATGACAAAGAACAATAGAACCATCTTCAAGCTCAACTCGATATAACTGATTGGGCAAAGATTCGAGCACTCTCCCTTGTTTTTCAAAAGATCCTTGATGGGCCATAAATATCATCGAACAAGAGGAAATCTATGTAGCACTTATCACGTGATGAAAAAGCGTATTCCCCATTGCGCTATTGATTCAGTTATTATAACAAACCACCCACAAAAGAGCAACACTATATCACTACTGAGTCAGAATGACAGGTCCCTCTGGTGTTATGACTAAAGATCTCTCAAAAAAACCTGCTAAATCTCCGTCTTTTGTCCGAATAGTCCATCCATCTGGATCATAAGTAATAGCTCTTCCACCTTTGTTATAGATAATTTCAATGGCAATCGTCATATTTTCTTTAAGCAGAGGCGTTTGCTCAAGAGGAGCATAGACAAAACCTGGGATTTCTGGCTCCTCATGCAACTCCCGCCCCACTCCGTGTCCTACAAGAGTTCTCACCACTGAATATCCTCCTTCTGTTTCAATAATTCTCTGCATCACTTCTGAGAGATGCCCAACTCTATTTCCTACCTTTGCCATTTTTATAGCTTCCATAACTGCCATCTCTCCAGCTTTAATAAACTTGTCCACTTCTGTTTCTGCTTCACTTGGGGCTTTTCCAACTCGAATAGTTTGTCCCATATCGGTATGAAACCCTTCATAGAATACGCCACAATCAAGACCAATTATATCTCCTTCTTTCAGCACATATTTACTGGGGATTCCATGAACAACAACGTCATTTGTTGCAACACAAAGCGTATGCTTGTAACCCGGAACTCGCATAAATCCTGGTTCTCCTCCTCGTTCTCTAATAAGTTTTTCAGCCAGAGCATCTAGTTCTATTTCTGACACTCCAGGTTTAACATACTTCAAGAGAGCAAAAAGGACATCTGAAAGAATGTGCCCTCCTATTTTCATTACTTCAACTTGTTCTGGTGTTTTTATTGTTATTCCTTGCTTACCCATACTAAAAACCTCTCTAGCTCCCTTGCTAATTCTTCTTTTGAATTTTCATTTTTTATCAGATAATCGGCAAGAGCAATTGGTCCACCTTTATTCGTCACTTCAATCTCGGATATGTCTCGTTCCCGCGCTTCACTAAGGGTAAATGGTCGCTCTTTTCGTTGAGAAAGCCTTTCATAGCGAATATCTGTTCTTGTATAGATGCAAAGAAGCAAAAGAGAAGGAAATTTTTCCTTCAAATATGTGTATTCTTCCCAACTATATACTCCATCAAGTAATAAATGTTCTGTTGTCTCTAATTCTTTTTCTATTTTCGGAAGCATCGTGATGGCAACTCCTGCCATTCCAAAGTCATCTCGAATCTTTTTTCTAAAATACGCAGTGTTTTCTGGACTCCATGCAAGCCCGGCCGCACTTATCTGATCATCAATGGCTGAGCCAAAACGAATTGCAGAGTAACCATGAGATTTGAGTAATTCTACTGCTTCACTTTTTCCAGAACCAGTCATTCCAACGATGGCAATGATTTTTTTCTTATTCATGCGTGGGGAGTTTTGTAACAATTTCTTTGTGAATATCCTCAATTGATTGTTCTCCATTTACTTCAACCAAGAGATGATGATGTTTATAGTGATCAAGTACTGGTTTAGTTTTTTCATGAAACTGCTCAATTCGCTTTCTTAGGGCAATAAGAGTCTCATCTTCTCTATCATCAGCTGCCTCTCCTTCTCTAAAAGACAGTCTCCAGAGTGCCTCTTTATCAGATACTAAAAGATAAATTACTTTAGTAAGTTTTTCTTTAAACTCTTCTGCTTGGTGGAGTGTTCGAGGAAAGCCATCAAGAATATAGCCTTTTTCATATTCAGGACGAGCGAGGTACTCATTCACAATTTCAATAGTTTTTGCATCAGATATTAAAAACCCTGCATTCATGACTTCTTTAATATGTCGACCAAAAGGAGTGTGTTCTTTAGCAATTTCACGGAAAATATGGCCTGTTGAGAGATAGGGGATTTTAAACTTTTTTGAAAGAAGATTTCCTTGTGTTGATTTTCCTGATCCTTGAATACCAATGAGTACTAGTTTCATATGTGTTATCTCCTCAAAAATCCTTCATAGTTTCTTGATACGAGTTGTGCTTCAAGTGCTTTATACGTTTCCAAAGCCACAGCTACAGCAATAAGAACACTTGTTCCTCCAACAAGAAAGGTTTGAATTCCTGTCAATTCTCTAGCAATATTTGGCAAAACAGCAATCAGTCCGAGAAAGGTTGCTCCAACGAGTGTGATACGGTTGAGAATATAGTTTAAGTAATTCGCTGTAGGAGTACCAGGCCGCACTCCTGGGATAAAACCTCCGTGCTTTTGCATTTCCTCAGAAATCTTTTTTGGGTTGAATACAACTGCGGTATAAAAGTACGTAAAGGCAATAACTAAGAAGAAAGAGAAAACATTATAGGGCCACCCTGAAGGATTAAAAGAGGTTGTCAAAAAGGTTCCAACTGAGCGAAGTACGTCATTACTTGAAGAGACAAAAAAGTTTCCCATAAGAGAGGGCATGAGGACCAGAGACATGGCAAAAATGATTGGAATAACTCCCGCTTGATTGAGCCGAAGTGGCAAATGCGTTGATTCTCCCCCATACGTTTTATTTCCCCGAACTCTTCTCGCATAATACACGGTCAACTGACGCGTTGCTTCAGTCACGACAATAATGGCAACAATGACCCCAAGTCCAATGACTAAAAAGATTAAAAGGTTAGAAAAGTTCTCAGACGTCGTAGTGGTAAGTGTTTGCCAAACAGTTGCCGGAAATCTTCCCACAATGCCTCCAAAAATGATTAGAGAAATTCCATTTCCCAATCCTTGTTCAGTAATCAACTCTCCAAGCCACACCAAAAGCATGGTTCCCGCAACCATAGTTAAAATGAAGGTTAAAAGAGCAATAGGGGAGAGAAGAGAGATAAAGCCTTGGCTTCGTAAAAGAGCATACATTCCAATGGCTTGTAAGATAGCTAGAGGCACTGTTAAAAACCGGGTATATTGATTAATCATTCGCTTGCCTTGTTCTCCTTCTTTAGAGAGTGCCTCAAGTTTAGGAAAAACAAGGGTTAACAGTTGAATGATAATTGAGGCATTAATATATGGATTAAGACCTAAGGCCATAATGGAAAAATTCGCCAGAGTTCCTCCAGAAAAGACATCAAGTAAGCCTAAGAATTGGTTTTGAGCGAATGCTTGTTTTAAACTAGCAACATTTACCCCAGCTACTGGGATATGAGCAAACAACCGAAAGATAAGAAAGATCCCTGCAATAAAGAGAACTTTTTTTCTTACATCCGGTGTCGTGACAGCAGTTTTAAACACCTGAAGAATTTTTTTCATTGAATTTATGAGAGGATTACTCCACCAGCTTTTTCAATTTTCTCACGAGCGGAGGAAGTGGTTTTTAACTTAATTTGCAATGCCTGGGCAATTTCTCCAACTCCTGTAAGCTTGATACTTCTGGTACTGTCCTTTGAAGAAATAAGTTTTTCTTTCAAAAGAAGCTCTCTATCCACTAGTGTATCCTTTTTAAGACTGGCAAGGATAGTGAGCGGAAGAACTAAATACTCTGGTCTAAAAGATTTATTTTTCTCTTTTCCCCTAAGAAGTGGCATACGCTTAGTTAAAGGCAATGCTCCTCCTTCAAATCGAAGAGCTACTTTACTTCGAGCTAATTGCCCTTTTTGTCCACGTCCTCCTGTTTTTCCTCTCCCTGAGCCATGTCCTTGGCCTTTTCGACGAAGTGGTTGTTTGATACTCGTTGTTAAGTTATGTAAATCCATAGTTATTTTTCCTCTTTATCTTGTCGTGATTTTTTATTATCCACACGTTCTTGAACTAATTTCAAAGCTTCAAGAGTTGCATAAATATTATTTACTTTATTTCTTGTCCCTAAGATTTTACTGGAAACATTCTGAATTCCTGCTGCTGAAACGACACTTCGAATTGCACCACCGGCAATAATACCACTTCCTGGAGGAGCTGGTTTTAACATGATTCGAGCTGCTCCACGCTTGAGTTCTACTTTATAAGGAATAGTTCCATTCTCAATTGGAACTGTGATCATATGTTTCTTAGCCAGAACAATTCCTTTTCGAATAGCATTTGAGACATCTGGTGCTTTCCCGAGTCCTACTCCAACTTTCCCTTTTTTGTCGCCCACAACAGCAAGAGCTGAGAAACCAATTTTGTTTCCTCCAGTTGTCTTTTTAGATGTACGATTAATTTGTACTATCTTTTCGTCAAATTCTGATTGTTGTCCTCTATTGTAATCCATTAGAATTGTAATCCTCCTTCTCGTGCACCTTCTGCCAAAGCTTTAACTCGACCGTGATATTTATATGGTCCCTTATCAAACACTACTTCATTTACTTTTTTCTCTTTTGCTAACTTTGCAATTTCCATTCCCAACTTTTTTGCTTTCTCAATTGGGGTCCCTTTTTTATCACTCAGTACTTTCTCAGAAATCCCAGCCAAAGTAACCCTCTTACTGTCATCAATCAGTTGTGCATAGATTGACGTATTTGAGCGGTAGACTGACAATCTGATTCTATCAGTTGTTGCTCGAATGTTTTTGCGTGTTTTGTTTTGTCTTTGTGTTTTCATTATTTTCCTCCTACAGCTTTAGCTGCTTTTCCTGCTTTTCGTCTAATTCGTTCTGTTGAATATTTAATTCCTTTTCCTTTATATGGTTCAGGTTTTTTAAAGTCTCTAATTTTTGCAGCTGCTTCACCAACGTCTTCAATCCGTATTCCTGAAACAATAATATTGTTTTCAACTACTGCAATTTTTACTCCCTCTCGTGGAGTGAATTTCACTGGATGAGAGAACCCTAGAGAAAGAACTAAGGTTTCTCCTTGCATCTGAGCTCTATAACCTACTCCAACGAGTTCTAGTTTTTTTTCAAATCCGACTGTTACTCCTTTGACTAAATTGTTTAAAAGAGCTCGAGTTAATCCATACATCGCTTTTTGTGTAAAGTCATCTTCATTTTCCATGACTACTCGAACAATATTGTCCTCAAGTAAAACCTTCATTCCTGATGGAATAGTCATTCCAAGCTGTCCTTTAAGACCTGAAACACTCACCTGTTTTCCATCAAGAGTAACAGTAGTGCCAGGTTCAAGTGTAATAGGAAGTTTTCCAATTTTAGACATATAGTTTTACCAAACTTCAAAAAGAAGTTCTCCTCCAATTCCTTTTTTCGATGCATCTTTTCCAGTCATAACTCCTTGACTCGTGGTTAAAATACTCACCAATGATCTTTTTTGAGGAGTACGAAGTCCTTTAGTATCGGTATACACTCGTAGCGATGGTTTTGAAACAATCGTTACATTATTGACAACAGGTTTTCGTCTGACATATCGAAGTTGTGCCTTAATTCCTCTTTTCCCATCAACTTCATTTTCACTTACCTCTGCAAGAAATCCTTCTTTAACAAGGACCTTTCCAATAGACAAAATAAGTTTTGAATAGGGCATAGATACCTCATGACGACGAGCCATTGAAGCATTTTTAATTTTAATAATAAAGTCTGATACTAAATAATTCATATATTTACCAACTTGCCTTAAAAATTCCTGGCAATTCCCCCTTCATTGCTCGCTCTCTAAAACACATTCTGCATAGTCCGAATCGACGAATAAAAGCACGAGATCTTCCACAAATTCCACATCTATTTACCATTCGAACGGTAAATTTCTGTTTTTTATTAAATTTCGCAATATCTGATGTTTTTGCCATAGTGTTATTATACCCTAGAGTACAGCCTCAAACAAGCCTGTATTACTTACTAGCCCCTTTCTCAAAAGGCATCCCCAAAATTGTTAAAAGAGCCCTTCCTTCGGTGTTATCTCTTGCACTCGTTACAATCACAATCTCAACTCCTTGTGCTCTTTCAACTGTTGTTGGATCAATTTCAGGAAATACGGTATATTCAGTAAAGCCAATGGAATAGTTTCCTCGTCCATCAAAACTATTTACTTTTACTCCTCTGAAGTCTTTGAGTCGTGGAAGAACTACGTTTACAAATTTTTCGTAGAATGAATACATTCTTTTTCCTCGAAGTGTTACAGAAGCTCCAATAGCGTCTCCTTGGCGAAGCTTGAAACTAGCAATAGACTTTTTAGACTTATTGACTCGTGGATGCTGTCCAGTTACTACTTCCAAAACTTTAACTGCTCTTTCTACATTTTTCTTATCTCCCACTGCATCTTTAATTCCCATATTAATGACAATTTTCTCCAAATGAGGAATAGCCATAGGATTTTTAATCTTTAGCTCATCTTGAAGTTTGGCTGATAGAGTCTTTTTAAACTGATCGTATAGTGTTGTATCCATAATTTTAAATTTTTGCGCTACATTTTTTACAAATTCTAACCTTTTTGTCTTTCTCCATAACATATCCTACTCTTGTTTGCTTTTTGCATTTTGGACAAATCAAAGCAATTGCAGCCAATGGAAGTGGCTTAGTAATGATTTTAATCTCAGACTTTTGATTTGCATTCCGAGCTTTAACATGTTTTTTGTATTCATTCACTCCAGGAATAAGAACCTTATCCAGTTTTGCAAATACTTGCTCAACAGTTCCTTCTTGTCCTTTGTTTTTTCCAGAAACGATTTTAATGTGATCTCCTTTTATTAATTTCATATTTTTATACTACCTCTGGTGCCATACTCGCAATTTTCATAAATCCAGCATCTCGTACTTCTCGAGAGATTGGTCCAAAAATACGAGTTCCTTTTGGATTCTTATCTTTCGCATTATCAATAACTACAGCTGCATTATCAGAAAACCGAATATATGACCCGTCTGATCTTTTATGTTCTTTTCGAGTTCGAACGACAACTGCTTTTACCATCTCTCCCTCTTTTACTGTTCCATGAGGAATCGCTTGTTTCACAACGCAGTTTATCACGTCACCAACTCGACCAAATTTATGCCTAGATCCTCCGTACACTTGAATTACCATCAAGATGCGTGCTCCGGAGTTATCGGCAGCTGTTAACATACTTCTGTGTTGAATCATATTACTTTTCCTCTCCTCCTTTGAGTTTGAAATATTTGTCTTTTGACATTTTTCGAGTTTCCACAATAGAAACTTGTTGTCCAATTACTACATCCATTCCTGCTGGATCTACTTTGAACTTTTTACTTTTCTTCATCAGTTTTTTATACAACGGATGAGGAGTTCGTCGAGTTACTTCCACCACAATGGTGTTTTGCATACTGGTTGAGGTTACTACCCCTTGTAATACTTTAGGCATTCTGACTCATCTCCTTTCCTCTTTTAATCGTTAAGATAATAGCTAATTTGTCTTTCATACGATCTAGATACGTTGTATTCTTTAGCTTCATTTGTGCTTTTTCAAGCCGCATATCAGCAATTGATTGTCTTACTTCCTTTACTAATCCAACTAGTTCTGGAATTGTTTTTGTATGTAAGTCTTGTACGTCTCTTTTTTTCATAGTTATATTGTTCTCATTTTTGAGATAATTTTCGTTTTTACTGGTAACTTGTGAGATGCAAGACGCAATGCTTCCATTGCTGTTTCATATGTCACTCCACCCATTTCAAACAACACTCTGCCACTCTTTACTGGAGCAACGAACTCATGCACATCTCCTTTGCCTCCACCCATTCTTACCTCTGGTGGTTTTTTCGTGATTGGCTTATCTGGAAAAATCCGAATCCAAAGTCTTCCTCCTCGAGCCGTAAAGTGAGTAATTGCACGTCGTGCTGACTCAATTTGTCGACTTGAAATCCATCCCATTTCTTCAGCAACTAACGCCATGTCTCCATAGGCAAACTCCATCCCTCGTGTTGCAACACCTTTCATACTGCCTCTCATTTGTTTTCGATATTTTACTCTTCTTGGTGTTAACATATATTATTTCTCCTCTGGAGCATTAATCCAGACTTTTACTCCAATGTATCCTTTTTTTGTTAATGCAGGATAACTTGCATACACAATATTTTCTCTAATCGTTGAGAGAGGAACGGTTCCTTGTTGGATTTTTTCCCGTCTTCCAATCTCTGCTCCTGCAATTCTTCCAGCAAGGGCAATTCGAACTCCTTTGGCTCCTGCACTCATTACTCTATCTGCTGATTGTACTAACACTCGTTTGTAAGGCAAACGACGAATCAGCATATCAGCAACGTTTTTTGCAACCAATGTCGCGTCCAAGTTTGGCTCTTTCACTGGTTCAATCTTTATCTCAACCTTTGGCAAAAACTTCTTTCCTGCTTTGGTCATGAAAAAACTCATAATGACTCTTTTCAACTCTTCAATACCACTTCCACCTCGTCCAATAACGATTCCAGGCTTAGCAACGTGAATGAGAATCTTAACAGTATTAATTGATCTCTCAATCTCAACTTTAGCTACTCCTGCATTTTGGAGCCTATCTACTAACATCTTTCGAAGTTGGTAGTCCTCAAGTACTGTTTTGTTATATCCTCTTTCGTTAAACCATCTACTTTGCCAAGTAGTAGTGGTATTTAATCTAAAAACTAATGCATTTACCTTATGTCCCATATTTATTTATTGTCTCCAACGATTATTCGAATATGTGTCATTCTTTTTTTATATGGATAGACTCTTCCTCGCGTTGCTGGATGGAATCTTTTAAGAGATGGTCCTTCCATAATATCCACTGCAAGTAGTTTCAGCGCGCTTTTATCAGCCTGTGCGTTATTTACTGCATTCGCAACAGCACTCTCAATTGTTTTAATAAGAGGAGTTGCACCTCTTCGTGAAACCATAGAAAGCGTTGTTAAGGCTTGCTCAATACTTGCTCCACGAATCGTATCAGCAATATATCTTACCTTTCTTGGACTTACTGGTACTGATTTTGAAACTGCTTGTGCTTTCATATTCTTTTTATGTCTTAGTAATCTCTCGAGCTACGATTCTTCCGTGTGTTCTAAAGGTTCTTGTCAAAGCAAATTCTCCTAATCTGTGTCCAACCATTGATTCAGAAACAGAAACATTAATATGCACTCGTCCGTTATGAACTCCAAAGATATGCCCAACAAACTCTGGTGGGATTTGACAAGCTCTTGCCCACGTTTTGATAACAGAATTATCTCCTGATTCTTTTTGCTTCAAAACTTTTTTCAAAAGTCTTTGATCAATATATGGTCCTTTTTTACTACTTCTACTCATTATTTCTTCTTTCTCCCTTGCAGGATATATTTATTCGAATATTTCTTTGGTCGTCGTCTCTTTCCAACAGCTGATGAACCAGCGTAGTTTTTCGGTGTTGGCATACCAATTCCACTTCGTCCTTCTCCTCCTCCATGAGGATGAGATCTTGGATTCATCGCTACTCCTCGGACACTTGGCCGTCTCCCCATATGGCGAGCTCTTCCAGCTGAGCCTATCTCTTCGTTTTTCCAATCAACATTTCCAACTTGTCCAATGGTTGCATATCCTGTTGCAAATACTTTTCTCATTTCCCCAGATGGTAATTTCAAGTGAATATACTTTCCATCATGTGCTGAAACAACAGCTGCTGTTCCTGCTCCTCGAGCAAGTTGTCCACCTTTTCCAGGAGTGAGCTCAACATTATGTACAACTGTTCCAACTGGAATTTTCTCAAGAGGAAGGGCATTCCCCACCTGAATCGTTGCCTCTTCTCCTGCTACTATTGTAGCAGCTACTCCAAGTCCCACTGGAGCTAAGATATATCTTTTTTCTCCATCAGGATAGAAAATAAGGGCAATATCACACGTTCTGTTTGGATCGTATTCAATTGCTGAGACTACTCCTTGGATATCTCGTTTGTTTCTCTTAAAGTCAATCAGGCGAATATATCTCTTGTGCTCTCCACCCCGGTGTCTAACCACTACTTGTCCAGAAGAGTTTCTTCCTGTTAATTTTCTTTTTATTACCTTTAAGTTGTTCATAGTATCAAATTTTCTCCTTTAAATCAAAATTTTTACTCAGATAGACTAAATAAGTTAATCGTTTGTCCCTCTTTAAGCATGACACTGACCTTTTTTACTGGCATCACGTCTACCTTTGTTCTTCTTTGTCCCACTCGTTTTGTTTTTCCTTTTCGAGTAGTTGAGGTGATTCCTGTAACAGTTACTCCAAATTGCTTCTCAATTGTTTTTTTAATTGCTTCTTTTCGAGAAGAAACTGGAACAACAAAGGTATAGTTTCTTTTTCCTGCCTCATTCATTGATTTTTCAGTAATAACTGGTTTAATAAACATCATTACGATTGTCCTCCTGCAATTCGCTTTTCCAAACTTTCCAATGCTTCTTTCATGAGAATTATTTTTTTGGCATTAATAATGTCATAACTAGTTACGTCCATGACACTAAAACACAGTACATTTTCCATATTTCGAACCCCTCTATAGACTCCTTTAGCACCAGCTGGAGTTAGAACAAGTGTTCGTCCCCTGGAATCTGAAAGTTTGCTAAAAAGAGTAACGTATGCCTTTGTTTTTGCTTCTATTTCTCCGATTCCTTCAACTACTTTCACATTCTCAACAATACTACTAAAAGCGCTTTGAAGAGCTTTTTTTCTCATAACTTTAGATAGAGATTGTTCAAACTCCCGCTGGTGTGGTCCATGAGCTACTCCTCCTTTAACAAAGATAGGAGCTGACTTTGCACCATGTCGAGCTCGTCCTGTTCCTTTTTGACGATACCATTTAGCTTTAGTCATATTAATTTCTCCTCGTGTTTTGGTATCAAGAGTTCCTTGACGCTGATTGACCAAATAAATTTGGATTGCCTGTTTTAGGAGAGATTTATTGACACTTTGTCCAAAAACACTTTCAGGAAGCACTACTGTTCCCGCTTTCTCACCAGTTACACTAAATACATCTACACTTAAGTGATTCGTTGTTGCTTTAGCTGTTTTTGCTGTAATTGATTTTGCCATATTTATTTACCTTCCTCAGTTTCTTCACTTTTTACTTCTTCAGGGGATGCGACGTCTTCACTTACTGGTGTTTCATCAGCCACTTCAACCGTTTGCTCAAGAGGAGCTACTGCTTCCTCAGAAACAACTGCTTCCGTATTTTCTTCAATAGGAGCTTCCTCCACTTTTGTTTTCTCAGCAATTGCTTGAGACTGTGCATCTATTTTGGCTTGCTCTGCTTCTTCTTGAAGTCTTTTCTGCTCAGCTACTTCTGCTTCCTCACTCGTTGGTTGCAACGGAACAAATTGCTTATCTTCCCCGATTTTTGTGACAATCACCATACTGTTTTTGACTCCTGGTACTAGTCCATCAATCAAAAGAAGCTTGGCAACAGGATCCATTCCGACAATCGTCAGATTTTTAACGGTTATTGTATCTTGTCCCATGCGTCCTGCCATTCTTTTTCCTTTATATACTCGTCCTGGAGTGGTTGTTTGTCCAATAGATCCAGGATGTCTCTCTCTATCTGATTGTCCGTGAGTTCGAGGTCCACCTCGAAAATTATGACGTTTTACTACTCCGGCAAATCCTTTTCCTTTTGAAACTCCTGTTACTTGAACTTTATCTCCTGGTTGGAAAACAGTATCAACAGCTACAGTTGTTCCGACAAGATCAGTTTGAACATCAGCCATTCGGAACTCTTTTAAATGATAAGACACAGTGTCAAACTGTGCCTTTTTTGCGTTTCCGAGTGCAGCTTTACTTGGGTTTTTCTTTGTCCCAAGTCCCATCTGGAGTGCGGTATATCCGTGAAGATCCTGGGTCTTAACGCCAGTTATACGGTTATCATCAATTTTAATAACAGTCACAGGTGTACGTTTCCCGTTTTGCAGGAAGCGCTGTGTCTGTATTTGTTTAATTCCAAGTAATGTGTTCATAATACAAAAAAAGATAGCTATAAGAGCTATCCTCCATGAGTTTATCCCTTAATAGGCAATGTTTTACATTTTTACTAATATATAATATTCTTTGGGCATCTACGTAATGAAAATGCAACTTCCGTTACATTTTGATCTCAATATCAACTCCCGCTGGTAGCTCCAAATGTGTTAAACTGTCAATTGTTTTATCTGTTGGACTGACGATATCGATGAGCCTTTTATGGATTCGAATCTCGAAATGGTCTCGTGCATTTTTATCAACAAAGGGAGATCTGTTTACTGCAAAGACACTTCGATCTGTGGGGAGAGGTACGGGTCCCACAATTTTAGCTCCGGTACGTATCGCCGTATCAAGGATTTGTTGACAACACGAATCTATGACTCGTGCATCGTAACTTTTGAGTTTTACTCTAATTCTTCCTTTTGGCATAATTCCAACAGACTGTTAAAGAACACTTATTTAATGATCTTAGTAATCACTCCAGCTCCAACCGTTCTTCCACCTTCGCGGATAGCAAATCGGAGTCCTTCTTCAAGCGCTACTGGGACAATCAGTTGCACTACCATTTTAATACTATCTCCTGGCATTACCATTTCAACACCTTGTGGGAGAGTAGCACTTCCAGTTACATCAGTTGTTCGGATATAGAATTGTGGTCTGTATCCTGAGAAGAATGGAGTATGACGTCCGCCTTCTTCTTTCGTTAAGATATATACTTCAGCATCAAAATCAGTATGAGGAGTAATACTTCCTGGTTTTGCCAATACTTGTCCACGCTCTACTTGATCTTTTTCAACTCCTCGAAGAAGAAGTCCTACATTATCTCCAGCTTGTCCTTCGTCAAGTTGTTTTCTAAACATCTCAACTCCAGTAACAACAGTTGACTTGGTTTCAGTCATTCCAACGATTTCAATAGTTTCGTTTACTTTAACTACTCCTCTTTCAATTCTTCCTGTTACTACTGTTCCTCGTCCTTTGATTGAGAAAACATCCTCAACAGGCATTAAGAATGGTTTATCAAGTGCTCGAACTGGTGTTGGGACATAGTCGTCAACAGCCTGCATGAGATCAAGAATCTTTTGTTCATATTCAGCATCTCCTTCAAGTGCTTTGAGTGAAGATCCGCGAATAATTGGAACGTCATCTCCTGGGTATTTGTATTTTGTAAGAAGTTCTCGAACTTCCATTTCAACCAAATCCAAGAGTTCTGGATCATCAACCATATCGCATTTGTTAAGATAAACAACAATTGCAGGAACTCCAACCTGATAGGCAAGAAGAATGTGTTCTCGTGTTTGAGGCATAGGTCCATCTGGTGCTGAAACAACTAAAATTGCTCCGTCCATCTGTGCTGCTCCTGTAATCATGTTTTTGATATAGTCAGCGTGTCCTGGAGCATCGATATGGGCATAATGTCTGGTAGCTGTTTCGTATTCGTTGTGAGAAATGTTAATGGTGACTCCACGAGCTCTTTCTTCTGGGGCGTTATCAATATCTTCGTATTTTTTAGCTTCTGCCATTCCTGACTTTGCAAGAACAGTCGTGATAGCTGCTGTTGTTGTAGTTTTTCCATGATCGACGTGACCGATGGTACCGATATTTACGTGTGGTTTGGTTCGATTAAATGTTGCCATAGTTTTTCAAAAAATAAACTCACGAATCATTCATGAGATTGATGTAATGATACTACATTTTCTATTTAGCGTCAATACCCTACTTCTAGAAGAAATATGTGTGAATTAGCTTCAGAAATAAGTGAATGCCCAGTAAGAAAAATTATTAACTCCATATTTTTGAAGCCAAGATTGTTTCTCTTTTACTGAATGATGATCTTCAAGCCAAATAATATGTTTTTTGCTTCCTAATGTATAGGTAACTTTTGTTTCTTCAGAATCTGAGTCTTTCAAGACAATGCAGCTACTACAATCGAGATACTTCTGCGTTATGACATTAGTACTTAAGGCAACCCCTGCTTTGACTGTCTTGTTCTCTTCGTTTACTTCCCAATCGTATCCAAAATATCCAAAAGCAATATTGATCTTCTCAAGTGGCATTATTTTTTGAGCATCTATTATTAGTTCTTTAAAATCATAGCCATATACTTCCCCTCCTGTTAATGGAAAGTTTGGTCCTGGATTTCCACTGGCTTTATGAAAATCATACGCCATAAAAATAACCTTATCACTCACTTTGGCTATGTCTTTAACATTAAAGGGACGGGGACGATAAAAAACGTCACCATACAGGGCTGTATAGAATTTCAAATTATCTTTTTTTGTTTTTTCTGAAAAAAAAGTCGTTAATGAAGTTACTTGCGTTATTAATGAGTCAAATGGAAAGACACTGTGTTCCAAATCTAGTACTATTCCCTTCATTCCTCGTTCTTTGACAAGAGTTAAAGCTGAGTCAATCAGCTTTTCTTGCTCTCGTTTATTCTCAAGTATCTTTGTATTCTGCTCCCGATTTAGCATTCGAATCACAAGAAGTGACTTTTCTGGCTCTACATAACGAAGAAAGGAAGGAAGACGAGTATATCCTTCATCCGTCTGATCTATGCCACTTTTTCCTGGAGTAACACCAAAGTAATAGTATTCTTCATACTTTTCATCTTTCAGACTAGAGCTAATTGTCCAGTAAGGGACAAAGACTGATTCGTACTTTGTTGTGAGGTTTTTTTCAGACAAAGAAGGAGAGTAAAAAGGGGTTGAAGGAAGTGAAATTCGCAAGTCAGATTTTATCTTTTGCTTAGCATAAATTAGTCCATAATAAGTTCCTCCAAGAAAAAGGACAATAAGTATAATAAAAGAAATAAATTTTCTCATTTATTGTAATGGTTCAGCAAACGTGCTTTCGGTGAGTGAAAGGAATTTTGCTCAAAAAACACTGGTTTCTCAGCAGAAATTTCTTGAAATTTACTCTCGTTTTTAGCACAAACTAAAAGAGAATTCATCCTACGTTTTTCTTCAAACTCTCCTATTCCAACTAATTTCATCTCAAGCCCAGACAAAATACCAGAAACAGAATGTGCATACCAAGGAACTCTGTGGAATCGGCTTGTAAGAATCTGTGATACAGCAGGGATAAGAGGCCTATCAATCACTGCCATAGCTAACCCATCCTCTGACAATACTCTACGCAAGCTATTTCCTGTAGCTTTTAATTGTTCAGGATTCATAAACATAAACGTGAAATCAAAGACACCTATATCAAGACTATTATCAGGAAATTCATCTGACAGCTGTTCTAAAGAAGTTTGAGTTGGAAAAACGTTTGAAATAAATTTATCTTTTTGCCATCCATCTATTGCATCAACAGGTTTTTCATTTTTATCAACAACAAAATACCCATCATTTGGATTAGGATGATTGCGTTGAGCAAATGCAATAAAAGAAGAAAGGGCTTGGATATTTGGAAAGAACCCTCCAAGAAGCCAATTTAGCTGTGTTGGAGGCAGTGGTAACTTGTTGCGTTCTAAGACCTGTTTTAAGCCTGCTTGATACGCATATTCGTTCGTTTCGAAACTTACTAACTCATATTTCCCACCAATAGTATAATATGCCTCCCAATTCGTATCCATAATTTTCTTATACAAGAAATGAGAGAGAATAACAAGAAATTGAGGATATACGAAGCTTATTCAACTCGTCCAGTGAAGGTGGATTTTGCAACCATTTGTTCAACAATATTTTTAGGAACGATTTCATAATGAGATGGTTCCATGTAATACGTTGCTCTTCCTTGTGACATACTTCGAATTACCATAACATATCCTGACATTTCCTCAAGGGGAACCATGGCTTTAATAATGGTTGTTATTCCTTTTTCCTCAGTTCCTGAAATTTGAGCACGACGAGACGATAAATCTCCAATAATGTCTCCCATAAACTCAGAAGGGGTAGTTACCTCAACCTTCATCATCGGTTCAAGTAAATTAATGCCTGATTTTTTTGCAGCTGCTTGGAGAGCTTGAGAAGCAGCGATTTTAAAGGCTACTTCACTGGAATCGACATCATGATATGACCCGTCATAGCATGTTACGTTCACATCAATTACCGGATATCCAAGAAGAATTCCATTTTCAAGAGTTTCCTTAACACCTTTTTCAACTGCACGAATAAACTCAGCAGGAATTGCTCCTCCACGAATGGCGTCAACAAACGTGTTGCCCTCTCCTCGAGCTTTTGGAGTAACTCGAAGCATACAGTGCCCATATTGTCCTCGTCCTCCAGATTGACGAATGTATTTTCCTTCTCCTTCAGCTTCTGCTTCAATGGTTTCTTTATACGCAACTTGAGGAGCTCCTACATTTGCTTCAACTCCAAACTCTCTTTTCATTCGATCAACCATAACTTCCAGTTGCAACTCTCCAATTCCAGCAATAATAGTTTGGTTGGTTTCATGGTTGGTTTTAACCGTAAAAGTCGGATCCTCTTCTGTAAGGCGCTTCAGAGCAAGACCAAGTTTTTCTTGATCTGATTTGGTTTTAGGCTCAATAGCAAGTGAGATAACGGGTTCTGGGAAAGTAATTTTCTCAAGAACAATCGGTTTATCTTGAGCACAAAGTGTATCTCCTGTAATGGTATCTTTCAGACCAACTATGGCAACGATTTCACCAGAAAATGCCTCTTTGATTTCTTCTCTTTCATTTGCATGCATTAAAAGAAGTCTTCCTACTCGCTCGGTTACGCCTTTGGTACTGTTGTAAATATAAGATCCTGAAGCAATGGTTCCTGAATAAACTCTAAAGTAGGTTAATTTTCCAACGTGTGGATCGTTTTGAATCTTAAAGGCAAGTCCTGAAATAGCTTCATCTGGAACAAGCTTTCTGTCTTCTTTTTCTCCTGTTTTTGGATTTTCACCAGTAACGTGTCCCAAATCTGCGGGGGAGGGAAGATAGTCAACTACTGCATCCAAAAGAGGTTGAACACCTTTATTTCTGAGAGAGGTTCCTGCATAAATTGGAACGAGCTTATACGCAATTACAGAGGCTCGAAGAGAAGCCTTTAGCTCTTCAACGCTAATCTCTTCTCCACTAAGATATTTTTCCAAGAGAGCATCGTCATTTTCAGCAATCTTTTCAACCAATTTACGTCGATACTCTTCAACTTTTTCCTTCATGTCCTCAGGAATCGAGTCATTGACTTCAAAAGTTGCTCCTAATTCTTCAGAGTTCCAGACAATGGAGTGACGAGTAAGGAGATCAACGTTTCCAACATACGTATCTTCAGCTCCAATAGGAAGAACCATAATAGCTGGATTTGCACCGAGGCGCTCTTCAATACTTTTTACCGTTGCTAAAAAGTCAGCGCCTAATTTGTCCATTTTGTTGACAAAACAAATACGAGGAACTTTATATTTATCAGCTTGACGCCAAACGGTTTCAGATTGTGATTGCACTCCTTCTTCTGCATCAAGTACCGTAATTCCTCCATCAAGCACACGAAGGGATCGCTCTACTTCAGCAGTAAAATCAACGTGTCCAGGAGTATCAATGATATTTACTCTGTAGTCTTTCCAAAAAGTAGTTGTCGCAGCGGAAACAATCGTAATCCCTCGCTCTTTTTCCTGCTCCATCCAGTCCATTTGAGTATTTCCTTCGTCAATATCTCCTAATTTGTAGGTTCGTCCAGTGTAGTAGAGAATACGCTCAGTAGTTGTAGTTTTTCCTGCGTCAATATGCGCAATAATTCCGATATTTCGGATTTTATCAAGTGGATAATTTCTATTTTTCGTGATATCTGCCATAAACAAAAAACCTAAATGAGACAGCTGCCCATTTAGAATTCACTAAAGTATAGCATATTATTTTTCTTTTTTCACTGGTAAATTTTAGACTCCAATACAGCAAGTAATTACTTTGACATTATGGGTAAAAGAACCTAGACTAGAAAGAGTACACTATGCGACTGACTGCCCCTTCTATTAACCTTTTACGTGACCAGGAAAAAAGTTTTTTTGAAAAACTTATTAGCTGGTCATTAAATATTGGCAGACTGATTCTTATTCTTACAGAGTGTTTGGCATTAGGAGTATTTTTATATCGATTTAAACTTGATCGAGATATAGTTGACTTACACGATGAGATCGAAAAACAACAAACGTTTGTCAGGCTTTTGGAATCTCGAGAAAAAGAATATCGTAATATTGAACAACGATTAACAACTGCAGGAGAACTCCTCTCCTCAACTCCTCAAGCAACTACTATTACTAAACAGATTCTCGATCAAGCAGATAATGCTCTCTTGGTTAGCCAATTTGCACTTTCCCCAACCTCGTTTCACATCGAGGGAAGAGCCATTTCTCTAGATAAAGTACGAGTTTTTATTGAATACCTTAAAACATACCCTAATGTAGAAGGAGTGAGTGTAGATCGAATTGAAAATAAAACTTCAACTGCCTCACTTGAAATAAGTATTTCAGCTGATTTTAAGAAAGGAGAAAAAAAGAAAAGTGGAAGATAGAAGACGATTTTTACAAAATTTAGCTAAAAGAAGATATTTGGCAATGGCTCAGTATCTTCCTAAAATTTCAAGAGAAAAAATCCAGGAATATAGTGCACTTATTCTCACTCTTATTGCCCTTATCGTCTTTGGAGTATTTGCTATTAATCCAACTCTTACTACCGTTATTGAACTACGAAAACAACTGGAAGACAGTCAGTTTGCGGTTGAAAGATTAAAAACAAAAGTTGTTAATCTTAATTCTCTCTCTCAACAATATCAAATCCTTCAACCAGATCTCCCCATTCTTCTTGAGGCACTCCCTCAAAATCCTTCTCCTTCAGTACTTCTTGGACAGATTCATGAGCTTGCCAACCAAGAAAGAGTAAAGGTGGTAACGCTTGATTCTTCAGAAATTACGCTCTATCCCCCTTTACGAGCAACAGGGAAAGAAGCTTCGTTTATTTTTACCCTTTCAGTTCAAGGAGATTACAACTCTTTACTCAGCTTTATGGATAGTTTAATAACGTTTAACCGACTAGTTCAATTTGAATCTATTTCGTATCTTAAACCAGAAAAAGAAACAATCCTGCCTAGACTATCGATTAGAGGAAGGGCATACTTTTTACCATGAAACAAAAAGATTTAGTCTATATTCTCACATCCATTGCAATCTTTACCTTTTTTTGGATAGGATTTTCTTTGTGGCACGTCTATACAACCTCAACTCTTAAAGATCCCCTAGCATCCCAACTTGCACAAGTCCCAGCTACTTTTTCAACTGATGTACTTCTAGAGTTGAAAAAAAGAAAAACTATTATCCCCCAAACCACTCTAACGAGTGCTACTCTTTCTGCTTTGCCTATTCTTACTCCAACTCCTATACAAACTGCCTCACCAAGTAGCACACCAACAACAAGTAGTCCAATCCTATTACCATGAGAGCATCTATTTGGAATAAACAAATCCCCTCTATCTTAGGGATCCTTCTTTTAGTTGGAGGGTTATTTGCTACCTCTTATTTGGTTGATAAAAGAGTTTTTTTCTTTACCAAAGCCTCAACAGGAACTGAGCCACAATTTGTAACAATTACGAATGTTTCTGATTCCTCCTTTAGCGTAACCTATCAAACGAGTGAGCTGACACAAGGGACGCTGTCTCTTGGAGAAGCAGCTGATAAAACAGAGAAAATTGTTTTAGACGATCGGGATCAATCAGCAGGAAAATCAGAAGTTTATAATTTACATCATATTAGTGTCAAAAATACGACACCAGATACAACCTATCAGTTTTTCATTGTTTCTGGAAAAGATGTGTATGGAGACAAAGGCAAACCATATTCAGTCAGAACTGGCCCCAAAATCACCTCAGACCCATCAACTCAGCCTCCTCTTACAGGAAAAGTAAATGAAAAAGAAGAAGTTTTACTCGTGGTAACTGGTGCAGGGATAGCCCCACTCTCCACTCTAATGAAGCAAGATGGAACTTATTTTCTTCCTTTAAATGCCATTCGGGATGCTTCTTTACAAGAATTTGTTACTCTTTCCCCCTCTCTTCCCCTCACTCTTTCTATTTATGGGAAGACTACTCGCTCTCTTGCCACTTTCTTCCCATCTGACTCATCTCCTTTACCTCTTATTATTTTAGGACAAGAATATGACTTCACTACTCTTGAGAAAAAAACAGAATCTACCCCTTTAAGTTCTGATAGTGCTTCTTTTCTTCCTTTATACGCCGACATCTCAGAAGACACCACAGTGTCTCTCTCTGTCCCAAGTAACGGAACTTCTGATTCTCAACCACTGTTTTCAGGAGAGGGAGTACCACAAGAAACAGTGGAGATTGAGATTCGCTCAGACGTCATAACTGGAACAACAAAAGTGCTTGCTAATGGAACCTGGTCTTTTCGTCCATCAACTCCTCTTCCTCCTGGAGAGCATACGATTACGATTAAAACCAAAGAAAAAAATGGATTATTAAAATCCATCACTCGCTCCTTTACAGTATACGCACAAGGGAGTCAATCAACAGAGCCATCTGTCAAACCAACTAATACTCCCAGTACTATTCCTTCCCCCACACCTACTGTAACAGCATCTCCAACTCCTACTCCTACCAAAGTGCCTTCACCAGCACCAAGTAGTACCACTACTCCCACTCTCCCTCTTCCAACAACTAGTGTGATAACGGCAACTCCAACTATTGCTCTCCCAACCCCCACTCCCACACTGCGAATATCACCAGCGATACCAACACCTACTTCAACCACCCCTCCACCTATTGCTGATACAGGAAGTTTGAGTGCCTATGTTATTTTGCTCTTTGGGGTCTTCACATGTGGAGTAGGTTTGCTATTATTCTTTAGATCAGGAAGAGGAGTGATATGAATATAGCAATAATTGGAGCAGGGTTTACTGGGCTTTCTGCAGCCTACAGACTACAACAAAAAGGACATACCGTTACAATCTATGAAAAAGAGGACTCTCCAGGAGGACTTGCGATTGGCTATTCCCATCCTAAATGGGAGTGGAGTTTAGAGCAACATTATCATCACTGGTTTACTAACGATACTTCAATTCTTTCACTCGCCAAGGAGATAGACTATCCCGTTATCATTAAAAGACCAAAAACAAGTGTTTACTTACAAAGTAAAGTATGGCAACTGGACTCTGCCAAACACCTTCTCACCTTTCCACTGCTTTCTTTATTTGAAAGACTCCGAATGGCAGGAGTTTTTTTTCTGCTATTTCGGCTCAATCCGTATTGGAAATGGCTTGAGAATATTCAAACCACCACAGCTCTTCCCAAATTAATTGGGAAAAAAGCCTATACCCTTTTATGGGAACCACAATTAAAAAATAAGATGAAGCAGTTTGTTGATCAGATCTCACTCGTTTGGTTTTGGGCAAGAATAAAAAAAAGAACAACAAGTCTTGCCTATCCTGAAAAAGGATTTCTTCATTTTGCCAAAACATTTGCAGATCTTATTGAGAAAAATGGCGGAAAGTTTATTTATACAGCTGAGATTGAATCGATAAGACAGGAGAAGAAAGAAGTACATATTACTCAGAAAACTGGATTAGTCGAGAAATATGATAAAGTACTGGTCACTCTTCCTACTCATTTATTTACTAAACTCACCCCCCAGCTTCCTCAGAAGTATTTGGATTCTCTAGTAAGACTCCAAGGACTAGGGGCAACTAATTTGGTGCTTCGATTAAGAAACCAATTTTTTTCTGATAACACCTATTGGTTAAGCCTTTGTGTCCCGTCTTCTCCTCTTCTTGTCATTGTTGAGCATACTAACTTCATGGATAAGACACACTATAATGAAGAACATTTGGTTTACTTAGGAAACTATCTTTCTCCAACAGATAAGAAGTTCTCTTATTCCAAAGAGCAACTTCTTGCTCACTATCATCCCTTTCTGGAGAAGCTCCATCCAGGATACAAAAAAGACCTTATTGGTACAGATCTGTTCCATGCACCCTTCGCTCAACCCATTGTCCCTAAAAATTATTCCGCACTTGTTCCACCCCTCACGACTCCTCTTTCCCAAGTATTTCTAGCCAATATGCAACAAGTCTATCCTTGGGATAGGGGGACAAATTATGCAGTTGAATTAGGAGAAAAAGCGGCATCACAAATTGGATGAACTATATAAGAAAACATTTACTTTTTTTCACTCTTTCTCTTTGCCTTCTTATTGGAGGGTTTTTACGATTTTATAATAGTAACTGGGATCAAGGAAACTATTTTCATCCAGATGAGCGAAATATTGCCATGGCAGTTTCTCGAATTTCTTTTTTTACTCATCTAGATCCTGAATTTTTTGCCTATGGAGGACTACCAGTCTATCTATACAGAGCAGTAGGGGAGGGGCTCATCTTGCTAACCAATGACCATTCCTGGGTAAGTGAATGGGGGAAAATTAATTTGATTGGAAGATTTTTCTCTGCTCTTTTTTCAACACTTACTATTTTCCCTTTATTTTTTCTAGCTAAAAAAGTGTTTTCACTAAAAACAGCCATACTTACTGTCGTCTTTTATTCCTTTGCAGTTTTTTCTATTCAAACAGCTCATTTTGGAGTTACAGAAAGTATGATTACTTTTTTTGTGGTTTCAATTGCATGTACTGCGCTTTATTTATTTGAGACTCCTCGTTTCTCTCTGTTTTTATTACTTGGAGCACTTCTTGGACTGGCACTTGCTTCAAAAACTGCAGCCATTTCTTTTTTTGTGTATCCATCATTTCTTTTTTTCCTTCTTCTTTTTCGGCATCGAAAGAAAAAAGAGCTTTCTTTTTCTTATCTTTTAAGAGCTGGATTAGCCGTTGGAGTAACGAGTATTCTTTTCTTTCTTCTTTTCTCTCCCTTTACTATTTTATCTTGGGATAAATTCTCTGAATCCATGAAGTACGAATCCGGGGTCGTTCAAGGAACACTACCTGTTCCCTATACACTTCAGTTTACAGGAACTCCGAATTATCTTTTTCAACTCTATAATTTTCTCTATCAAATTGGCCCCCTTACTCTCCTTCTTGTTCTTGTTCCATTTGTTTTGTGGAAAGAAAAAAAGTGGAAAGATCCTGTATTTCTTTTATTTATCTCTTTTCCATTTATGTACTTTTTGTATGTGGGATCCTGGTTTACAAAATTTGTCAGATATATGGTTCCTCTTCTTCCTTTTGTTCTAATTCTTATTAGTTATACGTGTGATTTTTTACTCATACAGTATAAAAGAGTAGGGAGGGGAGTATTTTTATTTTTCTATGTTACAACCTTTTTATGGACATTTGCTTTCATGCATATCTATACGAACCCACAAACACGAGTTAAGGCCTCAGAGTGGATTTATGTGAATATCCCACCTGGTGCATCTTTGGCTGGCGAACATTGGGATGATGGATTACCAATCTCTTTAGGTGCACTCTCTCAGTCTTTATATCAGACAACGGCACTTCCCATCTATGATCTTCATACTCCAGAAGATGTTGAGAAACTTTCTGTTACTCTTTCTAAAACTGATTATATTGTGCTAAATAGCAGACGTTTATATGGAACTCTTCGGAGACTATCTGAGAAGTATCCCTATGCCAGTTCTTACTACAATAACTTGTTTGATGAAAAATTAGGATTTAAAAAAGTTCAAGAATTTAGCTCTTACCCTTCTGTTTTTGGAGTAACAATCCCTGATGACTATAGTGAGGAGACCTTTCAGGTATATGATCATCCAAAAGTCATTATTTTCAAAAAGGAGACAAATTTTTCATCTGAGGAAATAGCAAACAAAATTATTAAACCATAGTGTTAGGATTACTTTTCTTATTTTCATCAGTTTTTTTTGGACACTTCCTTTTTCTCCTCTTTTTTCAAAAAAAAGTGAGTGACGGGATCACTCGGTTTATCTCTGGAATATTTATTGGTAGTTTTTTTGCAGTATGGTTGGTGTTTTTTCTCTCATTTCTTTTCCCTCTTTATATTAGTACGTTACTTTGCTCAGTATTTCTTATTCTAGGAGGTGGGTTTATCTGGAGACAAAAACAAACACAGTTAAAAGGAACCTATTCCTTTTTTTCCTCTGTATTATTTTTCCTCTTACTTCTGTTCTCAAGTTATATTATGCACCAAACGCTTCAGTACCATAATCAAACATTTTTAATTGGACAAGATATTTGGGCAGATTCTGAAGTACATATTCCACTCATTCGTTCTTTTTCTCTTGGAGAAAATATCCCACCAACTGCTCCGTTTGTTCCGAACAAAAACCTGTCTTATCATTTTATGTTTTATTTTTGGAGTGGAATATTGGAGAATGGAGGACTTCCTCTTGTCTTTAATTTAAATCTTCTGAGTATTTTTTCTTTTGCTGGGTTTTGCTACCTCGTATTTTTCTTTTTTTCTTCCTTTTTTTCTTCGCGATTTGTAGGAAGTATTTCTATACTTCTTATTTTATTCCCAAGTACCTTTGGATTAATTGATGCTCTAACAAAACTCCCCCCCACTTCTTTTCTAAATTTTTTATCAAGTCTTTGGAATCAAAATGCATATTATTCCGTCCATCCTTTTCAATCAGATTACGTAAGTATTTTTTGGGGTCTTGTTACGTATGTAAATCAAAGACATTTATCTTTTGCTCTTGTTGGACTTTTTTTATCTCTTTTCCTTTTGTATCAATCATCACATCATTCAAAAAGAGAAATCTTTTTTTTAGCACTTATTACCGGAGGGCTTCCCTTCTGGCAAATTCATGTCTTTATTGCAATGGGGGGGTGTATTGGAGTCTTTCTCTTATGGAAAAAAGAGTATCAAAAGTTTTTTTTGTTTACTTTAGTTTCTGGTCTGCTGAGTTTCCCTCAACTCATTTTTTTAAGTAAAGATGTTTTTTCTTCTTTTCATTTTTATCCAGGTCTTTTTTCTGGAAGTCCTCTCTCTTATGAATTCTTTTTGTATTGGGTATGTAACTTAGGATTCCTCTATATTCTCTTCCCACTTAGCCTTTTTTTTGTTCATAAAAAACACTGTGTGCTTCTTTTGAGTTTCACCCTTCTTTTTCTTCTCGCCCATCTTTTCCAATTTAATGCAGAGCTTTATAATAATCACAAATTTCTTAATATCTGGATATTGGGAATAAATGCTTATGGAGCTTTTACTCTTCGACTATTGTGGGATTTTTCATTGGGAAAGATTTTAGTTTTTCCTATTCTCTTTTTTCTTTTTCTCTCAGGATTTGGGGAATTTATGGTAATAAAGAATCAGCCAACTCTTTCTCTTTTAGATGTCTCTCAATCTTCTTTTACAAACTGGGTCGAGAAAAATACTCCACCTCAATCTGTTTTTCTTGCTCCATTTGATGAGATGTATCATCCTGTCAGACTAGCTGGACGAAAAACGTATCAACACTATCCTCGCTATGCGTGGGCATATGGATATGATGATATAAAAATGAATCACATAGTTAAAGATCTCTATAAAACAATAGATATGACTACTACTAAACAAATTCTTTCTGATCTGAAGATCAGCTATGTTATTCTTCCAAAAGAAACTATTTTAGAGTTAGAGGAAATTAATAAATCTCTTTACCTTGACTCTTTTCCTCTCGTATATTCTGATTTGCGATTTGATGTAGTAGAAATAAAATGATTCCTGATACAATTTAGCTATGTTTATTCCTAATTTTTTTGATGCACTGAGTTGGTATACCCTTCTTCTTTTTATAGGATTATTGTTTTTTCCCATAAGTAATTATTTCTTTTCTTCTTTTTTTGATAGAGGCTTTGCTTTCTCCAAAGTGGTAGGAATGGTTCTTATTAGTTACAGCATGTATGTATTCGGAACACTCCATTTACTTCCCTTTACACAAATTAGCTTGCTTTTTATTTTACTTTTTTGGGGAGGACTCAGTGTCTACCTTTTCTTTACTCATACGTTAAAAGTTAAAAAGACTGAAAGAAGACGACTGCTTTGGGTGTTTTTGTTAGAAGAAATCCTATTTCTACTTTGCTTTCTTTCTTGGCTCTACGTTCGTTCTTTTTCTCCTGATATTCATAGTTTAGAAAAATACATGGATTTTGGGTTTATGAATAGTATTCTCAAATCGACCTACTTTCCTCCAAAAGATATGTGGTTTGCTCCTTTTGCTATTAACTACTATTATTTTGGGCATTTGGTAACAGCAGTTCTAACCAAGTTGTCTCACTTATCTTCAGGACTTACCTATAACTTCATGCTCTCCTCAATTGTCGGATTTTGCTTCACTATGGTATTTTCACTGGCCACTACTCTTTTTTCCCGTCTCCCAAAAATACAACTGAAATATATTCTCCTCACAGGAATACTCGCTGCACTTCTTACCACCTTTGGAGGGAACTTGCATACTCTCTATGCCTTTTTTAAACCATACAACACAGAAAAACCAGAATTTTTCTTCTCAATCAAAAAAGAAACACAATGGAAATTTAAATCTCTTGAATTCTCTCTTTTTAATCTATGTTTCAACTCACCTTCCTATTATGACTCTCAGTCAAAAACTAAAATTATTTGTTCAGATACAGAACAACAACAACGCTTCACCTATCCCAACGCGTATTGGTATCCTAACGCAACTCGGTTTATTTATAACACTATTCATGAGTTTCCCATTTATTCCTGGGTTGTTGCAGATTTACACGGTCACGTATTAGATATCCCCTTTGTTTTATTAGTACTAGCTTTGCTTCTCGCGTTTTTTACTCATCCTGCTTCTCTCCCTTCACTTTCTTTTTCCTCACTTCGCAGTAGTGTCAAAAAAGATCTTTTATATCTAGTAGCTTTAGGTTGTGGAATTGGAGTACTCTATATGACAAATGCCTGGGACGGAATAATTTATCTCACTCTTACTGAAATTGTGATTGTTATTCGTTTTCTTCTTCCGTTTAAAACTTCTTGGCTTCGTGAAGGAATGGATAAGTGGAGACAAATTGGACTAGGAACACTTGCCTCAAGTGGAGTTGTTGGAAGTATTTTCTTACTTACCTCTCTTCCTTTTTCTTTTCATATTACCCCTCCCGTTTCAGGAATTGGCGTACTGTGCGTACCAGAACCTATTATTCAAAAAGTAATTGAGTTAAATACTCCGCTTACCTTACCTGCCCGAGAGAAAATAATTGCAGAAACAAAAATGGGGAGAATTGGCCCATTTGTCCTTGAGAAAAATCACTGCCAACATACCCCGTTGTGGCAATTTGGCATATTATATGGCCACTTTGCCTTCTTTACTATTGCACTTATTCTTTTCTTGAGAAAAAAGGAAAAAGAAAGATCTGACATATTTATCCTTACTCTAGCTGGCTTTTCTACTCTCCTTCTTGTTATTCCTGAGTTTATTTATCTTCGTGATATTTATCCAGATCACTACAGAGCCAATACGATGTTTAAGCTTGCCTTCCAAGCGTTTATGCTCTTGTCTCTCGTGAGTGGGTATAGTTTTTTAAGAATTCTCTCCTCCACTTCCAAGAAATCTTTTTGGGGAATGATGAGAAGAGGTATGTTTCTTTTCTTCAGTATTATTATTTTAACTCTTCTTTTTATCTATCCATACTTTGCCATTACGTCATTCTACGGAAACCTTAGTGAAACAAATAGAAGAGCAAAAAGTTTGGATGGAACTGTCTATCTTTCTGCTTTGTATCCAACAGATGTTGCAGGAATTCGATTTTTAAACAACGTCGTTACTGAACAAAAAATTATTTTAGAAGCACAAGGAGATTCCTATACCGATTATGGCAGAGTTTCAGTTCATACTGGCCTTCCAACAGTATTGGGGTGGTATGTCCATGAATGGCTATGGAGAGGATCAAGTGACGTACCTGCACCACGGGTAAGTGATATCCAAAGAATCTATGAGACAACAGATGTTCAAGAAGCCAAAACCTTACTCAATAAATATGACGTGTCATATGTTTTCATTGGGAAATTAGAAAAAGATAAATATCCTCTCTTGTCTGAGGAAAAGTTTACAAAACTAGGAGTACGGATTTTTCAAAGTGGAGAAACCACTATTTATCAACTACCTTAATTTCTGTTTGCTTTTTAACGAATGCTTGAATCTCGGTATATATTCCATTTCCTACTTTTGGAATTAAAACCCATTGATACCCAAACTCCTCACTCAGTGGGGGATTAACAAGAAGTCCCTCTCTCTCTTCATCTCCTGCGTCAATAACAGCACTGGAAATTTTTCCATGCTGCATTTTTTGAGCCAGACGAATAAAATCATCAAACTCGTCTTGGGAAATATCTGTGTCAATACTGGATTTTACGGTTTCATATAATCCCGAAACTTTGAGAGGATTCAAAAGCGTTCCGGCTGAAAAGACTTTTTCCCGTACGGCTTGAATTACTTTCTCTTGTCTTTTTGATCTAGCAAAATCAGATCCCTCAACTCCTAGCGCGTGACGGGAGCGAACGAATTTTAAAGCTAGTTCTCCGTTCATGTGTTGTTTTCCTTTAGGAATATATACGTGTTCATATCGACAAGGAAATGCGTCTAATTGAGACGAGGCTGTTGCTAAAAGTGGTAACTCTTCCTCTGGCTTTTCGCAGGTATCTGTTTCTTTTCCAGATATTGGGTATTCATAATCATCAAGAATTCTCTCTACCTCAACATCAATTCCTCCAAGAAGGTCAATGATTTGAACAAAGCCTGTAAAATCCACCCTCACAGCATAATCTATTTTTTGATTCACGACTCTCCCCACTACTGCTTTTACAAGAGGCAAACCTGTTCCTGCTTTTTCATCCTCTCCATTGGCATAGGCTTTATTAATTTTTGAGTTAATCTCTTTTACCCATAAGTCTCTGGGAAGAGAGACAAGGTGTGCTGTTTGAGAAGCTGAATCAACACTTGCAAAAATGATTGTATCTGTCAGATTTGGTCCATCATGTTTTCCTCCCCCAATACCCAATAGGAGAATATTAATCTTATTGTTCTCAGCTCGCTTTAACCCAATCTCTTTATGGAAAAGGAGCTGATACAAAACAGGAGCATATCGTATTCCTTCAACAATAAACTTCCCAACAAACACAAGAAAAATTATTCCTACCACGAGAAGCATTTGCTTAGTTTTAGTCAGGGTTTGGGGCTTATGCATACTGTTACGTTATCGCTTCTAAAAGAGAGAGAGTTGTTTCTACTTCAATACTCGCAGTCCCCACCAAAACCCCTGACAGAACAGAAGAGGAGAGATACTTCATGATATTTTTTGACTCCACACTTCCTCCGTATAGTACTTCTACTCCTGGTTTTTTTTCTTTTATCTCTCGTGCTACGCGCTCTGTTTCTTCAATATTTTCTGCCTCTCCTGTCCCAATTGAGCTAGGTGGTTCATAGGCAACTACATTCACTCCTGAAGGAATGGGAGTTGATTCTGATTGGACACAAAAAAGTGGAGCAAGATGGGAGTTGAGTGCCATCTCAACTTTTTTCTCTAAAACATCTGGTGTTTCTGATAGGTATTGACGTCTTTCACTATGTCCAATAAGCGCGTACTGAGCAAACTCTTTAACAAGAGAGGCGGGAACTTCACCAGTATAGGACCCTTCAGAAAGTGAGGAGACGTCCTGGCTTGAGAGAAGAAAAGGAAGACCCTTTTTTTGTACGTATTCTGAACAAAAAGATAAAAGAGTATAGGGGACTGCGAGAACGTAAAAGTAATTTGAAGAAAAAGAAGTTTGAGAGAGTGCATCAAGCCACTCTTTCGCTTCCATGGTGGTTTTTCGAGCTTTCCAATTAAGCACTATTAGTGAGTTTTTCATATGCTAGAATAGTATGACTATTACAGAGTATACTCTATGCCAGAACAACTGCTCAAGTCTTTAAATCCTCAACAACAAGAAGCTGTTATCAACTCAGTAGGTCCCTCCATTATTTTAGCAGGAGCAGGCAGTGGAAAAACAAGAGTTTTGACTTATAAGGTACTCTATCTTGTTCTGGAAAAGCAGATCGATCCATCAGAGATATTGATGGTCACGTTCACAAATAAAGCAGCTGGAGAGATGAAGGAGAGAATTCAAACTTTTTTTGGAGAGTACCGCATTGGATCCCTTCCTCTGGTTACTACCTTTCATTCTCTTGGAGCTCGCCTTCTCAGACGTCATCCTGACAGAGTGGGTTTATCAACGGATTTTACGATTTATGATTCGACTGATCAGATTGACGCCATAAAAGAAGTGATGCATAGCTTAGGTATTTCTCCAAAAGACGTAAAACCTAGTGCAGCACTCGGGACTATCTCCAATGCAAAAAATGAGCTGCTCTCCCCTGATCTCTATGCAAGTTTTTCTCGTGGACAATTTCAAGTTGCTGTTTCTAAAATCTATACTGCCTATCAAAAGCTATTGCAACAAAATAATGCAGTTGATTTTGACGACTTAGTCTTAAAAGGCGTCATGCTTTTAAAAGAAAATCCTGATTTAGCCCAGAAATATCAACAAACCTTTCAATATATTTTAATTGATGAGTATCAAGATACAAATAAACCTCAATATGAATTTACCAAACTTCTCTCAAAACAAGCAAAGCATATTTGCGTGGTTGGAGACTTCTCTCAAAGTATCTATTCCTGGAGAGGAGCAGATTTTCAAAATCTCAAACGGTTTGAAGTGGATTTTCCTGGAACCAAAACCTTTTCTCTTTCCCAAAATTACCGATCAACTCAAACCATACTTGACGGAGCAACAGCTGTGATCAAAAAGAACACACTCCACCCAGTGTTGAAACTATGGACAGAAAATCCTCAAGGAGAATCTATTGAAGTCTATGAAGCAAAATCAGAACAAGATGAAGCGGACTTTATTATTCAGAAACTAATAGAGCGGGGAGTGAGTAAATTAGCAGACAACGCCGTACTCTATCGAACCAATGCCCAGTCTCGAGTGATCGAAGAAGCTTTTCTGCATCATGGAATTCCCTATACCCTTATTGGCGGAACGCGGTTTTATGAAAGAAAAGAGGTAAAAGATGTTTTGTCTTATCTTCGACTCGTTGCTAATCCTACAGATTCTGTTTCAAAAACACGAGCTGAAAAATTAGGGAAAGGAAGATTTAGTGCTTTTGAAGAATTTCTCTCTACCAAGTCAGCTGAAGAGCGAGAAAAAACGATTGATTTACTTGATCAAATTCTTGAAAAAACTAACTATCTTTCTCTGTACAACGAAGAAGATCCAGAAGATATGGCCCGACTTGAAAACATTAAAGAATTACGATCTGTTGCCTATAGCTTTCCTGATCTCATTGAGTTTTTAGAAAATGTTGCCTTAGTTGAGAAAGAGTATTCAACTGAGGACGAGAAAGCCACTAAAAACACGGTTACGCTTATGACGCTTCATGCAGCCAAAGGATTAGAATTTCCTGTTATTTTTATGGTTGGCATGGAGGAGGGGATTTTTCCTCATAGTAGATCGCTTATGGATAAGCATGAATTGGAAGAAGAAAGAAGACTTTGTTATGTTGGAATTACAAGAGCTCGGGAAAAGCTCTATTTGACCTATGCTAAAAAAAGACTTTTTTTCGGACAAAGAACTGCAGGAGTCATGAGCCGCTTCCTTTTCGATTTGCCAGAAGAAGCTCTTTTACAGCATACTAGTACTAGTTCCTATTTTGATCCTTATGACGTTTAGAGATGTAACAGATGCTGATTTTGAGTTATTTAACTCCCTCGCACTTCACCCTATGCAAACTATTGAGTGGGGAGAGTTTCGCAGAAAAACTGGAGTAACAGTTATGCGAAGAATAGGGGAGGAGAATGGGAAAGCCGTTTTAGCTTATCAAATGACTATTCATCCCCTTCCCCTTTCTCTTTTTACCATTGGGTATGTTCCAAAAACAGAGTATCCTAGTGAAGAAATGCTTCAGGACTTAAAGGAAGTAGGGGAGAGAGCAAAGTGTATCTATGTTCAACTAGAGCCACAAAGCACCAAGTCTGCTGATACCCTTCTTACTAGATCTGATATCAGTCTTTCTCATCACCCTCTTTTCACCCAAACAACCTTTTTCCTTGATCTAACTCATTCTGAGAAAGAACTACTAGAGGCTATGCACCAAAAAACCAGATACAACATTTCCGTTGCAGAAAAGAACAAGGTTGAAGTGAAAGAGGATAACTCAGAAGAAGCATTTCTTACGTATCTTCGCCTTACCGAAGAAACAGCTAAGCGGCAAGGATTTTTCGCACACTCTCCTCTCTATCACAGACTGCAATGGGAAACACTGAAGCATGTAAGAAAAAGTCCACAAGACTTCACAACTCACCTACTTCTTGCTTCCTATACTCCACCAAACAGTCATCCTATTCCTTTAGCTGCCTGGATTGTTTTTCTTTTTAAAGATACACTTTACTATCCCTATGGGGCATCAAGTGAGTTATATCGAGAAACAATGGCCTCAACCAAAATGATGTGGGAGGTAATCATGTTTGGGAAAAAACATCAAGCCCAATCTCTTGATATGTGGGGAGCAGCAAAAAAAGAAGAACCAGATCCATCTGATCCGTACTCAGGATTTCATCGGTTCAAGAAAAACTTCGGAGCTAGATTTACGCAGCTTACTCCAAGTATTGATCTGATTATTTCACCAACTTTGTATCGACTTTTTATTCTTGTTAACACACTTCGATGGAGAATCTTGAAAAGATAATGAAAAAGCTGTTTTCTTCCTTTTCCAAACTCCCTCTCTCCTACCTTCTCACCATTCTTATAGGTATAGGATTTTTTACTTATCTCAATATTCTGCCCAATGAGCTTTTTTATGATGATGAGTTCTTTATTTATAATAATGAGTATGTTAAATCATTTGACTTGATCAAATACTTTACTGAAAATGTTGATGCAGGAGGAGGGATAGTAAGTAACTATTATCGCCCACTCCTTCTCACTCTTTTTGGACTCTCTTACCAAATAGCGGGAGACTCTGGATGGATCTATCATCTTCTTAGTCTTTCCTTTCACCTCACAGCAGGAGTTGGGATTTTTTTTGTTTTATATCGTTTATTTCCAAGAAGTGTTGCCTTTCTTACCTCTCTTCTTTTTCTTATTCACCCTATCCAAACCGAATCTATTTCTTATGCATCAGGTATTAGTGACCCGCTATATGTAACCTGTATTGCACTTACCCTTCTTTCTTTTCTCAAAAACACTACATGGAGCCGTTATACCACGCCTTTATTTTTCCTACTTGCTCTTCTTTCCAAAGAAGCAGCACTCATCAGCTTAGGGCTTATGCCACTTTGTCTTTGGCTGCAGGAAGGGAAAAAAATTCAGAAAACATATAAAAACTATTTGACCCCCTATATACTTAGTGTTCTTATTTTCTTTTTTTACGGAACTCTTCGCTTAACGGTATTGAATTTTGAAAACACGTTAAACTTCTTAAATGATAATTCTCTTTATGCTACTAATGTTTTTGTTCGCCTCTTTACCTTTCTTTCCATTCTTCCAACCTATCTAGGCTTACTACTTTTTCCACATACTTTGTATATTGAACGAGTTGCTCAGGTTGTTTTGACTCCTACTATTTTGGAACTAGGAGTAGTTATGGGGATTCTTGCAGTCATTCTTATTAGTATTCGGTCAAAAATTCTTTTTTTTGGCATCATGTGGTTTTTTATCAGTATTATCCCCGCTAGTGGAATTACTCCCATTAATGGAATTATCTATGAACATTTCCTCTATCTACCTTCTGTGGGAATTTTCTTTCTTTTTTCCTACGGAGCGTATTGGCTCATACTACAAGTAAAAAACGACATAACCAGGGTATTCATTCTTGGAATACTCCTCTTGCTTTGCCTAACCTTTATCACTCGTACGATGATTCGAAATACCGAGTGGAATAATCCTTTAGTGTTTTACTCACACCTTCTGGCCCATAATCCTCAAAGTGTTCGGGCCTTAAATAATTACGGCATGGCACTTGCTAAAAATGGAGAGCAAAAAGAAGCAATTAGGTACTATGAGAGGGCTATTTCTCTACCTAATGGATATCCTCAAATCTATTTTAATTTAGGAAATTCTTACTATGCCATAGGCGATCTGACAAAAGCAGAAACAGCGTATATACAGGCAGTAGAAAATTCAGAAGAGTTCTATAGAGCATATCAAAATCTGTATACTCTTTATCTTGCCTCTGGAGAAAAAGAGAAAGCCAATACCCTTCTTGAGAAAATAAAAGAAAAAGGAAAAACAAATCAACAGTTTACTCTTTTATATGAATATCTTTCTTCTGTCTCTGAGGAAAAAAGATAATTACTTTTTCTTCAGGGGGGTTGGAGTTTTTTTCGTGGATGCTTTTACAGCTTCTTTTTTCTTTTTAGAAACTTCATAGACAAAGAGTTTGTGGGCTTTATTTTCAGCAATAATGGGGAAGTAGGGGATAGGGTAGCGATAACTAATAACTCGTGTCCCCTCTTTTAGTTCTTTTTCTAATTTGGGTTGTAATTTTAATAACGCTCGGGGGACTAAGTAAGTATACACAACAGTAGCAGGGGAAAGATCAACCTCATGAAAATTCTTTTTAATAATCGTTATTTTGTCTCCTGTCTTTTCTTTCCAGTTGAGAATTCGAGATTGAGTAACACGTAGGGGATCTACTTCAATACCAACACTTCTGACTCCAAACTCTTTGGCAAGAGTTCTTAAGTTTTCTCCATCACCTGATCCCAACTCGTAGACTAAATCCTTATTCGTAATCTTTCCTACTTTTTTAATAGCTCGAGCAACTTTTGCATCTGTTTTCCACCACGGCGCCCAAGGTGAATCTGGAGGCCAGAACCATGAGAGGAGATAAAAAAGAAAGATAATAATAAGAAGAACAATAATCTCAGAAAGAATAAACCAAATCACGTGTATTATCGTAGCAGAAATAAAAAAGAAGGTATAGAGAAAAGGTAAGTGGTTTAGTGCCGGGGAGAGGAAGAGACGAGGTATTCGGCTTGTTAGCGCTCAACGCGCTTAGCCGATGTACCATCATCTTTTTTCTTCCTTCTCCCCAGGCACTTGAGCTCTTGCTATCGCGGGTTTGGGTTCCAGATCACTCCACTTTGGAGAAGTGCAAGAGGAGTCGTTCCTTCACTCATCTCCACGTAGGTCTGGATTATTGCACCATGGGGGATATTCTTCCCTTTCGGGTCAAAGTGGCACTTGAGACGTGCCACAGTCGACGGCGAGGAGCAGACTGGCCATTTGACTCCACCAAACTCAACCCAGATACTTATGCTTCGTTCAAACGAAGGACCAGTGACTACTACTTCAATTTCCACCAATCCCTCGGCGTTTTCCCGGGGGAGTCCATCAAATTTGATGAAGTCCTCCGACGTGTTTGAAGGAGTGGATGGGCGAGTAGGTACTGGTTTTGGTCGAGCCTGACTCGAGCGTGGGAGGTTGTCCCACGCCAAAGCAACGAAGATAAGAAGACCTACGAGTGCTACGGCAAAAGAACGCCATCCTGTCTGTTGTCGGTTACGTGATCGTTTGACCATGACTCACCTCCGTGTAAACAGATATCTCCACACCTTCCGGGACATCCGAAAGGTGAGTAGACTCGAGTGAGGGAGCAGAGATACTAGAAAGTCAGGTACTGAATCCTCGTCACTCCAGATGTTTCTCGAACCTGAGCCAGATAACTACTGATCTGGTCCGGAGTAACACCTCGATAGAGCGTTGAGAAGAGATATCGTCCCTCCTCAAGCTCAACAGGATTTCCCGCTACGGCGTTAGACGCCGGTGCTGCCGAGAAAGGAGGAAGCGTTGTATTATAGCTTCCATCCGGAAGCTTCTTCCTCGTCACTTCCACTGCAATGAGATAGTTCATCAGATTCCTCCATGCGGTCTAGATCTGCCCCCTCAAAGACCGCTCAGAGAAAAAAGAAGTAATTCTTTCCTTTCTTAGCAGTCTTTGCGTAAGACAAACTAATTTAGCAAGAGCTTGTTAAAGAACTAAGAAGAAGTTGAAACGCATTTGTTTCTTTTTCTTCTTATTAAGCGTGAGATTACCATAAAAATGCCTTGATGTCAAACTATGGGATAATTTACTTTGAGTAACTTCTAGACAAGTTACACTCAAAAGAGTATAAATAGGGTATGTTTGAATTACCCACTCTTCCGTATGACTACTCCGCTCTTGAACCATATATTGATGAAGAAACTATGCGTCTTCACCACACCAAACATCACCAAACCTATATTACAAAGCTTAACGAAGCGCTAGCAAAACATCCAGAGATTCATATTGATAACGCAGAAGAATTATTAAAACAACTTACTTCTCTTCCTGAGGATATTCAGAAAGCTGTAAGAAATCATGGTGGGGGACACAGTAATCATTCTCTTTTCTGGACTATTATGAGTAAAAGTGAGGGGAGTACTCCTTCTGGAAAAATTGCTAAAGCCATTGAGGAAACATTTGGCAGTTTTGATGAGTTTAAAGAGAAATTCTCAACTACCGCAACAAATATCTTTGGCTCAGGTTGGGCATGGCTGGCGGTAAAAGAAGGCAAACTTCACCTGCTTGATACAGCGAATCAAGATTCACCACTTCTTCAAGGAATGACTCCTGTTTTTGCTTTAGATGTGTGGGAGCATGCATATTATTTGAAATATCAAAACAAGAGAGCTGATTATATTGCCGCCTGGTGGAATATTATTAACTGGGAAGAGGTTGAGAAGCGTTTTGAAAGTGCAATGTAGATGAAATCCCTATTCCTTAAAATTAGTTTAGTCAGTATCTATCTTGTGTGTTTTCTCGTTCCCGGTTACACCTACTTTTTCTCAAGTCCCACAACTCTTGAAACTCTTAAAAGCACTCCCATCACTGATCCGCTCTTTCACTTAACCCTTTTTAGACTTTTTGGACTCTATGCCTTTACCCTTGTCTGGAGTCAAATTATGCTTGGAGCTCTCAGACTTCCTTTAACCAGATTTTTTGGGAGTAAAATACTAGGATTGCATATCACCTTTGGTATCACTACGCTTCTTTTCACTTTCTTGCATACCGGACTTTTTTCCCTAGCTCATTTTTTACAAACTCCACCTGTTTTTTTCCCTCCAACCATGTTGCAAACGTATTTGGGAAGTCTGGCAATCTATGGATACTTAGGACTCATTGCCTTTGACTTGATGCTTCTCACTACTGCGGCAGGAATCCTGAGAAAGAAGTTATTTATTCGAAAATACTGGAGACTTATTCACAAAGGGAATTATCTTATCTTTATTCTTGTTTTTATTCACAGCTCTATGATTGGGAGTGAAATAGGAACTTCTCCTATGCAATATCTCTATCGTTTCTTTCTTCTCACTTTTATTGGAGTTGTAGGGTACAAACTATACGATGCCAATAAATCCTGCTTACAAAAAGTTACGGAGAATAATGTGGCTTAGTGCCGAGGAGAGGAAGAGACGAGGTGTTCGGCTTGTTAGCGCTCAACGCGCTTAGCCGATGTACCATCATCTTTTTTCTTCCTTCTCCTCAGGCACTTGAGCTCTTGCTTACGGGACCTTAACCTTTACTGGTGACGATCGCCAGAACTTTACTCCGGTGTTCAGCTCATACTGAATATTTATTCGCCTACCAGAGGGAATCTCCCAGATGCTTGGGTCAAACTCGCAGAGATAGATATGTCCACTCCCTCGGGGAGCGGATTGCTCGGGAGTTAGATCACAGAGATGGACCGCTACGGGAGCGTCTATCCCTTCCCACTCCCAAGTTCCGAGGAAAGAAACAAGTGTCAGGTCATCCCTACGAGGGACATAGACACTCATCTTGATCTTTCCATCCACCACTCGGGGGGAATCATTCCAATCTGCTCCAGACTGAAGTGTCCTATTATTGAACAGGAGTGAAATCCCAAGTATTGTCAAAAGGCAGATAGTAACAAGTCCTCGTCCCCAAGAGAATTTAGAGCGCGGTCGATTAGTGTACGTCCGAGCACCCATAGTGGTGTCCTCCAGTTAGAGATAGTATCGCGACACTTCCGGGACATCCGAAAGTGAGTACGATTGAGTGAGGGGGCAGAGGTCACTAGAAGAGCCTGTGCATGTGATAGTCGATCAGATTAGGATCAATTTTGAGATTGATCCTAAAGGTATTCATATCTTCCTCTGAGATATGATGCCGACTTATTGAAATATAGATACCATCTTTTGGTACCGCGTCAATGCTAGCAAGCAGAGGAACTGAGTCTTGCAACGCACATGGATACTTTCGTGAACGCATCTTACAAACAACCAAGTAATCGTACATCATCCCTCCCTGCGGTCTAGATCTGCCCCCTCAAAGACCGCTCAGAGAAAAAAGAATAAGCTTCTTTTCTTTCTGAACAATCCTTAAAGAGACATTTAAGCAAGAGCTGTTAAAGAACGTAAGAAGAAGTTGAAACGCATTTGTTTCTTTTTCTTCTTATTACGCGTGAGATTATCATAAAAATATCTTAAAGTCAAACTATGGGACGGTTTATGTTTGATCTTAGTGCTTTGTACAAAGGGAGATTATCCTAGATTCCAACTAGTTTATTCGCTAGCTTATCTACTCGTTCATTCATTTCTATTCCTGCATGTCCTGCAACTTTTTCATAGACTACTTGTAACGCATTTTCCTGAATTACTTTTTCAATTGCCTCAAAGATTTCTTTATTCGCTTTAATCATTGAAGCGGGTTTAAAGAGGTTATGAATCGAGATTTGACTGTCAGAGAGAATTTTTATTGTTTTATACTTGTTTTTAGCTGCCCAAACTAACGCTTCAAAAATAGCCAACGCTTCTGCTGTATTATTCGTTTGCTTTCCTTCAACTAACCCACTTGCTTCAAAGTTTTTGGTAACAAAAGCCCAAGCAGCTTTGGCATTGACTTGTCCATTGCTTGCACACGCCCCGTCAGTCCAAATCTCGATATCAAACTGGTGATCTAAAGGAAGCTCTGGAGTCGTAAAAAGAGAGTAGTTTTTATTCACTACTTTAAAAGAGTCGTCTAGATACATTTTCTGACACCTTGGACAGAAGTAATAGGCAGTATAGTAATATTGTTTTAACAATTGCTCAGGAGTACGTCTGGTTTGACGTACTTGTAGTGGAGTCCTACAGGTTTTACATGTTTTATTTGATAAATTCTGCGACATAGGACTTTGCAAACCCTCCTCTCTCTTTTTTCTTCTTTAATCGAATTTGCTCCAATTGTTTTTTTGTAGCTCCTGTCTCTTTCAAGAGAGCCAAAAGAACTTCTTGAATATCCGCTAACTCTTCAAGTGTATCGTCAAGTAAAAATTCTTTTACCTCCTCTTGTAATTTTTCTTTGAGTAGGGGAGTGACATCACTTTTCTTTGCTTGGTACCATTTCCCTTTTTTCCCAAGTTGTTGCATTAATTCTGGAATTTTATCACGAACGAGCTTTTTTACTAACACAAAAAGAGTATATCAGAAGTGGGGGAGTTAGAAGGGTAGACAATCCCAAATAAACCTCGACTTATTAGGGGGATGCTGTAAGGGTTACTCTTTTCAAAAAAATGGTTAATTTTATTACATTGATACTAAGTTGCTAAACGCTTTTTCATAGATGAAAGGCTGGATACGTCTTATATGTATTGGTGCCTGCTCCCTACTCTAGGATTAGCAATAAAATACCCTGAGTGCTAAAATGTATTTTCGTGTTTTTTTTAGGCGTGCCATGTATCAACTCTGAGCCTATTTCCTGTATTATCGAAGGGCCTTCCCTATTCCAATAATAACTTTGCCCTATTGTTGCAACAAGTAGACTATAGAGGTTAAATCCATTGACTCCACAGGCTCCCAAAAAACTCATTAAGAGTCCTCCAATAAATGCTCCAACAATTCCTAATATGATAGTAAGTACTGCTCCCTGCTGTGCATTAGTACCCATCACTATGGATGCAATCCATCCTACGATTGCTCTTAAAACGATCCATAAGTAATATTCATGCCTACATGTCCACCTCTTTTCCACTTACTACTCTCCTGTGTAGAATAAACTCTACAAAAAATGAATATGAAAGAAGTATGAGAGCAGTAAGACCGTTTAACGCTTTTTTCCGCCAAAGACCAAATTAGTCGCAACGCCAACAACTCCAACCCCCACATGGGTCCACTCACTATTAAGTTGGTTGTCATCATGTGGTTTATCTGCAGCATATACCCACTCGATAAGATGGACTCCTTCTAGGGTATAGCCGTAACTGGAGTTTTCACCTAAAGAGCTAAAACCAAGTTTACTAAATCCATCTTGATTATTCATAAAGTCCATAAACCCTTTGTGACCATCCAATGTCCCCTTCTGTGAAAATTCGTTTGCACGAGAATGGGCATAATTTGCCAAAGACGAATCCCAGCTAAGACTTCCCTTCCCATGTTTCTGCCGATAACTATTTAAGGCTTGTAGGATTTCTTGAGGTGTTCCCTGCTTTTCGTCATTTTTCACCTGCATTGTCCACGTATGCTCGTCAATCTGAACTGCCTTTCCCCACTCTTGTGACTTTTGTAGAAGTGGAGTCGGTGTAGCAGTTGGAATAACAAGTTTTTTCTGTCCTACTCCTAACTCTTTAATTTGGGTGTAGCGAGACAGGGCTTGTTTTCGAGCATTTTCTAAAGGAGTTGCAATCGTACTTTGATGCGTGGGGCTTGAAGAAACCAAAACTCTTTCCCCTTTATAGGAGAATGGAATAAAAGAAGTGGTTATACTAAAGATGCTACAAAGGAAGAGAAAGGTCCATCTTTTTGAAAAAAGAGTAGTAACGGGAAAAGATAAGTAGTGTGTTACTTTCATATGAGGACACTACATCTAGTAAGACATACCCTATAAAAAAAAGCAAGATCCCTATAGTATAATACTCTTATGGAGAATATCATTCTTATCAATAAACCTAGAGGAATTACTCCTTTAGACAGTATCATTTCATTTAAGAAGTCTCGTCCAGAGTTCTCTTCTGAGACAATTAGCTTTGCAGGAAGACTAGATCCTATGGCAGAAGGACTTTTAGTTCTGTTAGTTGGAGAAGAGAATAAAAAAAGAAAACAGTACGAAGGATTACCCAAAACATATGAGTTTACTCTCCTTTTAGGTATCACTACTGATACCTATGACATATTGGGGAAAATCACTTCCGTACGTACTCCTGCAGTTACTAGTGAAAAAACACTTCTTTCCACGCTTCCCTCTTTTGTCCATACCTTCTCTCAACCCTATCCTCCCTACTCTTCAAAACCTGTGAATGGAAAACCGCTCTATTATTGGGCACGAGCAGGTAAGATGACTGAGCTTACTATTCCTGAAAAGATAGTAACAATCACTAGTCTCACTCCCCTCTCTTCTAGCTCTATTGACTCCTCCTCCCTACTTTCATCAATTACTGCAGATATTTCCCGCGTCAAAGGCGACTTTCGCCAAGATGATATCCTCTCCTCCTGGGAAAAATGTGCCCCCAATCTCCCCTCCTCTCTTCCTCTCCTTACTTTTCGTGTAACATGTACCAGTGGAGTATATATTCGGTCTTTGTGTCAGGCAATGGGGGAAAGCCTTGGGTGCGGGGCACTTGCCTATCGGATTAGAAGGACACAAGTTGGAGAGTTTTTACTGCAAGATGCACTAACTCTTTAAGAAACTCTTGTATACTTTCATGACCATATTACTTCTTACTCTACTCTTTTTTTTCCAGAATAAAACGCTCCACTATTACCCATAGGAAATATCCAACAGGTAAGAAAAATAACAGCTTGGGATAATAAGACATGGTTAATACAGAAAAACTGTTGAAGAGACAAAAATACCCTAACCCCTTTTCTTTTTTCCATTCTTTCACAAAAAGAAAAAGAAGAAGTATGAGAACAACTCCTAAAGAATACGAGTAGCGAAGACTAGAAACCATAATCCATGGCTTCCAATCCATCGGAAGAAAAAGGAAAACAAGAAAAAGAAAAAGAGCTAGGAAGCTGAGTTTTTTTATTTCTTCAGACAGAGTTAATCGATTTACTAAATAAATAAATGGAAAAGCAAAAAACCAGAGTGTGAATAATTTATATTCTGAAATGAGTGCGTGAAAAACGAGTAGTGGATAGGCAAAAATTGTTCTCCAGACTACTTCATCACTTCTAAATACCCCCTCCCCCTTGAAACCTAACACGTCAAGTGGATAGAATGGATTTCCTAATAACAAATAGTTTCTCACATACCATCCTCCTCCAAGGAGGAAAGCAGGAAGAAGAAAAACTGCAAGTTTTTTTAGCGTAATAGTTTTTTTAAGAGATACTAAGGATATGATAAAAAGAGGAAGTGGATACACCAAAGCAATAAATTTCGATCCAATAAGCATCCCCACGCTTACCCCAAGTAGTCCCCACTTCCATACGTTTTTAAGAGATGAACGAAGAAGAAGAAGTGTTGTAAAGAAAAAAATACTTACCCAGACATCAATACTTACCGAATTTGCCCACCTATGAAAAACCGTTAGTGAAATACACGTTAAGGAGAACAACAGACTCATCTCTTTTGACAACACATAAGACCGGGCAAGAAGATACAGCACAAAACTAAATACAAAAAGTGCAAAAAGATTCGAAAGAGTTAAGGGAATATAGAAGAGTAAAAATAAACTGTGGAAAAGATTCGAGCTTCCTGGATAGTATTGTTGCGGAACTGTTATTCCCTGTGGAGAGATAAATTCACCGGATAAAATCATTTTGGCAATTGGAATATGATAATCCCAACTATCCCCTAATGCAGGAATCGGGCTTCGTATCCCTTCGTACAGATAATAAGAGAATAAAAAAAAGACAAAGAAAAAAAGAATCTTAATAATAGTTCGCAGCTCCATTTTCCGTATTGTACTGATAGTCTATGCTAAAATAAAGCGCAAAATGGAAACACTTGGACGGGTACTAGTTACTAGTGGATCAGGCGGAATTTTTGACAACAAGAAGAAGGTATTCTAACAAAAAGGCTAGAGATATAGGGTTTACCCCTACTTCTCTAGCGCTAAATGTAAAAGATACACATAAGTGGTATCAAGAAGAGCAAAGCTCAAAAAGATAGTCACTCACGAAGAGTTACCATCTTTTATTTTCTCTTTTGAAATTTCCTCCTTGTCCTCCGCCACCGCGTCGGTCATTTTGGAAAGATCCTCCGCCACCAGTTCGTGGTCGGTCTTCTTGAGGACGTGCCTCGTTGACAATCATTGCTCGCCCATCAACTTCTTGATTATTGAACATTTCCTGTGCTTTTTGAGCTTCTTCAGGTGTTGCCATCTCGACAAATCCAAATCCTTTACTTCGTCCAGTTTCACGATCATTAATCACCTTTGCAGATGTAACCGTTCCAGCCTGGGTAAATAGTTCTTGCAACGTTTCAGACGTTGTACTGTATGGAAGATTTCCAACAAATAATTTGTTTGTAGTCATTATGCTCCTCCTTTCTTTATATATATTTCTATAGAGGAGCCATTAGATTTGAATGGTCATTAAACATTGACTGTATCGCTACAGTAAACCTCACTAGATAAAAAGAGTATACAGGAAGTTGGGGAAAGTTGCAATCTTACTTCAAAAGAGTATCTAATTCTTGCTTCATGGCATCATACGTATAGGAGCCACGATATTGTTTGCCATTAATAAAAAAGGTAGGAGTACCTGTTACTCCTACGTCAGTCCCGTCTTTCATGTCTCGCTCCACTTTGTTTCGAACCTCTTCACTAGAAAGTGCCGATTTAAATTTCGCTTCATCTAGCTTTAGCTCTTTAGCTAAAGAAAGAAATACAGCATCTACGCTCTCTAAACCTTCCCACTCAGCTTGTTTCTGAAATAACAGGTGAGACATTTCCCAGAATTTTCCCTGTGCTCCTGCAGCTTCTGCAACACGTGAGGCTGGAATAGCATGCTTATGCATCCCTAAAGGAAAATTTCTAAACACAACTTTTATCTTCTCTTTGTAGTCTTTTTGAATCTGTTCAACTACAGAGCTAACTCCTCTACACCCCGGACATTGAAAGTCTCCAAATTCAACAAGCACTACTTTTGCGTCTTTTGGTCCGGTGAAATGGCTATCAGATCTGACTAGTTTTGATGTATCAACAAGTGTTCCATCAAGAGAAGCTGAAGGGTTTCCAAAAAGAAACGCAGCTCCAACTGCCATAAGGATTGCAAGTAAACTTATCCCACCTAATATTTTAGCTTCATTTGACATAAGATTTTTTATACCAATACATGAGAGCCGTAATCATAACAAAAGATACCAAAGAAAGAAAGGGAATAGTAATAAATCCAAGCCACTCAATAAATTTTGTCGTACAAGAAATTCCTTGAATACATGGTTGAATACTTTCTGGAATGAGATGGTAATAAAGTAGATTGTGATAAATCCCGATAAGTAGTCCAACAATACTTAAAGGTAATACGTACTGATATACTTTCGTGTCTTTAACTAAAATACCTATTCCTAAAATCGGAACAAGTGGGTACATAGCAATTCTTTGATACCAACATAAAACACAGGGAGTCCACTTCATGACTTCACTAAAGAAAAGACTTCCAAGAGTTGAGGTTAGGGCGATAAGAAAGGCTGCGTAGAGGAAATATTCTTTTTGAAGTTTCATACAACTTCCCTATTATATCATCCTTTTTTCTTTGGAAGAGGAGTAAAAATAAGTGTTGTGATAAACGTTCCTATAGAAAGAAGGAGCCAAAATGGAATGACAGTTCTTACAACTTGCGCTTTTCTTTCTTCATACACTTTAAGAGATCTTCCCATTACTACGTATCCTGCAGGATTATTTGTTTTGTAGATCAAAACTGCTTGTCGTAGTTTTTTCTCCGGTTCCCAGGTGAGAGAATAGGGAGTATTGCCTGAAACATGATCAAATACGCCAGGTGGGAACACTACGGGTTTTCCATTATGCGTTGTCGTACTACTTACGAGCTTTTTATTTTGATTGAAAGTCATAATGTAGACTTGAGGATAGGAGGCAAGATCTGTCATTTTCCCATTCACGACTAAACTTCCTTGTGTCTTGACAATATTTACCATTGCTTCACCAGAAACGTATAAAACATCTGTTGCACTTTGTCTTATTTGCTGATGGAGGAGGAGAAGAACAAGAAAACAAGTTCCGCTAAGGCAAACAAAAAGAGGGAGAAAAGTACGAAGAGACAAGAGGAGTCGCAGCATACGGAAAGTATATCACACCTCTTTTACCATCTCAGGTGAGAAGGGGTTATAGGCAACTTCCCAAATATATCCATCTAAATCCTTAAAATATCCCGAATATCCTCCCCACTCTCTTTTAACAGGAGAAGCTGTAATAATCGCTTCTGTTTTTTCTAATTCTTTAAAAAATGTATCTACTTCATCAATGGAGGAAAGATTATGAGCTAGAGTAAATCCTGGAAACAAAACAGTCTCTGCACAGTCAATAGAAACGTGGGCTTCTTCAGCTAGTTTTTCTTTTGGGTAGAGTGACAAATGAATGTTTTTCAAAGGGAAAAATACTACGTCTCCTTCAATTCCTTTACTTGAAAATCCAAGAGATTTGTAAAACTCATAGGATTTTTCTAAGTTATTCACTCCAAGAGTGATTAAGCTAATATATGGTTTCATTTTTTTGTTTGGTAAAGAGAAAGATATAATTCATCATACAAACTTGCAGCAATATGTAAACCCATTTCCAGTGTTGTATAAGTGATTTCACTTTCTCTTCCGTGAATAAGTAAGTTTCGAAGCCATCTCATTGTCTCGAGTTGTTTAACTCCTTCTTTGGTTAATAAATCATTTTCAAAAAGCATATCTGTTAAAACTTTTGGGTTCACATTGGAAGGAATGTCTTGTTTTAAGTTTTCTGTCGCATAGATTCGGAGCAACCGTTCAACTTCATAAGAATATTCCAGAAAACTTGATTTATCAACACTCCCTCTTTCTAATCTCGTTTGCTCTTCTCCTTTTGTAAGTCTTGTTTTTTTGCTTTCCTTTTTCTTTTTTATTGCTTTTTTCCCTTCAAGTTGCTTTAGTTCTTTCTCAATTTTTTTTCCTTTTAATCCCCAGAAATTAAATTCTTTGAGTTCTGAAAAAAGTGATAATAAAAGAAGCATAATGGAGAGAAGAACAACTTCAGAAGATAACTGTGCTCCAAACACATGAAAAAGCGTGGTGAAAAGAATAATGATTAGAATAAGCCAGGTAAGAAGTTTTATCATCTTGCTAAAGATTATACTATAGGGGCAGCGAATTGATAAGTACTACCTTTTACACATTTTCAACCAGAATAAAAATCACATAGAGACAAAGCAAGAAAAATCCTTCTTTCCGAGAGATATCATGCTTGGAGGTTGAGAAAAAGTAAAATAATCCTAGACCAAAAGCAATAAGACAAAAGGTTATAAGAAAATTATCAACAGTTGTTACCGCTCCGTTGTGAAGAAGAGAGAATAACCCAAAGAATAAAGTATTCACAGCAGCAGAGCCAATGTAATCCCCAAAAGCTACATCTTTTGTTCCCGAGATCACTGACTTTATCGCTAAGGACAGCTCGGGAAGGTTTGTTCCTAACGAGAGAATAACTAAACTAATGTAAAAAGGCGAGATGTGAAAGAAACTGGAAAAGTATAACGTATTATCTACAATAATTCTTGAAGCAACAAATACAATTCCTACTCCTAAAAGGACCTTTAGGATATCTTTAAAAGAATAATATTTCACTTCAAGGACACGATTATTTTCTGTATCAAATATTCCATGTTCTTTCTGAATGAAGAAAAAAAGGATGAAGTAGAGCATGATTAAAACTACGGCCTCAAGATTTGTTACTTGTCTATCGATCACAAAAAAGATAGGAGAAAGCATCACGAGAAAAGAAAGGATTAAGTTTTTATTACTTAACTCGTGATGCAGCTTTATTCCTTTCCCCAAAATAGCCATGAGAGGAATAATAAAAAAGAAAATAAAAACAACTCCTCCAATCAGATTCCCAACAAATATTTCAGGATTATTTTCCGAAAGAGCTGTTAATCCCAAGCCAAACTCAGGAGTTGAAGTAAGAAGGCCAAGGATAAAAAAAGAAAAAGCAAAAGAGGAGAGGTGAAGTCTTTTCGAAAAAGAGACAGCAGAGGAGACAATAAGCCCTGCCCCATACCAGATAGCAATAAATGCTCCAAGAGATATCAGTAAATTAAACCACATCTTCTATCTAGTATATCAATATTTATTTCACTTTTTGGAATGTCACAATCCAGTCTGTTAGAGTATTTCTGTCAACAAGAATACAGTTATTCCACTCTGCAAGTTTTTTGGCTTCTCTTGTAAAGAAATTGTTTGTCACTACCATAGACAGAGTACAATTATATGCTGTCATTGCAGTAAAAGCTTGTCTGATCGCATCAGCGTTTACTGTGTTGCTATATCTTTTAATCTGTATACTATATCTCTCTTTTCCTTTTCTTCCTACAGCGTCTGTTCCAAAATCTCCTGTTTTTCCTGTGTGTTCTATCTCATATCCTTGTGATCTTAATAGTGCTACTACATAATGCTCAAACTCTACTCCACTCATATGATCTACATCCGAAAGTGCTATTGCTCGTAATCTTTTTTTCTCTTGTTGAATAATGATGTAGATAAGAACTGCGCCAGAGAGGAGAACCATTCCTCCTAAAAAGAAAAGATATAGCTGAATCCTATCAAGGTTAAAAGGAACTACTCGGGAGAAAAGAAAGCCAATGCCTAATAAAAGTGCGATAAAAACAAATAAAGTGGAGTCAAAAAAAGTTGGTGGTTTTTTTCTATAATAACGAGCCATTTATTATTACTTATTATAACCTATTTCCAAATTCTTCTTTATTATTTTTTGCCCTTTCAATAACTTCTGGAGCAGACCACGTATTTAACCTTGCTCTATCATTAAAAGAAACTGCTCTCATCGTCGAAAAAGACCATCACTCAAGTTTTAAACAAATACCAGAACTGTGGGATTTATATGGAGATCACGGAATAATTTATCAACAATTTGAGTTATGGGATAGTATTGTGTTGTATACGTACGACGAATTAAAAGAGAATGCTATAAAGGAAGGTTTTTTAGTAACTAGTTTAGAAAAACTTTTGTTACTCTGTAATGTTCGAGGTGTATATGATACAAGATACTTAGAAGATGCGAAGTTAGTTGCAAAAGCGTTAACTACTCAAAATTATGATGGTTTTGACGACAATACAATAAATACGTACTGGAAATTACTTCTTCATAAATAGTTTTCCTTTCTTCCCATGCTAGAATAAACCATATGATTTTTCTTCCACCTACCTTTTGGGAAATAAAAGACAGTGTCAAAAAAGGGAAAGGAATCTTTGCAACAAAAGATATTTTACCCGGCGTTCTGATTGGTGATTACTTAGGAAAAGTCTTAAGAACTGCAACTGAGGCAAACTTTGAGAACGATAGGAATTTATACCTCATGTACTATAGTGACCAAGCCTGTTTATATCCTGAAAATCCATCTCTTCCAGGAGTTCATTTACTAAATCATTCTTGTACTCCAAATAGTTGGATGTATCTATATAAAGGACATACTCTTTTTTTCACTCTCCGTAAGATTTTTATAGGAGAAGAAGTTACAACTTCTTATTTGTTTAGCCCAAATGCTCTTTGTATTCCTTGTCCTCACGTGTGTCTTTGTGGAAGTGAGTTTTGTACGAGAACTATGCATTTAACTCAAAATGAATATATTCAATGGAAAGACTTTTCAGAAGAAGAAGCAAAGAAAACAAAAAAAACTCACATTAGATATGGAAAACTTCTCCCATCGTTATCGTCTTACCCCACTTCTTTTCCTGATCATTCCATTTATCCTCTTTTTGGATCAACAAGTATTTCTTCTTCTATACAAAATGATTCTTCTCTTCCATCAATTAAAAAGATAAGACAATTAATCCGAGACAGTGGAAAAACTCTAGAGTTTTCCTCACTTGGGGTTAGGGTTAAGGGCGTAAAAGAAAATAAACTATACACCACTATACTATGAATTCAAACAAAATCTCTTAGAACCTGGAAACGGAAATGAAATATACAAAAAGGAAACTTCTCCACCTTGCTAAAAAAATAGATGACTACTATCCCATTGTATTATCAAAAAATATTAAAGATGCGCTCTTGAGAAATGGTTATAAAAAAACTGGCTTTTTTTACGTCCCTTAGTTAGTACTCGCAATTACTTCAAAAACAGCAAATCAACAGTAGATATTTTGGAATACTTACTCATTTTTAAACCTACTTGGAGAATATTTTTCTTCATGATAGAATCAATTTCCAATGACACATGAAATCGTTACTATTGGAGGAGGAAGTGGATCACCAGTCGTTCATGAAGCCTTACTTCAAATTAAAGAACCCCAGTCTCAGGAATTATGGATAGATAATATCGGAGCAATCGCTGCTGTTTTTGATTCTGGAAGAGCAACGGGGGTGAGAAGACAAGAAGACCCTCTGCAAATTGCCTACAGCGATGCTATGAGAATTCTTTTTTCTCTTGCTCCTCCTGAATTAAGAAAAACTGATAAGTTTAGAGAGCTTCGAGACTTATTTTATCATAGAAGCCCTCGTAATACAGTATTGGGACAAGAGATTTTTCACCGATTTTATACGCCAGATATCGCTTTTGCGGAGATTCAGAGGATACTAGAAACACTAGGCTTGGAATTTAATGGAAGAGTTATTCCCTCTGCTGTAAAATCAAGTAATATTGCTGTTGAGACTGAAAGAGAAAGATTTTTTCTCGGTGAGCATCACCTTGACGAGCAGCAAATGTCAAAAGACCGTGTAAAAAGAATCTATTTAGAACCTTCCGTTACTGCCTATCCTCCAGCTATTGAAGTCGTCCAAAATGCAAAACTTATTATCCTCTCCTGTGGAAGTATTCTTGGTTCTGTTCTCGTCAATGCACTTCCTGAAGGATTAAAAGAAGCATTTGCTCGATTTGAGGGAGAGTTAACTCTTGTGACAAATCTTACCAGTGAAAGAAATGTAACTCATGACTTTACTCCCCTAGACTTCATTCATTTAGTAGAGCAGTATGTAGGAAGAAGACCAACAAGTCTTATCGTTCCGCAGATGACTCGGGCAGAATTTGAACAAAATAATCCCGGTGTATCCAAGTTTTATGAAGATGAAAATTCTTACTTTCTAGGATGGGATCAAAAAGAATTATATGCTGCACAAAAAGAAGGAGTCAAGATCATTACGCATAAAGCAACTACTCTTGTTGAAGCAAGTGATAGACACAAACTCATACGACATGATCCAGGTGAGTTAGCAAACTCTTTTGTCCCTCTTCTTCCCAGAAAACCCTCTCTTTATTAAAGAGCACTTCCTCCATCAGTTCCCCACATGAGGCATCCGACGAGACGAGAAACACGATGATTTTAGAAATCTCCTCAGGGTTTTTATTCAAAAAATAAAGGTTGGTGGGTTAGTTGTGTAATCAGAATACCTCCACCAAGATGGAGTAAATTTGATGAAAATTGTCTCAGGATTATTTTTAAATTTTTCAGCCCCAGGATGTTTTTTGTAATGAATTGCTTGGATTTTTTCTGCTTCTTCTGGGGAAATGACATGAACATCTCCATCCATTTGCAGTGTTTTCCACTCTTCGTCACTAAACCCTATGACAAGACTTGCTTTTCCACTCTTATTTTTTACTAACGCTTCCATTTTTCTGCTTGTGTTTTCTGTACCAACATATATCGTTAACGGGTTAGTAGTATGAGAATAGTGCAGTACAGCAGCGTGAGGAGAACCATCTAGTAGAAGTGTCGTCAATGAACAAATTTTATGATGAGATAAAAATCCTAATACCTCTGGGTTCATTTTAGTTTTTCTCTTCTTCCCATGGAGTCATGAGTTGAAAATAGTTTCCGTCAGGATCTGCAAGGGTTGCAATAAATCCCTCACCCATTTCATATGGTTCTTTAATAACCGTTGCTCCAGCTGCTTTTAACTTATCAAATTCTTCTTGTACTTCCGTTGTTTCAAAATTAAACATATTTCGTTGTGGTTCTTTTGTTTTTTCATGCACCTCTGAATGTTCACCAATAGTTAAGAAGCAATTACCCACTTGCCATCCATGATATCCTTCCTCAGTCATATCTGCAGGCCGGCCAAAGGCTTTCTCGTAAAAAGAGACCATTTCATCTACGTTGTCTGTCCCAATCATGATCGAATTCAAATTCAACATATTAGTAGTATACGTTTTCTTTGTAAGAAATCAAGAGTGCTTTACAGAAGAAAGATATACTATTTTTTAATGAGAGCTATAATTAGAGTAACGCACACAGTAAGAGCATGTACTAATATGTGATAGACAAAGTTCCTATTACTACTGACTAACTCTCTTTGCATTTCTTTCTCTGGCTTTTTGTAGTTCTTCTTCTCTGTTTTTTTGCTTACTATTGGTAGAAAGCGATGACAAGAGTATTTTTATTACTTTACTATTCTCTTCAACTGCTTGATGAAATACAGTTTTATTATTTTTTGAAGGAGTAGTAATCCCTGATACTTTTCTTACAAATTGTAACGATGCATTATAAATTTCTTCATCAGTTGCTGGAGGATCAAAATTATAAAGATTTTTAATATTTCGACACATAGATACTACTCTCCGTATGTCACAAGCAATTCATCACCATCTTTAATTGACTTATCCAAAGCGTATTGTTCAACTTTCCCATTCACATAAAACACTAAGCGGTTTGCTGTATTTGTACAAAATACTTGCCCTGTCCCAGTTGTTAAACAGGTATGTGTGAGCTTCATTGGGAGTGTTTTAAAAAAATCATTCCATGTTACTCCTATTTTTTTTACATGAACAGTATTTGGAGAATCAGCTTGCAAATAAACATCTGGTGAAAGAGTATGATATTTCGGATCAGTAAAGATTCTTTGTGTTCCGTTTGTGATAATAGTGAATGTAGCTTGTATCTCTTTTGTCTCTTGAAAAACCTCAACTGGTTTTGGAGTAGGAGTTATTTTTTCTTTTTTTGGCAAAGAAGAGAGAAAAATAAAAGAGCTTAAGATAATTACTATTCCCAAAAGTCCAACGAGTAACAACTTCATTAGTAAAGTATAACAAACTCTTACCTTTCTTAGACTAACTCCCTCTTTCATTCCTTTTAAAGGAATATAAGAAATATTCAAAAATTACCCTTTTTCTTTGGCTTAATGATCAAGCATGAGAAGCAGTCAGCTAATATCTTCCTTTTTTCAAGAATTCAGATAAATTGTTTCTCACGTGATATAATCAGGAGGATTATGACTATTGAGTGGATAAATCAATCTATTATTTTTATAATGCTACACATTCTTGGAACTGCATTAGGTGCAGGAGCTGCTTTTACTGGAGATATTATTTTCTTAAGCAGTGTTAGAAAAAAAATGCTTGCAATAAGTGAGGTGCAAATTCTTGAAACTATTGGGAAAATCGTATGGATTGGCTTACTCATCCTTTTACTATCTGGGATTGGACTCACACTTCAACGACCTGAGATCTTTTTACACTCTGGCAAGTTCTGGGCAAAAATGACTATTGTTGCTATTCTTTCTCTTAACGGGCTCGTATTTTTACGTTTTCACCTTCCAACAATAAGAAAAAGTGTAGGGGAAAAATTTTCACCATCTTCCGAAATCATCAAAATGCGAACAGGTATTGTGATAAGTGGAGCAATTTCTGTTATCTCTTGGAGTTATGTAATCATCCTTGGGGTTTTGGGTCGAACTCCTTTTACATACGCCCAGTTCTTTATTACGTATCTAGGAGTACTCGTAATTGGTTGTACTGGGGCTCTTCTTCTAAAAAAACGCCTTCTTTCTTAGGGTATTATCTTATTAGTGTGAAATAAGCTAAGCTAATAATCGCTCATTTTCCTGCAGCTAACAGTAGACCCATATGGACTATAATTCCACTTCATACTGTTAAGTCTTTTTTGAGTTTATATCAACTGCATTTTGAAGATGTCTTTGAAAAACAGCAGAAACAGTTGCAATGACAGCCATTGAGAAAGATGCAATAATCCCAAGAGCAGTTGGACCTGCTGGATCATCACCATCAGCAAAGAAACGGATGTAACACATTGCTAATGCAATAAAGCAGATGAGAATGATGGAGGCAAGTTTCATGTTCTTAAGTGTATTAACAGCACCTTGAGAAAAAGCTTTATTAGCATCAATGAAGTTTAGTAGCTTGAATGCCTGGTATACCCCAACAAAAAATGCAATTGAGGCTAGATAAATAGAGATAATAAACGGATCTTTATAAATGCTGATTAAATCGAGATTAGTAGCTCTTCCTTCAGCCTGAGGAAACCAAGCTAACCAAACAAATGATCCGAATGATATAAGTAAAATAACAATTTTCAAAAAAAGGATTGAACCTTGTTTCATAGATACTAAATCGACTAAATAATCGTGCTTATTTTTAAGATGAACGTCTAGGTCGTTTATTGAGCATTGCTTGTACGGAAGAGCTTATCTTTTTATCTTTCCGGTGAATACACCCCAGCCAGCAACACGGCCGGCGTTTCCCTTCTTTAAGCTCATTAATTATTCTTTTAATATGGTCCTTTCTCGTTTCCTCTTTCTTGACAAAGATAACCCAGCATATCCATTCATTGCGTGCAAGAGGGGTAAGATCTTCCCAGACCTCAAGTGCTTTTGAGTCAGAGATTAAAGCTTCACGTAAATCCGTTGGAACTTCATGAACTGCACCATTGGAAATACCTTTTATAGTCATAAGTTATTTTAACAAATACCTAACTGTTCAATAAAGTGTATCTAAAGGAAAATAAAAAGCGTTGATACTTCAACTTCGTAATTGTCTTGCGTGGAATGCTCATGAAATTTGGCCGACTCCACCTATCTGTTCTGCTTTTTTAATAATTCCTGTAAGAAGTGTTAAATCAATATCCTTAAGGGTTTTAAAACGAATGCAACTTTTGCCAATACTGGCCTTTGGTAGTTTATCTTTATACTCCTCAGCGATATATTTTCCATTTTCTATAGAACAAATATAAAGTGAGATATAATTTTTCTGATTAGCAAGAGCAATAAGTGACCAGTCTCCTTCTCTCCCACTGGCATACCGGTAGCGATATGTTCCATACCCAATCATTCCAGAAAGGATATGGGGAGTAAGTGAAGGCGTAGTTTTTTGAATCAAATCATGAAGCGCTGCAACCTCTTGCCTGCGTGGTTCAGGAATAGCTGAGATATATTCTTCAGGAGTTTGAGCTGATGTTGCTTTGAACATATTCATACTCAGAGTATATCAAAAAGAAATCCTGCATGAAACGATATGAAAATAGACCGAGAATACTCCTAAAGGACTTGTTTTTGTTCATTAACACCGATAAGACATGCCCAGAGTCAATAATCCAACCATCCCAAGCTGGGATACTTCAGGGGAGGATAGTAATTTATCTAGAAGAACCCTATGATAAGTCCCATTAGGGAAAGAAGAATTATATTATATCCAGCATTTATGAAATATAGCTTCAAAGGTCGATGTTCGAATAAATAATTACTTCCAAACGCCATCGCGATCCAACCAAGCCCTGCTGCCAAACCTGCAAAAAGTCCAAAAGAAGCAGATTGACCATGCCCAATAAATGCAGCGGGGTTCAAAGCCATAATTAGAGTCAGTAAATATGAACCAAGCGCCCGCATTGGCATACCATTTTTCATTTGGCTTTCACTAACCCCTGATAGTTTTTGCCATGATTTAGCAAATAATACAGAATACCAAAAATACCCTAAGATAAGACCTGTGAATGATGCAAAAAAAGCAGCTGGAAGATTCATTTCCATATTGATTCTTATCATAGCAAATCGACAAAATGTATATATGAGAAATACATTTTGAGTTCAACCTCGTAGACACTGTTAGAACCTATTTTATGAAAGCAAGTTAATTGAGTTTGGGGAGGAAACAGGTCAAATTTATTTGGCTGTAGCTTTATTCACCAGCTTTTCGGATTGCTTCAAGATCAAGTTTTTTCATTGGCAGGAAGACCTTCATTACTGCCTCCGCTTTTTCAGGATCACGCATCATTTCATCCAAAATTCTTGGTGCTATCTGCCATGTAACTCCGAATTTAT
>CAZNAA010000002.1:0-100235 GCA_964571255.1 uncultured Gammaproteobacteria bacterium
AGCTTTATACCTTTTTGTACCATCATTTGAACAAATAAACTTTTATCCGTCACAGGAGGACCAGGACTGATTTACAGTCTGTCATGTCTGATCTTATCTCTTCATACATCATCTCTGTTGAAAAACCAGTTATTACTACGTATGAAGGAGAGGAAGGACTAAAGAAAGTATTTCAAGATATCTATGCAAAAAAAAATGAACCAGTCTATGGATGTGTTGACTTGGAAAAATCAGATGAGGCCATTCCTTCATACGTTACGAATAAGTTAATCCCCCTCCGAATCAAAAACGAAGTGTTTGCCAAGTCTTTTATCGCTTCTTCTGTTCAAGCAGAAGAAGTATACAAAAAGGATTCAGAATCACTAAGAGAGTCAGTCTTGTTAAACAAACTTAATTTCCCTCTTCCTGCAGAAATTGACGTATACGAGGATAAGATTGCGATGATGAGTTTTTCAAAGGGACAATTCGTTGGACTTCTTATCCAGAACAAAGATATGGCAACTAGTTTGAAAAGTATTTTTTCTCTTGCATTTGAAATGGCAAAAGAAAATTCCCCTTCTCCTAAGCCGCTAATTTCTGAGGAGTAACTTTTCTCATAAGTCGCATAACATACGTTTTTCGTGGCATGCCACTTTCTGTCTTCCATTCTTTTTCAGTTACGACTTCAAATCCTGCTGTCTCAAGAAGTGCTTCTAATTCGGCTTCTGGATAAATATAAAAGTTTTTTTCTCGCCTTTCTCCTTCTTCTTTCCCAAATTGAACTCGAATCATGCCATATGGTTCTTCACGATGGGCCTGATGATACTGAGTTGCAGCATCTGCCCATCCTCCTTCTCCTTCTAAGTGAGGAACATCAAAATAGAATTCCCCTCCAGGAACTAGTACCCTAGCAACCTCATCAAACGCTTCTCGGTGCATCTTTCTTTCAGTTAGATCATTAATGACAGACCAATGAGCTGTAACGAGTTGGACACTACTTGACTTAACGGGAATATCCGTAAAGTTACCTTGTGCTACAAAAACGTTCTCTGCTGGTTTGTTTTCAGGGATGAGAAGATCAACTCCTACAATTTTGGTATCCGGAAGTATCTCACCCATTTTATTGGTGATCCTTTTTAAATCTCCACACCCCATATCAACTACCACTCCATAAATGGGACGACCATTCTGTGCTCGATGTATTACATATTCCTCAAAATGGGCCAGTTGTTGAGTAGTATCTCCCGTTGTTTCATTGGCATTGGCAAAAAGTTCCTCGTTCTTTTTATAAAACTCCTCTGTCGCAGAGATAACATCTTTCACTTTGCCTCCGTTTTTCTCCTCCTGTGTCCACGTATTATGCAATACAGTCAGAGCTAAGGCTCTTAAATGAGCTGAATCAATATCAGTATGAGAATAGACTTCAAGAAGTCGCTGATACAATACGTCTGAGGAAGTACCCTCTGTTCCATACATCTGATAGACTCGTTTTCTAAAGGCTCTCAACTCTCCCACCACGTCTCCAATATCCAAAACCCCTTTCACACTATCATCTCCTTTTAGTACAGGCAGAGCAGCGCGAAGAAGTTGTTTTGTATAAGTAGTAATTACCTCTCCAACCTCTTTTTGTTTATCAAGCCCCTCATTCTCTTTTACCAAACCAAGTACAGCCTGAACATCATCAAACACTTTGGTAGAATCCATTCTTTGCCCAATCTCGATAATCTCTTGTGCATAGTCTGGGAAAGCCAGCATCGTTTTTAACCCCTGTAGTTTGTACTTTTGCAAAAAGTCCCACAACTTCTCTTTCTCTTCTTTTTTTGCCTCTTTATAGGAAAGAAACAGACCTGTCGCTTGGCTTTTCTCAGCAAGGGTTAGAGAAAGGAGTGGAAATCCAGCTTTCTGAACTGTTTCTTGAGAAAAGGAGAGAAAGTCTGAGAAGTTTGTAACGAGTAACCTATCTTCAAGTCCTAATTCATGCAAGTCAGAGATATCAAGAAGAGTTATTTCTCCTTTTTTAATAATCCTGTTATTTTTTCGATACTCTGCTTGCTCCTGTTCTGGGAGATGAGACAGATCTGGAGTTTGAAAAACTTTCTCAAGAGTTAACAGTCCCCCTTCTCCTAGCTTTAGAATGGCTACAAGTTCGGTATTCAATTGATAAATCCGACACCCCTTTTCTCCAGAATATTCACTCCCTAAATTAACTACTACTCTCTGTTCCGAAAGAAGACCGACTGAAACTAATCCTTTAGGAGATGGGATTTTAATGCTTGCTCCTGTTTCCTCTCTCCTTCCTTCTTTACGAAAATCCTTAAAAGGCTCAACAAGTCCCTTCTCAACCAGAGTGGGGCATCGTTTCAGAAAAAAATCGATAGGAGTGTTCGTGGGCCTTTGCGCATACTCTGTCCCGTCAGGTCTTTTGACTAATTTATCACGACCATAATATCCCCAAGAAGCAAAAAATGTTCCATTAATTGGCTGACGAGCTCTTACATTTCTATAGAATCTTCCTTTATATGACGGGTTATAGTTTACGTAGAGTAAGTCATCTTTTTCAGATCGTTGCCCATCTCCAAAAGAGGGATGATAGATAAGACAAGCAGTTGCCGCTTCATCACTACTAAGAGTACTTTTTGCTCCTTCTTCTTGCGTTGGATAGGTATCAAAAAGAGTGTTTGATCCTCCTACTTCCCATAAGCCCAAATAGAATTTACTCTCTTTAATTTTTTCAATATCACTAGCTGCATCTGCACTTTCTGGAAGATAAAATAAAGAACGTGGCTCAACTGATTCCCCTTCTTGCAATCTGTGATAATCGTCCTGAGAATATACTTTTTTGTCTTTGAAAAGGTAATACAGGGATTCAACCCAATCATTCTGTTCATGATATGCTTTGCCTTTATATATTGTTGGATTATCAGTATCGATTCTCATTCGAAGAGCTTTTTTTAAAGTAGAATCCTTTTTAAACTGCTCAATATCACAAACCAACCTCCCCTCAGCATCTTCTTCTAATAATCCTCTCTCCTTTAAAAGTGCAAATCTTCTTTCAAGAGCCTGTTCATGTTTTACTCGATTATCAACCCTTCTCGGTTGCCTCAATTCCCCTTCTTCAATTATTGCTGTTTCAGCCATACTATTAGAATACAGGATTTCTCATGGAGACAAAAGAGAAGGATACAAAAACACTTATAGTATATAATTTGCTATACTCCGGATGTGGAATACCTTATTTCACCAGCTGCACTAGTACAACGAGTTGGAAATTTAAGAGATCGTCTCATGTCTTACTCGGGAGTTGACCATCCGAGAACTCTTGAAGGAAAAGAGCAACAAAGAAGAAAAAAGCATGTGAAATTTCTTCTCGATACATTTGTTCATGATCTATCAGTCCACTCTTTATACAAAAACCCCCCTGATGAAACTCCACGTTCTGCTGGAGTCTATCTTCAAAGAGAAGCTCAAGATACCTATATACATAACCTCCATAACTACCTTACAGAATGGACTACAGACTTTCAGGTAGATGGAGGAGAAACTGCACCTCACAAGGCACGACTCTTTACCAGTGAAGTACTACAAAGTCTTCATCGTCGAGCACTTTTCTCTCATGCAAAAGAAACCCCTTATTCCTCTTCTCAAAGAAAAGTTCTTTTGTATAACTTAGCTCAATCTGGAAATAATACACTCATGATTGGTGCGGATTACTCACGCCGACTAGGAGAAATAAATCTAAGCCATGATTGGGTAATTCAAGCAGCGTTAGCAGTAAGAAGCAACATTACTCACCCTGATGTCTTGAGACTAGCTACCCTTTTCTCTCTCCCCACCCTCCCTGACGATCTAAAACGAAGAGAAATTGCCCAACTTTCCCCTTGACACTGGTGTATCACTTTGTTATCTTATACTCACTTAATATCTATAGAGTATCACTTAGATATTACACGTATATGGCAGATATCACTAACCCTCGATCCAGTTTCTCAGCAAGCTCCAGTAATACCATTTCTATTCAAAATCTCCCTGACCTTCTTACTGTTCGAGAAGTAGCAGAGATTTTACGCGTTTCTCCACTCACTCTTAAAAGATGGGGGAAAAGAGGAAAACTTCCAGCAATTCGAATTAACTCTAGAGGGGATAGACGATACAAAAAAGAAGCAGTCCTTTGGCTTTTAGGAATTCAGCAAAAAACTGAGTAATTCCCTCTCCTTTTTTACGATCAACACCACAAAAGGATACACTTCCTCATTCTCTTTATAAAAGTCCTACAGAAACGTCTTCATAGCAGCTGTGTGTTCCTGTATACGTTTACCCATACTCTTCTTTGACAACAAAAAATAACTCATATAAGATTAAGATAAGCAGGATAATGGTAAAATGAATAATAAATTTTCTCTTCTTTTTTACTTTTCTCTTGCAAGTGTGATAACACTGATCATCTCATCACTCTTCTACACGTCTGCACCCCAGAATATCTTTCTCCTTGCCCTGTTTCTCCCTATTCTTTTTTACTTATTACTCTCCCATCTTGCAGCAGTGACACATAGGTACTCACAACAAGACGGAGGAGAAGAAATCATAAAACGGATAAAAAGAAATATTATCTATTTTGCGCTAGGTGTTTTTGCCATAAATTTTTCCTTCTTTACGACAAAACAAATCCTTTTCTCTGCTTCTCCTGCTTTTGATACCATGCTCTCCTCGCCTGAAATTTCTTCTTTAAAAGAAGAAATCAAAAAAAACGCATTGGCTGAGGCAAAAGACAAAGAACTTCTTTTCCAAAAACTCCAAACACTTAGTCTTGATATTGCTAAGCTTCGAACAGATGCCACTACAAACGAAGATATCCTTAGTGACTTAGATCTCACAACAGTTCTAGGAACAAATGCTGCCACCCTTTCTCCAACGGCTTCTCCATCTACTTCAGTCCGGATTAAAAGCTCTCAATGGGGACTTTTAGATGTGTTTGAGGATACTACTGCTACAAAAGTTGTCGGACAAATAGAATATGGAAATACCTACCCCGTCCTCAAAACAGAAGGAGACTATTTCTTAATTAATTTAGACAAAACAGGCAATACTACTACCAGAAAAGGGTGGATTCATTCTCAATTTGTTACTCCTTATTAATCTATGAAATATTTAAAAACGCTCCTTTTTATCTACTGTATTCTTTTCACCTCTCTTCTGCTTGCTAGTGGAATAGCAACGGCAACGTCTCCAAACCAAATACTCCTTCTTCTTATTTTCTTACCCGTTACACTTCATTTTCTCATTACTATTGTTCAGATGGTAAAACAAAGAAATCATTCAGAAGAGATTACACCCGAGCCAAAATCAAGAAAAAAAAGCGTGTTTTCTACTCTTTTTGTCCTCTTTTTATTCTTTTCTTTATTGAGTATAAGTATTATTCAAATTCTAAATGAAGACACTACCAAGAAAGACGGAACAGAATCACCAAAGAAACAGCTTATACTCCCTTCTCCCCCTATTTCTTCACCTTCTGCTCAGTTTATCCAAATTATCAGTGATGACCCAACTTCACTGGTTCATGTCAGAAAAGAAGCAACAACAAGTGCTCTTAGTCTAACCAAAGTAAAACCAAAAACAACCTTTCCCTTAGTTGCAAAAAAAGACGACTGGTATGAAATACAATTTGATAAAACACAGAGAGGATTTGTTTATAAAGACTTTGCTACAGAAAAGGTGGAAGAATAGCTATGAGAAAAGTACTCGTTTATTATAACTTTATTTTACTCACCATCATTACGATTATTGGTTTTTTTCAAGCAGAATCCATTGCTCAAGTTATTAGTGCCGTTCTTTTCTTCCCTCTTGTCATTTATTTTGGTCAATTTATTCTTCCACGGAAACAAAGAGCTTTGCCTCTTGCTCCCGTTTCTCCTGAAGAAGAAACTCTAGTTACTCCAGAGATAAAGGAAGAAGAGAGAGAAGAACAAAAAGAAGAACTAGAAGAGACTATTCCCCTTCCTAATGAGGAAGTGGATAAAGAAGAACAAGAAAATACAGAGGAAGCACTTGAGGGGAAAGTACTTGGAAATGGATTTGATCTTAATAGGCGAATGTTTCTCAAGCTGATTGGATCAGCTGGAATTACTCTATTTCTCTTCTCTATCTTTACGAAAAAAGCGGAAGGAGCCTTTTTTGGTTCAGTTCCCGGATCAGGAACGATATCGATTAAAGATACCACAGGTGCCAAAATTGATCCTGCCATCAAGCAACCTACTGATGGCTATACCCTAGCCCAAATAGATGATGGTGTTTCAAACACGTATTATGGCTATCTTAATAAAGATGGAGCGTGGTACATTCTGAGAGAAGACACAAGTAGTAATTATCGCTATACCAAGGGGAGTAGTAGCTTTGCTACTAACTGGACAAACAGAGCCTCTCTTACCTATGATTATTTTGATGCTATCTTCTAATCTAGACAGAATCAGCTTGCGTAGTATAATATAAGCATTAAACGGCTATGAAAAAAGAATATGTGGGAGTTACTATTGCTGCGTTATTCCTGTTAAGTTATGTCCTTGATTACTTAGCAGGTCCTTTCACCATCACTGTTACTAATCCTTTCCTTTTTATCCAGCAACATTTGTCTACCTACCCCTTCACGGCTGCAGGGATTGGAATAAAAACACTTGGACTCCTTTTAAGCATAGCTCTTTTAGTTTCTTTTATTGAAAAGAAATATTTTGTTCAAGCTTTAGTTGTCTTTTTTACGGCTGCTCTCTTTGAGTTTTATGCTATTCAACAACTAGCAACTGGACAACAACTGATTCCAACTCAATGGACACTCGCCCTAGCCTATACAGGAGTAGCTCTTCTCTTTTTAACCATTGTCTATCTCATACTTGGAATTGTTATGGGAATTTATACTACCTTTTCTGATGACGGAACAGGTCCATTTACGCCTCCTCCACCCCCTAAACCAACTGAAACAGAATAGGTAAGCACCCTGTAGATTTGATCATACTTCCTAATAAAGAAAGCAAATAAGACGTGAGTCCATTATGTGTTAGATCTTCACTATTTCTTGTCTAAAAGGTGGAAAGAGGATACAGATAACAATAAACGTTATCCTTCAAGCGCAGATTTTAACTTGATAAGTACCCCACGAAGAGAAATTTCTGTATTTGCCCCTGTTAATACGTTTGAAGCAAAAAAACCAACGAAAAAAGTAATATTTGCTTCGTGATACGCTGTTACTTCTGTTTGCTCCCCCATATCTCGTAACCTGAAGCCAAATTCTGAAATAAACTCTTTTGTTTTATCTTGAAAAGCAAAGTGAAACGGAGTAAGTTTTTGACTAATTTCAACAGGAGCTGATTCAACTCCAAACACAGTTTTTTTTGTTAATGTATAAACAGTTCCGACCTCTCCTGTCCCTGATACTTTTATCACTGCAGAGAGATCATTCCAAGAAGGATAGTACTCAATATCTGAGACAAAAGTAAATACGTCTAAGATTGGCTTGTTGATGATAAGTTTTGAAGAAACAACTCGTTTAGTCATAACTTAATTATAAACTGAACCCGTTTGATTGCAACTGGGAGATTCAGATTGACACCTTCCATTTTTCTATGCTATCTTTGAGCAAGAAGATAAGTTATTGTTACGATGAGTACCTTTTACCATATAGTGAATTTGGGAATAGACAAACGTCTCGTCTTTATTGACAAAAAAGACCTTGATCGTTTTACGAAACTGCTTGAGTACTACCGATTCAAAAACCCTCCATCCCGCTTCTCCTTTCGAAAAAGACAAGCCTCTCAACTACAAGATACACCTCTTTCTTTAGTGAATATTCTTTGCTATACGATGATGCCAACGCATTTTCATTTACTGCTTGAGGAGACTGAGGAAGGAAACGTAAGTAAATTCGTATCTCTTGTCACCAATAGTTACACGAAATATTTTAATGCCAGGTATAAAAGATCAGGTCCTCTTTTTAAAGGAAGCTTCAAAAGACAAGTAATACTTGATACGCAACAACTCCTTGAAGCTTCTGCCTATATCCATTCAGAGCCAGTCAGAGAAGGAATCGTTGAGAATCTAAGAAAATTTCCCTTCTCTTCTTTTCCTGAGTACGTAGGTATGACTGAGGGATTTTGTCAGACAGATCCTATTTTAAGACACTTCCCAGATCTTCCTTCGTATCAAGATACTGTCATACAATCAGCTTCTCTGAAAACGACTACCACATTTCTTGACTAAGTACCTTTATGAAAACAACAAAACACCAGCAGGCTGTTAACTACTCCCATCTGGCTGATACCCTTTTGCATCAAGGAAACGTGTCAGAAGCACTCGTCCAGTACGAAAAGGCATTAAAACTTGATCCATTAAACGCCACCCTTCTCAATAGTATTGGTGTCGCTTTTGATAAAAGAGGAAATACAAAAGAAGCAGAAATGATGTATACCCAGGCTATTAAAGTAGATAAAACCTATCTGGAACCGGTTATTAATCTCGCTATTCTGCTTCAAAACGAAGGAAATCTGTTAAAAGCCACACGATATTTCAAAAGAGCCATTACTCTTGATAAAAAACACTTTGGTTCCTATATTGGGCTAGCTCAATGCCTCTCGCTTCTAGGAAAAGCAGCTGAAGCTTTAAGCGCCTATACTATTGCCATTACCCTTCACCCTGAGACAACTGAAATACGACAAGAAATGGCATCATTATCGATTATGCTTAAAGATTGGAAAGAGGCAAAAAAATCATATACCCTTGCTTTAAAACTCAACCCAACGGATGCGCATATCTGGGGAAATTTGGCACTTATGTACAAACAAGAAGGAGAACTAGATTTAGCTATATCTTGTCTGCTGAAAGCCATAGATATTAATCCTCAGTTAGCAAATATTCACTATAGTCTTGCTGTTGTTTATCATGACCTTGGAAAAGCCCCTGAGGCAATGGAACAGATTGAAATCGCATATACTCTTGATCCAGGTCTTAAAGAAGAATATATGCAATTATTTAAACGCTTACGAGAGTAGTACCCTATCACCTTTGAATAATAATCTTTCTTACAACTCGTTGCATCCCAGTTGCCACCAACCCAATGACAAATGCCCAAAGATAGTTATAAATTTCAAACCCTGTAATGTAACTGAAACGAGCAACTACTAAAAGCGAAAAGTAGTTTACAAACAAGAAAAAGAGAAATACTGTTATTTTTTTATCAAAATCAAACTTACGGGCAAGAGCAAAATCCCACCAAATCCAAATAAGAAACGTCAGAAAAAACCCTGAATAAAAAGCAGCTTCAATACTACTAAATCTCCAACTGCCTAGATGTATAAAGCTTTCGGGAAGGAAAAGACTCGCAGCATATAATACTGTGATATTAATAAGCCAGTATCCAAGATATAACAAATGATTATACATATTTCTATTGAAAATTATTCTATAAGCCTGCTAATCCAAGTTGAAGGAAACGTACCCTCTACACTTTTTATAACACAAATCTATTCTGTCAACAACGAATCATTTTGTTTCTTGAAACTACCCCTTGAAAAGTTGTAAATTAGATGGAGATGGATTCCAAATTTTTCTCTCGTTTTTTATTCATTTTTGTGCAGTGGAGGTCTTTTTAAATGGCAACAATAACGGTTGATAGAAGCGTCAATGCCGATGATGTTTTTTCCATGTCAGGCGCTATTAACTTTATTGCCCTTCCAACAGGTTCTGCAACATATCAAACGCAGGCCACAGGTATTGCCACCTGGGTAACTGCCACTATCGTCTCTTCTTCAAACTGGCAATCCGTCTGTTATGGGAATAATATTGTGGTTGCCGTTAGTTCAACTTCAGGAACCATAGCAGCCTCTTCCCCCGCAGGCGTAACAGCTACCTGGACAGCACGCACGATGCCAGCAACTGCTTCTTGGTATGCAGTTGCTTACGGACTTTCTAAATTCGTCGCTGTAACAGGAGGAGCATCTACTGCAGGTGCTTATTCTGCTGATGGAGCCAAATGGACTTCAACGGGTGCTCTAACAACAAGTGGCGACTGGAGGGCACTTTGCTTTGGCAATGATCGTTTTGTCGCTCTTTCGTATAACAGTACAAACTCCAACTACTCCACCAATGGAACATCATGGACAGCTGGAGGCGCACTCCCAGGAACTCGTAACTGGACAGCTATTACCTATGGCGAAGGCACATTTGTCGCTGTCGCATCAGGGAATGCTAGTGGTGCCTATTCTACCGATGGTGGAGTAACGTGGAATAACACGACTATGCCATCAGCCGCCAGCTGGAGTTCCATCACCTACGGGAATGGTACTTTTGTGGCAGTTGCTACTGGACCGTCTACTGCTGCTGCTTATTCTGCTGATGGAATTACCTGGAACGCAGCAACTCTCCCTAACTCTCGAAGCTGGGTTGGTGTTGCTTTCGGAAACAATCTTTTTTGTGCGATAGCCAGTGGTTCAACTACAGGCGGAGCATATAGCTATGATGGTATTTCATGGCTGGCAGTCACCACCCTCTCCCAGACAGTGGCTTGCATGTGCTACACGCCAGCTACCTGGAATAGTAATGACACGTTAGTCATCACCAACAATTCAACCGTTACCGTCAATACAGATCAAGGCAAATTCTGGAATGCAATTACTCTTACAAACGGAAAGTTAGCAATCACCAATAGCTCGACTTCAACTGGGATTCGTTTTACCATGGGACGCGTGTCTGGAGCATCAGCAGCAACTATCACCCCAGGATCTGGTATCGGAGATATTGAAATAACCGGTAACTGGATCGAGCTTGGCACAGGTGATGGGAGTTCAGGCCAGACGATGACAGCACCTTTCTCAGATTATATCGCTGCCCTCTGGGTCGAGACAGCCTCAGGCTCTGGAATCTATGAACAATGGCTCAATGCGACTGGCTCATACGGTGATGCCTCCCCTATTCTTCTTGAAGGATTTGCGGCAATAGGCTCTGGGAAAAGGGGGAAATTTTTTATCCAACAAGCTAACTCTGCTCCATATGGACCAACCATTATCAATGGCACCGATGGAAGTATCGCCCAAAAATTAATAACCGTTACCTCCACCACTGGTCTTTACGCTGGGGCATCTATCCAGGGCCCAGGAATTCCCGCCAACGCAGTAGTAAATCGCGTAATTTCCTCAACACTCCTGGAGACAAATGCAGTATCCACTACGGAACTTTCACCAGACTGGTCATCGGTTGCCTATGGGAACAGTACGTATGTTGCAATTTCCAGAACCTCTTCCAATATAGCAGCCACAAGTAGTGACGGCGTAACATGGACAAAAAGAACACTTCCATTTGTCGCTAACTGGAACTCTATTTGTTACGGCGCCACCAGCGCACTATTCGTGGCTGTTTGTTCTGATATTACTACAACCGGAGGTACACAGATTGGATCAAAATTTTGCGCCACTTCTGCTGACGGGATTACCTGGACGAGACGAGCAATGCCGGCCAGTCAATCTTGGAACGCGGTAGCAACTAACGGTACAAGCTTTGTCGCAGTAGGAGGAGATGCCACAAACGCAGCAACTACAGCAGCTGCTTCCTCAACTGATGGAATTACTTGGGTAGCAGCCACCATGGCCACCTCCCAAGTATGGAATGCCGTTGGATATGGAGGAGGTAGATATGTCGCTGTTGGAACAGGAACTGCGTCAAATTACGATGCAGACGGCGCAGGTACCTGGACAAATGGAGCCACTCTCACCAGTGCTACCTATATGGCACTTATTTATAACGGTACGATTTGGATGGCAATATCAGGATCCAGTACAGGCAATCAAAGTAAAGCAGATCCTACGACAGGTGCCTTTACCGCTGGTGGAGCACTCCCTAACTCAACAAGTAGAGGTGTCGCCTGGGATGGAACAAACTTTGTCGTCGTGTCTACCACTAACTCCACCCAAACAGCCAGATCTACTAACGGTGCGTCCTGGACAACGACCACACTTACTGGAACCCAAATCGGCAGCTGGAACGCAATCGTTGCTAATGGCACCACACTGGTGGCAGTCAGTAGTTCGGGAAACTTACGTAGTTATGCAATGACATCAACAAACTCTGGTACGTCCTGGACGGTACAAACCGGAATGGTGAGTGATGTTTCTTTGACTTGCTATAACCCGTATGTCTCACAACTCACCAACACCGTCCAATTTGGAAATAACACTAACGGCAATAAAGTACCAACGGGAGCCAAAGTCAGATGTCCAAATATCATGTTTACCTCAGCAGTTCCGGTAAATATCCAAACAGCATCCAGTATCGTTGGTGCTAATATGGTGATGACGGCCGGAGGCTCATTGACAGCAAGCATTTGTCTTTTCGATGAGTCCTATAACACGTTTAATCAAGCCGAGACGTTGTCTCTGACGAATGTTGGATTCTCCATTCCACCACTTATCAATGAATGCTATGGCGTAACCTTTAATAGTGTCGGTTTTGCACTTGAACCAGTCAGAAGATATTACACCTATTCAGCCACCATCGGTGCTGATGGCTGGTTCACCAGAGACAGGCGGTATGGAGCCGGTACGACTATCTGGACGTATCTCAATAACGCCAGTATCACTGATTTTAATTACTGTATTGGCTCGCCAAAGGCTCTTCAAGTTGCCGTCTCGACCGTCACCAGTCCAGCACCAATGCTGACTCTTTCTTACACCCAAAACTCAACCTGGAGTTATGTCAGGTTCTACGCTCTTAATTGTGTCGCTTCGTTCCAAGACGGATTTAATTTCTTAGCAAACTTTAACAATAATACTATGGAGCATTTAGAATTTTATGGCGTTGCCCCTATGCTCATTCAAACATCCAGCGGCAACACCTTTACTGATATTCGAATCGCAGAAGATATGTTTAACGGCTATAGAAGCTTCCCAACCACAGGAGCTCGTATCGGAAATGACCCAGTAGCAGGAGTAAAGCTGGTAGACAATACCAAGTACTATCTCAAAGTCCGAACTTTTTATGACTGGAATAACCTTTCAAACTATGCAGAGGGACGCACCGTCTCAGCAACTCCTTTTATCGGAAGTCAATTTTTCCCTGCTACTTTTGGAGCTTATAACAGTGCGACAAGAGCAGTCACGCTTTCTTGGGTCAGACGCGATCCGACCTCAAGCGGAGGTGCGGGCACGACGACCTATCAAATCTTTAGAAGTACTTCAGCTAGCTTTACGCCCAGTTCCACGAACATGATTTTTGATACCCTTACAGTCGCCACCGTTTCCTACCTTAATGGCTATGTAGCTACCATCACCGCGACAGCTTCTCCTGTGAGAACTATCACCTTTGCTCAGGCAGGCAGAACGATTACCCTCAGTGGCGCAGGTGCCGGAAGTTTCACCACCGCAGGGTTTGTGGCCGGTGGAAACGTTGTAGTAGCTGGAACTGTATCAAATAACGGAACGTATACGATCTTATCCTTAACGGCCACAGTTATAACCCTCACCACCAATCACACCAATCTCGTCAACGAAACGGCACCAAACGGAGCGACACTTGATGGACAAGTACCTATCAATGGCACTACCTACTACTACAAAATGCGTAAATATGATGCAGTCTTGTCTGGTATCACCAGCGCCTCAGGCACTGTCTCTCTTACATCACTAACTACTTCCGGAAACTTTAATACTGGCCTTGGATCAATTATCAATTTACAAGGGACGAGTGGTCAATTCAAAATTCGTATTCCTGTGGGCTCTACCACCAACTTCATGGCTGGTAACGTTTTTCCGGGACTAACATTAGCTGGAACTGGCATAGGATCAGGTGCAAAAGTCGTCAGTATCGATACCGCGTGGCAGATAACCGTAGATGTAGCCAATTCCTCAACTTTTGTAGGCACTACAGCTACACTTGGCCTTGCCACAGGAGCTGCACCAAATAATAATATCTATGTCGTGGGACCTGGTATTGCTAGACCAACGAGAGTGTCCTCTGTTACTAACTCCACCACTATTGTGGTTGACACCGCCTTTATCGCAACTTTTTCAGCTCAAGCCATCTTTTTTGAATACGGCACTGACAGCTCCGAGGTAGAAGTTACTCCAAGTGGAGCTACTGTTGCTGCGTATAACTTCCTCACTCGTTCAAATGACTTTACCCACGCCAACTGGGTAAAAACCAATCTTACCGCAACAGCAGATCAAGTTAGTGGACCAAACGATATTGGCTTTGGTATCGCAGCTGTTCCAACTGCCGATAGACTCCTTTCAACTGGTCCCACTGCCAAAGCAGTCCAGACCATCACCTCTTATCTTGAGGTCGGCGCCAATTATACATTCTCTGTCTATATCAGAACTGATGCACATCATTATGCCCAGACTGTATCTGGAGAAATCTCAGTCAATACTACTGTTGTAACCACTCAGTCTTTTACCGCCACAGGTGCCTGGCAAAGAATATCTGCTCCATTTACCGCAACAGCAGTTACTCATACCTTTACCATTCAGATGACTACCGAGGGAAGCTACATTTATGCTTCCAATGCTCAAGTTAACCAAGGCTCAACAGCACTGGTGCCAGTAACTACTACGACCGTCAAAACTGCAGTGGCAAGTGGTGGAAGAACACTCACTTTTGCTACAGCCATTGACGGCGTCAACACCATTACAGCATCCTCTGGAGACTTCACAACCGCCCCAGCATTCGCTGCAGGAGATAGTATTATCGTTCAAGGAACATCCGACAATGACGGAACCTACGTATTGTCAGCAGTCTCAACTACGGTTCTGACAGTCACTCCTGCTCAGCCTTTAGTAAATGGTGGCGGAGCCCAGACATCTGGTTCAATTGTTGGATCAGTTCTAGCATCAGCAGCTCAGGAACTTACCGCAGCTTTAGCATGGGCTCGTGCAACTGGCGGAAATACCTCAAATCAAGGAATTGAGGTAGCACTTGCTGCACTGCCAACAGGATCTTTCTGGACTGAGCTGTATATTGGCACCTCTTCCGGATTTACTCCATCTGCAGCAAACAGGGTTGGATACACGCTTAACCTACTCGGAGCTTCAACCTCGTTTTATCTGCTCAATTCCAATGATAATCTCTTTGATACCTTGGTTCAAGAAGGATACGGTGGATATTCCGGAACAAGGTGCTTTTTGCGAGGTTCTTCAGATAATAAATTTCTTGATTGGACCCTAGACTTTAATTACGGCGCTGTTCCCGCAATAGGAGACGTAGCCAATCTCTCAAATGATAATACCTTTGATGACTTTACCGTCAAGAACTTTAGAAACTTGAGTACGTCACCATTTATTTCTATCAATGATAGCAGTGGCCTGACACTTCAAAATATTACTATTGAACAAGCCAATGATATCCCCTACTCGCTCCAATCTCTCAATACGATTCTTAAAGGAGTAACTGGTGCCAACGCTGCTCACGCCACTAATGCCACTACCTACTTTTTTGGAGCCGGCGCTTTCGCCACCGACGGTATGGCAATTGCATATCAGGCGGTATATGACAATATCTTCTATGAACTGTATCACTCACCTACTACTGGAGCACTCCATATGCTCTTTAACGCCAGCTCTAGTGATACTCCACCATATACTATTGTTTCCGGCACACCAGCATTTGGAAATAACGGGAGACTATATTTACGAACAGCAGGCGACTCAATTGAGTACACGTGGCCGTATACCATCAAGGGAGTTTCTAGCTTCCGTGATATTATTCTTAAGAAAAACGGTCTCGATTTAGGCTCAAGTTTGGATGGATTAGAATCTCTCCTTATTGAATTTAAAGTGGATACTGGTTCAGGATATGGCGCGTATCAAGCAGCCACCCCTGCTAATCTCGCAGCAACTGCTGTCTCAACCACGACTGGTTTTAATTTAAAAATTAGAATTACTGCTCGCCCTGGAATGTTATTTTCTACCCAAACCAATCCGTTTGTCGTTGGTGAAACCATAGAAGGCGCTACCTCAGGAGCAACAGCTGTCGTTGATGAAGTCTATAACCTTACCACAACAACAGGTACCATCGTTTTATCCAGTGTTACTGGGACATTTTTTCCAGCAGAACTCGTCAGACGAGCATCTGATGATCAATCTCGAGCCACCAACGTCGTGACGAACACACAATTTGCTCTTTTCCCATCATTTAACAGTTATATTGATGGACTTCAGATCTTTACCAATACCGTCGGTCCTGGAGATTACCCCGGCAGAACAGTCGACTTAGTCCTGACCAACGTTGTTTCTGGAAGTAGGTATTATGTTTATCGGACTTCTGACTTAACGTTACTTGGATCAGGAGAAGCAACAGGCTCAACGGTAACCATTTCTAACGTTGCCTACGTTGCTGATTTTGGAATCACTATCAGAGTCAGAAAATCAAGCTCAGCCCCCAAATATGTCCCACTTGAAACACAAGCTACAGTCAATTCTGCTGGGGTAACTGTCTATATAGGACAACAAACAGATACGATTGCTTCATAATATGATTGAAAAAGATTTTATTATCAACTTTGAAAAAAAAATAATCTCATATAATCCAAAAGGGAGTAAGCAAGTATATACACTTAACCAGCTCTATTCGTATCTCCAAGACCTATTTGATGAACCAATGAATATGAAACATGGAATTCCTATCTCTGCTGAACCAAATGATCAATACTCCCTGATCAATGGATGGAGTATCGATAAAAAATGCCTTCGATATCTTTCAAATGGGATATTCTCGATCTTACAAAAAATTACACTTCCCAAACGATCATTGATTCTCAAAAAGACCGTATAAAACCCGCGTATCTCCTCAAAACAGTAGCCAAGCAGACACCTAGAAGGTGAAGAGGCTAAATCTAATTGCTTATTGACAACCTATCACCCCTTCATACTAATATAAATACAGGTCTAGTTATTTTAGTACTCTTGTAGTTATGGCTGATACAATCCTAAGTGGGAGATGGGTTATTTATTATGAAGCTGAGAACCGCCAAAAAAGAATTGCGCGGGATACTGCTGTTTCGCCTACTACTACTGATACGGTAAACGCCCTTTACTCTGCTCTTCAAAACCACTTCGATGAACTTGCTCAGATGGATGATGGAGTCCCTATGTCAGCTCAAACGCCTACAGAGTATACCATTGGGATTATTGATGCGGGAGACAAAGATCCATGGTTTATTGATCGCACCTCTGTTGAATACCTCTCAGGTGGAGCTTTAAAAACTGCTTCGTGGGACCGCGTTACAGGAACAAACGTGGGAATTGTCCGAATTGCCTATACAGTAGGAGGAACTGACTTTGACGTAACAGACATTGGACGTGATATTACTAACGCAACAGGTGGAGATAGCGGAACACTTCTGGATTTTAATACCACAGGAAGTACGAAATATGCCTGGATTCGTCCCGACTCATTTGCTTCGGCAAATGATTGGGACTCAACCACTGGCACTATTGCCATCTCAAATGATTCAATGAGTCAAGTATGGCAAGTAGACAATACTACGTTTGTCGACCAATCATCTGGAGCAAATGATGCAACCAATGCCAACTGGACAGTATTCCCTGCCAGTGAAGATACATCAGACTATGTAGCAATTGGCTATAGTCAGAAATTTAGAAAAGTTATTTTTGACTATGCTAACGGAACAGCTGGAGTTGGAGGATCAGTTACCTGGCAATATTGGAATGGGTCATCCTGGGCAGCACTTTCTGGAGTTTCTGACGCCACAACTGGATTTACCGCATCAGTCGGAGATGGCAAAGTGCTTACCTTTACTCTCCCTACTGATTGGACAGCAACAAGTTTGAATGGCTCACAAAGCCTTTATTATATTCGAGCACTCGTTGCCGGTGCTTATTCTACCAATCCAATCCTTGATCAAGGCTTTATTGGAGGAATTGGCTCTGCTACCCAATCAGCTGTTGGAGCATCAGGCGGAGAGTCACTCTGGGCAAACATCTACTCCATCGGTACGATTGAATCAAACACACATTTGTATATTCAGCAAAACTCTCTCAACCTTACTGCGTATAAAGCCACGACCGACTGGTGGGCTGATGGACATATTGATATTTTAGTCAATGTAAAAGAACTAGGAACTGAAACTGATGAAGGGTATATTAAGGTATTTGCCAGACAGTATTCAAAAACCTACTCTTACTACACCGTAGACCTTACTGCTGGAGGACGAAACCCTATTCCTCTACAAACGGGAAATGACTTAGATAACCAAACAGGTTACTGGCAATTTACCGGCTCCAGTGGCACAGGCACTTTTGTCGTTGGAGAAGTGATTAGCAAATCAGGAACGAATAAAAAAGGAGTCATTACGGCTGTGACGGGAAGTCCTGGAACCACTCCTACAATCACCTATTACTCAATTGGAGATCCAATTGAAAATTTCGCCAATGCTGATACTGCAGTAACTGGTGGAACCAGTGGAGCTACTGTTACCGCTGGTACTCCAGCTGCTTATGGACCTGCTCTGATAGCAGCAGGTACTCCTCCAACCTTTACCTTTGGAGGATTATCAACAGGTGGCTCTGAGGATATCGATGAGAACGGAACGGCAGAAAATTATTCAATTACCATTGACTGTAACCAAAATACGCTTGCAAATGTGTATGAATATACAAAATATATTACGAGACGAGGAAACTCAGGAGATATAGCAGCAGGTGCAATTACTATTGAAGGACAGTTTTATCTTGGAACTGAATATCGTCTCAAATATACAGGTTCTGTGACAGGTACGATTGTTGACGGCAATACCGTAACACAGGAAACTTCTGGTGCGTCAGGCATCGTCGTCAACCACAATACTACTGATAAAATAATAATGCTTCGAAATACTAGAGGGACCTTTATAACTCATGCTACTACTGCCACTCTTACCGATCAAACGACAGCTGGTACAGTTGAAATTGACTCAGAAGCCTCAGCTGTTACCCCAGTTGGTGCTGCTCCGTTTGGAACCTTTGCAGGAGGAACATTCTTCGTTGCAACAGGTGTCGTTTTGACTGACTACCTTACTGCTGAAGCGAACAATTTCCAGCTAAAAACTGATGAAGGAACAGTTGTTGAAGCACCTACCAAAGTCACTATCTCAGTTGGAAATACTCGTTCAGGAGACAAAGTCGGTGTGTTTAGACTCTCAGGTTCAGGTGGATCTATTATTAAGAATAGATATAATGCCACAGTTCAATCTGCACTTGCAACCACCGCAGTGATGGGTGCATCTATTACTGTTGATGAACCTGGACGATCCGTTGGAGGAGTTATTAGACTTGTTGACACTTCAGCCAGCGCTGAATATCGCATTCGATTTACCAGTTGGTCTAGTAGCACGTTTACCCTTGCTAGTAGTACCATTGCCTCAGCAGATTCTGGTACCAACACTACAACCATTGTTGAATCAGGTGCATTTGCTTCCTCAAAAGTGGGAGACTTGGTTGTGAACGTGACAAGAGGAAACGCTGTTTCTTATATTACTGTAATTACTGATAATAATACTGTTACTATCTCCCCTGCCATCACTGGTCAGACGACAGCAGATGAAATTCGACTCAATGTATTGCCCGTTGCAACTACTACCTCTCCCCAAGATACTTGGTATGTTCCAATGATTGATACCTATGAAACAACGGGAAGCACAGGTACTCCTGGAACAGAAACAATGCTTATCACCTACCTTGCTGATATTCCAGTCAGAGTACGTGCAAGAAATGCAGGAAATATTATTCCATATGAAGCTGATTCAACCGTTACCAGTACTGGAATGAGTAACAGTATTATTAGAACAACTGATACTATATTCACCTAGTATCCTATGGTAAGATTTATTATTAAGATATGAGATTTGATATAGCAAAATCACTAAATGGAGAAACTGTTGTTTATATTGCCCGAGATACAAGCGGAATTGTTCGTTTGCGAGCAAGTAGTATTGAAGAGATTCAAGAAGCCATTAAAGAGTATAACGAACGTCTTGCCACTCAAAGCCGGGAGAATAGCAAAGTAAAACCAGTAATAAATGAAGAGCAGACAGATGCTTCTATTGAAGATGGAGAAACCAATATAACTGATTCACCTGAGCAAGAAATAAAACAAGTAGAGCCTGTAGAAGAATCCATTCCTGTTAATATCAAAGAAACAGCAACGAGTATTGACTCCCCTAATACTATCCTTGAAGCAACGGTTCCAAATAATGAAGAGTCACAAAAAAGATATCTCCATGAACTAGCTGAAGAAAAGAAAAAGCCTGCTTCAAAAAAAAGCTTTTGGGAAAAACTGAAATAATAGTTTCACTATTACTTCCTATTCCCTCTTTTACTCATGATTGCTACACAAAAACCAGTTACGCAAGAAGAAGCGCTACAATATGACCCAGATGCACTTCGAGCTGATACTCAGAAGAGAGAAAAAAACATCACTATTTTTGAAACTACCATAGCAACAGAGAAGGCAGGAATCAGAGAAAATGTCCATATGATGTCGGTTATTGATAAGAATCACCCTGACTATAAAACACTTGAGGAGAATATCAACAAAAAGGAAGAAAACATCAAAACGTTTGAAGAAGCCATTTTTGAGGAGAGACGGCAAATTGATAGAGACCTTCAAATGATTGCTTTTATTGAGGCAAATTAAATACAAAAGGGTGAAAGATAGAGAAGAAGAAATTATTTCTTCTTTGCTCTCTACCCCTTTCCCCGTATAATATACTCATGGCACTTATCTTTAATAAAACTACTAAAGTTATCACCGTTGAATCTCCTCAAACAGTTCTTACTGTTCAAGACTTACACGATGATATTAGACTCTTTGAGCATCTCAATCAAAACCTAGAAGAATCACAAATTGCTAATGCTTCTGGTAAACAAAGTTTAGGCGGTGGAGTACAGGTTGGAATTACTCTTGAGCTCATCAATAATTGGAGACTGTCTTTTGCAGCCAGACCTGGGCCTGATACTATTTTATGCAGTGTCAGTGGAGGAAACTTAGTAGCAACGAATGACTATGATAATAACCCGATTGCTCCAACTGCGTATACCCAAGTAAACATTGCCCAATCATCATCAGCTACTGTTATTCAAGCCCCATCTGATGACCATATGCTCTATCTGCTTGCTTCCCTTAGAGGCAAGCAACGAACTGTGGGCAGCTACTGGTATTGGAATCCAACCAGTGGCAGTGATACCAATGACGGGACAACTCCAGGAAATGCTGTCCTCACGTTTGCTCAAGCACAATCCCTTGCCTCAGCCGGAACAGGAGATACCATTTTCTGCCTTGCCTCAAACTCATCTGGAACGACAACAGTTACTGAGACTCTCACCATCACTAAGGCGAATTTAAAAGTCATGGGCCCAGGCTACACCTTCCAACTTATCCCTACAGGAACTGTTAGCCCGACAATCACCATCTCAGCAGCTAATGTAGAAGTAAGTGGGCTCTATGTCTCAACCGCTGCTACAGGCAGTCAAGATGCTATTTCTGTTACATCAAATAATGCGTTTATTCAAGACTGTTGGATTGCCAACGTTAGGGGAGATGGAATTTCACTTACGACAACAAGCCGAACCACCATTGATTCTTGTGTAATTGAACACTGTGGACAGTCAGGAACTGGAAATGGGATCAATATAACCAATACGACAACTGAGGCACGAGTTGTGAAATGCATTATTTTTGATAATATCAATGGAATTGCTCTTGCAGGAACAGGCCTGGCTGACAATATCTTTGAGAACAACTTAATCTATCAAAATACAAGCTATGGATTAAGTGTTGGAACCGGAGTATTGCGAACTCATGTCAGATCAGGACATACGTTTAATAAAAATACGAGTGGCAATACACAAGATCTAGGAACAGACACCTACATTGAAACAACTGCAGGTGGTGCCTCTGCATCAGAAATTGCTGATGCTGTTTGGGATGAGGTAATTACCGGACATATTACTACTGGATCAACCGGAAAAACACTGAAAGATGCCAAGACAAAAGCAACCCTTGCCTCTTTGAAATAAAAATCAACCTAAACTAGCTTCTCAACGAACAAATGGATTTCTATTGCTTTTTCAGTTTTCCCAGTAAAAAAATAGACTGCTCCTAGATTCAGATAGGCTTGTTTATAGCTCGGTTTCAGATCTATTGCTCTTTCATATGCTTGAATTGCTTTTTTAAACTCTCCTTGTGCTGTATAGACATTTCCTAAATTGTTATGTACCTCAGCTAGTTTCGGATTAAGGATTAGGACCTGCTCAAAAACCTTAATTGCTGCTCCAAATTGCTCTGTGTTTTTAAGTGCAACACCCAAATTTGAGTATGATTTGATATGACTTGGGTCAAACTTGATTATTTCCTTATAGGTAAGAATTGCCTCTGCAAATTTTTTTTCCTTAAGAAGTTTATTTGCAGCTTTATATTTGAGTACTACCAGATCTTTTTGCATAGCATAAGTATACTCAAAAATAGTCACTTCTTGCACTCCTTCTTAGAAAACGCCTATCTATATCAATGAACTATTTAATAGCTCTTAATATATCTTAAGATGTCACATGCTCGTCCTTTTATTACTGATTCAGTCTTTTTTACCCTTGCATTTAAAATTCCCCATACTATATGATGGATGTATCTACGAGTATTTCTCGTTGGAAGGGGGGTGATGCGACATGTTAAGTAATATAGGATGGCCTGAACTCGTTATTGTTGGTTTTGTTCTTCTTCTTTTGTTCGGAAGTAAAAAGATCGTTGAACTCGCAAAAGGACTTGGAGAGTCAACAAAAGAGCTCAAAAAAGCAAAAAAGGAATTTACAAAAGCCAGTGAAGAATAATATGGCAGAGTATTAAGCCATATACTTCGTATATGGCTTTTGTTCTTTGCTATATTGTGCTTGATATAGTCAAAAAAAGGGTTATGTTGAATAATATTGGACTTCCAGAGATTATCATTATTGCTCTCCTCCTTCTTATTTTTATAGGAAGTAAGAAAATACCTGAATTCCTTCGAGGTATTGCAGAGTCTCTTCAGGAAGTAAAGAAGATGAATAATGATAAGGATAAAGAAAATAAGGTATGAACGATGACACCCTCCCCGCCTCTATGGAGCAGACGCTTGTGCGATATATGCCCTATCTCATTGAGATTCGTAAACGTCTTTTATTTGTCTGTGTTATTTTTTTCATTGCCTGGATAGTCGGATTTCTTCTCTATCAAAAAATTATTTACGTAGTCTTAAGTTTGTATGATCTTGAAAAAGTAAATGTAACCTTTACTTCTCCTTTCCAATTTGTAAACCTAGCGATTCAATCAGGTATGCTTATTGGACTCTCTCTGACCTTTCCTCTCCTCCTTCATCAATTGATGACTTTTCTTAAACCAGCACTTCACAAAGGAGAATATATTCTGCTCAAGAGATTAATCCCTTTAAGCTTAGTTCTTTTCCTTGGAGGATTTGTGTTTGGGAGTTGGATTATGAGATTAATTGTCGCGGTGTATGCAAAGCAAACGCTTGACTTGGAGATTCAAAACCTGTGGGATATTAATCACTTCTTATCTCAAATGCTTTTCACGTCTCTTTTGCTTGGAGTCATTTTTCAATTTCCTTTAGTTATTACTCTTTTAGTCCGATTTGGTATCGTCAAACATCACGTTATGGCAAGTCAGAGACCCGTTGCATATGCTATCCTTCTTGTCCTGGTTGTCCTTCTTCCACCCACAGATTTGCTCTCAATGGTACTTATTTTTCTTCCACTTGCAATTATCTACGAGCTTACGTTATCATTTAACAAGAGAGTAAAAGTCCAATCATGGACTCACCTTAAAACAGGGAAAACTATCTAGAGGGGGTGATTAAAAAAGATGTTAAATAATATTGGTACACCTGAGATCGTTATAGCAGCAATTGTCTTACTTATTCTTTTTGGTGGGAAGAAACTGCCAGAACTAGCAAAAGGATTAGGCGATGCTATTCGTGAATTTCGTCGTTCATCTGGTGATGATGATAAAAAGAAATAGTGACTTTTGCCTCATGGGGAAAGAATTAGAATTACACCATATCTAGTACTTTCCCCATTTTTATTTTATAGTGAGGTATGCCCCTTTATATGGCCCTTCTTCCTATCTCTGCACTCATTGCTCCCTTTGTTCTCTGGCCACTTGAACTATTCCTTCCATATCCCTATATCATTGAAGAACTCCTGAAAGCAGTTGGTGTTTTGCTCCTTCTTTCCCTTCCTTCCCGAAAAAGTCAGTTCCTCCTAGCACTTCTTGTGGGAGGACTTTTTTCTCTTTCTGAGAGTATCCTGTATGTCTTCAACTTACTTCTCGTGGGAACAATACATACCGTTTTTCTCCGATTAGTTTGTACCTCTTTTTTGCATATTGGAACGCTTATCCTCATGCTTTCATTCAGTACCATAAACAAACGTCTTCTTTTCATAGGAGTACTCCTCTCTATCTTTATTCACTTTTGGTACAACCAGCTTGTAGGAGGGGTATTATTTAAATAGCAACCAGCCTTAGGTCAAGTAGGATACCTAAGGCTGGCTCAGAGGAGGTATATAGGAGTGGTCTAATTACAAAAAGGCTTACTTCGCAGCCTTTTTGAACTCTTTTACAGAGTCTCCAATACCTCGAGCTAGTTCTGGAAGTTTTTTCCCTCCAACTAAGACTAATAACACAAGACTTAACACAATAAGTTCAGGATAACCAATACCAAACATGTATTCTTCACCTCCTTTCTGTCTGTTCTGTTGTAGATATTCATAGTGTTTGCTCCTCAAGTTTTTCAATATAAGTACTTGACACCCACCCATTAGTCCCGTCTTCTCGCTCAATCTCAGACCACCCTTTTTCTTTTTGAATGACTAGGACCTTCTCCCCTATGGTAAGTTTGGCAAGTTCTACTCCTCCAGGCGATTTTCGTACTCGCAAAAATCCAGCGGGATTCTCTTTTACGTGAACATACTCTTTCTCAACTAGTTCCTCTGTCTCCATACCTGCTGATGCAGAAGAAATAGTATCTGTTGTACTGGCAGTAGGAGAGCTTTGCGTTGCCAAGACTGTCTGAGACGGTGCAGAAGCAAGAGGTTGGTGATCATCTACTGGTTGATGAAGAGACATCGCTACGTAGACACCTGTTCCGGAAAGAACAGACGTGAGAAGACCAAAAGAGGAAAGAATACCAAGATATTTAAGAGAAGGTTTATGCACTCTCTTTTTTTCTTCCACTTCTTCCTCAGATACAGGAGTACTTTTTTCCTGAGTATTCTTTTTCATATTTTTTGGAATCGTTCTTCGAAGAAGGTGCATATAAATTCCTAATGAAACAAACCCCGCAATGATGATGATAATAAGTCCCCATACTCCCAGTACTTGTGCTCCTCCAACAAAGCCCATGAGAGACCCTGCAGACCCTGCTTGGGCAACTAACTCCTTTAGCTTCTCCATCTTTACTTTTGCCCCTTCTAACTCAATCTGAGACTCTCTAAAAGATCTAATCCGAGACTCCGGAGTGACTGAGTTTTCCTGCAGTGAGAGAATCTTACTCAATGACACCTCAATATCACTTTGAAGCGTAACTCCTTGAGCAAAAAAGGAGGTGTTTTTTAATGGAGTTGCTAATTGTTCAGCTTGTTTTTTTAGACTTTCTATTTCTTGTGGAGAAATCATAAAAACATTCTCATCAACTGTTATGGAAATAGTTCGCGTCTCCTCAGGAGAAAGAGTAAAGTCTCCACCAACAAAGTATTGATCTTTCTCACTATCATAGGTAACTGTCAGATCATCATCAATCTGAATAATCTGTTCTTTCTTTACCTCTTTTGGCAAGTAGTACTTCAAAGGGATCGTTTGACTAATAAGTGAGGAAGGATTGGTAACCAGGGACTTAAATACGATACTTCCCTCCTCAAGCCACGTATTTGCAACTGGTTTTTCAGAAGAACGAGCCAGAAACTTTCTATTCGCGGCAATAACGCCCTTCATACCAAGGATTTTATTTTTTAACTGTTTTTCTGTTAGTGAAGTATCAATATGAAGTGCCAGCATTGCTTGAGGAATGCTATTAAGCAGTTCAATATCTCTTGCTAACTGAGTAGCTTTTTTTCTAACAGAATCTTTTTTTGAGACTTTCCAATGAGTAAGGATAGTATCAATCTCGGTAGAGTTTTTATCCAAAGAGACTGCAAGGTGTTTGATGTGGTTGATTTTGCCAAAAAAAGTGTCTTTTTGCTCGGTGTCACTTTCCTGCCCAAGTTGAGATTCTATCTGTTTAAAAGACGAGGATAAGTGGAGTAAATCATCATAGGCTATTTTTGTTTTTCCATAAACTCGTACCTCTCCTTCCAAACTAACTAAGCGAGTTCTAAAAGCACTAGCCTCTGCTGACATGTCTTCAAGAATGGTCATATCCCATTCTTTCTTCAAACTTTCTATTCCTTTAAAAAGACTCCCAGTGGATGCTGTTTTTTCTTCTCCCGTGAGTGCTGAGAACTCTTTGAGAACAGCGAGTACTTCTTTACTCGTCATTTTGTTCCATTTCAGCTGAACTAATCCTAATTTCGCACTAATTCGATTAGTAACAATATAGAGCTGAGTTGACACATTTTTGGTATTATCCAGTTTTACTTGAAGATCAATAGTGTCATCTTCTAGGAAGTTTTGAATAATTGGTTTATTGACAAGTTGCTCCAGAAGAAGCCTATTTTCCTGGGTAGTTTTATCAATCTTATCTAGTTTTGTGTTATTCGTATCCAATCCCCCTGAGGTTGTGGCAATAATACTACTCACTTCACTTTTCACTCTATCTACATCACTTTTAGTCGCAATTGTTCCACTGGAAAGATCTACTCCTGTAAGAGTTCTAGTTGAAACAGCCCACATATCTGAGGCAAGTGTTCCAAAAGTGCTAAGAGAACGAGTGGAATATGCCCAGACATCAGAGACCAGTGTCCCAAAGGACGTAAGAGTTCTGCCTGAATAGCCCCAAACAGCTGCAGCAATATCAGTAGTTGAAGGAACACTATTTTGGAGGGCTTCACCAAAACTTCCCGAGCTCGTATGACTACTTCTTTGTGCATTCCATACAGCATTAGCTACTTCTCCTGAGGTTAATGAACCAGAACTGGTAGCAACCTTAAAACTTTTATCAAGACACATATTCTCTCCACTCACTGTGCAACAAATATTCGTTCGATACAGTCCTGCAGAGCCAGTTGCTACAATTTCGTACTCATACCATCCTTCACTGATATGTGCCATTGGTTGACTATTCACAAATACAGTTCCATCAGGATAGATACTTTTCAAGCTGCAAGAAGCATTTGTTACAGGCAAGTAGGTATCATCAAAGACAAACTCACCTACTTTACAGGTATCCCCTGCGCTACATTGTTGATACTCAGAAGGAATAGCAAAGGTATGAGGCGGAAAGACAGCACACAAAAGACTAAGAGTAGTCAGGTAAAAAAATATGTGTAGGCAGTTTTTCATAGAGACAAAGGCAATACTTCACACTTTATAGTATTACCACTACTACTAGTAAAAACTGATACAAACTCTCTGGCAATCTTTTCGTTATTTTGCATACATTTATATAAAATTGCAAACAAATACATAGCGATTTTCTAGCTTCAAACTTTCAGAAAATATTCTTTTTTCTCTCTTCTTTTGTAAGTACAGAAGAGATAGTTTTCATTACCTTGTTCACTTTCTTTCTCATTTTTTAGATAAAGTGTTTTCCCACTTTAGTAAAAAGACAAGAACAGATAACACTTGATAACAAGAGGAAGAATTACAAAGGAGTGATGAAGTTTGTAATAAATGAGGCAACCTAATTTTTCTCTAAGAAACAGTATAGATACTTAAGATTTGTTGGAATTTAAGAATAAGTTGTTGGAATTTTTCAGATAACATGATCTAGTCTCACCTCCTTTTTTTCTTCCTGATAGAAACAAAGGAAACTCTGGAGAAAAGCCAGGCAGATGAACTTTTCTCCAGTTTTTTTGCTTCCTTATTAAGTACTTTAGTATTAAGACAAATAGAGTACCGAAAGGTCAATTTAAAAAAGAATGTATACACTATTGCAATCGATTGTATATGATTGTATATTTTAAACAGGAGTTATTTTATGAATCCAACAAACAGTATTGATAATCTATTTAACGTCAATCAAGCAGCTTTTATTTTAAAAGTCCACCCCTTAACTGTTCGTCGATATATTAAGGAGGGAAAATTGAAAGCAGTGAGAGTTGGAGGATCAGTGAGAATTAAAGAGTCAGACCTCCAAGGTTTTAATCAAGACTTTACTCCCTATGAGAGAAAAGAATCTACTTCACCTTTTAAAGTAAATAAAACACCAAAATCCTCCCCCTTTACTATGGATGACCCACTCCTACGCTTAAAAGGAAGAGGAGCGTCTTTGACTTCAGGAAGCTAAAACTATGATACAAAGCAAAAAAGTACTCGTTGCCCCAGATGTCATTTATTCCTTTATTGATCGTGGACATCCTAAACACGAGCAAGCCTCAGCCTATATTCGTTTTTTCGCTCAAGAACAATATTCAGTCTATATTGATCTTCCCAGTATTCTTTCCACCTATACGCACATCTATGAAGCCATGAGTATGTCACTTGCGAAGGATTTTGTTCGAACCATGGGACTTTCTGATTTGAATATTATCTATCCAGATGAAAGTGATTTAAAAGGAGCCTTGAAAGTACTCACCTCAAGTCAAACAACCGAGCTAACCTTTCAAAAAGCACTCCTCTCAGTTGTAGCAGATAGAAGAAATATTCCATTCATTACTACCTTTGAATATTTAAACCCTCTTTTTGGAATCTCGCTTTTTTATCTCCCAATTTAAGTGATATTTAATATCTATCAATACTACTTAATATCAACTAATAGATCACTACCGAGTGGGAAGATAGCAGGTAAAAGGAGAATATCAATAAAACTACTTGCCAGATTTCTTTTGAAAAAGGATACGAAGTTCTGCAAACCAGGTTACGCACACCAACTTGATAAATGACAATAGAGCTACCTGCCTTTTCCATCTCCATGGCTGCTTGATGAGTCGATACAGCCACTCAAACCCAATAAAGCGAATGAGAAAAGGAGCTCTTTTGACCTCTCCACTAAGAAAGTCAAAGCTACCTCCTACTCCCATCGCTACACGAATGGGAAGTATTGGAAGATGGGTATCAATCCACTCTTCCTGCCTTGGAGCTCCAAAGGCAACAAAAAGGATATCTAGCTCTTTCTTACCTTCTTTATTTCCCGAGGATAATTCGGCAATTGTTTTTTTTACCTCTTCCATATTCCCGAAGTTATCTTCAACTAATCTTTTTGAGAGACTATCAGGAAGCCAGACTCCACTTTCCCACTCCTCACCAAGAAAGGAAACTGTAAGAGATGGGAAGGCAAATTGTAAGCACTGAGCTACTTTGAGTGCTACGTTTTTTCTACCCCCTAAAAAGCCTATTCTAATAGGCTTTATTGCCTTTTGAGTACTGGCTCTCTGAACAAGATTTACCATGAAATCCACCCCAGTTATCCTATACAGGAGTGGTCGTGCGAGAATCCAGCTTGAAATGATTAACCCACTCCCATCAGGAAGAAGGATTGAGCCTCTCTGAAGTATCTCTTGGTATGCTTTATCCTTTGTTGCTCTGACAATAATCTCAGGGTTTGGGGTATAGATAGAAAGCTTTTTATCAGTATTACCCAATACGTTCAGTATATACTCTAAGATATCCTCTTCTGATGAGGAAGTAATGGGTAAATTAAATAATGTATTTTTACTTAATACGTTCATATTACTATACATCTTTCAGTGGTCTACTTCACTTATCTCACTGATCATTCTTGTTCACTTTTACTACTCAAATTACATGCCTATTTTATAAAATCTAGCTCTACGATCCGCTTAGCTCATGTATGTGTTTATATATTACTATATAAACACCATCCTTCTCCTCTTTCTGTGAAAATGATGACAACACAGAGAGCACACAAACAGAATAGATTCCTATCGGACTATTTATTTCCTATTAATACTTCTCTTATAGAGCTCAATATTTTCAATAGCAACTCCAGTTCCCCTCGCAACACAAAGCAAAGAATCCTCAGCAACGTGACAAGGAACTCCAGTTATTTGAGTCATTAACTTATCAAAGTTTTTCAGAAGTGAAGTTCCCCCACTCATGACAATCCCTTTATCAATAATGTCACTGGCAAGCTCTGGTGGACACTGCTCTAAGACACTTTTTGCTCCCCCAATCATCTCCATCAGAATAGGTTGGATAGCATCACTAATAAGTCCCTCATCAACGACAATAGTTCGAGGAAGACCGGTGATATTATCTCGTCCTCGCACTTCAACAGATTTAATCTTTTCACTTTTACGCACTTCTTCGGTTACCAATGCATTTCCTATCTCAATCTTAATCCACTCAGAAGTTGTTTCTCCAATGAGAAGATTAAACTTCTTTTTAATAAATGCCGCTATGGCTTCATCAATTTTGGTTCCTGCTACTCGGATTGAGCTGTGTACCACAACTCCACCAAGGGAGATTACTGCAGACTCTGTGGATCCTCCCCCAATATTGACAATCATATGCCCTGCAGGTTGAGCAATGGGGATTTTGGCTCCAATAGCTGCAGCAAGCGGTTCATCAATAAGGTAAGCTATTTTGGCTCCAGCTGACATCGTGGCATCCAGAACTGCTCTTCTTTCAACTTGCGTTACTCCACTGGGGATACATACCATAACTTCTGGTTTAATAAAACGAGAAGACCCACAGGCTTTATCAATAAAGTAAGAAAGCATCGCCTCAGTAATCGTATAATCAGCAATCACTCCATCTCGAAGAGGACGAAGCGCAATGACGTTTCCTGGAGTTCGCCCTAACATTTCTTTGGCCTCTTTCCCAACCGCCACCACTCGATTCTCCTCAGCTGTTACCGCAACTACAGTTGGTTCGTTCAGAACAATTCCTTCTCCTGCAACATAGACCAATGTATTAGCCGTTCCTAAGTCAATACCAATTCGCTTGGGGGTAAAAAGAGAGGAAGGAATAAATGAAGAAAAGTCTAGCATAGTAATAAAAAAAGAGTACCACCATTTAAGAAATGTTGCAAGAATACTAGGTCAAACTACTATGTTTGTCTATCAAAAATAGCTGAATGGCAGAAGTCTAGAAAAATCTAAAAACGTGTTATTTTGAATAGACCTCATCATGCGTTCCAATATCGGTAAATAAAACTGTCTCCTCGTTTAGAACGGTATATATCATTCGAATACTCATAGTTATTGAAATACTCCAGAGTACGTGTGAACCACCTGAAATTTTATGAAGTCGTAAAGAAGGATGAGTGGGGTCTATTATAAACAGTTTTAGTTTTTTTTGAATTCTTAAAAGAAGTTTCTGATCTTTTTTAGACGCTTTGTTGAAATAATCTTCAACACGAGATGAAAAAACAACTTTTTTCACTTTTTTTGGTCAAAATATGTATCTAAATCAGTTACCGTTTTTAAAGAAGGAAGTTCTTTTAAAGCATCTTTCAAGGCTTTCTTTGTTCTTTCAGAGGCGTCAAAAGTAGGTATCTCATCCACTTCTTTAATAATTAAGTGTTTGACATATTGTGTCACTGGCAAACCTACATTTGCTGCCTTTTGCTTTAATAGCTGATTCAGTTGTTCAGATAAACTAAGACGAATTTGTATTTGTGCTGTAGCCATAAATCACTCCTATTGTACTTATTTTAGCCTTATTCTACCCCTTTGTCAATCTCTCTTGAGGAGTGTGAACCTCATTCATTACATTGACTTGTTTGCAAATAAAAAAACAGGCTATAATAGAAAGATGAAGAAACAGTTCCTACTCTCTTTCCTTATTCTTCTTATCCTTATTGCAATCACTTCAAGTGTTGTTTTATATGCCAATGGCTACCGCTTCAATACCGCTAATGGGAAACCAAGCCTAGATAAAACCGGCATTCTAAACGTTGCCTCCCTTCCCAAAGGTGCCCAAGTCTATATAAATGGCAACCTCACCAGTGCCACCAATAATGCTATTAACCTAGCTCCTGGTAAATACACCGTTACCATGAGTAAGGATGGGTATAATAATTGGCAAAAAGACATGCTAGTTCAGGAACAAATTGTGGCCAATGCAGATGCAACTCTTTTCCCCAGTGCTCCAACTCTTCAGAGTATCTCAACAGTTGGCGTCTTCTCACCTCTTATTGATCCTTCAGGAACCAAACTGGCCTTTAAAATCGCTTCCCAATCAGCTAAAAGAAATGGCATTTATGTACTCGATATGACCAATCGAATTTTCCCAGTTCTTGCTCTCCAGTCCTCCTCAACTCAGTTAGCAGATGATACTGAAGCAGACTTTTCAACAGCTCGGATCAGTTGGTCACCAGATGGACTCCAAATTATGGCGAGTATCCCCTCTAAAATCTCAACGACAAGTGCCACAACCTACCTTTTGCAAGCTAATACCTTTAACGAAACTCCAAAAAACGTTACTGCTACTCTTCCAACAGTCATATCAGAATGGGATCAAAAACTGAGTGAAAAAGAAAAAGCACTCTATGACTCCTATCCCCAAGCAGTGCAGCGTATCATTACAGAACACATGAGGATTTTGGCCGTATCTCCTGATGATACAAAGCTTCTCTATATGGCCTCCACCTCAGCTGAACTTCCCCTTATCCTTTCTCCTCGCCGGATTGGCAACAATTTATTATATGAAAATAGATCCCTTAAAAAAGACAGTATCTATGTCTATGACATTCGAGAAGACGTAAATACCAAAATTCTGGATATTGCACCTCAAGAGCCGTGCATGAAGGGAGAATTGGATTGTTTATATCCATTAACGTTTATGCCTGATAGCAAGCATCTTCTCTATATGAATGATAGGAAAATTAGTATTGTTGAAACTGACGGGTCCAATATGACGCTTATCTACGCAGGACCCTTTATTGAACCCTACGTCTATGCCTGGCCAGATGGATCCAAGATTGTTATTATTACTAACTTGAATAACCTTACTATCCCACCAACTCTTTATACCATTGGGATCAGATAACTATGGAAACTGGCCCTTCTAAGGAGATACCCTCTGTTGCCTCTCTTATCACGACAGCCTTAGCAGAATATACTCCCGGTATTCCTTTTGAGAGAACGGTTGATTACCAAGGAGTACCTATTACTATCCGTTTAACAGATTCACAAATTGACGTTCAAGCGCACTCATCTGAAACGGTCTATCACTACACTGCTAATCGAAAAGAAGACACGATGGATCAATCTTCCCGCTTGGTCATTCTTGATGAGAAGAGACAAGACAAAAGAGGCCCTCTTCCCCACCTTACAGAGCTCACAGGACTGGCTCTCACCCATTTAGAACGAGATACCCCAGTACAAAAGCTCGCATCAGACTGGATGGATATGCCAACTCCAAATACACGAAATGTCAATTTCAATACCTATCAAGAAGCTAAAAAATCTCTTCCTCCCGAAGAAGCAGCTTTCCAAACTCCTTCAGGAAAGGTAGCCAGACGATATGGCTTTACTCAGGTTGAGGTTACTGAAACAAGCTATGGACAAATTCCTGTTATTAGAACTCTTTTTTCCCGACCAACTCCCGATCCAAAGACCCCTTGACTTGACAACTATAGGATTTCTTGCTAGATTAGAGGAACATGTTTTTAAGCTTTTCGCTTGAAACTATGTATTGCACTTTTACAACACAGACTGATGACTCAGACCAAAAGTTTGAGTAGATACTAGAATGTGTATCAGAATACTGATTAATAGATCACTCAGCCACGATCATATTGTGTATGCACCAAAATGCATATAGAGTGTGGTCGTGGATATGAAGGGTCCACGACACATCGGCCAATCTGGGCCAAATGAACTCCCTTCAGGAGGTTACATGGACGAGCAAAACGAACGTCTTATCCCAATGATTGACCCTAGCCTTCGCAGGCCGGGGTTTGGTATGCCGATGGAGCAGGAGGAAAGCCCGGCTTCCCCACAAGGAAGCCCAACCGATCCGACCCCTGATATGCTGGAGAGCGATCGCCAGCCGGACGGAATCGAGCCGTGGCTCCGCACAAATCATGGTGGCGGTGGGCCGCGATGAGTGCAAACACAAACAAGGAAGGGCGAAACCCCGAGTGGGACCAGGAATGGCCGCCTGAAGAGACTGCACCTCTAGATGTGCGGTCCGCAAGGGAATTGGCCATGGGGGATAAATACCCCCGCCTTCCAGAAACGTCTCCCCGACAACGTGCCGAGGAAGATGAAGCGGGAGAATGGATGAATCCACTCTTCCCGTTGGCACTATCACAATTCCAGCGATAACCTTTCTGGGGAGCCGGGACCGCCGGCTCCCTTCTAGTTATCAGATGGGAAATCATTTAGAGTAGTATTTCTTTAGTAACGATTGCGTTTTTAAAGAAAAATACACCTGAGTTTTTTCTTGTTTCCATCAGTCTGTTGTTTGTTCTACTCTCTTTCTTATTCTTTTCTTACCCCTTCATGCCTATAAATATAATTTTTCCCCCTTGCATTTTCACTAATTGGTCTTATAATACAGAAATACGTGTGGACTAGCACAACTAGTCCATGAGTATAGTTCTTTAACAAGGCACAAAGTAAGTAATAGATACGTATTTTCGTATCCACTTCAGAGAATTTATTTTTTTAGGTGTGTATTTTGTTGATACTTCGTAATCACCGAGCATGGGTATACTTCTTGTACCTATCCTCGGTGGTTACACGTGTGGCGAAAGCCATATACGTATCATTTATTGTTCACGCTAGGCTTCGCCTTGCGTGTAACCACCTGCTTCCAACGTCGGTGTTTTGTACGTTTAGTACCTGGCCTACGTAGGCAGAAGGAGGAGGATTTCACCTAACATAGCGCAGTTCAATCTGCCGTCTGCAACAGAAGCCTTCAACTGAAGGCCACCCAGAGACGGGTAAACTGCAGCGGAAGCGACCCCAGATCACCGGCCAGTTGTGTTCATAAGCATCCTGACGTCATCGCCCCTGGCGATGACGATCAAGCACCCCCTGTTGGTTCCACGTGTACCTACGAATGGACGACCAAGGAGTGTGAGAGATGATGTCATACCCATGCCCAGCATTTCCAGGCGATGATGGCGACAGCGGGCATCCAATGCCCTATCCAGTCGAAGCGAACGGCAGCAACACCGTGCCCATCCCCGGCTTCCCGATCCCGTAGTCACACGAAGGACACAGGCGGAAGCTGGGATTTGTCTCTCTGAGGTGGGTGGGGCGCGATGCGCCCTACCCACAAACAATCTAAGAAAACCATTTTAAGAAATCAAAAATATCCTAACTCGGCAATTGCGTCGCTTTCTGGAGATTTTTTCTCCAAATGGCCCCTTTCTTATTTTGTCTTTCTTTGTGCCTGTCTAACCCTTAGAAATAAGACTTTGTTTCTAGAGATTAGGCATTTTGTTATCTCCCCTATTTTTGTTTCCAATTTATTTTTTCTCTAGATTCTTCCCTCTTGAATTTTTTCCAAAAATGATAATAATACAGGAGACGGTTTCTTTACTCTTTTGTGAAAAAATCGATGTTCTTTAACAAGGCACAGACTATTTTCTTGAATTTAGGAAGAGGAGGTATCGCGCAGCGTGTGTATTTTAGTACATAGGTTGTGCGGTCATCTCCTCTTCTGTAAACCAGTTGTTCCCCTGGGGGATTTGCCCATCCCCAGAAGAGGAGTAGACCGCACTCAACACTTTGGAAGTCCCCATGGCCCCATGCCAATCGGATGAGAAGAGTGTGTGGCGGCACTCTTCTTTTTCGCAACGCGTGTTTCTGGTTGGAAGGCTGTCCAATCAGAATTCCTTCGCAAGGAGGAGGACGTGGTGATTTCATATGGAGAGCCGGATGTCTCGATCCAGGGGAGGTGCCTACCCCTTGGTCGAGCACCCGGCACTCCTATCTCTGGTTTTCAGAGGGATAATACTATCGTATTGCAAAGGTTTTGCAACGGAAATGGCGGCGTCCCTCCTGGTGGAGTGGAGTCGGAAGGCGAGCCCGACTCCACTCAAAATAATTCAAGAAAGAAAAACAATATCCAAGTAGGAAAGTGAGTTTTACTCAAGTAAACAATTGCGTTTTTTTGAGGAGAGATCCTTTTTTACTCCGTGGCACGTTTTTTTTCCTAGTCTGTGCCTTATCCTTTTTTGGGAACTGCTGTTACATAAATTCTCTTCCACGTCGTTCCAGGAGGCCAACAGGTCTGCAAGATGAGTTTTTCCTCTGTCGTATGAGCATCAGTTAAAAACTGAACTTCATTTGCTTCTCCAACCCGCTGCTCAACTACTCTATAGTCATACCGTCTATCTTCAAAAAAGAGAGTGATATCGTCTCCCTTTTTCAAGTCTTTCAGGAGATAAAAAATGGCATTATATCGTCCTACATTCCAAAAATTATCCGTTGAGTGAGCGAAAAGATACGTATTGCCTTTCATTCCAGGAAAGACTGTCCCCTTAGCATGCGCTACTCCTTCTGTTAGGACAGGCAGGAACTCGTCCGATTTTTCTGGATCAATATTTGGAAAGATCTTAGCACTTGCCCCTATTTTTGGGATCAAAATACTAAATTGTGTATCAGATGGGATCAATATTTGCTCTTTGCTTCCAGATAAAATTTGTCCAAAGCCAATCGATGGAGTCGTTGCGGCACTTCTCGTAGCAACGTCAATATGTTCAATATCAGCAACCGCAAAGGTTACTCCTCTGTATTTAATCACTTGGTATTGAGCTTCGTAATAGAAAGCAGGTCCAAAGGTTGCCCCTACTCCATAGAGAGCAAAGAGAAGTAAAAAGTTACCAATTGTTCTGAGGATAAGATATTTTGTAATCTCTGACTTATTCATTCTCTTTTATCATACTCAAAATTGGAGTATACTTGAAGAGGAAAAGTGACTAGAACTTACTAGTTCAAAGAAGATCTTTTGTCCCTGTAGCTCAATGGATAGAGCAGACCCGTCCTAAGGGTAAAATGGAGGTTCGATTCCTCTCGGGGATACGTATATTATGAATGAAATTGAAGTAAAAGCCAAAGTATCAGATCTCCCTTCTCTTCTAAAAAAGTTAGAAGACTTAGGATGTATTCTTTCTTCTCCTCTTTCTCAACAAGACCGTATTTTTATTCCTATTGGTGCCTCTATCCCAACCAAATCAGGTGAAGCAGCACTTCGAATCAGAGAACAGAATGGAAAGTATCTCTATACTGTCAAACAAACGAAATCAAATGATTTAGATTGTATTGAAAAAGAAATGGAAGTTTCCAAAGAGCAATCAGGTATGCTTTTAGAAACATTTCCTCTTATTGGATTTAGAGAGGTAGAATCAGTATCAAAGGTCAGACGAAAAACAACCTATAAAGAGCTTGAGATTTGTATTGATGAAGTAGAGGAACTGGGGACTTTTATTGAAGTTGAGAAACTAAGTACGGAGGAAAATGGGGAAGAAGTTCAGGAAGAACTTTTTGTCTTTTTAGAAAGCTTAGGAGTAAAAAGAGAAGAGCGAGCACTTCACGGATATGACATTCTTCTTCACCAAAAGCATACTGCTTAGATTAAGCAATGAGGTTATATTTTTTCGTACACAGTAGATCTATGCCCTGCTGAAATAACCGATATATTTTTATCCTTTTCATCGACAAAATAAATAATTCTAAATACCCCAACCCGAAGTGAGTACATATTTGTCAGATTTGCTTTTAAAGGTTTTCCTGAAAATGGATCTTCTTTAAGTTCTTTTAATGCAGATATAATTGCTTGTCGATGCAATTGTTTAATTACTTTGAGTTCTCTTGCAGCAGGTTTGGTAATAATCAGCTTATACATGGAGAGATGCTTCGAGTTCTTCTAACGTAATGGTTTCTCCTTGTGCGAGATCCTTTAATCCCTGTTCAATGCTTGCCATTAAGGAGGAATCTCCCATAATTTCCATTGTTTCTTTCCAGGACTCATACTCTTCAGACGAAATAAGTACAGCTGAGGGTACTCCGTTTACCGTAATAATATATTCATTTAGTTTAACTTTGGCGTTTTCAACTAACTCTGGTAATTCTTGTCTTACTTTACTAATGGGAAGTGTTTGAATCATGAGCTTATTGTACAGAATAATGTACAATAAGTCAAGAGACTTATTGTAACTTCTCACCCCACTCATTGAGTTGACTGACAATCTTTTTTAAACCTATGCCTTTTTCAGTTAACGAATACTCTACTTGGAGTGGTTTTTTAGAGACTACTTCACGCACAAGAATATTGTATTTTTCTAAAGTCCTCAATCTTTGCGTCAATGTCTTCGTACTTACCATTTCTAAGCTCCTGTGGAGCTCACCAAACCGTTTTTTCCCAGAACATAACTGATGGATAAGAAGAAGAGTCCATTTGCTTCCTATGACTTTTAGTGCCTTTTCAACCCCACAATTTTTACAACTATCCATATACTAGTTACTTTAAAGTAACTACTTTACTTTGTAAAGTAGTCAGAGTATGCTTACTTCATGACAATTCAAATTATTCTAGGGAGTACAAGAGAGGGGAGATTTGGCGAGGCAGTTGCTAAATATGTTCTCTCCCAAGCAGAAAAATTCAAAACAGCAGAGATTAAATTTGACTATATCGATTTAAAAGAACATCCTCTTCCCTTTTTTGCTGATGAAAAAGCTCCTTCTTTTGTTCTAGATGGAAAATACCCAACCAAAGAACATACCCAGTGGGGAAAAAGAATTGCCAAAGGAGACGGATATATTATCCTTACTCCAGAATATAATCATGGCTATCCAGCCGTTCTCAAAAATGCACTTGACCATTTGTATCACGAATGGGGAAATAAACCGGTTGCTTTTATTGGCTATGGAGGACTAGCAGGTGGAGCACGAAGCGTTGAACAGTTAAAACAAGTAGTAACAGAGCTACGTATGATCCCCATTCGTGAAGGATCTCTGATTCAGCACGTTTATGGAGTATTTCAAAAAGACGGAACAATTCAACAGGAGTCCGCTCTTCCCCATTTAGATAAAGTCTTTGAGGATCTGATTGACTGGACGAAAAAATTGAAAAAACTTCGTGAGGAAAAATAGTTATTTTCTTGCCGTTATTCCATGAGAGGAGGCAAATCCTCTTAATTGTTTTACCGTAATTCCTCCAAATTCTTCCCCAAGACCACTAGCAATTTGCTCATAGTCTAACCCTTGTGCACGTGCTTGTATAAGAAGAGTTTTTAGCAACACTGCTTTTTCAGGAGTTAATTTGAGACGTCCTCCTGGTTGGTCTGGAGCTTTATCAGAAGAATTTTCTTGCTCTTCTCTCCTGCGCTCTCTTATTTGAGCAATTCTTCTTTCTTTATAGCTAAGATAGGGACGATTTTCACTCATTTGTAGGTATTTTAACGTATTTTTTCATTTTTGCAAGCTATTTTTAGCTTTGGAGTAAGAAATACTATTTTTTATATTGTCTTTTTCCTCCTTTACGCTTCCACCATCTTACCTGTATATCAGTTGAAGACTTAACCATATGTAGGCAGTGTGACGCAATAAAGATATGCAAGTGATCTACGCTCAGACCTACTTCTTTCGCAATTTGACTTCGTGGTTTCTTGTCAAGTATATCTTGCACAACTTGTCTTTTTAGCTCAGCTAACGCTTCAGGTGTCCGGCTAATATTGACTCTTCCAGTTTCAGGAGGAATAGGTCTATTGCTTCTGAGGTCTCTTTCTGCCATAGAGAGGGTAATTACAGTTATTTCTTTAACTGAGTATGTTTTTCGTGAGAGAGATCATAGGAGAAAAGTTCACTTTCTGAAAACCAATGAGCAATCTCTAAGGTTGCTTCGTCAGGATCTCCTGATGCATGTAAAAGGTTTGGAAGGCCAGTATCTTGCTTATCAGCGTAATCAAAACTAGCATGAGCAAAATCTCCTCTGATAGTTCCAGGCAGAGCAGATTTGGGCTCGGTTGTTCCAACCATTTTTCGAACAGTTCCAACAGCTTCTACTCCTTCAAGAACAAATGCAAGAACTGGTCCTTGAGTCATCATGGAAAGAGTCACATCAAACGCTTTTTGTCCACGTCTGGAAATCATTTTGCCAATGTTTTCGTAGTGGTGGAAAAAGTGATCATAATTTGGAGAAAGCATTTTTGCTCCAACAAGTTTGAGTCCAGCTCTCTCAAATCGAGTGAAGATTTCTCCAACAATCCCTCTTTGGATTGCATCTGGCTTAAAAATAATGAGAGTTCTTTGTAACATCTATGGATAAGTATATCAGCTTTTTCTTTTTTTGACTAGAGAATCCTCTACATCTTAGCAAGAGATTCTAGCTTTTCTGTTGTAAAGGTATTTCCAATCACCGCAATATTCAAAGTATCATTCTTTACGTACTCTTTTCCAACACGTTCTATATCAGAAACGGTCACATTATCAATTCGTTTGAGGACTTCATCTGGATTTAGCATCTCATTCTCAATCAACTCTTGATGGGCATAGAAAACAGCAACTGAGCGGCTATCTTCCAGATCCAGTACCAAATGCCCCTTCAGATACTCTTTGGCTTTGGTTAACTCCTCCTCAGTAAGAAGCATCTTTCCTTCCTTCACCTTGGCTAGCTCTTCAAGAATCACTTTCATTGCGTCCTCTGCTCGTTTTGGATCAACTCCTGCAGTTGCAACTAAACTCCCACAATCTTTATATTCATCTGAGTTGGCCCGAACATAATACGCTAGTCCCCTTTTCTCCCGTACTTCGGTAAACAAACGGGAACTCATCCCTCCTCCAAGAATGGCGGCAAGAACAGAAATGGGATAGTGTCTTGGGTCTTCAATCGAAACCGTTCGAACCCCAATGGCCATATGGACTTGTTCAGTTTTTTTCTCTTTGATAAAAACGTGTGGAGACGTTTGTTTTTCACTAACTGGTAAGGGCGTAACGGTTTTAAATGTAGGCATTTCTCCAAAGTATGAGAGAACTAATTTTTCTACCTCTTCAATGCTTGTTCCTCCAGCTACAACAATAGTCATATTATCAGCACTATATAAGGAGTTCATATAGTCAACAAAATCCTCTCTTTTGGTTTTCATAATGACCTTTTTGTCTCCGGCAATGTCCCACCCCATGGGAGTATCTCCGTACAAAAGTGACTCATACACGTCACCTAGTTTTCTCATCGGCAAATCTTCATACATGTTAATCTCCTCAATAATGACGCCCTTTTCTTTATCAATCTCCGTTTGTTCTAGCTTTGAATGAAGGAGCATATCAGAGAGGATATCTAGTGAAAGAGAAAGATTAGCTTTAGCTGATTTTATATAATACGCAGTGGTTTCTTTCCCAGTAAAAGCATTAAACTCTCCTCCCATCCCGTCAATTTGGCTTGAAATAATCTGTGCGCTAGGACGCTTCTCTGTTCCTTTAAATGCCATGTGTTCAAGAAAATGGGAAATTCCTGAGTTTTTCTTATTTTCGTATCTACTTCCTGCCCCAACCATGACCATAGCCGTGACACTTTCTAAGCCAGGCATTGGGATAGTGATTAATCGCAGACCATTAGGAAGAAGAGAGCGGTGATATTGCATGAGATTGAGTATAACACACCAAATGTGAAAAATTAGGAAGAAAAGAGAGACTCTTTTGAATACTATTTATTATCAAGCTTGTTTTCAGAAGGAGTGTATCGTAATCCTTGTCCAGCAACAGCAGTAATGTGTCTTCGAAAGTCAGGATTAAGTAGACCTAGCTGATAGACAACTTTTCTTACTTCGTCTGGCCCTACATCTTTTCCTCTCCAAACAACTTCTATAATTGTATAATGGGAGACAATTTCTCCAGGATAGGCCTCAAGTAACGACATAAGCCTCCCATACTTTGTTGGAACGTCCTCCCAGGGTTTTTTCTCTTTCGTTTCTTTACTTCCTATATGAGGATATACATACGGACACACTCGCCGATTACGCTCACGAGTTGGAGCAGTACAGAGAAGATTCTCTCCTAAATAGGGACAGCTTAGTTGAATAGTCTTATTTGTTAGTACTCCTAAAAATACGGGAACAGGTTTTTTCTTACGAGGAAGAGAACCGTCTACTGATACTCCTTCACAATCAAAAGGATGTATGTTCTTTATCCGGGGCTCACGCAGTTCTTTTTCAGGCATAGAGGGAATATAGCGTATTTTCTCTAGTAATGCAACTTAAGAGTCTTATCTACACGCTACATTCGTTCTGGAGCCTGGATACCAAGAAGATATAATCCTTTTTTGAGCACTTCTCCTGTTTTTTCTGTCAAAAAGAGTCTGGTTTGAGTTACATCCTCTGCTTGGTTAAGAATAGGACATTTTTGATAGAACAGATTAAATTGTTGAGCCAGTTCATAGAGATAGGTACATAAAAGATTGGGACTATATGTCTTTGCCGCTTGAGAAGTAATCTCATCAAATCGAGACAAAAGGCGAAGGAGAGTACTTTCCTCTTTTGAGAGAGGAGTATGTTTCATTTCTCCCTTTTTCCCGTCCCCTTTTTTCAAGACACTTTGGGTTCTGACAAAAGTATATTGCAAGTATGGCCCAGAGGAGCCGTCAAAAGAGATTGAGTCTTCAAAAGAAAACTCTACGTCCTTTCCGACTCCACTTTTCAAAAGTGCATATTTTATTGCAGCTTGTCCTATCTGTTCTGCTGTCTCTTCCCCTATCCCTTCACTTTTCTGACTTGAGGCAAGAATCTCGCTTGATCTTCTTTTGGCCTCGTCCAGTAGCCACTCCCCCGTTACAACTTTTCCTGTTCGGCTGGACATTTTCCCTTCAGGAAGTCTCACCATTCCGTGTGTTATGTGTTTAGTTTTTTCCGAGAGATCGGGACGAATTAAAGAGAGCGACTTGAGAAGCACTTTAAAATACTCTGCTATCTCATTTCCCGTCACAATAACAGATAACGTATAGGGGAAATAGGTATACTTTAAAGGAGCTAATCCTAGCTCTTTAGCTTCATAGGTCGGAAGTCCTAAAGAGTTGATAAACACTCTACTATGCAACCCGTACTGCTCACCTGGGAAAATGACTGCTCCTTCACTTTCTTTAAAAATTCCCTTCTCTTTATACTCTAAAACGAGTTTTTTCCCTGCTTCTCCTACTTCACTCTCAAAAAAGAAGCGGTCAAAGCTACTTCCTAATCTGGCGTATAACTGATCAAAATATTCAAGACTCCACTGTCTTCCTATTGTATAGAGCTCCATGATAGAGGACTCTTTCGCATAGACTGCTTTATTGATCTCAATGATCTCTTTTTTGGCTTCCTCTGATACTTCGTAATCCTTAGAACCAAGTGCATAACACTCTCCTAAGAACTGGGCTTTTTCTGAGACTGTTTTTCTCTCATATGAAGAAAGTATTACTCCGTCTTTTTCTTTTTGTTTTATTCCCCACAAAGATTTGGCAACGTGTAATCCAACGTCTCCTTGATAGGTAACTCGCTTCACCTGCGCTCCTGTATATTCAAATAATCTGCTCAAAGATTCTCCAACGATATTCGTATAGACGTGTCCTATATGAAACTCTTTAAAGGGATTTGGATCCGTATACTCAACAATAACCTTCTCCCCTGTCATTTCTTTCTCAGGTGTATGCGTAATTTGGGAAACAAGAAATGATTGAGAAAGCGTAATGTTTATAAATCCAGGAGCAACAGACTTGACTGACTCAATCCCTAATTCCTGTTTTTGAATCTCAAGTTGGCTAGCTATTTCCTGCGCAATCTCTAATGGGTTTCTTTTGAGTTCTTTGGAAAGAACCATGGCAATATTGGTTGTGTAATCTCCATGAGAAAGATCAGAAAGAATGACTGTAGGATGAGTACTACTGCCCATCTGAGAGACAATTTCTTTGAGTACTAGTTCAAGCTGTTTTTTCATATTGGTAGTATATCACTGAGTCTTTAAAAGCAGAATACAGGGTTTTTAATAGAAAAATAGGATATGCATGTTTATCTAAAAGCATACAATCGTATGCAAATTACTTTTTCTCCCGTCTTAATCCTACTTAGCAGACTCCTCTCTATTCCGATAGAAATTCTCTTTGACAGTAACATCACTTCTTCTTATAATACGCTCCATGTCATCTTCACCAGAATATCCTTCTTCAGAAGAGCCTAAAAAAAGTCGAGTAGAACTTTGGACTACTCTTCTAGGAAAGGTAGAAGAGGATATTTCGGAAAATTGGGGATTTCAATTTCTACCCGAAATGGAGCTACCCCTTTCTACCACATGTCAGGTTATAACCGGAGAAATGATTATCCCTGAAGTCTACTACCGCTATCCTCATCCTGGAATTCTATACAACCCAAATGCAAGTAGTATAGAAAGATTTTATGGTTATATGTGTGTTATTGCTGATGTGGTACAAGGAGTGTATCACCCACAAGCTTTATTTGATGTAGAAGAATATACTGGCAGAATTGGGCTTCTTGAAGAGATTAGATTAACAGAGACAGTAGAAGATTATACAGATGCGGGAAGAGGAAATTTGGAACTTCTCTCGAGAAGTTTTGTTTTAGAAACCAGTGAGGAAGAGTGGGAAAGACTTATTGAAATATCCCTTAACTCACGCCTGGCTATCACCCTGACCAGAGACACCATTCCTGATGCCGAAGCTATAGAGATACTTGTAAGAGAGGATTTTTCTCGAGCCAGACAAATTGGCAAGAGACTAAAAGAGCCTGAGAATCAACCTCTGTTCTCTGAAATGGAAAGGTATCTCACTTTTGAGTTGGGAAGACTTGAACCTGAAGAACCTTTCCCTTAGTATTAAACGTCACCTCTCCATCTTTATCTGTGCGATACATTTTTATTTTATTCTTCTCAAGTAAAGAAATCATCTCTTTTGATGGATGCCCATATTTGTTCTTCCCTACAGAAAAAACTGCTATCTCAGGCTTAATAAGATCAAGTATTTCTTGACTTAGACCACTTTTAGATCCATGGTGAGGAACTTGGAGAACATCAATATCCCCTGTAAACCCCTCAAGTGCATCTGTTAACCCCTCCACTTGACTATCTCCTGTAAAAAGAATCGAGGTGTCCTTATACTCAAGGAGTAAAACGAGGTTTCCAAAACCTTCACTTTCATTAATTTCCCCCGTTGGCGCAGTTTGCACTAAAAACTCCTTACTTGGGCCCAAAACAGTGAGCGATACTCCCTCACTCGTTTGATATGAGTCACCCTTCCACAAGTAGTTAATCAAGATGCTTTGGTCTGCTAAAGTACTCATCAAACTCAAGAATTCATCGGTCTGATTTGTCACTTTTTCTGTATCAAAACTCTTAATACTATATCGATAAATAACACTTTCAAGCCCTGCTAAGTGGTCTAAATGGGGATGAGTGAGAAAAACAACGTCCAAGGTTCGGTCCCAAAAAGGAAGATGAGAAAGAAGACAAGAATGAATTGATTCGTTTGGCCCTCCATCAATGATAAATTGACTTCCTTTAGGAGTTCTAATAACAATAGCATCTCCCTGCCCCACGTTACAAAAAGTAACCGTGAGCCCTTCTGATCTGACAATCTGAAGTCCTTGATACAGCCCAAATCCAAGCATAAATAGGCCACTAAGAATGAGAAGAGGAAGTTTTTTCATATGAGTTTCTATACAACACTAAATACAGCCAGACTGCAAGCAGATACCATCCAATAGAGAAGAATATCGAATCAATCTCAACAGTCAGTGAGAAAGGAGCAAAAAACAGCACTACTTGAGTAAAAAACCAGAGAAAAGGTACGCTAAGTGTTGCAATAAGTGAGCCTAGAAGTGGAAAGACCAAACTTACCCCTCCACTTACTCCTCCAACAAGCATGAGAAGTGGCATCATCCAGAGAACTAAGGTATTCGTGAGAAGAGAAAAGAAATTAAGCTGGCCAAAGGTAAAAAGCAGAACAGGAAGGGTAAGGATTTGGGCACAAAACGTGATTAAGAGATCTGATATTCCCACAATTCCTTTGATATACCTTTCAAGAAACGGTTGATAGAGCAAAATACCCAGAGTTGAAAGAAAAGACAATTGAAACCCCAGATCAAAAAGTAAAAAAGGCTGAAATATCACCATCCCATATCCAGCCAGGCATAATAACCAGACACCTCTAGTCTGCCTGCCCCATACTCCGCCAAGCAGAGTAATGCTTCCCATAATCGTAGCCCGCAGAATGCTTGCTTGAGCTCCTGCAAAGAAGAAATACAAAATAAGTACGCCTATACTCAAAAGGATTGCTGTTTGCCGCCTTGTTACACGCAGGAAAAGACTCATTAGCAGTCCTGCAAGAAGAGTAACATTCATGCCTGATGCAACAGTAATATGAGAAACTCCAGTTGATCTAATTGCCTCTTTCAGAGAGGGAGTAAGCGGCTGATTCACTCCAAAAGTAATCCCCGTTAGAAGCCCCACGTGATCAGAAGAGAGAAAATAAGACATTCTTTGCTTCACTTCTTGTTGAAAAGTAATCAAAGAAGAGAGAAAAGGAGAAGAAGATAGGACTCTCACTTCATTTGCAGAGACTGAATACCAGACTCTTCCCCTGTCGTCTTTTCTTTCTTTAAAGACTCCTTTTATACCTATTTTGTCTCCATAAGAAAGTCTTATTGTTTTCTTTGCAATGATAAAGACACGAAATTGCCCATTAGCAATCACGCTAAACGATTGATACTCTGGTTTCTCCTCAGGGACGGAAAGAAGCGTTGCTTCAAAAAAAACCTCACGTTCTGGAGTGAAAGGAAGAGGAGTTGAGAAAAAAAGAAATAAACGAAGAGATAAAAGAGAAAGTCCAACTAAACAGATTCCTAAAAAAAGCTTCATTAGAGTGTAATCATATTCCGTATCTTCTCAAAAACCCCTACTGATACCACTTTTTTCTCAGTAAGCTCTTCAAGAGCACTATATGGCCTAGCTGATATGATTTTCTGTGCTGTTTGTACCCCAATTCCAGGCAGCGTATCCAACTGTGCCGCTGAGGCTGTATTCATAGAGATAAGACCATCTTTGCTTCCTAAAACACTGGTAGTAGAAATTACTACCTCTTCTCCTTCAAAAGGAATATATAACTTCATTCCATCAGTGAGTTTCTGAGCTAAGTTTATTTCTCTAGCAATGAGAGCTTTATTTGCATTTAGAGCAAATCCTCCAGCCATTTCAACCACTTCCCCCACTCTGCTCTCCTCAGAAACTGAATATAGTCCAGGAGAGACCACGGCACCAGAGAGATCAATAACAATTGTCTTAGGAGTTGCTGCAGAAGAAGAAACAGACTGGGACTCTTGCCCTCTGGTAAAGATAACCTCTGAAGACTCACGAGGAATAAAATACTGCATCAAACCGTATAGTAATAGACCAATTCCTATCAAGCCAATGATTGTTACCAAGCCGTATTTGCGAAGAGTAAGAAGAAATGAAGACTCAAAGTCATCATCCATATATGACTAGCGTAGCAAAAGGAAGAGAGATTGCAAGAGAGAAAAGGAGTTAGATAACAAAGTTAAGAACTCTTCCAGGAATAAAGATTACGTTTTTAATCTCTTTCCCTTCCAAGTACTTTTGTACTTTCTCACTAGCTCTTGCCACTTCTTCTACGTTCTTTTGCTCTTTGCTTTCTTCACTCTCCATCTCAAAAACATCTCGCATCTTGCCATTAATCATAATCGTCATTGTGACTCTCTCTTCCTGAAGATACACTTCTGAAACATGGGGCCAATGATCACTATGAATACTATCCAGGTGTCCTAATTGATGCCACAATTCCTCTGAAATATGAGGAGCAAAAGGAGAGAGAAGCATGAGCAGTGTTTCAATGGCTTTTTGCCAAGAATCTTGGCTTTCAAAGCCTTTCATCTTGAAACGATATAAGTCATTAGTAAGTTCCATGAGCGAGGCAATTGCTGTGTTGTAATGCTGCTCTTCTAAATCTTCTGTTACTTTTTTAGCAGTTTTATGAGAAATCTTTAGCACTTCTCTATCTTCCTTGCTATCTCCCTTTTCCGAAGCTAAATACTCTTGTACCAAGTTCCATACTCGAGTAAGAAAGCGATATGAAGCGGGAACTCCCTGCTCCTCCCATTTGATCCATACTTCCAAAGGGGCTGCGAACATAAGATAAAGCCTGAGTGAATCTGCTCCATAGCCTTGACTAATAATTTCAAGAGGATCTACTCCATTTCCTTTACTCTTACTAAACATTTGTCCGTCCGATCCTGTCACTTTTCCATTAAAAAGAAACTTTTTAAACGGTTCGGGAGTATTAAGAAGTCCCTTCTTATAGAAAAAGCGAGTGACAAATCGAGCATAAATCATATGAGCTGTGGCATGATCTGCTCCGTTATAGAAGTCAATTGGCATCCATTTGTTGATTATGTTACTGTCAAAAATCTTTTTTGTATTTTGAGGATCAAAATACCTGAGCATATACCAACTACTACAAATATAGGTATCAAGCGTATCTGTCTCTCGCTCTCCTTCTTTTCCACACTGAGGACAAACTGATCTTACCCACTCACCTGCTCTAGCTAACGCACTTCTCCCGTCTCCTGAAGGAGCAAAATCTTTGAGTTCTGGAAGAAGAATTGGTAACTCACTATCTGGAACAAGAACTGGTCCACAATCAGGACAGTAAACAATTGGAATTGGAGCACCCCAATATCTTTGTCTACTGACACTCCAGTCACGCATTTTGTAATTGATCTTTTCCCTTCCTTTTCCCTGCTTACTAAGCTCAGCTACAATCTTTTCTCGAGCTTCACTACTGGAAAGTCCTGTATAGTCTCCTGAGTTACTAAGAGTCCCTTCTCCCGTAAAGACCACTTTTTCTTCTCTATCTTCCTCAGTTTCACCTTGAATAACAAAGGTGATTGGCAAATCAAATTTTTTAGCAAACTCCAAATCGCGCTCATCATGAGCAGGAACTGCCATAATTGCTCCTGTTCCATAGTTCATCAGGACATAATCTGCCACCCAAACAGGCAGTCTTTCTCCACTTAGCGGATTTATGGCATAACTGCCAGTAAAAACGCCTGTTTTTTCTTTATTCGCTTGTCTTTCAACTTCTGATCTTCTTAAGCTCTCTTTAATATATGTTTCAACTGCCTTTTTGTTCTCCTCAGTGGTAAGAGAAGAAATAGATTCATTTTCTGGGGCCAAAACGAGAATAGTTGCTCCAAAAAGCGTATCAGGACGAGTTGTAAAGACAGTTATGTCCTTCTCTTTCCCTTCAATAGAAAAAGTAATTTCCGCACCAATTGACTTGCCAATCCAGTTTTTCTGAGCCAATTTGACACTTTCTGTCCAGTCAAGCTCATCAATTGCCTGCAGCAGCTCATCTGCATACTCAGTAATCCGGAAAAACCATTGTTTTACTTCTTTTTGACTGACTTCTAAATCGTCTTGACTATCATGCCTCCAACATTTGTTGTTAATCACCTGTTCATTAGCCAAAACTGTTTGGCACTTATCACACCACCACTGCATTCGAGCATCTTGATAGGCTAATCCCGATCGGTGCATCTCGCTAAAAATCCACTGAGTCCATTTGTAATATTCAGGCGTATGAGCGGCAATTTCTTTACTCCAATCATTACTCCACCCCATGGCTTTATATTGAATATGATAATTAGGAATGATTTGCTCCATGGAGGCCTGAGGAGAAACTCCAGCCTTGATGGCATAATTCTCAGCAGGAAGACCAAAACTATCCCAGCCAACGGGATGATAACTTTCAAATCCCTGCTGTCTCTTAAACCGTGCTAAAACGTCACTAATCGTATAATTCATCGCGTGTCCAATGTGAATTCCCGCTCCACTAGGATAATTAAACATACTCATGGAGATATATTTGGGTTTCGTACTCGCCAGGTTAGCTTTATACGTTTGCTTTTCATCCCAGTATGATTGCCATTTGGACTCAATTTCTTTAGGAAGATATTTACTCTTTTTTGTACTTGTCATACCCTGGATTATACAGCAAGAGATACAAATTAAAAAGAATCTTCTTCCTGGAAATAGATCCGAATACCATTCGGTAATTTCACTTCTTTCTTTTTCACTCCTATATCTATACCAAATCAGCCCCTTTTTCCTTCTGCTAAAGCCTTAGGAGGAAAGTACCTCTTCTTTTGTGCCTATTAAGGTCTTGATTCGTATTTTCCTGTATATTTTACTCCCCTTTGAGCACTACTATAACTGAAACAGTTAAAAATAGGATCATGACTAAATTATGCATTTCGATATACTTAGATGTATTTCTTTTCCTGATTCCCGATAGGCACGTCTAAGTTTGATTCGAGATTTTTCTTGAGTTTCCTCTTCCTTTTCACTACTATGAAGATATGGACTTAAAACGCTTCTCTCTTCAGTCACTTCTTGTTCTTTGTGGAGTAGGTTTGGGAGGAATCATGCTTCTTCCTGTCGGAAAAGTCTATCAAGTTCCCCTTATTGGCATACTTACTTTTGCCTATTTAGTATTGACAATTCACAGAAACCCTTTCAAAAAGACTGTTGGCTCCTGGCATGATGCACCTACTCTTGCTATTCTTGCCTCTATTGTTCTTATTCTTGTCATCACAACAGGAGGAAGTGAGAGTCCACTTTTTTTTCTTCTTTCCTTTGTTCTTTTTAGTATTGGCTTTGTGCTGTATCCTGAGATCCTTTTTGTCTTTTTAGCAGGAGTTCTGCTTCTTTTTTCTCCCCAACTGTTCTCCACTCCGTCCATTTTAGAGCTAGTGAATGCAGGCTCTCTCCTGCTTTTCTCACCTCTCTCCTACTTTTTTGGCAAGATTTTTCAAAAGGAGGGTGAGCAGGAGGAAGAAAAGACTGAGAGAAAAGAGATTCTGTCCGATGCAACAGAAACTATCCAAGAGGACGTCAAAGAGATTATAGAAACTACTCCATTATCTGAGGAAAGCAAACAAAAGCTCGAGGAAATCTCAGAAGCTGCTGATGTGGTTAAAGACGCAACGAAATAAGTCCTATGAACAAAACACTTTTTTTCCTAGATCTTCAGATCGTTTTTTTATCTCTCTTTCTTGTTTTATGCGTTATTACCCAAACCTATGCGATCACTATGACGAGTGATGACTATATTATTACAGAAGGCAACCTTAACTCGGCAGCAGGCAGGCCAACGAACAGTAATTATAAGTTAGGAGTAACCGTTGGAGAATTGGGATCTGGAAGATATAGCGGAACAAATTATACAGTCAGAGCTGGATTTCAATACATTCACTCTATTATCCGCTTCAACTTTACTCTCTCAAGTGTCTTAATTGACTTTGGAACACTCACACCGACCAATCCAGTGACGAGAACTCAAACGCTAACTATATCTAACGGGTCAGCACATGGATATACGGTTACTGCTCAAGAAAACCATCCGCTACAGGTTGACTCCAGTGGTGCCCAGATTCCTGATACTACCTGTGACGCAGGGACCTGTACCGAGTCAACAAGTGCTGCTTGGAGTAATACGCTTACTTATGGCTTTGGCTATCGGTGTGATAACGTATCGGGAACTGATTGTGCTACAGGCTTTACTACAGGAACCTTCTATAAGCAGTTTCCCAATATGAACGCTAGCGAAACTCCAGTAGGAGTGATGACTGGGGTAAATGTGGGAAGAAACAAGCAAACCCAAATTACGTATAAGGCAAACGTTTCAGGAACTCAACCAGGAGGACTCTATCGGAATGTGATTACCTATATTGCCACCCCAACTCTATGAAACACCTACTCCTTCTTATTACCATTCTGACTATCTTTACTTTTTTCTTTCCAAGTATGTCTAGTGCACAAGAGATTGGACTAGGAATATACCCACCCATTAGCACTATCGATGCAACACCGCCAGCGACTATTTTAGTACCTCTGAGTGTTGAAAACAGCAGTAGTGAACCTTTGACTGTTGAGATGGAGCTCAAACCATTTGCTCCCTCATCTTCAGAGGACGGGACAGTTACCTATCTATCAGATGATACCGTCTTTCCGAGTGGAGACATCTTGCTTCTTCAGCGGATTCGAATCATTCAAAACAAGAAACAAGTGAGCAAGTTACTTCTTGCCCCCAAAGAGATTGCCGAAGTTGATGTTTCTATTCCCCTCTCTAAACAAACGGTTCCAGGAGATTATTACTTCTCTGTTATCTTTACAGGACACCCATCTCTTCCTGGACCAGAGCAAAATACCCAGTCATCAGTCTCGCAAGCTGGGATTGCCAGCCACATCTTACTCTCTGTAGGGCCAAAAGGAAAGGCTCAAGGAGAAATAAAAGAGTTTTCCAGTCCTTTTTTCCTGACACAAGGCCCAGTTCCCTTCACGCTTCGTATAACCAATACCTCTGCTCACACGATTGCCCCAACCGGATCACTCTATATAACCAATATGTTTGGTCAAACAGTGGGAAAGGTAGATATTCTCCCTGTTCATGTTCTTTCAAACAGCACCAGACTTACTCCTGACAGGAAGCAAACAAATGATAATGGAGAGGTCAAAGAAGCACTCTATGAGGAATTTCTCTCTCATGGACCACGAGTTTTATGGCAAGAATCTTTTTTACTGGGAGTGTATCAGGCAACGGTTAAAGTAAAATTATCAGAAAACGGTCCTCTTGTTTCAAAGTCCACTACCTTTATTGCTTTTCCTCTCCCACTTCTGATTGGATTTGGGGTCGTTATTCTTCTCGTTATCACCATTATTCAGAGAGTACGCCTGAAGATAAAATATTCGTATTGACAAGACTTTCTCACACAAAGCATACTGTCAGTATATGGAAAAATATTTCTCTTTCCTTCGTTACGTTGTCATTACCCTTATTCTGATAACAGGAATGAATCTCGCCACAAAAGACGTCCACGCCTTAGGAACTCTGGCTAATTTAAAAGATACCATTACGACATCTCGTCCATCCGCTTCATCCCCTTTAACGGCTGATGAAGGAACAAGTTCCTCTATTATTGATATTGCAAATAATGGCTCCAGATATTTTGCCTCAGATTCTGCCAAAATTGTCAGAACCTCTAGTGGAGCACAAATTGTCGGAGGACTCTTTGTTGCCTCTCAATCTGCTGACCTTACTGATGTATATTTGACCACTACTACGGGAACTGCAGCACAAGCTGCAACTGATGTTTTAGTGACTAATATTACTGCACTCCACACGATTCAATTTACGACAGCTACTGCTATTCCAACTAGTGGAACGATTGTCATTACTTTTCCAGGAGGTGCCTCAAATATAGCCTCTCCGAGTGCTACTACGTTTTCTTTTAATGGAATGAGTACATCTAATCCTTCTGACGTGTTATTTAATAATGCCACCTGTTCATCAGTCACTGTCTCTGCACCAACGATTACCTGTACCCTTTCTGGAGGAGTATCTGCAAGTACAACCGTCACTGTTCTTATTGGGTGCACATCTCAATCAAGTGGAGCATGTACCGTTCAAGCTCCCCGCCTTATTAACCCAATTAAGACCAATAGTGCTGGAAACAGAGATTTGTGGACGGTCAATGTCAAAACAACAGATGGAGCAGCTGATTTAGATACGGGAAAAGCACTCATTGGCATTATTGAATCAGTTGAGGTGAAAGCTGCGGTTGATAATAGCTTAACCTTTACCATTACAGGAGGATTCTCTAGTGGAACAGCTATAAATAATGGAAATAGCACCGGCTGTACGAATAGTGAAACGGTTACTTCAAGTGTTGGCGCAACCAGTACCTCTACCCTGGTTGACTTAGGTATTCTAACCACGAGTGCGATAAATATCCATGCTCAGCGAATCAATATCACAACCAATGGGCTTGGAGGATATACTCTCACCGCAACGTCATCAGGACATTTGATTAATAACGCCACAGGATACTTCATTCCTGATAGTACAACCCCAACAGCAATGACTGCAGGGACAGCCTGGTTTGGACTTCATGCCTGTGGGCTAGATGTAGCAAGTGGAACCTGGGGAACAGGAGCAACAGGAGGAGGAGCAGGAGCCTTATACGGCTGGCCAACCAAAACCACTGCAGTTACCCTTGCTACAGATTCAACAGGCCCAGTTGATACTTCTCTTGCAACTGGTAATGGAATAACAAGTGTAGAATATGCAGCTACTGTGTCTGCTGCAATCCCAGCTGGAGCCTATCAAGCTTATGTTACATACGTAGCAACACCAACCTTTTAACTATGAACTACCTGCCGCACCTATCACTACTCAAAATTGGACTCACCACATTCTCATTTGGCCTTGTTGTTTCTCTCGTTACTGCCCCTCTCACTCTCGCTCAAGAATCACGATCTTTTACGGTTATTCCTCCAAGTATCTCTCATAGATTGAATCCTGGAGAAACAACTGAGGGAGTATTACGAGTCATTAATGACAGTGCAGAACCTCTTACTTTCTCACTCAGTATTCAAGACTATATCGTAGAGGATAATAATGGAACACCTACCTTTGTAACAGACGGAAAACTAAGTAACAAGTATTCTGCTGCTTCCTGGATTGGCGTTAGTCCAAATCGATTTACCCTTGCTCCAAAACAAAGAGAAGATCTTGCCTACTTGATTAAAATCCCAAAAGATGCTCGTCCTGGAGGACATTATGCAGCTGTAACGTATACTCCTGATGCGAAAGGTACTACCACAGGTTCTGGAACAGCCGTATCAACAGTTGTTGGAACTCTGATGTATATTGATGTGAATGGAGAGATTGTTGAAAAAGCCAGTGTAAAAGAGTTCTCTTCTCCTGGTTTTTCTGAATATGCCCCGATATCTCTTCATACAATTATTCGAAATGAAGGAGACTTACACATTGCTCCCTACGGAACTATCGTTGTTAAAAACATGTGGGGAAAAGTCATTTCCACTCAAGCTATTTTGAGTAAAAATATTTTTCCTCAAGCTGTACGAGAATTTGAAAATATTGTTGATCGAAAATGGATGTTTGGAAGCTATACAGCTGAATTTACTGCAAAATATGGACGACAAAATGCCCTCTCTCTCACTGCTTCTTCTACGTTTTGGGTTATTCCTTGGAAAATGATTGTCATCATTATTCTCGCTGTTGCTGTAGGTATCTTGGGAGTTCTTATGATTAATAAGAAAAAAACGAATTCAGAAGAGACAAAAGAAACAGAAGGAAATGAAGCAAAAGTGGAAGAGACTCCTTCTGAAACCACCTCTCTCTAATTTTTCTTGTTTTGCTACACGTACTCCAACTGGAATAGTAATCTAGTAACCCTTTTTTGAAAATCTCTGTATATCTAACGTATCTTTTTTTTAGTACGCACTCTATTGAGCTCAAGAAGGAAAAGGAGCTACATTTAGTCACTCAGATCCAAAAGTCTTGTCTCAGCCCTTCCTACGCCCCTACAAAGGATATTTTAGACCAGAGAGATCTTCTTTCATGGAAGAGGATATATTTCGTTTTGAAAGAGAGAAAAGCACAAAGAGATGAAGAGGCTTCTTCACCTACACTTCCTGGATATCCAGAAGGAATATACTAATACAGATAATTAACGGTAATTCTCCTGACGACAGTCATGCCTTTATCCTTTTTTAGCCAAGACTAAAAAGAAGAAGCTAGATAAAATCTAATACCCGACGAACCAGGCATGATGCAATTTTTTCTTTGACGAACCAAACAAAAAGGAGAAAAGACGACTGGAATAAATAAAGGTAAAGTGTTGAGGCCAGAGTTTAACAATGAGGATAATAATGAGGATAATCAAGGGTATTCCTACCCACAATAATCCCAATCCTGAGCCTATAAAAACTCCAATAAGTATCTCCCACATTTTCTGCAGAAACCGGAGAAATTGCTCCCATAACCCAAGCGCTTTTAAAGTAAGAAAACGTGAAGGGGCAACTGATGGTTGCCCATTATAAGTCGCATCTGCATAGAGCTGATATACTCCAGCTGGCAAATCAGCAACCGTCACTTCATAATAGCCTTCTGTATCTGCAGTAACAGTAATACTTCGTCCTCCAACGTGAACGGTTACTTTTGCACCTGGCATAGAATAACCAAAAGCCAAAACGCTTGATCCCGCCGCAATTTCTGACCGTTGTAATGCTATCGTAGGAGGGAGAAAGATATTGTCTTTTCGCATACTTGCAATCAGAGGTGGAAAAGTAAAGCAACTATATGATTCTCCTAAGTTGTGATAATCCTTTGCTTGAAGACAGAAACTTGTTAGTCCTCTATTGATTCGTACTTGAGAGATAGAAAATCTTCCATCAGCCCCTGCTACCGTCCCTCTGTAATATACCCCATCTATCAATAATCCAACGGAAGCATAGGGAGAAATAAAACCAGAAACAGATAAGAAAAATTCTCCCACCTCTGCACCCACTTTTATTTCTGCTTTTCCTTGAGGAACATAGGCATGGGTGACTGTTAACGAAAGAGAAAAGAAAAAGATACTCAAAAGAGTACAAAAAAGAACCAATGTAACTAGGGATACAGGCAGCTTGTTGAACATATAAGATATATTTGTATCTAGTCAAAAGGTGAATCCTTTTAAGATGACTCATTTTATTATACGATATCTTGTTATTTGTCACTATCTCCTTCTTTGAGAAAAAAGAAAGAGATAGATCGTTTTTTTCAGACACTATTTCTTAGATAGCACTTACTTATTTCTTGTGCTAAAGTTTTATTTTTATGACTCTCAAGATATTGACTGGTTTTGAGCTATTTTTCTTACAAAAGTGTTTTTTCTCTTTTATCATCTATTCTCTTTTTATCATTCAATACTTTATACGAACGATCATGCCTGCGCTCTGTAAAAATCAAATACTATCCTTCTTTTTTCTTGTTTTTTTCAGGAATAATAAATATATCAAAATGGGTCATTTAGCCACGAGTTAGCCTATTACCAAAGTATTGACAGACCCTCTTTTCTCCCTCAAAATAAAGAGTGAACTTTGAAATTTCTGAAGAAAGTGAATAGCCAAGATAATCGGTATAATCCGTATAATCTTGAAGCTAGAAAGGTTTCTCTTGTGAAAATCAGAAGACTGCCTTACTTCCCCCACTTTTCACAGAAAGGAGCAATCATGAAAGGATACAAAGTCGGCAAAGACGCCATCATTATTAAACAAGCAGATCAATTTGGATTCTCTAGAACCTTCTGGATTTTAAGTGCTGTTTCTTTTAGCTATTTTCTTAGCCAGAGTATTCTCCTGTTTATTTAATTCCCTATGAAACACTTATTTTTCTCAAAGACCAAATTGTGCCTAAAAATAAATACATATATTAATAAACACTTCCAGGCAGGAAGATAAACAAAAATGCGAGAGATCGCATGGAACACATAGAAAATTTTCAGTTATATTTAATTCAAAAAGGTTCTTCTCGTCCTACCGTAAAAAACTACATAGCTGATATTCGAAAGTTTATTAAGTTTCTAGAAACCACTAGCTCTTTCTCTCCAAGTGCTATCACCTCTGACTCAATTGCTGCCTATAAAACCCATCTTTCCTCCCTTCAGACCTCTCCTTCATCAATTGACAGATATCTCTCCAGTCTTCGTAAATTCACCAGTTTTTTGAGTGAAAAAAAACTTTTAGCCATTAATCCATTTCTGATTACTGAAGAAAAAGAGGTGGATATCTGGGAGTTGGGTGGATTTAAAAACGCGCTCCATACCCAGCACGTTTCTCCACTCACCGTCAAAAATTACTTTCTAGACATCAAACAATTCCTCTCTTGGATAGAGAAAGTGGATACAAACATAACAAAAGATAACAATATCTCCCGCATCACACCTGAAGTTGTAGAAACATATAAATCTCGCCTTCTTTCTCAAATGGAGCTCTCTCCTCTATCTGTAAATCGAAAACTTTCTTCCCTTCGAAAATACCTTTCCTATCTCTATGCAGGAGGACATCTAAATACGCTTCCTCAGATTAAAAACCAGCTAGAAGCAGAGCTTATAGATCAAAAAGGCTCAGAAGATATCATTGAATTCCCGGTTATTACAGAAACCCCTCACACTCCTGAGGCCACACCGGTAGTTCCCTCTTCTTTTGCACCTATTCGTCTCACTAGGGCAAGTAAGAAGGGACTCAATTACCTTTTTGATCTAGCGGTTATTACTCCTTTAGCCTCACTTTACAGTAAAGGACACATTCTTTTTAGAAAATCTCAAGGAAAAAATGGTTTATTTGAAGCAAAACAAATCAAAAAGTCTTTTGCTCTTTCCTCTTTTCTTCCAAGTAATAAGAAATTTGAAATATTCCATACCTTTATCACCAAAAATCCAAAACAGCTGTTTAAAGGACAAATTTCCAATATCTCAAAGTCATTTTACGCTCCCCTGTCTCTCTCAACCACAGAGTTTCCCCTCCATAAAAAGATTTGGCATCACCTACGTCATACTCGTCCAGCCTGGTATGACAAATATCACTCCTATCCACTCACTCACTACTTCCACTTTGCCGTACTCATGATTGTCATCACCATTGTGGGAACAGGCATGTACTCAGTTCTTTTTGACTCTGGAAAGAAAAACCCTGCACTCGCAGCACTGCCTACTGCCCCACCCCGTATTCTGTCCTTCCAAGGAAGGCTCACTGACTCTTCTGATAACCCCATTACGACGTACAAAAACGTCCGTTTTTCTATTTATGATGACAGCGCAGCAACTGGTTCAGGAAACCTGCTATGGCAAGAGCTTCAAGGAGTAACGCCTGATGAAGATGGAGTTTTTTCCGTTCTAATGGGAAATACCGTTACAACGTGTGCCAACCCATTAACTGTGGCCACGGGACCTTGTGCTATTCCCTCAACTCTTTTTACCGAGAACGCCACACTTTATTTGGGAGTAACCATTGAGAATGATAGTGAGCTAACACCTCGACAACAAGTCGCAACCGTTGCCTATGCAACTAATTCAGAAACACTCCAAGGACTTCCTCCATCAACAGCAGCAGGCGCCGCAACCAATAACGTTGTGCTGGCACTAGACTCAAGTGGGAACTTGACCATTGGCGGAAGTGCTACCCCTACCTTCCAAGCCTCAGGAGGGCAGTTCACACTGTCAGGAACGGTACTTAAGATAACAACAACAGCTGGAAGTAACAGTAATGTTCAAATCACTCCTGATGGACTTGGAAAAGTCGATATTCAAAAATCGATTATAAACTCTGGCGTTAATGGACCTTTGACTACAGCTGCAGGCGCAGTCCAGGTTGATGACTTATTTGCTGTTAACGCAACCTCTTCTGGTCAATCTGCCTTCACACTCAATCAAGATGGAGCAGGATCTCTTTTCTCTGCATCAGCATCTGGAGTCAATCGATTTGTCATTCGAAACGATGGAAATGTAGGCATTGGCTCAACAACACCAACAGCTACACTTGACGTCGTAGGAACAACGAAACTATCTAGTACCCTCACCCTTTCCTCACTCACTGCTAACGGTGGAGTTATTTACACTAACGGCTCAGGAGTTGTTGCCCAAACTGCAGTTGGATCTAGTGGCGAGTGTCTTCAATCAATTGGTGGAGGAACACCTATCTGGGGAAGCTGCACAGGAAGTAATGGGAGTAAATGGACTATTACGGCTGGTGCAATTCATCCTAATAACGTAACACTTGACGCACTTATTGGTGGAAACAGTACAGCGAGTGCTAAGTTTGGCTTTATTAACGTAGCAGGAGGAACACCTACTGCTACCATTTCTGGAAACCTTGCACTTGCTGTCCCAACAGGAGCAGATCCTGCTACTACCTACTCAGTTCTTAACGGAGGAACAATTAATTTTCGAACCAGTGTGGGTGGAGACAGCGGATTATCCAGCAGATTATACATTGCCAATGCAGGAAACGTTGGGATTAACTCTACATCTCCAACCAATGGCTATATTCTTGATGCTGTAGGACGGGGAAGATTTTCAACAGGTTTATCTGTTGGAACAACAGCAACAACAAACACGGTAGAGATTGTGGGAACAGTAAATCAAGCTACTGGACAAGTAACGTTTGGAGGAAATGTTGATGCCACCTCAGGGGTTGACGTAACAGGAGCCTCACTAACTGTTGGTGGAGCTAACTTTTCTGTCACTACTGCAGGCTTAGTCACCACAGCTGATGACGTGGCTATCAACGGAGGAGACATCACAACCAGTGGTACATCTTTCAATCTCCTTAACACAAATGCAACCTCTATTAACTTCGCCGGAGCTGCTACTGGTACTTTAGCTATTGGAAATACCTCTGGCACTACTAATCTTCTTGGTGCCAATGTTCGATTAGGAGATACCTCAAATGGAGTTAATATAACTAGCGCTGGTATTATTTCTGATTTGAATGGGAACGTTACGGTTCAGGATCATTTGGTTCCTCAAGCAGATGCTACGTACGATTTAGGAACCACAGGACTCCAATGGAGAAATGCCTATGTATCTGGAAGTATTTGTTTTGCTGGAGGAACTGACTGTACCTCTTCCTTTTCTAGCTTAGGAGTTAACTACTGGAATATCACTTCAGGGACCCTGCAACCCAAAAATGCAACACTTGATCTTTTAATCGGAGGAACAGCAACAACGAGTGCTGATTTTGCCTTCATTAATGTTGATAGCGGAAATCCCACTGCTTCCATTGGTGCTAATTTAGCTATTGCTGTCCCAACTGGTGCTAATCCTGCAACCACGTATTCTGCTTTTAACGGAGGAACAATTAATTTTCGAACCAGTGTTGGTGGAGACAGCGGGGCTACGAGCAGGCTCTTTATTGCGAATAATGGAAATATTGGAATTGGAACAACTACTCCTGGGCAAGAGTTAGATGTAAATGGCGATATTTTAGTGGGCGCTGGAAGTACTATTGATACTCGAGCTGCAGGTACTCTGACTATTGGTGGAACTACCCAAACGGGATTAACAGTTGGAAGAACTGGCACTTCAACAGCAATTGCTGGTAACTCTTCTTCCTCAATTGACTTTGGTAACTTTGATGTAACGGCAGCAGGACTAGTGACAACAGCTGATGATGTGGCTATTAACGGAGGAGACTTAACAACCTCTGGTTCTTCTTTCAACCTTTTAAATGCTACAGCAACGAGTATCAACTTCGCTGGTGGAGCAACAGGAACATTGGCTATTGGAAATACCTCTGGCACTACGAATCTTCTTGGTGCCAATGTTCGATTAGGAGATACCTCAAATGGAGTTAATATAACTAGTGCTGGAATCATTACTGATTTAAATGGAAATGTGACGGTTCAAGACCATTTGGTTCCCCAAGCAGATAATACGTATGACCTTGGGACAACAACACTCCAGTGGAGAACTATTTATGCAGGAACGAGTATTTGTTTTGCTGGAGGAACTGATTGTACCTCCTCATTCTCGACTCTTGGGGTGAATTACTGGAATCTCGCCTCAGGTACTCTTCAACCGAAGAACAGCACCCTTGATTTACTAGTTGGCGGAACAGCAACAACGAGTGCTAAGTTTGGCTTTATTAACGTAAATAGCGGAACTCCAACCGCTACTATTTCTGGAAACCTTGCCCTTGCTGTCCCAACTGGAGCTGATCCTGCCACTACCTACTCTGCTTTTAATGGAGGGTCAATTAATTTCAGAACCAGTGTTGGAGGAGATGCTGGGGCAACAAGTAGACTCTTTATTGCCAACCTTGGAAACGTTGGAATTGGCTCAACCAGTCCCACGCAAGCACTTGACGTTGTGGGAAACATTACTCTAAGCGGGACATCAGGACTTGCTCTTACGGGATCTGATGCTGATTTGACATTCTCAGGAACAAGTAATCACGATATTACCGCTAGCAGTGGAACTCTTCGAATAGGAGCTGCCACTCTTACTGGAGCTCTGAATGCAAGTTCTAATACTATCACCAATGCCACTTCCTATAACGGACTTGTTATTACTGCCAATACAGGAGTTATCACCACTGGAACATGGAATGGAACTGCAGTTGGTGCTACGTATGGAGGAACTGGAATCAATACCAGTGGATCAACAGGAGTTCCCTATATCACAAGTGGAACCTGGAGTGTGGATACCAACGCCCTCACTGCGCCTCACGGAGGAACAGGACAAACTATTTATGCAGTAGGAGATACCTTGTATGCCTCAAGTACTACTGCCCTATCAAAACTCACCATTGGCTCAACCGGACAAGCCTTAACTGTTTCTGGAGGCATACCTGCCTGGGCAAATACCAATACTTCAGCATTTGGGTTGTGGGACCAAGCGAGTGGAGTGATTAACCCAAAAAACAGTACCCTTGATTTACTAGTTGGCGGTAGTGCGACAACGAGTGCTAAGTTTGGCCTTATTAATGTCAATAGTGGAACTCCAACGGCTACTATTTCTGGAAATCTTGCCATTGCTGTCCCAACTGGATCAAACCCTGCAACCACCTACTCTGCTTTCAATGGAGGGTCAATTAACTTCAGGACTTCCGTTGGTGGAGATACTGGGGCAACGAGCAGACTATATATTGAAAATCTAGGTAACGTAGGAGTTGGAACAACGACACTTGATCGAAAAATGTCAGTAGCTGGAGACTTTATTGCTGGAGGAACCGGTACTGGACTCATCATGACAGGAACAACGTTAACATCAGGCTTTTACCCAGGTGCTTCTGTTGTTGATCACGATATGATCATAAAAAACGGGACAATTAATGGAAATATCTTTTTTCAAACAGGAGCAGCTACTACGAGACTAGCAATTGATAATGTAGGCACTCTTACAGCTTCAGCCTATACAACAAATGGAGGACTTCTATATACCAATGGCTCAGGTGTTTTTAGCCAAACTGCAGCAGGAAGCAGTGGTCAGTGTCTCCAATCCAATGGAGGTGGAGCTCCTACCTGGATCACCTGTGCAACTGGCAGTAAATGGACAATTACAGCAGGAGGAATTCATCCTAATAATGCAACACTTGATCTCTTTATCGGAGGAACTGCAACTGCTTCATCAAAATTTGCTTTTATTAATGTCAATAGTGGAACTCCAACTTTTAGAGCCTATAACTCAACCAGTGCTCAATATCTCTCTCTTAATCATGATGGGACAGATGGAAATATTACCGCCTCAACCGGAACCATTAACATTGGACAAGGTGGAGGAACGCTTTACTTAGAAACAGATATCAAAAACGATACGACCAATTATGCAGGATTTGTTCAGATCAGTGATAAATTATTGGTTCAAGGACCAACTGAGGCGAGTGCTAATTCTCTGGCTATTTTAGATAACACAACAGCAGGTGCTGATATTTTAACTGCCTCAAGTGCGGGAACTACTCGGTTTGTCCTCACTGGTGTTGGAAACGTTGGGATTGGGACTAATCTTCCCCGAGCAAGCTTAGAAGTTGTGGGAGATGCGAGTGCATCAGGATCACTCGTTTTGAGAAACGCCTCAAGTAATCAGATTGAATCCATGAATGGCTCTCCCCTTTCTTTTTGGACTTCAGTGGGTGGAGATACAGGACTCACTGAGAGAATGAGAATAACGAGTAGTGGAAATATTGGGATTAACTCTACCTCTCCAACCACAGGCTATATTCTTGATGCTGTAGGACGGGGAAGATTTTCAACTGGTTTATCTGTTGGAACAACAGCGACAACGAATACCTTTGAGCTTGTTGGCACCATGAATCAAGCCAGTGGTCAAGTCACCTTTGGTGGGAATGTAGATGCCACGAGTGGATTAGATATAACAGGATCCTCTCTTACTGTTGGAGGATCTAACTTTTCTGTCACTACTTCTGGTGCTGTTACTGCAGAAGACATCGCAGTGAATGGTGGAGATATCACAACTGATGAGACTACATTTAATTTAGTGAATGCTACAGCAACGAGTATCAACTTCGCTGGTGGAGCAACAGGAACATTAGCCATTGGAAACACTTCTGGCACTACTAATCTTCTTGGTGCTAACATCCGATTAGGATCCAGTAGTACGGGGATTAATATCACCAGTGCTGGTATCATCAATGACATTGATGGAAATGTAGTGGTTCAAGATCATGTAGTTCCTCAAGCCAATAATACGTATGATTTAGGAACAGCCAGCTTGCAATGGAAAGATTATTATGGCATTGGTACTGCATATTCAGCTGATTTTAAAGATACCAATAATACTGCCTATTACCTAGATCCTGCAAGTACCACAGATTCACTTGTCATCAATGGACAAGTACGAATTGGAGGAAGTTCAACTGGTGCTGGAGGAGTAACTCTTGAAGATAACGAACAAGAAGGAGTCCCAGGAAGTATAAAAAGTGGTGCTGGAAGAAACAATCTTTTGGCAACTGCAGGATATATCATGTCTCCATTTGGAGGATTTGGAAGATACGAAAACTACGTGAGATATTCTGAACAATTTGACAACCAAGGATTTTGGGCTCGAAGCGGATTAAGTGTTGTTCCAGATGCCGTGCAAGGACCAAATAGTCACGATACTGCTCTAGTAACCGCTGATGTGATTAGTGATGATGGGACACCTAACGGAACACTCACTCAATCATATCCTGGGACCATAACAGGAAGTACTGTTTGGACTTTTTCTGTTTGGCTTCGAAACGTACGAGCAGCTGAATCAAGTTATCAAGCTGCCACGGGGAATGTCATTTTAAGCTTAGTAAGTAATGGAGCTGGAGCTAGTGCTGCAACGACAACGATTGCTGTCCCTTCAACTTCCTGGAAAAGATATAGTGTTACCTATACTGTCAATGGAACATCCCCCACTGCACTCATTGCTCAAATTGACTACCAAGGGGGAGCTAGTACAGAAGTTGCAGTCTGGGGAGCACAACTTGAAAAACAAGCAGCACCAAGTGTCTATGCACAAACAACTGATAAATTTATTCCAACCGGCCGAGGCTTAGTAGCAACAGGAGTTGGCCCACATCTTCTCCAAACAGGCAACGGAGGGACAGCTACGCCTTCGGCTAGTGGCGTATTTGTAGCAGCTTCAGGGGGAGTATACCAAACAAGTCCAAACAAGAATATTTTTGAACTCTATAATAGTGATGCAAGTGCAACTAACAATACCTCAAGTATTGGCTTTTTGGCTAACAGAGCGGGAAATACTGCTACTCAAATTGCTTCCGTTTCTGCAATTATGACTGATGCCACTGCTACTGCCTATACTGGAGCACTCTCCTTCTCGACCATGGCGAGTGCAGGAACTGGACCAACAGAAAAACTCCGAATTACTGGAGATGGAAATGTGGGGATAGGTACTACATCAATTGGATCTAAACTCACTGTTGTCGATAACTCGACAACATACGCTCAAAACATAGCCCAAAATAACACCTCTGGACATGGTTTATATCTTTGGACCAATAACAATTCAACTTTTGATTCAATCCTAGTCCAAAATAGCGCTTCACAAAACATACTTAACCTAAAATCAAATGGCAATTTAGGAATTGGAACAAATAGTCCGGATGAAAAACTCCATATCTCAGGATCTAGTGCTGGTGATGGAGCTCATATTGGTAATATTTATACTGGAGTCTGGGATAATAATACCGATTATGGAGTATTTGTCCATAATTCTATAAAAGCAACGTCTGGTAGCTATGCCCTACTCCAACAATCCAACGGTGCCACTTTTCTTAACGCAGCCTCAGGCCAAGCTATTAAGTTTAGGATTAACAACTCTGATTATATGGCTCTTGACTCTGGTGGCAATGTTGGCATTGGCACTACAGGATCTTCTTACGGAAAATTACAGGTTTCAGGCGGTGATATTGTGCTTGACGGAGCTAATACTAACGGAGGTGAATTATTTGTATCAGCAAATGGCAACGGTATTATAGGAGCATCAGTTAGAGCAAACTATGGAGATTTACTTCTTGGCTATAATCTCAGAGGTCAAGCTGGTAATGATAACTACTATACAAACTCAACAGGATCTGCAGGCTATGGAGGTATCGAGGTTGCCTACCAAGGAAGGATTAGTTTTTATGGTGCTAATGTTTCAACCACTGCAGGATCTACTGTAACACCAACAGAACGTATGCGCATTGATACGGCAGGCAATGTTGGCATAGGGACTACCACAACAAGTTCATATAAACTTACTGTTAATGGAGGTATCCAATCACTCGACTATGGTGCTGCAGGCACGGCCAATATTATCATCGGTGATGACTCGTTTTTTACTGATATCGATACGAGCAATGCCGTGGGACTATATGGTACTAGCGATAATACAAAAGGTTGTCTAAGACTAGGCAATACCTCTGGACAGGAACTTTGTGGTAGTAGCGGAAATATTGGAATAGGGACAACAGCAGCACGAAGAAAACTGTCCCAAGTATATACCTGTGACGGATGTTCTTCAACATCGTTTGTTAACTACCATACCGATGATGACTCAAATCAAGGAGTACTTCTTCTAGGTATTGGTACAGCTAGTACAGGAACAGGTACTCGTTTTGTTAAATTTTTTGCAGGAATTGATGATGGAACTGATGATTATGGACAAGCGAGTGCTGATGGTGTCGGAAATATTCATATCAATAATAATTCTGTTGTTTTTGACACCGCAGGTACAGCTGATTTTGGAGAATATATGGAGATGGGTGAAACTGTCGAAGCAGGCGATATCATATCTGAAACAAGTAATAAAGGGACAAAAGCAAAAGAAGTGGATCATGCAATTGGAGTTATCTCACGAACCACAAGCTTTCTGGGAAATAGTCGAATAAGCAATAATCCTAATACAGATATTGTAGGATATGTCGGGCAAATCGAAACGAAAGTTTCAACAGTAAATGGGACCATTCACCGTGGAGACAGAATTACGACAAGCAATATCCCGGGAATAGGACAAAAAACTACAAGTGCAGGACAAATTGTCGGAGTAGCTCTGGAAGATTTTGATTCAAATAATCCTTCTCAAATTATCCCTTGTCCAGATGGTACGGATCCATCCATCAAGTGCGGAAAAATCATGCTCTATGTAAATCCATCTTGGTATGATCCAGACGTTTATATTACCAGCGCAGGTGATCTTAATGTTTCTTTTGAAAACAATCAATACGTTGCGAGAAACGAAGGTTCATTAGTAACGCGAATGGGTTCTTTTGCAACAGCTGTTGTTGCCAATCTTACAGCAGGAGCAATCCAAGCTCAATCACTCACTGTTTCTGGCCTTAGCACTCTGACTACTCTTTCTGCTCAAACTATTACTGTCTCTGGAAATTTCACTACGTCTTCACTCTCTGTTGCAACAAACAGTATTACGATTGCTGGACAGTCTCTTAATGACTATATTGATAGCAGGATTAGTAGCGCCATTGAATCAGGAGAACTTGTTTCTCCACTCGCCTCTGATTCAGCAACAGTAAAAGCAGGGAAAGTAATTATTAAGCCTCTTATCGCAACGACTGAACCTGTTTTGGAAGTTGAAGGAAATGCCTCAATCACTGGCCAATTAGCTACGAATAGCTTAACGACAACGGATGCTACAGTTTCAGGAACTCTCCGAGTAGATACGCTCATTGCTGATAACTTGAGTGCTCTTGAGGCACAAGTTGCCTCCCTCTCTGCTGGATCAACTGCTATTACCCTACCAAGTGAAGAGTCGATTGCATCACTTATTGCAACAGGGATTCAATCAACGTATGCTGAGATTGCCTCCCTTTCTGCTGGAGTGGCTTTTGTTCCTGATCTTAAAACAGACTTTCTGCAAGTAAACCAAGGATTGATCGCACTTGCTCCATCTAGTCTTTCAGATACTTCAATTACGGGACAACTCTCTATCAATGGCTCACTCATTCTAAGCGAAAATAGTGTAAACGTACTTGGAGCTGACTTTCATATCCAACCCCTCAGACAAGGCGGAGTCTCCTTTGAGGGAGGACTCATCACGATGGATACTGATGGAAACTTGTATACAGCAGGAAACGCAACCTTTGCTAAAAATGTAACTGTTGGAGGGAATCTGGCAACAAATTTCCTGTCTCCTATTCCGGGAAATGACTTAGAGATCACTCTTCCTGCAACCAGTACTCAACTAGCCCAAGGCACCGGCTCAAGTTTCGTAGTCAAAAACGCCTCTGGATCAGGAGTATTATCGATAAATCAACTAGGAGACCTCGTTGCTAGTGGAGCTGGACAGTTTAAAGAATTAGCAGCTTCATCTCTTAATATTGTTAGAGGAGCACAGGCTGATACCTCCTTTAACGAGACAGTTGCCTCTGGATCTGCTGGGACAGGAATTGTCACTGCTTACTATACAGAAAGAACCATTGTGTCACCTTTTGTTACAGAAGATTCACTGATTTATATTACACCAACATCAGATACAAGTGGCATTACTCCCTATGTTTCTCGCCAAGTAGCACATGATGCTCAGAACGAAGTTCAAGGCTCATTCACCGTTACTCTTCCCCAAACAAGTGTCAGCGATATCAAGTTTAACTGGTGGATTGTGAACTAGAAAAACCCGTATTGAAATCTATGTTTTTAGCTATAAAAACGATATACTATAGATATACATTTCTGCCCAAATGAAATACCTAAACTATCTTTCACTTTTACGGCACATCTTACGAACAAAAAAAGTCTTGCTAGCAGGACTCTTGGCTCTTAGCTTACTTCTTGGTCCTCTTATTCCTTTCTTCTCTTTTCATAATTCCTCTAAACAAGAAACACCAAAGTATTTTGCCTCGGAATTGACGATGCGATCAAAAAAGACTCTCTTTACCCCTGTTGAGAAGCCAACATTTAAGATTGGCATAGGAAAACCTGTCACTCAAGATGGAAAAGTGCTAGAGAAGATTTCAGGCACGAATGTGTTTATTTCTGAAGTACATGCACAGGAGACTTCCCTTCCAGAACTTCAGATCAAGGCTAGTAGAACAATCAGAGAGACAGATATAGTCCAAATGGTGGCTAATCGAACAGCCCCTGACGAGATCGAAATCAAAGTAGCAGACGCAGTCTCTTTCCGTCCCGGAAAATATAGGATGTCTATTACTTCAGGCAATCGAAATATTGAACAAGATTTTACCTGGGGCGTTTTGGCTGTTAACACAAACAAATCAGTCTATTCTCCAGGAGAAACTGCAAAAATAGGAATGGCTGTATTAGATGATATAGGTCGTACAAAATGTATGACTGGAGCTTATGCTGAATTTAATAAAGGGAAAGTGTGGCTAACTATTACCGATCCTTTAGGCAAAAAAACTGAGCATTCTTCAGAAAACGGACTTGTTATAGGAAGTCCTGAGTGTGAAGAACATTCAGTTACTAATGAAGCTGACTTTCAAACAACGTATAAAACTACGACTCCCGGGATCTATCAGATAGATCTTATTGGGGAAAATCAAAATGGGAAAAAATCAATTGCAGATTACTTTGAAGTAAAGAGCGACCAATCCGTTATCGTAGAGCGCATATCTCTCCCTACTCGTATTTTCCCTGCATCAGACTATAGCGCTTCTATATCAGTAACCACTAAAGGTCCTTTTAAAGGACAGATCATAGAAACTACTCCTGCTTCATTTATTATCACCTGTGATGGTTGCCAAGTACTTGGAGAGAACTCACTAAACGATGCGAGTGAACCAGCAGATCGAAAAGCCACTCATACCATTGTTTGGGATGTTGATTGGAAAACTGGAGGATCTCATACCCTTTCGTATACTATTAACCCTCCTAATGTCAGTCCTGAATTTTTCTTACTAGGCCCTCTTACCCTTTCTCAAGGGAAAAATATCCTTTTTAAAGAAGTAAGACAATGGCAGATTGCTTCTGACGCACTCATTACGTGGAATGGGAATGGAGCTTCTGTAAACTGGAGTGTCGCTGGAAACTGGTCAACAGGAGCAGCTCCAACAACAGCAGCAAATGTAGTCCTTGACGGAGTAGCATCACCAAATGGGAATGCAAACTCGACTATTAATAATGCTACGGTAGGAGCCGTAACTGATATCACCATTAATGGATATACAGGAACAGTAACTCAAGGTGCTGCTATTGCAACAAGTGGAACATCTGGAATTACTGTTACATCTGGAACACTCACGGGCGCAACACAGGCAATCACCCTCACAGATGGATCATTGACCGTTAATGGTGGTGTCTTTACGACAACAACAGGTGCTGTAAGTATACAACTAAATCTCACTTTCTCTAGTGGGACACTTACAAATAATGCGAGTGGAATCAATTTTACTGATAATACGAGTGCTGATGACTCAACGCTTAGTTGTAGCTCTACACTTTCAGGTACTTGGAGAATTAATAAAACTAGTGGAGGTGATTTTGCACTAGGATCAGGCTGTACTGTGAGCATGAGTGAGAATGTGACTTCAAGCGTAGGATTATTGACAAATGATGGAACATTGACTATTACTGGAGCTTCAACTGTTTTAAACATTGTTGATAACAATATTGATAATAATTCAAGCTTAACCGTTGATAGTTCAGGAGCACGTGTCACTGTTGAGAGAAATTTTGATAATACAGGAGGAACATTAACTAACAATGGAACTATTGATTTTCCTGATAGCACAAATGCTGACGATAGCACGCTTACCTGTGGAAACACACCAGGTGGAACTTTCCGAATTAATAAAGCACAAGGTTCTGACTTTACTCTTTCATCTAGTTGTACTATCACGGCAACTGAAAATGTTACCAGTAGTCTTGGTAGGCTTACCAACAATGGCACACTTACTCTTGATAATGGAACATTTGTTTTTGGACAAACGGATACTACCTTATCAGTTGATAATAATTCCTCACTCACTCTTGATACAGACGCAATTATTACTCTTCAGAGAAACTTTGATAGTACTGGTGGAAGTATCACCAATAATGGAAATATCAACTGGATTTCAGATGAAGCAGGAGCAACTGATAGTCCAGATCTAACGTGTAATAGTTCACTTGGAGGGTCTGGTAGTTATAATCTTAATTTTGCTGCTGCTGCTGATTTTACCCTTTCTTCCAGTTGCACAGTTACTATGTCTGAAAGCCTTGCAGGGGTTGCGCCAATGGGACTACTCACGAACAATGGGGTACTCACGCTAGCCGGGAGTGGAGCAAGCTTTGACTTTAACAGCACCTCCCCAACCTTGCTCCTTGATAATAATAATACTCTTTCTCTTGGATCTGGAGCAACCATTACTATTCAAAGAAACTTCGACAATACTGGTGGAAGTTTCTCAAATAGTGGAACAGTTATCTTTGATGCTGATGAAGCAACTGATGACTCTACGTTTACTTGTGGAAACACACCAGGTGGTACTTTCCGAATAGACAAGACACTCGCTTCTGATTTTACTCTTTCATCAGGATGTACTATCTCAGCATCAGAAAATGTAACATCTAGCTTAGAAGTTCTTACCAACAATGGCAATCTTACTCTTACAGGTACTTCAAGCTTTGTCTTCACTACAACCTCTACAAATCTTCAAATTGATAATAACGGGACAATGACTATTGATAGCAGTGTTACTGTCTCACTCCACCGAAATTTTGACAACACAGGAGGTACATTAACTAATAGCGGAACAGTTGTCTTTAATTCTGATGAAGCAACTGATGACTCTACGTTTACTTGTGGAAACACACCAGGTGGTACTTTCCGAATAGACAAGACAACCGGTGGTACTACATTTACCCTTTCTAGTGGCTGTACTGCTTCATTTACTGAATCAGCTACTGTGGCAATGGAGCAAATAACCAATAACGGAACGATGACTCTAACAGGAGGCAGTAGTTCCTGGCCTCTTACCACTACAAGTGTTACAGATCAGGTAGTCAATACCGGAACTCTTAATATAACAGGAGGTGCTGCTCTTTCTCTCCATCGAAGTTTTAATGATACAGGAACCGTGAGTAATAGTGGGGGATCAATCTCATTTCTTTCAGATGAAGCAACTGTTGATGATACTACACTTACTTGTGGAGGCAGTAGTGATTTTGGAGATGTGACAATTAATAAAACAAGTAGTGGGTCTACATTTACCATCTCCAGCAACTGTGTCTTTAATGATTTTATCTATACCAGTAGTTCAGCTGAATTTTCTAATCCAGGATCTGCCCGTACCCTTAGTGTTACGGGTAATTTCACGATGGACGATATACAAAATTTGGGTGGAGCAAACTTAACTGTTGAGTTCAGTAGTACTGGGACTCAAACAATCAATAAAAGTAGTACAGGCCTTTTTCAGTCTAAATTTTCAGTTAATAAGACAGCAGGAGGCAACTCTGTAGGGCTTGCTACTGCCTTAACAGTCACCACAGAAACGTGCAACATTGTTGAAGGAACTTTTGAAACTAACGGCTTTACCTTTACGTGTGCCGGTGGGTTTACCGTTCAAGATGGAGGTAACCTACAAATGCACGGGTCCGAAACACCTACTTCCCCCACTCTCAATTCAGGTTCAACTGTTACCTATGAAGGTAATGGAGATGGAGTTGCAGATACACGAACAATGAAAGCCTATGTTTACCACCATTTAACTGTCAATAGTTCAGTAGGTACTGCAGACACCTTTCAACCCCCAAATGCATTCACCGGTGCAAACGATATCAATGGAAATCTTACTATTACAGATGGGACATTTGATGTGATTAGCGGAACAAATTATGGAGTTGACGTTGTTGGGAGTTTTAGCATTGCAACAGACGGCATATTTTTAGCTCAAGCGGGAACCCTTAAAATCGGTGACGACTTCACAAACAACGGAACCTTTACTGCTGGTACTGGAACAGTGGAGTTAAATACCGCCACTACAGCTACTCTTAATGGTTCAGGAAGTCCTGCTGTCACGTTTAATAACTTTACCGTAACGACTGCTGCAAAAACAGTTCAATTCACAGCCAGTAAGACGTTTCGTATTAATGGACTGCTTACTATTACTGGAACTGCTGGAAATGAGGTTGTTATTAATTCAACAAGTGGCACACAGTGGCTTATTAATCATCAAGGAACAGAAAACGTTACGTATGCAAATGTAACCAATTCTGGCTGTGATGGGACTAGTACAACTATCACCATTGATGCTACGAGTATTAATAATGGAAATAACGGAACCTGTTGGGATTTTCCTATCCTCAATATCACCGTCTCTGGAAATATTTATAGTGATGAAGGAAGTAGCGCCTATGACTGCTCGGCAAACAATATTACGGTGTATACATCAGTCAATGGAGCTGCAAATGATACACCTGGAACATGTACGCTCAATACTGGCGCTTTCTCTATCACTGCTACTAAACCCACAGCGGCAGCCCAACCTATCGTTATTTTCATCGATTCCGGAGAATCAATTAAGGCAACAACTGTCACACTCACTGCCGATGCGACATCTAATATCACTGGTCTTAAGCTCTATGTCGACCACCTCGTTCTTACCCACGAAGACTCAGGACCGATGACAAATGCAAAATTAGCAACGGGTGATAACGCTGATGCTGGGATTCGGTATAGCGTCGCAAGTAGCAATTTGACTGTTGAATCAGGCATAGAACTGTTTGTTTATAACAGTAAAACCTTCACTCCAGGTGGTACGGTTACGACCCAGGGGTCACTTGGTGACTTTCAGCTGGGCACATCAGCTACTGCCACCCTGGGAACAGCAACCAATACCATATCAAATGATATCCTAATAGGGACTTCTGCAACATTAAACGTGAATACAGACACCATAGTAGCTGGTGGAGACATCACAGCAACAGGTACACTCAACACAACCTCAGGTACACCCACTATCACGATGCGTGGAACAGGGAGTATCTCAGGAGCTGGGTCAAAAACAGTCTATACCCTACTCATTGGCGATGGAACAACAGCTACCACTACCCTTTCTGGAACACTCACTGCCAATAATGATGTAACTGTTGGAACAGGTTCTACATTCAATCAAAATGCAAGTTTAAATATTAGTGGTGGAGATTTTACGACAACAACAACTGGAATCGTCAATACGACCAGTGGAACAGGAACAGTCACTATAACAGGTACAGGGAATGTCGGAGCAGGGTCTGGTGGATCATTCACTGTTTATAACCTTGCAGCAAACGGTACTCAGACTTTAATCTCAGATATCGTAACAACAAACAACATCTCTATCGCCACTGGTGGATCACTCGCACTAGCCAGCAAAAATGTGACAGTTTCTGGTGGAACGGTGAGTACTGCAGGTACGGGAGCCATCACCTGCTCTGCCTGTTCTGCTGGGACTGTGACTATTTCTGGTACTGGAAATATCGGTGGAGGGGGAACTGTTACTGTGTATAACCTACAAATAAATGGAACCCAAACGCTTGCCTCAGCTTTAACAGTTTCTAACGATGCCGTTGTAGGTACTGGAGGGATACTTGATTTAGGAAGTCAGAATATGACCGTAACTGGTGGAGACTTTACCAATACTACGACAGGGATTATTCGATGCAACAGCTGCTCTGCTGGAACTTTGACCATGCCTGCAACTGGGAATCTTGGGAGTGGCAGTGGAGATATTACGCTCTATAACCTAGCAACGAGTGGAACTGGAACTACCACCTTTTCTGGAAGTGGAACAAATACAGTAAGTAACAATGTAACCGTCGGAGCAGGAACCACTCTTGCCATTAACTCCAGTATTTCTATCACAGGAAGTTTTGCCAATACAACAACTGGGATTATCACAACCACCAGTGGAAATCCAACAGTAACCGTTTCTGGAGCAACGATTGGCGGAGGAAGTGGAGCTATTACCTTTTATGATCTCACTAAAGCAGGAGGTGGAACCACTACGTTTTCTGGTGCTGGAACGAACACCGTAAACAACAATTTATCTATATCAAATGGTACCTTTACTCAATCAGATAGCCTTACGGTGACAAACGATATTAGCGTTGCAACAGGAGCAACGTATAACAATAATGCAACACTTGCTGTCAATGGAGGAGACTTCACAACAACAAGTACTGGTGTCATCAATACGACCAGCGGTACCCCTACTCTCACCATTTCAGGAACAGGGAGTTTGGGTGGAGGAAATGGAAATATTACCCTTTATAATCTGACAACTACTGGATCAGGAACAACTACTTTTTCAGGAGGCGGAACTAACACGATAAATAATAATGTCTCAGTTGGGGCAGGAACTACTTTAAATATTAACTCTACAATTGGCATTACAGGAAATCTGACGAACACTTCAACTGGAATAATTGGCACAACGAGTGGAACTCCAACGGTAACAGTTTCAGGAACAACGATTGGTGGAGGAAGTGGCGCTATAACTATTTATACGCTTGCCAAAGCTACCGCATCAACTACAACTTTTTCAGGAGGCGGAACTAACACTCTTTCACAAAATCTCACAGTTTCTGCAGGGACACTCACTATCTCAAATGATTTGAGTATTGGAAATGACGTTTCTGTTGCAACGAGTAGTACGTTAAATCTCAATGGAAACACTTCAATTGGCGGAGGAGATGCAACAACTGCTGGCACTGGGATTATTAGTACGACAAGTGGTACTCCTACTCTTTCAGTTTCAGGTACAGGAACTGTTGGAGGTGGCGGAGCTGTTAGCGCCTATAACTTAACAATTTCTGGAAGTCAAACGATCTCTTCAGCCACAACGGTTTCAAATGATTTGAACATTAATGGAACCATGTCTGGTTCTTCAACAGTAACCGTGAATGGCAATTTAGTAGGAATTGGAGCCGTTTCTCACGGAGGAACCGTTGAGCATCGAATAGGAAGTGATAAAAACTTTGGAGCAACGAGTGGAAGTGGAACATGGGCATTTACTACGCTCAAATTTACCAACTCAAGTGGTTCAACCAAAACCATTACCACCCAAACTGGCGGAGCAGGAGGAGTGAGTGCAGCAACTGTTCTTCAAGTTGGAGAAACCGATGATTCAGCTGGGATTAACTTAGATGCAGGGAACAAAACATGGACTCTTTCTGGAACAAGTGGAGCTCCATTAAGTATTGAGGATGGAAGTATTGCAGCAGCGACCTCAACATTTGTGTTTAGCGGAAATAACGGTGGTGGGAATACAACGATTAATGACATTACCTATTACCGGTTAACGGTAAATAACGGCTCAGAAACGTTTGTTCTAGCAGCCTCCCCCCTTCTTGTTACCAATACGTTAACAATCAGCGCAGGCACTCTTTCTGTCAGTACAAACTCCGTAACTGTTGGCTCCTCAAGTGTATCGAATTCTGGGAGTATTTTAAATTCAGGAACCTATTCCCAATCTGCTGGAGGAACAACAACGGTGAAATCCTCTGCCGGGGGAAGCAGCACAATTGGAGGAAGCGGAACAACTACTTTTTATAATTTAAGTATTGCTCCAGATGCTGCTTCTGCTCCAACAATTACTCTTGGATCTGCAGGAAGTCAAACAATCACTGTTTCCAATAATCTAGGAATTGGAGATGGATCAAACTCAGTAATAGTAACAGCGAACACAAATAACCCTGCGCTTGATGTGAATGGGAATTTTACGATTAATACTAGTGCTACTTTTACTGCTCCCCCATCAGCTAGTTTTACTATTGCTGGGAATATGACAAATGATGGAACTTTTACTCATAATAATGGAACCGTTACTCTGGATACGACAACAACTGCTACGCTTACAGGAAGTGGCTCTACTGCTATTACGTTTTATAACTTAACTTCAACTACAGCAACCAAAACAATCCTTTTTACTAGTACAAAAACTTTTAAAACTGATGGCCTCGTTACCTTAACAGGAAGTAGTGGGAATAATATTACAGTTGATGCAACAAGCAACGGGTCCCAATGGTTAATTAACCATCAAGGAACAGAGAATATTACCTATACCTCTGTCCAAGATTCAGGCTGTGATGGAGCAAGTACTACTATTACGTTGGGAACAACGAATACGAATAATGGCAATAATTCCTCCTGTTGGGTCTTTACGATGGATGTAACGGGAAATGTGTATACAGATGAAGGAAGTAGTGCGTATGACTGTTCCTCAGATAATTTAACCATTCATATCTCAGTCAATGGAGCAGCCAGCACAACAACTACCTGCACCTTAAATACTGGAGCCTTTAGCTTTTCAGGAGTCACTAAACCGTCAAATGGAACTCCTATTGTTCTGTATATTGATAGTGGAGAAACACCAAAAGCAACAACTGTTACTCTTGCCGATTCCAGTTTAACTGGAGTAAAAATCTATCAAAACCATGTGAACTTAACTCATGAAAATGCAGGACCTATTACCAATACCAACCTTTCAACAGCTGATAATGGAGATAGCGGAATACGATACAACGTCAGTAGCGGAAATGTCACGTTTGATACAGATATGGAGGCTCATGTCCTTGGAAGTAAAACGTATACACCTGGAGGAAATGTGACTACACAAGGAAGCGCTGGAGATTTTCACCTTGCCTCAAGTAGTACTGCCACTCTTGGAGGAATAACAACACTTTCTGGTGACGTGCAGGTTGATACAGGAGCCACGCTTACTATCAACGCTGATACAGCTGTTTCTGGAGGAGCAGTAGCAACAAGCGGGACAGGAAGTGTTACGACCAGCAGTGGAACACCTACTCTGACCATTAGTGGAACAGGAAATATTGGGGGTGGAGGAAGTGTCACCGCTTATAATTTGACAGTATCAGGTACTCAGACACTTCAATCAAATCTGATTGCAAATAATGATATTAGTGTTTCAAACGGAGCTTCCCTTGCCCTTAACGGAAAAGATACGACAGTGACTGGTGGCGACTTTACTACGACAGGAACTGGTGCTATTACTTGTTCTGGATGTAGTGCTGGAACAACTACTATTAACGGAGGAGCAGCAAGTGGACTGGGAGGAGGAGGAGCAGTTACTGTCTATAATCTCACTATTGGCGGAACAGTACCTCTTCTTTCTACCCTTACTGCGCTTAATACCTTAACCGTGAATGGAACATTCTCCGGCTCTTCCAATGCAACCGTGAATGGAAGTATTGCAGGAACTGGGACAATCATTTTTTCTGGAGGAACAGTTGATCAACGAGTGGGAGCTTCTCAAAACTTTGGAACAACGAGTGGGAGTACTAACTGGACTTTTTCGACACTTATTTTCTCAAACTCCAGCGGAACGAGCAAAACTGTTACTACCCAAACTGGAGGAAGTGGAACAGTCACTGCCTCAACCCTTCTCCAAATTGGCAAAGGAGGAGACAGTGCAGCCACAGTACTTGACGCTGGAAATAGAAATTGGATTGTTCAAGGAACAAGTGGTACTCCTCTAACTCTCCCTCAAGGAAGTGTTACGGCCAACACCTCAACAGTTAGTTATACAGGAAATAATACTGGTGGAAATACCACTATTGCAACTATCACCTACTACTCCCTCCTCGTAAATAACAGTTCAGAAACCTATACCCCGTCCACCACTCTTGCTATTGATAATGGATTAACCGTTACATCAGGAACGCTTGATCTTGGCACGAATGATACAACCATTGGATCAACTGGCGTATCAAACTCAGGAGGAGTCTCTGTTCTTGGTACCCTTACGCAATCTTCCAGTGCAACCACTACTATTCGAACCTCTGCTAGCGGAGCTAGCACTGTTGGAGGAAGTGGTAGTATCACCTTTTACAACCTTTCTTTGGCTCCTGCTGCTAATAGTGGAGTAATCACACTAGGATCTGCCACCAGTCAAACGATTACTGTTTCAGGTACACTTACTATTGGAAACGGCAGTAACTCTGTGACTGTGACTGCTAATACGAATAACCCCACCATTGATGTCAATGGCAGCCTGACAATCAATACAAGTGGAACCTTGGTTGCACCACCTTCCTCTATCCTCTCCATTGCTGCAAATATGACAAATGACGGAACCTTTACAGCCAATGGAGGAACTGTTCGAATTGACGGTTCAGGAACATCAGTTCTCAATGGCTCCTCAAGTCCTGCTATCATCTTTGCCAACTTTCTCTCAAGTACAGCAGGAAAGACTATTCAATTCACCGCATCCAAAATTTTCCGAATAACAGGCTCACTTACCATTACTGGAGCTACAGGAAATACAATCGCTATTCAATCAACAAGCGGGACACAATGGCTTATCGATCACCAAGGGACAGAAAGCGTAACGAACGCAACCATTACCAACTCAGGCTGTGATGGAGCCAGTACAGATATCACCCTTGGGTTTAGTAATTTTAATGGAGGAAACAATGGAGTGTGTTGGGTCTTTACTGCTGGAGGAGCGATACAGTCACGCGTGAAAGGAACAACTCGAGTAGGAGGAAATGCTCGGATCCAATAAGAGGTTATCCTTGACTTTATACATTTAGCTTTGTTACAGTTTATGGATACTCTATGACTGATTCAAAAAAAGAACTCCTTTCCTATTTAGAAAACATGTCTCTTCTTTTCTTAGGAATTCTCTTTCTAGCTTTTCCTTTGATTTTCTCTCAACAAACGACTGAGACCTTTGTCCTTCCAAAACAAATCCTTCTGGGAAGTACTGTTTTAGTAAGCTTTTTGTTTTTTGGAGTCCGAATGCTTCTCGAAGGACGAGTGAGACTCAAAACAACTCCGTTTGACCTACCTCTTTTTTTCATGACCGTAACGTTTGCCCTTTCTTCTTATTTATCACTCAATAAGTTTGATGCACTTATCGCCTATATCCCCTTCCTTTTTGGCATTTTAGTTTACTTTATCGTAGTTAACGTTGTAACAGGAAGGAATGCAACACTTTTTCTTCTGGGCTCACTCGTTACAGGGGCAGCACTCAGTAGCGTACTCACTATCCTTGCTTCTCTCAAAGTCACTTTTTTCCCTTTCACCCAAGTACTTGCCCAAACACAAACTACCATGGGATCTCTATTGGATCAAAGCATGTATCTAGCAGTCGTTGCTACAATTGCCGGATATGTTGCGTATCCTCTGTTTGAAGGGAGAAAAGCAACTCAGGAGCAAAAGCCTCTTTTTGCTGCGTTTGCAGCCATGGGAGTTTTGATTGTAATTGGCCTTTTGGTAACTCTATTTCTCCTCTTCAAGCAAAAACCAGCTCTTCTTCCTTTCTCAACAGGATTTCAAACTGCCTTTGCTGCTATCTCACAAGATGGTGGACGTCAACTTATGAGTTTTCTATTTGGCAGTGGATTTGGAACTTTTGTGACCGTCTTTACTAAATTCAAACAAGCGACGTATAATGCGTTTCCCACTCTTTGGTCAATAACCTTTTTTAGATCAAGTAGTTTTATACTAGAACTTTTAGCTACAACAGGATTTCTTGGCTTCTTAAGCTTTATGCTCCTTCTCTATCGATTCATTCGCACTCGAGTTTTTTATCTGCCACTTATCTTAGTTTTTGCAGCAGCGTTTCTTCTTCCCTTCTCCTATAACTCCCAAATGCTTCTTTTCTTTGTCCTTGCAGTATTTGCCATCCTTCATAGTAGAGATAACGAAAGACTCTATCAGAACTTGGAATTCTATTTTGTGGCTCTTAAAAGAGGCTTAGTCACCACAGAAGATGCTCCAATAAGACAATATGAAGAAAAAGGAGCGAAGATTCTTCCTATTATCCTCTTTGTTATCCTTGCTGGACTTTTTGGAGGACTTGCATATATCTCCACTCGATTTGTGATCTCAGACGTGTTATTTAAAAAGTCCTTTGTAGCAGCTTCGAAAAATGACGGACTTACTACCTACAGACTCCAAGAAAGTGCTCTCAAAACCTTTTTGTACAAAGATACATATCACTCCATCTTTGCTCAAACAAATCTAGCACTTGCTAACTCAGTTGCAAATTCTCAACCAAAAAACTCCTCTCCTAGCGCGCAGACAAGTCAACAGATATTAGGATTTATTCAGCAATCAATTAATGCAGGAAAGTCAGCAACAGCAATTTCTCCTCTTACTGCATCCAACTGGAATAACCTATCAAGCATTTATAGATCTCTTATAGGTTTTGGACAAAATGCAGAAGTCTTTGCCAGAGATGCGAATCTGCAAGCCATTCAACTTGACTCAACTAACCCACAACAATATATCAATCTAGGTGGTATCTACTACCAACTGCAACAATGGGATTTGGCTGAGCAAGCATTTATTCGAGCAATTGATTTAAAATCTGACTATGCTAATGCATACTATAACCTTGGTCATACCATGGAAAACAAAGGGGATTTAAGTGGCGCTTTGAGACAATACCAAGTAGTTGAGCAACTCGTTAAAGCCCAAAAGGAGGATATAACAAAGATTCAAGAAGAGATAAAAGTCCTTCAAGCAAAAATAGCCAAACAAACTCCCCCTCAGTCACAAGCTGAAGACCAAACAGGAACGGATGATCTTTCCATCAATCAACCAGAAACCACTCTTCCTGAGCAAAAAGAGAAAGCACCAATTGACGGACCTGAAGTAAAATTAACCCCTACCCCAACACCAAGTACTCCTCCTTCAAAAACCCCATCACCTTCTCTAAGTAACTAATACTATATCCATATAGATCATTTTTTCGTTTATACTGCCTCTATGGGAAATAAAGAAGCACTTAGGCTTGCAAAAAAAGATCGTATTGACAAGTTTCTCAGACACAATGCAGAGGTATATCAAGGAGAAGAAAGAAGATGGAGGATTAATTTTATTACTGAAAACACAAGGGAAATGTTAGAACTATTTCCAGAACAACAAAAAAAGATATCCTCTCTCAAAGACTGCGTTACTAGCAGTATTCATTTTTATGATGTTCTATCGATACAATTGGCTATGAGTTCCTAGTAATTCAAAATAGTACTCTTGTTTTGATCCTTGAGTTGTCCGGATAGAATAAATAGCTCTCCAATATCCTGTAATATTTATACTTCGTAAACCGTGAAACTTTCCAGTAAGAGCATGGTTATTCAGAGTTTTATCCATCGGGCTTTGAATAAAGAGATCGAGTCTTATTTTTACTTTCTTTTGTACTTGTAGAGGAGTTTTTTTATATTGCTTCTGAAATGTAGTTGAATACTTAATATTCATGATCTATTTCAACTATCTAACCATTTAAAAGAATCTCTCGTATTTGTAAAAGAAGGTGAAGCCTTCCCTTCTTTATATTCATAGTCAGAAGATTTTAATGCCTGTATCATATACTCTGAGGGTTCTTCTTCATCAAGACTTACTGATAAGCGTTTTGTTCGAATAAACTGCTTGAGAAGTACCTTCATTACAGCACTTAAAGAAAGCCCTAGCTCCTCAGCTGTTTGTTGAGCTTGTTTTTTGATATTTGCTTCCAATTTTATATGCACAGATGTAATATTCATATACACGTAACATACACAACGTGGTCTATTTTGTCAATAGCTCTACGTCTGTTCGTTTAAAATACATAAGTGGACCCGAAGGGAATCGAACCCTCTATTTCGCTATGCCATAGCGATGTGTTACCGGTATACCACGGGCCCTTATGGTAAATATACCATAGGATTAACTAATGCTCCGTTTTTCTGTAATTCAAAATGTAAGTGAGCCCCCGTTGTTCTTCCCGTTAACCCCACCCAACCAACCACTGTTTTTCCAGCATACACGCTTTGTCCGGCTGAGACATTAAGCCCTGACATATGAGCATAATGGGTTGCTGACCCACTACCATTATCCACCCAGACATTCGTTCCGTATCCATAATCCCACGTTCCACTCGAAACCCTTGTTACTGTTCCATCTTGTGCTGCATAGATAGGAGTCCCAACAGAACTGGTGATATCAAGTGCCATATGATACCAAGAAGCAAATTGAGAAATTCCTCCTCGAAGTGGCCAGGAGAATCCTCCTCCAGATACTTTTCCAACAGGAGCTGAGGCGATATACGTTTGTCGAGCAATTCGAGGAGTGGCTGGTTTAATAATCTCTCCATCAGGAACTACTAACATTTGTCCTTCAACGAGTGAGAAAGTCTCAGGATTGGCAAAATCATTAAAAGGAAAATCTACTATTTTTTGGGCTTCCGTATTATACTTTTTGGCAATCGTCAAAACTGTTTCTCCTTTAGCAACTTTGTGCCGTACTCCTGTAACAGGGAGAATTTTCAACTCTTCTCCAACAGTTACGTTATCTGAAGTTAAATTATTTGACCATTTAATCGTATCAACTGATACGTCAAACTTTTTAGCAATCGTTGATAGCGTATCTCCTTTTTCTATGGTATACACGACTACTTGGTCTCTCACTTTTTGTGAAATTTGGGTAGCAAAGATATCCTCTCCTACTTCAATTGATTGTTGCTCAGACGCCACTAAGACTTGTTGGGAAGAAGTGTCTGAGGAGAAAACCGGGTAGGTGTCTGCAAGAAAGGGAGCAATGAGTACGCCAAAACCTAGTACTCCCATAGTGGCAAAATGTAAAAAAGGACGATTGTATCTCCCCCGTTTCATGAGAAGAAAGCGAACGAGTACATTCTTATACTCTTCAAACCTTTTACTTGCTTTTAAAATGTTTTTTTTGAAATAAGAGAGGAAGAAAAGAAGGAAAAGGACAAATTCTTTTTTCAAGAAGGAAGACGTTTCTGACAAGGTCGTTTTTATCCGATTGATCATAAAGGAGGGTGTGTGGATCTCTCAAGTGTAGCAAATATTGGTGTTTTGAGTCAATTCTTCTCTATTTTCCAAGAGTCTCGAGAAACTCATCATTTGATTCCGTTTGGCTCAATCTCTCAATTAAAATACTCGTTCTTTCATCAGGTCCAAGCATATCAATCATTCGTCTCATGGTAACCATTTTCTTATACGTTGGGTCATCAAGCAGCAACTCTTCTTGTCTAGTTCCTGATCTTTCGACATTAATCGCAGGATAAATTCGGCGCTCTGCCAGTCTGCGATCTAAATGCAACTCCATATTTCCCGTTCCCTTAAACTCTTCATAGACCAAGTCATCAAGTCGGGATCCCGTATCAATCAGAGCTGTTCCAATAATGGTGAGAGAACCTCCGTCTTTGCAGTTTCGAGCTGCTCCAAAAATTCTTTTAGCTGGCCAGAGAGCAGCTGGATCAAATCCTCCGGAAAGGGTTCGTCCACTAGGCGCAACGGAAAGATTATAGGCACGAGCAAGTCTCGTGATTGAATCTAAAAGAACAATCACGTCTTTGCCTGTTTCAACAAGTCGTTTCGCTCGCTCCAGAGCAATTTCAGCAATTCGGGTTTGATCCTCTGGTGGTTCATCAAAGTTTGAGGCAACTACTTCTCCGTGAACTGATGAGGAAATATCTGTTACTTCCTCAGGACGCTCTCCAACTAAAACGGCCATTAAGAAAGAATCAGGAAAGTTTTTGGCAATTCCTGCGGCCAAGTCTTTGAGAATGGTTGTCTTTCCTGCTTTTGGAGGAGAAACGATCATTCCACGCTGTCCAAATCCAATAGGAGCTACTAAATCAATAATCCGAGTTGAAAGAGGCAGTTTGCCTGTTGAAAGAGTAATTTGTTTATTAGGATAAATTGGCGTCAGATCCTCAAACCAAGGTCTATTATATGACTCCTCCCCTGTTTGTCCATTTACTTTCTCGACCTTTAATAAGCCGTAATATCTTTCATTGTCTTTGGGAGGACGAGCAACTCCTTCAACCAAATCTCCTCCACGCAGCGCAAACCTTCTAATTTGAGATTGAGAGATATAAATATCACGATTGGAGGGAACAAATTTAGGACGCAAAAACCCATGTCCTTCAGGCTGTAAGTCTAAATATCCTTTTACTTCCTCAGTTGGACCTTGTTGAACTGCAGGATATGAGGAAGAATAACCTCCACCATTACCATTTTGACCTCCTTGATCATCATAGGATTGGTTTGAAGAAGATTGGCTAGATGAGTTTTCCTGAAAATCATCATTTGGAGACACACGACGAGGACGGAGTGTTTTACCCACAAAATCAGCTGCAGAACTTGAGGAAACTGGTTTTCTTGTATATGGCATAGGAAATTTAACTTAGAAGGGAATTTAGTACCATTTTATCTGTAAACAGAAGCGGTAATATGTGTATTATATCGTATATGTAAGACTTGTCAAGATCCTTCCCTTGACAAACCAGGTGTCTCGATCAATAATCCATGCATGAGAAAATGGATTATTCTAGCACTTCTTTTTGTTTTAGCTGCACTCATTCCCTCTTTCGCTTTTGCTGATACCGCCTGTCAACCTAGATACGGGGGAGGCGTAACGTGTGATAAGAATACAACAGTTGTGGATAAAAAGGTAAAAAATCCCCAAACCAACCTCTATGTAAATACCCTTGATACCAAAGGCCCACTCTTTACACCTACTGACACGGTCATGTTTCGAATAAGTGTTACCAATATCGGAACGACTGCTCTAACCAATATCCCCTTGGTAGATAACTTTCCTAAGTATCTAACTCACGTAAAGGGCGGAACATGGGATGCTAGTAAGCGACAAGTGAAGTTTATGATCACCAGACTCGCAGCCAATGAAACTAAGACGTTTGAAATAGAAGCACTTTTATCAGATAAAGAAACTATTTCAGAAACAGCCAGTCTGTTTTGTCTCTCCAATACTGCCTCCACGACTCTTTTGGAACAAACCTTTCAAGACAGTGCTCAGTTTTGTATAGAAAAAGAAGGAGAGGAAACAATTCCTTCTCAATCTAAAGGTGGACTTCCCGTCTTTACTCCTCAAAAGGGAACTCCTTCTCACACTCCAAAAACCGGAGCAGAAGTAACACTGCTTCTTCCCATTCTTGGAGGACTAGGGTATTTTCTGAAAAGAAGAACTAACTAACCTTTTTTCCAAATCGCTCACGAGAAACTCTCATGACTTTTTCCTTATTTTGAGATCTGGAATTAGGAAGTGGCAAAGTGTAGCAGAAGAACGGACTACTCGTTGTTCCATCAATACAAAGTTTTAACATTGCTTGATAGTTTCCTAGAGCCAAGATATCCTCTTCTTTAAATCTCTCCTTAAACTCTTTGGCCAAATACGTGGCATCATTTGCTCCAACCAGAAAAGTCATCAGAGTCCCTGCATTTCCAAAAATAGCTGATCTGATATCCTCTTGGACTTGATCAATGTATTGATTTGCTAAAATCAAGCTTAAACGAAACTTTCGAGCTTCAGAGAGAATTTTGATAAAAGAGGTTGTGGCAAAGTTTTGGAACTCATCAACGTACAAGTAAAAGTCCCGTCTCTCCTCCTCCGGAATAGAAACTCGATTCATTGCGGCCAGTTGAATTTTGGTAATAATCATAGCACCAAGTAGTGCTGCATTATCTTCTCCCAAATGACCTTGGGACAAGTTTAAAATAAGAATTTTTCCTTCATTCATGATTTTTTCTAAATCAATGGTCGATTTGGGATGTCCTATGATATTTCTAATTGTTTTACTTGAGGTAAATTGGCCTACTTTATTAAGAATAGGCGCAACAGCCTCAGTCATCATCTTTGGATCCATGGCATTAAACTCTTTTTCCCAAAAGTTAATAAGCACTGGATCTGTTAAGTTATCAATCACTTTTTTTCGAAAAGCTGCATTGGTCAAAACGTCAGGAACCATAAGAAGAGTTGCATCAGGCATTTCAATAATCGAAACAATCGTGTTTCTTAAAATATACTCAAGCCGAGGCCCCCAGCTTGTTCCATAGAGTTTTTTGAAAATAGCTACAATTCCTGAAGCAACGAGTTCTTTTTGCGCATCATTCGTTACTTCAAGTGGATTAATCGCAAATTGATACTCCGTATCGGCTGGATTCATATAGGCAATATCATTCACCCTATATGAAGGGACAAATTCTAAAATATGCTCACATAAGTCACCGTGTGGATCAATGACACAAAACCCACGTCTTTTTCTCAAATCATCAATCGCCATATTGGCAATAAAAGTTGATTTACCCGTACCTGACTTTCCAATGACATACAAGTGACGCCTTCTATCCACTTTCTTAATGCCAAAGTTTGTTAACTTATTCTTATATTCAGTCTTTGCAAAAAAGTTAATGTCTTGTAACTCCTCTTCTGTTTTTCCTTCAGAAACTGGAAGTGTTTCTGGTGCATCGGAAAGAATTACTCTATGCCAGGCCAAGTTATGAATAGTAGATAGTTTGATATTGGGAAAATGGAAGATACTCGCTATTTCCCAGACGTTTAAGATTTGTCCTAAGGGAATAAACTTTCTAGAGCGAGTCACAATAGATTGAATAAGTTGGTCTTTTTGCCAAAATAGAGGTTTTTTTGTTATCAAGCTATTTGCTGAAGGATGAGCAAAGGTGGCAAAACTTTGCGTGATTTCTGAGAGGTATTTTGAGCCTCTATGACTATCATCACTACTCACGAGAACTCTAATCCCTGTATTAAACCCAACAACAGATACCTTTTCGGTAATGAGAGCTGCGTAAGGGTTAGGAGAAGTTGTGCCATCACTACTCGTTACCTTTCCATTAGCAACACCTCTCCCCTTTGACTGCCAGGATGAAGAAACAGGCACCAAAAGATACTGCACCACTGCACTATCCCCCGGCTGACACTTTGAGAGAATACTCAATACACTGGAGAGTGGATCAACATCTTTGAATTCCCTGACTGTTTTTAATGGATAAATAGAAGGATGAGACAACGTCAAACTCGAAGCAAGCTTATGAGAAGCTTGTAACATTTCCGGCATATAGTCCTTAACTGCTGAAATGAGTGCTTTGGGGTATTGAGAAAGAAGCTGACTCTCAACAAAAATACGAGAGGATTCAGGAATGGTGAGATAGAAATGAACGATCTGGTCAATTACGGCAATTTCTAAAGTAATAGGAATTCCCTTTTTCCAAAAATACCTTACTCGAGTTTTAAGCGTTGTTAAGGTGGTTAAAAACTGCACCATAGCCTCAACTGTTTCTTCTCCAGTCCGGCTTGTTTTGATTTCTAGAACAACTTTCTCACTCATATCATTATTTTACCTCTTTTTTCTCTCCCACACAAACTTGCACATTCACAAATAGTAGCCTATAATACAACTAGCTTTTCTCCCATTGTATGCAATGGAGGAGAAAAAGCACTCTTTTAGCACCTTAACAAGGTATCCACAACATCATCCAGCCTCACATTCTGTACCCTATTCCTTTTAGTATATAGAATGTGTGGCGCATGGATGATGCCACAAAGTAACGATTTTACCAATACGCACAGAAGGAGTATCCCATGTCAAAACGGCGACGGATCACAATCGGCCTCATTGGGTTGTTAGTTTTTAGCCTGCTCTTCCCTCTTAGGGTTGGAGCAGATGACATCCCTCCACGAGAGCTAGCACCCACTATGCATAAAACGCGGTGCGTGCCAAATCAAACAGTTGGAGATGGAATTCCTACCATTCTTGACGGAGGGGATGGGCACTACGTAGTCCACCCTGAGCTGGCCCCCATCCTGAAACGCGAAGGGGGATTTTGCGAGATCAAGGCTCTAACCAGCGAATACTCGGAGATCCGCATCACCAGTGCCTCTCCCATCATGGCCATGACTGAGAAAGTACGCCATGAGAAAGTGAAAGATATCACTCTGACCGGTAGGACAATAGCGATCTGGATTGACAAGGGCGCAGATGCGTCCAAGATCCTGATCACCGTTCAGTCTGTATTCCTGGACCTGGATCCACGAATCGGGGGCGAAAAGTATAATACCCCCGGCTCAACCTACTTCCCGCAAACTGGCCAGAGGATTTCAGAAAAGTTCCTCAAGGCCTGGGAAACTAACGGGGGGCTTACCCAGTTCGGCTTCCCTACCTCTCCGGAGGGATTGGAGAGGCTCGAAGACGGCAAGCTCTACAAAATACAGTACTTCGAGCGCGCCCGATTCGAGCACCATCCCGAAAACGCGGGGACACGATACGAAGTGATGCTCGGTCAATTCGGCCGACGAATTCATGGGAAGATAGATCCTAACGCCGAGCGGGCGAAGGATCATACCTGCAGCTATTTCCAGCTTACGTTGGATATAGGCCACAATCTCTGTGGCTCCTTCAACGAGTACTGGGTAACCCATGGCGGGCTTGCCCAATTCGGGTTCCCGATCACCGAGGAATTCGAAGAAACGCTGGAGGATGGTAAAACCTATCGGGTTCAGTACTTCGAGCGCGCCCGATTCGAGCACCATCCAGAGAACCCAGCTCCCTATAACATTCTCCTCGGCCAATTCGGCCGAAGGATTCTAGCTGACTTAGCAAACCAACGCCTAACAAGCGCTGGTAACAATAAGTAGATTCACTCTGCGCAGTATTGGGATCAGCTCAAAAGAATGGAGCTGGACCGGAGAGGAAAACCTCTCCTGCGCATCCCTTTGTGGGAAAAGATCAATCAATTCTTCTTCTTCTCAAAGTAGCAATAGCGCTTATCTGAGAAAATGCAGACAGGATTGACCTTTAGGATACCTTGTAAACATCCGTTTTCTTCCTCAGAACTTGACAATCCCAACAAAAATAGTACAATACTATAAGTCTTGATGTTTTTATGCTCTTTTGGGCGTAAAATCTATTAGACACGCACATTTACAATATACAGGGTCTAATAAAACCCACGTACTGGAGATAAGCTTCTTAGTATCATAAGAGTCTTTTCTCCGGTATGTGGACAGCTGATTGACAGCTTTTCCACTCTGGATACTGAGGCCACAAGCCTCAAGGAGCCATCAGTGGCACGAAAACCCAAGACACCGGTCCCAGTAATACGACGGGAGACCTTTCCAGTATGGAAGGAAAACTTAGTAAAAATAGGAGTAATAATCCTACTTCTCTCAATTCCAACCCTAATCTTCCTCTCCTACTTGGCAAGGTAGAACTTCCTCTTCCCCTTCGGGGACCTGGTCCAGGTGCACAACGAAGTGCAGCTGGGAGGGTTCAAATCCCTCAAGAGGAACCGCTGCAAAGCGCATGTGCGCATGGCAGAAAACTGGGAGGGACAAATGACGCCATACGGTCGGTTCGAGGAGCTGATAAAACGTCTTTTTGGGCCACTCTTGGCCCGAATGAACCACGCAACAGAGTGGTTCGTCAACCACTTTGGCTTCTTCAGCGAAAGGAGGGATGTCGACAATGAGTAGGATGCCAGGAGGGTGTGTTGTCCTCCTTATTAGTGCCTTACTCCTTCTAGGAGCGATCCTGGAGGGAGTGGGAATCATTGTCCCGTGAGAAACAGATCGGGTGAGCTCCGGTAAAGCAAGCTCAATCAGCCTTTAGAGGAAAGAAATGAACAAAAAAAAACGGTATCAATTGCGATACCTTAGAGTTTTCCGTTTTCTTCTCTTCCTGGCACACATTTGTGCCCCCTGTATATTCAACCAACAACAATACAATAAAGATTCACCTCTAAATGGCTCATAGTCCTTATTTCCCTAACTCCTTGACATATCCTATAATCTTTTGCTATACTCTGTTTGAGGTTATATGACAACTACATTTCTCTCTGCATCTACTCTCGTAATTGGAGCTTTCCTGCTCTCTTCTTCTGTGGTTTCAGCAGCAGGATCTGTTTATGGTGGAGGCTATGGATACGGAAATAATCCTCAACAAACAGGTAAAAAAATCTCCATTGATAAAAAAGTAAAAAATCCAACGAACGAAAAGTATGTTGACCATTTGAGTGTCAACGATCCAAAACACAGTGCAGATCAAGAAATTTTCTTCCAGATTACCGTCAAAAACACTGGAGGAGTTGAGTTAAAAGATGTGATTGTGAAAGATGTTGTACCTCAATACCTCACTATTACGAGTGAAGCAACGTATGATAAGAATACGAAAACATACTTCTTCAAAATCCCCTCTTTAGGAATAAATGAAACCAAAGTACTTGATATTAAAGGAAAAATTGCTAGTGCGAATCAACTCCCCGTTGATGATGGAATCTTTTGTTTAATTAATCAAGCAGTTGTCACAGTTGATGACATGAAAGTCCAAGATAACTCTCAATTCTGTGTCCAGCGCCAAGTTGTTGGAAAAACAAAAGGCGGACTTCCTGTCTTTGCTGCAGCAACTGTGAAGAAAACACCTGATACTGGAGCTGAATCTCTTGTCCTTCTTACTCTTCCTGCACTCAGTGCAGCTGGAGTATTCCTCAGACGAAAAAGTGCGTAAGTGTTACTTCTCTTTTTGTAAATAGGTATACATCTGTTTACTGATTTCTTTCCAACTAAAATTCTTTTGAATATGCATATAGAAGTTTTTGGAGAGTCTTTCTCTCTCTTTTTTATCCTTCCCTAAGCTCACCAGAGCCTTTTCAAGCCCCACTTTGTCCTTCATTGGTAAAAGGATCCCTGTTTCTCCATTGATAATCATTTCCCTTGTTCCTCCGGTATCTGTTGCAATCACAGCAAGCTTCATGGCTCCGGCTTCAAGAATAATATTAGGAAACCCTTCATGGTGATATGAAGGGTGAACAAAGATGTCAGTGTTTTTTAAAAGGCTAATCACGTCCTCTTTGCTTTGTCCCCCTTTAATCAAGATATGGGTACGCTTTTCTTTTTGAACTCTTTCCTTTAAAGGCTCTACTAACTCTCCAGGACCGGCAAAGACAAAATCAAATTCAGGATGCAATGTGGCAATATCAAAAAGAAACTCAACTCCTTTTGAAGGAATCATTCGCCCAATATAGGTAACAGTGACTTTTTTCCCTTTCTTTTTCTCTTGGGGAATAAACTTACTTGTATCTACTCCTCCATACATAACAATACTATTAATACCTAAGGAATCCTTTAAAAAGGCCTGAGTTGCTTTATTGGTGGCAAAAACAGTGGTATACCACTTCATACAGAACCGAACGAGAGTAAGATCAAGAAGTTTTGAAATCGTACTCACAAACGCACTGGCATGGACTGGGTGAAAGGCACAGTGATCTGTTAGGACAATCGGAGTTTTGGTAAGACGGGCAAAAAGAGGCATATACCAGGCTGTGTCAAAAAAACGAGTAGAAACATGAATAAGATCATACGCATTTCTTTTCTTCCAAAGGAATAAGAAAAGTTCAATGGGATGCGGGAGGGCAAATTGTCCAGGAAGAAGAGAAAGACAAGGGATCCGATACACACTCATTCCCCGATATACTTCTCTTTGTACAGTCTTATCCGTGTTATAGCACAACACGTCAACAGAAAGCTCTGGATGATCCATTAAAAGAGATGCATACAGATCTTCCATATACTGCTGACTCCCCCCAATGTGAGGAGCAAAAAAAGGAGTAACGATTAAAATACGCTGTTTCATAATTCAAATAGTACCATTTCTGAGTTGGCATAGACTGGAATAAGTCCTGCATCTAAGTATTTTTGAATCACTAGATTGTCCTCAACACTCAACTCTCGTGGCTTCCAAATGTTAAAGTAAAAACTCTCTCGTTGCCACTGCGGAAGTCTGAGCCAAGCAAAATATCTTCCACTCAAGACCAAGTAGCGAGTCGTAAACTTCTTGTCTTGCAACTCATCCGTTACTGATAAAAGTAACTCTTTCGTATCTGCTTCATCAATTTCTGATAAATGAGAAAGTGTTTTTCTCGATGCTTCACTCATATAGACCCCTCCTTGAGAATCTGCATTTCCCACGGCTTCCAATACTCCTTGAGTAGCTGGATCACTAATAAGAAAGACTCCTTTTTTACTTTGTAAAAACTTTCCTGCATCCATCTCTAGAGGAGAAACGTGTGATTCTACCCCAGAGTGATAGAGAAATTGTTTGTAGGTTACTTGATTGGCATAAAAGATACTTGTCATTGCCAAAGCCAATAAACCAACTCCTATTCGTTTTGCTTTTTGAGGAAGAAGAAAAAGGACTCGTGATACTCCTGCCGTTAAAATGAGATTCATAAAGAAAAAGCCAATACTAAAAAACTTTAGAGCATAAGACAAAGGAGAAAAACATACAGCAAAGATAAGAAGAGAAAGGATGGCAAGTACTTTATGCTCACTCTTTACAGATCGAAATAAAACGAAAAGACCAACAGGCAAAAGAATAATGCCAAGTATTCCGTACCAAGACAAGAAAAACTGAGCCAGCTGAGGTAGTCCAAATTGATAATATACTGCCTCTTCTCTCCCTGTTAACTGAATTCCTCCGAGTGCGTGAAGAAGAAACATTCCAATAAGAGAGAGTCCACTAAGAATACCACCACTAAACAAAACCCAAGGCGTATGAAGTATCGCTACTCTTTCTTTAAGATAGTGATACCCATGCCACAAAAGGACTATTCCCGCTCCGACAAAGCCAATCACAAAATGAAGAAGAAAAAGAATCAGACAAGACAAAAAAAGAATAAGCATATCTTTTTTTGTTTCATGTTTGGCAAAAAACAACAGTAAAACAGTTAAGAGTGCCGTGAGACTTTGCGGGAGGAAAAAAAGGGGCATATAGACAACGGCTGAGCTGAATACTGTTGCTGCGAAGATTCCTCCAACGAGTGCATGCAATTTGTGCTTAAAGACTTTAAAACTAATGGCAATACTTGACAGGACTACAGTCAAATAAAACCACCACTCAGCAAAGTAATATACTCCTTGTAAACTCGCTTTAAAAAGAGCACTCGGAAGGGAAAGTAACAGATGAAACAAGGGTGTGTAACCATTAAAAGTAAACGTATCACTCATATGTGAAGGAAAGACACTTATTCTTCCTGCTAACAGCTCTTGGGAGAGTTTTATATGCTCATAGACATCCCAGTTCATATGATACGGATACGGGGTTAAGCTTTTAAAAAGAGTAAAGAAAAGAAAAGCTGAGTACAACGTAAAAAGAATTCCTATAAAAAGCCAGTATAGAGAATTTTTATTGACTACTACTAAAGGTTTTTTATACCTTTGGTACAAAACACTTCCCAAACTCATAATACTTGTTGCACAAACAAGCATCCCCAAACGAGATGCATAGGGTAAAGGAAGCGGGAAAAGAGCTACAAATGCGAGAATTCCAATAAAAAGTGCTCCTCTCAAAAACCTCTGAGCGATACTTCCACCCCAAAAACTCCCAATAAGAAGAGGAACAACAAAAATACTCAAACTAGCAAAAAGGTCTACCAAGTAGTTCATAGATATACCTCCACTTTTTGATTGGGGCTTTTTGATTTAATCTCTAATAGTCTCCACGGTTCTTGATAAGACACTTCTCCACTACTATTTAGCTGAAAAAGCTTTTTCCCATCTTTTCGGATAAATAAACTCTCAATCTCTGGAAGTTGTTCTGAAATAAGAATTGGAGTAAGAGAGTCATTAGCCGCTAGAGACAGCTTATTATTGGTTGTATAGACTCCTGAGAAAAAGATCCGATCAGTATCTGTCACAACGCATCCATGACAAAGCACTAAGGCATTCCCGTACCCAATAATGCCTTTGCTTGAACCTTTTATAATTTGTCTATTTATTCCTAACTCTTTCTCAGCAAGAGAGGCAGTATAGATAATTTCCCGCTTCTCTGAAACTGCACTCCATGACAAAGAGGTTGTGTTGTAAAACATAGTTGAGAAGTGAAACTGAACTTTTTCCCAGAGTGACATTTTTGTCTTAACATTTTTTTCTTCTTTCGCATTAAACACGTGCTCTTTTTTCCCATTAGTTAGATAGACATAATCATCAAACGGAGAGAGTTTTAGATATGGATTAAGCACATCTCCTTGATGAAAGACAATACTGACTCCATTTTGCTCAAGAACTCCGTAAGGAGTCTTAACAACATTGGTAGATAAGCGAGAGAAAGCAAAAAGACTACTCCAAAGAATACCCCCAATAAAAAGAATAAGGAAAAAAAGATTTTTAGAAACACTTGTTATAGTAGTAAAATTCATATGTAATATCCTGTTGACAATATCCTATAATCTGAGTATAATTATACTATAAGCTTTGTGTAAAAGCAAATAACTAGGGATGTTACAAAAAAGAACCATTACTCTTATTCTGCCTTGTCGAAATGAGGAAAAAGCCCTTCCCCATCTCAAATCTCTTCTTCCTAAAGGAATTGATGAAGTCATTGTCGTTGATAACTCCTCAACTGATAAAACTATCTCTGTTGCCAAAAAACTAGGCTTTTCTGTCCTTATTGAGGACAGAAAACATAAAGGAATTGGCTATGGCTATGCCCTTCAAAAGGGTATTCTTCATGCCAAAGGGGATATTATCGTGACCATGGACGGAGACGGATCATATCCAGTCAAAGAAATCCCCTCTCTTGTCAAAACCCTACTTAACGAAAACTTGGACTTTATCTCCTGTAATAGACTTCCCTTTGTGAATCCAAAAGATATGTCAATTGTTCGAAAAACAGGAGTTATGATTCTAAACCTAACCATTCTCGTTCTCTATCAAAGAGTTATTAAAGATTCACTTACGGGCATGTTTGTGTTTCATAGGGCAAAGGTTCAGTCTATTTCTTTTCAAGAAGGTGGGTGGGATTTCTCACTGGAAGCAAAACTTCGACCTCTTACCCAAGGCTTCTCCTTTAAAGAAGTACATATTCCCTATCGGGATAGAGTTTTAGGAGTAAGTAAGCAAAAGATTTTTCAAACAGGCTATACTCATTTCAAATACCTCTTTAAATTCAAAGGAGAACAACTTTCTCAAAATGCTAAATCCTTCATCCCTTCCTTCTCCTCACAGAAATAACTACTTACTAGTAATCCATAAAAAAAGAGGTTAAAAACCTCTTTTAATTTGTATCTCAGATCTCTCTGAGACGGTGGCTTACGCCAATTTATAACCAAATACTACCACTTTTGACATCTTTGTCAAGCTAAATAAGCCTTACTAGGCATAAAAAAAGAGACCTAAGCCTCTACTTCCACTATCTTTTTTCTAAATCGTACTTACGATTCTTTACTCCACACACCAGTCCATTCTTGTTTAGTATCTTTTTGATAAATACATTCCCGAACTTGCTGCTCAAGTGGTCTAATAACTGTTCTTCCCGTTTCCGTATTCACTGTTTGACTCATATAGTCAGATGAACAATCGTGAACCATTTGTGATTTTAAGTACTGATCCATTCGTCCAAAACTTCCAGAAGCTACGAAAAAGACAACTCCAAGAGTTACGAGCCAAAGAAAGGCAAAAACTGCTGACATAATAGTGCGAGACATATCGTTCATATATTGAGTTCGATTATACTAATTTAGACTTACAAGTGCAACTAACCTAAAAATACAAATCTCTTTATATTCTTGGGTTTGTCGAGAAACACAGCCCAACCCACCTTCCTGCAAACTAAGCAGGAAACAAAGACACCAGACGCGAACGTCTAGGTCTTATTTCCATACTCAATTCACATTTCAGTGAAGTGAGGTAGAATCCACATATTGAATGTGGTAATGACTTTCTACAGCCAGAATCCGCCTAGAGGCGGAGGGGTCAGGAGCAGTTGCCCCATATTCCCCCCGCCTCCGCGGGTACACCAAAGGGTTACCCCCACTGGTGCAGGTTGCCGTTCATGAAGTTCACATCGTACGTCCGGCCACGCGGGCCGAAGTAGATGATCGTGTTGAAGAACTCATCGTGGATCTTGTTGCATCCCGCGATCGTGATGCGGCAGTTGAGCGGGAGTTCGATTGTGACATCTCCCCCGTCGCTCGCCTTTCGCCAATCGCGGACTCGCCCGTCGGGACCCACCAGGGCCACCGGGCTTCCGGGAACGGTCCGAACAGTTACCTCGATAGGACCGACAGCTCCATCAAGGAACTGCTTGATCCATTCGTTGTTCGGTCCCGGGTCCGTGATGATCGACAACTGCCACGACGCTGTGTTGCGCCACTGGCTGAAGATGATCTGACCCGGGGTGCTCCAGTCGATGAACTCGCCATTCTCCTGGTGATTCTTGGCATATCCCAAGCAGAACGGGTCACACCCGTCCCACCGTGGAGCCATGAACCAAGCGGGCTTCCAGACCCGGTGATACCAGGTATTCGGCGTCGCCTGTTTGGTTGTCAGCTTCGCCATCGACTCCTGATTGGGATGCGAGGGAAGCGAGAACGCCCACCCGGCCGGGCCGGGCTGCGTTTGGGCGTCCGGCGATCCGGCATTCCCCGCACAGTTGCCGGGGTTAACACCGCCGAGCACCTCAGTGAGAATGTGCCGGCCAAACTGGCCGAGCTCCACACCATAGGAGTGCCGCTCCAAGCGTCCGCGCTCGAAGTACATGACCGTGTAGGTCTGCCCATCTTCGAGCTGCTGCTGACCCTCCGTCGAGATGGGCCAACCGAAGATTGCCAGGCCACCCCTGGTCTCCCAGAAGGACTTGAAGTCACTCGGCACCCCCTCCAAGGAAGTGCGGACCCACCACTTCAGATTGGTCGTGCTGGCCGCCGCGTTCATCGCGTTCGCGACTAGCGGATCGATTGCAGGAAGCATGAGAGCCCCCGCTGCAGCCAGACCTGTGAGTAGTTGTCGTCGCTTCATGGATAGTACCACTCCTTTCTTGTCCCAGGTAGAGCACCCACATAGGTGATACCGTAAGACTCAAAAATAAAAGAAGCCTACTTCTGAAGAGACAAACTGAGTAGGCCGCCAACCTACTCAGTTACCCGAGGAGGATGGGTTTCTTCAGAAGTAGACCTCTACAGAAAAGATAGTATTAGTACCTTCTTTGTAGAGGCCACTCTGAAAACGTGCCTATATAAAATTCAAATTATTGTGTATATTGCTATACACTCTGTGTTTCTCGATGTTAAAGAGCTTAAAATGTCTTGTATCTTCTGCAATTAGAAAACACGAAACACTCTAACATCTGTGCAAAAGCACAAATATGTCCTGTAGTATATATTGGATGTGGGTATTTGTCAAGCCTAAGAGGTGTTTATAATATAAAAAGACTATTCTTCAACGTAGTGATCCTCTTGAGATTCATCTAATCCATAGGATGCAATTTTCCTTCTCAAATCATCAATCGTTTCTTTATCTTTAAGTCTCTGTTCTTGGTATTCTTTCTTTTGAGTATAAAGAGTAGCGATTGTTTTTCTTGCCTTGGCTGAAGTCTCGGCAAAAGCTCCTATTCCTACTCCACCCGCTGCAATAGCTAAAAGAAAAAGAACATCTGATCGGTTTCCATCAGACGCCTTAGCAGCGATTGTTAAGAATAATGCTGCGGTAAAGGCATATCCTCCAATATTAAACAATTTGTCTACCTCGTTAGTTTCGTTTACTTGTTGTTCTCCTGTATCCACTGAGTCAAATTCTTCTTCTTGGTGGGGACGATAGGTGTTTGGAGACTCTGCCATAGCGGTAGTATACCACTTTTGTGCGTGAAACTTGACAAACAAAAAAAGGGTTGGTATTCTTAACACCTCATTTGCTGCCTCAAGCATTTACTTCCCTGTCCTAATTAAATTCTTGTCAAATGTATAATATGAAACCAGTAGAAGGTTTAGTAACTATTGTCCTTCCGGTCTATAACAACGAAGAAACACTCGTTTCTTGTTTAGAGAGTATCCTCTCTCAGACGTATCCTTTGTGGGAAGTTATTGCTATTGATGATCATTCTAAAGACAAATCATTCCAACTTCTTAAGCAGTTCAAAAAAAGAGATCCTCGTATTAAAGTCTTTCGAAACGTCAAGCACTACGGCTTAGCAATCACGTTTAATCGGGCTCTAACCAAAGCCAAGGGGCAATATATTGCCTTTATGAGTGGCAGTGACGTCTCAACTATTGATCGAATCAAAAGGCAAGTTTCACTCTTTAATGCCAATCCAAAACTCGTTGCCGCAGGCACACAATGTGTCTTCCAAGATGAAAATGGGAAAATCAAAGCGAAAAGTGATTTCCCCCTTCTTCATGAAGAGATTATCCATTCTCCAATCAACGGAGTTACCATGCAATTTGAAACAACCATGATTAACAGATTTCGAGTACCAAAAGATTTACTAAAGTTCTCTCACACAGAAAAGGGACTTCTTTTTAGTGATCTATTCGTAAAACTACAGCAATATGGAATTTTTGCTAATACCAATGTCTATTTGTATAAGCAAATTCAAACATCAAAAGCTGCATTCTCCTCTATGAAGCACTCTTTTGCCTCTCATTTGAGCCTTCTTATCAGAGCCAAATTTGCTCATAACTATACTATCTCTCTTGACTCTATTGTTTCTCCTTTTGTAAAAGCGTAATGAGGTAATGAGAAAAGGTAATACAGGGTGGCTGTAGTGAAGAATAAAGTATTGTACTACCTTTCTCTTCAATGGGCTTATCGCCCGCCACAATCTCCCATTCTTTCAGAGTTTCAGTTTCCCGCCGCTTATGGCAAGAAATTTCTTCTCCTCAAGAAGGAAGATCAATCTAGAATTACGAGTTACGGAGGACTTATCTGCTCCTCAATGGCCATATATAACCGATCTACAAAGAGTAGTCGGTTAGCAGGTTCCTGCAGGTGCATCGTTAGCCCTCCGGTCCAAGGCCGGGTGTAGTACAAGTATGTGTTTATGTCCTGGGCGTGATCCTCCGGGATCGTGGGAACAGAGATATACGGCTGTGCCGTCCAGATCTCTTTGACCATCATCGCCCGGGTGATAAACGAGAACATCTGAGCCTGAGTCACCCGATCATTCGGGCCAAACCTCCCGTCGCCATAGCCCATTACGACACCGTAGTGAGCGAGAGTGCCAACGTTGCGCCAGAGATCTGGGTCTGTCCCCTCCTCATCCGAGAACGGGTTTCCGTGAGCTTCCTGATCCCACCCCATCGCCCGGGCAATCAATGCGGCCATCTGTGCACGAGTGATCAGGTCTTTTGGACCAAACCTCCCGTCGCCATAGCCTTTGATCATCCCACGAGCAACCAATTCCCGTACTAACCTGTCGTCAGTATCCGTGAATGGCCGCCATTCAGAGTCAACGACTAGTCCCCCTTGCGCTAACTTCCACCCGTTAGGGGGGAGTGTCTCTCCAGAGACAGGCGATTCAGGCAAACAGAGGTAGTGCTTGGCCGGATATGTCTGGGTGTTACCCCAGACTGGACATCCCCAGGTGTTTTGTTGCACTGCTGACACCTCACTCCACGTTGGAATGAGAAGAGCAGCTAGAATCATTGGAATAAGTCGAGAACGCATGGTGACCTCCTCCTACTACTAGATTCCTGTATACCTTGTAAATGTGCGTCAATAAGCATTGCCAAAGCAATGCTTGGACTCATAGTATTATATTGCTTTCTTTCTTATATAGCAAGTTTTGATAAGAACATCTTATCCAAAAGTTATCCACATATTTTTTGACAATTAATTTATCTTGATTTAACAA
>CAZNAA010000003.1:0-45299 GCA_964571255.1 uncultured Gammaproteobacteria bacterium
TTATCCAAAAGTTATCCACATATTTTTTGACAATTAATTTATCTTGATTTAACAATCTAAATTGGATACTAATTTCTATAGGCCTAGCATATTTACGTCCTATATTTGCTATAGGGTTGACAAGTAAAATACCCGGTGATACAATACGCCAAGAAATGAAATTGTTAGCTCGTTTACTTCAACTAGATAGAAAAAACCGAAGAAAAACACTTGTTCAGTATGAACAGGAGGCAGCGTCAAGATACGCTAAGGAGCAATTTCAGAAGTTAACAGAGAGGGGTCTAACCCTTCCTATCGCACTTTTATAGAGAAGAAAAAACCATAAAAAAAAGAGCATCGCTGTCGTTACTCTCAGGAAAACAATAAGTTCGGTACGATAAGCAATGCTCTTAAAGAAAATGGCTTTATTAGTCCTTCAGGCAGGAAGATAAAAACTAAAAATGCCTATTGCTACTTTGGCATAGGAGAATACTTTCTGTCAAGAAATTACATGAAGCTAGAAAATGGTGTTTGACTTATTACAACAAGGAAATTCATCATCTATTTACATGAGGTAAGAGTGTTGGGCTTAGTCTCGAAAGAAACTAAAAACCGTCTTTTTCAAAAATCGTAGGAGTGTTGGGCAGGCACCCTTACGAATGGGAAAAGACAAACACCTTACCTTTTATAAGCAGAGGATGACTTTTTTTTATTCCACTTCTTCTCTACTCTATATCCCTTACACTGAAAATTCGCTGAATGAGGTTAAATCAGTTTGGCGAAAAGAATTCGTCCACTAGCAGTTTGAATAACTCGAGATACCACCACATCAACATCAAGTCCTACTTTCTCTATTGAATTCTCAACCACAAGCATAGTCCCATCATCCAAATATCCTACCGCTTGTCCTTTTTCTTTTCCTGTATGAGAAAGAGTAATGTGAAGTGCTTCTCCGGGAACTGCTGAGACTTTTAGGACTTGAGCTAATCCGTTCATATTAATCGCTACAACGCCTTCAATAGAGGCTTTTTTCTCTAAATTATAGTCACAGGTTATAATTTTCCCTTTATACACTTTGGCCGTTTGAATAAGCCGCTCATCTACCTCCGATGATTTTTTTCCACTTCTCTCCTCTTCAAGGCTCAAAATCCGTATCCTTACTCTTCGCTGTTTGCGAAGTGTTTCAAGTCGCAAAAGGCCCTGTTGTCCCCGTTGCCTCCTCACCATATCTTGAGAATCTGCAATATGTTTTAGCTCTTGAAGAATACTTTGCAGAAGTACTACTTCACCTGTTAATACGTTTAACTGAATCAAATCAAACACTCGTCCATCAATAATGGCTGAGGTATCCAAAAAAAATCCATTCTCAATTCGTTTCTCCAGAGGTTTCACTTGCTTTTTCCTTCTCGGTGAAAGAAGTGACGGGAGGCGACGTGCGAGCGTTTTGGCTACCTCATCAGCTAATTGACTAATAAAGCGAGGTGAAGGCGCTTGAGGTGTATGTTGTGCCTGGACAAGCACGGGAGTAGTCGGTTTTAGTATTTCTTTTTTCATATCTTTTTCTCAATGGCTTTAATAACGTCTACAAGTCGAGAATATTCACTTGAGGTGAAAATAGTCGTTATTCCCAACTTCTTTGCTTCACGAACCCTCTTATCCAGCGAGGAGACACTTCGCACTTCTCCAAGTAGTCCCACTTCCCCAATCCCTACCGTTTTTGGAAGAGCTACTCCTTTGAGACTTGAATAAATCGCTAAACAGACTCCCAAATCTACTCCAGGGTCTGACAGCTTGAGTCCTCCAGCAATATTTACAAACACATCATACGAGTCAATTGGCAGTCTAGCATGTTTTTGTAAAACTGCAAGAAGAAGCTCAACTCGCTTTTGATCCATGCCTGAAACGACTCGTCTGGGAAGAGGCAAACGAGAAGATACGACTAAGGCTTGAATCTCAACTAAAAAGGCTCTTGACCCTTCAAGCGTTGTGACCAAAACACTTCCAGGCGTTTTACTATCCATATCTTGAAGAAATAATTGTTCAGGAGACGTCACATCTTTCATCCCATTCTCCTCCATTTCAAATATTCCCACCTCATCCACTGGGCCGAATCTGTTTTTTAGTGAGCGAAGGAGTCTGATTTTAGTAAATTTTTCTCCTTCAAGAAACAACACTGTATCAACCATGTGAGAAAGAACCATGGGACCTGCAACCATACCTTCCTTCGTAACATGCCCTACTAAAACAACAGGGATATGCATGGTTTTGGCCAATCGAACAAAGGAAAAAGCTGTATATCTTACTTGTCCAACTGAGCCTGCAAGCCCTGTCATTTTGGTTGATTCCATAGTTTGGACAGAATCCACAATGATAATATCAGGTTTGAGATCTTGAATATGGGCAATCGCCACATCTGGATCTGATACGGCCAGGAGGAGTAAGTTTTCTTTTTGTTTAGGATTTAAGGCAATTCGCTCAGCTCGAAGAGTAATTTGCTCAGCGGACTCTTCACCCGATATATAAAGAATAGTTTTTCCCATTTCAGAAAGGGAGAGACACTCTTGAAGAAGAAGAGTTGACTTTCCCACGCCTGGATCACCTGCAAGTAAAATGACCGATCCCGGAACAATTCCTCCACCTAAAACAGTGTTCAATTCTTCTGATTTAGCTTGAATTCGCGGGATTTGTATCTTTACCACATCTGTCATTTTTTGAACTTGAGAAGAAGAAAAAAGTGCAGTTGATTTAGTATCTAGATTTGCCTCTCGAAATTCTTTCAGAGAGTTCCATGCACCACATTCTGGGCACTTTCCCATATACGCTGGTGAGTCATAGCCACATTCCTGACACACAAATGATACACGTTGTTTCTTAGCCATATAGCCTCATTATACGCGAGGAACAGGTAGTGTAGCAAACGGGGAAAGAGAAGTTAGTTATTGTCTTCCTGAGACAGTTTTCTTTCATAATTCTCAGCCTGTTGTTCAGCTTTTCGCTTTTTAAATCTTTCTTGCCTATATCTTAAATCATCGTTTTGTTTGATTAAGCCAAGAAGCTCTTGTTCACGATCGGGCAATTGCTCACGAAGAGGGAGAGGAGCTTCTCCTCCACTAAAAAGAAGTAAAGCATCAACAATTCTTTTTCCATTGATATTACGAACAGGAGTGTATTTTCTTTCAGAATCTGGGGAGGACATATTAGCGGTATCCGATGGTCTTTTTAAGCATGACAGGTGACAAATAGATTCTGTGACGTCTCATATCAATTTCTCCAATCATCACATTTACACTTTGTCCTTCTGTATAGACCTCATCCGTTGGGACTTTTTCTTTTCGAATAATTCCCTCTACCCCATCTCTTAGTGATATATGCACATTCCCCGCAACAATTTGAGTAACTGTTCCTTTGACGGTTGAATCCACTGGATATTTCTCAGCAAGTTTAATGAATGGATCCTCGGTTAGTTGTTTTAGAGACAAATTCACTCGTTTTGAATCCATATCAAATCCAATAACTTTTGCCGTAACTGATTCTCCTGTTACAAACTTGCCCTCAGGCATCTGAGTTGTTTTTTCCCAAGCTAGTTCTGAAATATGAATTAACCCCTCCATCTCTTGTCCGTTCAGAGAAAGTGTAACAAAGACTCCAAAGGTTGTTATATTCGCAATTACTCCAGTAACGGTCTCTCCAGGCTTGACTGAGCGAGTAATTGCTTTAAATTCATCTGGACTCATCATGTTTTTTTCAGTCACCACGATTTTCTTATCAGCTCGTAACAGTTCAAAAACAGTAACAGAGACTTTTTCTCCAATACCATGAGATTGAGTAGTTAACGTATGAGGGAGAAACGCTCGAACCCCTGCTTCTGTTACTACAGTGTATCCTCCCTTTGTGGATTCCGTTACTTCAACTTCGAGTTGCGTTTTGTCTTTTTGTAATTTTTCTAATTCCTCCCAAACCCTGTGCTCCATGAAGCGTCTAATTGAAACTACTGGGTATCCCCCTTCTGACTCAACACTTAGAACAGATACTTCAACCGTATCTCCTAATTTGAATGAAGAAAGAATTTGACTCGCTAAATCTCGATCTTTTTCCAAAACGAGTGCTTCTCCTTTTCCACCAAGATTAACTAAAATTTCATTTTTATTGAGTTTCGTAAAGGTTGCTTGAACATGCTCACCTTTTTTGAGGGTAACAAGTGGAGTTTTTGAGGCAGCGAGTAGTTCTGCCATGGAAGTTGCATTAGCCATATATGTGACTGAGTATAGCACGATTGAGCGCTAAGAACAACCGCAAATTGACATAAAAAAAGGTTTCTCTCAAAGAATTACCGGCATCGACCCATTGTCCCAAGGAAAACCTCAGTATCGTAGGCGCTAGTGCGTTTCACTTCTCTGTTCGGAAAGGGAAGAGGTGGGACCACACTGCTTCAGAGACCGATAAATCTCTAAGAAAAACCTCATAGATGCTCTCTAATAAGTGAAGAAAAAAATTGATATGGATAAAAAATTGTCTACAATCGACCATTAGTACGGGTAAGCTCAATACATTGCTGTACTTCCACTGCCCGCCTATCAACCTCGTAGTCTCCGAGGGGTCTTCAGCAAGTCTTGCGACTTGCAAGGAAATCTTATCTCAGAGGCGGCTTCCCACTTAGATGCTTTCAGCGGTTATCCGTTGGGAATCTAGCTACCCAGCGATGCGGCTAATTTAACCACAACTGGCACACCAGGGATTCCCTCATCCCAGTCCTCTCGTACTAGGGACGAATCTCTTCAAATTTCCAACGAGTATACAGGATAGAGACCGAGCTGTCTTACGACGCTCTGAACCCAGCTCGCGTACCGCTTTAACCGGCGAACAGCCGGACCCTTGGGACCTTCTTCAGCCCCAGGATGCGATGAGCCGACATCGCTATCGTCTCTTGTTACCAAAAGTTCTGACTATACCTTCATCCTCTCTTATCAATAGAAAGGAGCTAGTTTTTTATAGAAAGTATAAATTTTTCTTACAAGTAAGAAAGACTTTCTATCTTCATCTGCTCAATAAAGAACAGAATCCAGTCGATACGGGGTATGAAACACAAGTGCTTCATACTTCCCTCGGTATTGACCTTAATACTTAAGGCGTTTACCGATTTTAACTAGTATTTTTATCTTCTTCTACACGCTCTAACGTGCATATTGAAAAAGACCAGACTTACAAATTACTTTATAGGCGCCCCAATGTTAATTAAGGTGCCAAACCGCATCGTCGCTGTGGACGCTTGGATGCGATCAGCCTGTTATCCCCGGGGTAGCTTTTATCCGTTAAGCTCCGTGCCTACCACTAGGCATCGGAGGATCACTATGACCTGCTTTCGCACCTGCTCGACTTGTAGGTCTCGCAGTCAAGCTGACTTTTGCCATTGCGCTATCACTACGATTTCCATCCGTAGCTAGTCAACCTTTGTGCGACTCCGTTGCGTTGTAGGAGTCTACCTCCCCAGTAAAACTGCCCATCAGACACTGTTCCGTGACCATATTTTTGTGTGGCACACGGTGATGCTTATTCATTCTTAAGAGAGGTATTTCACTGTCGCGCAAGCGCTCCCTCCTATTCTAAACAATAAAAATAAACTTACAAATGTCAAACTACAGTAAAGCTCCCGGGGTCTTTTTGTCCATGTATACTTAGGCCGCGTCTTCACAGCCAACTCAATTTCGCCGGGTACGTGATCAAGACAGTTATTCAGTCGTTCTACCTTTCGTGCGGGTCGGAACTCGCCCGACAAGGAACTTCGCTCAATAATTGTTAATGTAGAGGAACTACTTCTACGTTCTTCATATCGCTATGAAGTTCGGACTATATCTTCCCTGCAACAATTTGTTGTTGCCGAGTTCTGCGTGTAGTCTCTGAGGATTCTTTCTTTTCAGAAAGTCTTTCCTGCTGATTGACTCCACCAAACAGATTGTCACCAATAAAAATTGGTACTGTTGGATACTGAGTTATTCCAGCATATAGCAGAATTTTCATAAAACACTTCCACTTCTAAAGCAATGAAATTCACCATAGAACAGTTATAGTTACTGCTGCCGTTTACTGGAGCTTATATCCCAACCTGGACTCTTGCGAATCGTCAGTCGAGATATTTGACTTACCAGCACTGGGCAGGTGTCAGCCCCTATACGTTACCTTTCGGTTTTGCAGGGACCTGTGTTTTAGATAAACAGTCGCTAAATAAACTTTTGTTGCATCCCACCCTGTTACGAGTAGGAAAGGCATCTCCCATAGGTTACGCCTAGCTTTTTTGCCTAGTTCCTTGATCACGTGTCTCCCGATCACCTTGGTCTACTCGACCTGCCCACCTGTGTCGGTTCTCGGTACGGTAGAATATGCATTTTGACCATTGCTGGCCGTAATGAGGATTTTCTCGGACACTGAAATGTATCATCTCGATACACTATTCATGTATCTTGCTATCGTAGCTCAGATAAACGCAGTAACGGATTTGCCAATTACTACTGCTTTGCTACTTAAACGGACCTTACAGTCCGCATGATTCTTCCAATCTCGTCACCCCCTTACAATTCACATACTCTGTACTCGAATATTAACGAGTTATCCATCGGACTACACCCCCTTTAACGAAGGCACATCCTTAGGGCCGACTAACCCTCCGATGACTTACATTGCGGAGGAAACCTCGGGCTTTCGGTGTGTAGGATTCTCACCTACATTGCGCTACTCATACCGGCATTCTCACTTCTATCCGCTCCACCAAACCTTACAGTTCGACTTCACCGCAAATAGAACGCTCCCTTACCACTGCATCTTGCGATACAATCTCCAGCTTCGGCAAAAAACTTAATCCTCGATACATTTTCCGCGCCAAGAACCATCCGCCAGTGAGCTGTTACGCTTTCTTTAAAGGGTGGCTGCTTCTAAGCCAACCTCCTGGGTGTCTGTGGATCTTGACTTCGTTCAAAACTTAGTTTTTATTTAGAGGCCTTAGCCGGGAGTGTGGGATGTTTCCCTTTCGCCTGATCAGCTTAGCCCGACCAGACTGACTACTATGCTTTAACTAACGTGTATTCGGAGTTTGATAAGCTCTGACCGCTTACGCAGCCAGGAACCATTCAGTGCTCTACCCCACGTAGGAACGCATAGCGCTATACCTTAATATATTTCAGGGAGAACCAGCTATCTCCAGGTTCGTTTGGCATATTGCCCCTAACCTCAAGTCATCCCAAAACATTGCTCTGTTTACGGGTGCGGTCCTCCTCCTACATTTCTGTAGGACTCAACCTGCTCAAGGTTAGCTCACCTGGTTTCGGGTCTATTAATTACTACTAAACGCCCAGTTAGGGCTCGCTTTCACTCCGCCTCCGTTGCTGAACAACTTAAGCTTGCAATAATTAATAACTCACCGGTTCATTCTTCAATAGGCACGTCATCATCCATCTTGCGACAGACTCTGACTGCTTGTCAGCCAATAATTTCAGTTCTATTTCATCCCCCTTCCGGGGTGCTTTTCACCTTTCCCTCGCGGTACTAGTTCACTATCGGTAGATAAAGGTATTTAGCCTTGGATCGTGGTCGACCCAGATTCCCACAGAGTTTAAATCGTGCTCCATGGTACTTAGGTACAGACTATCGGTGATTTTTGTTTCGAATACACGCCTCTCACGTTCTTTGGGGAGCTATTCCACGCTCTTCTTCTACAAAAACCAACATCGAATGTCGTCTGCCCTGCAACACTTCTAAAAGAAGTTTAGGCTTCTCCGCTTTCGCTCGCCGCTACTGACGGAATCTCATATGATTTCTTTTCCTGGTGTTACTGAGATGTTTCAGTTCACACCGTTCCCAGCTCATCAGCTAATATCCTACTTGCGTAGAAACTTCACTGAAGGCTCAATGATTAACATTGGGGTTTCCCCATTCGGAAACCGCCGGATCACAGGTTGTTAGCACCTCCCCGACGAGTATCGCCGCTGTCCGCGTCCTTCTTCGGCCTTTATCTCCTAGGCATCCATTATTGGCATTATGAGTAGACAATTTATGTGTTTAAAGACACAAACCATATCATGTCCTCCAGAAAAATTCTTGCTTGGTTGCCCAAGGCTCTAAAAACTTGCGTTTTTAGACGATAAGAATTTTGTGGAGGTTTTCTTCTTCACTTGTTAAAGAGCATCTGTCTTTTTTTCTTTGAGGAAATCCTTACTCTTAAGAACTTGCTTAAAGCAAAAAATCGTAGTTGGTGGACCGGAAGAGATTCGAACTCTCGACCTCGTCTGTGCAAAAGACGCGCTCTACCAACTAAGCTACCGGCCCAGAATTTACTTCTGGTACAAACAAACTTCTATGAAAGAACTTACTTTAGGAAAAAAATGAGGCGTTTTTGCGAGCTAAAGATCTATTTTGTGATCTTAAAAATATGTGCAGATTTACTCATAAAAAACGAAATTCTTTTCCTTAGTGGTTTCCATTCTACCAAGGCTCGCAGAGTGTGTCAAGTACAGGTTTGACAGGCTGATTTCTGACTTGTACAATACCATCAGATGAACTTTCTCAAAACCTTCCAGCAAAGCCTTTATTCACCTCCCTTTTATAAACACCTTTTAGATACTCGAATAAAAAGTGGACTCCTCTATTACTTTCTCCTTGTTCTTGTTCTTAGTATCTTCCAAATTCTTTTATCAATCCCAGCTTACCTTGACGCTCAAAAACAACTTACTACCACATCAAACCAAGTAATCTCTGCCTATCCCATTGATTTGGAATTTACGATTGATGAGGGAAAGCTCTCAACCACAGCAGAGGAGCCCTATGTTATTCCTATCCCTCCTTCAAGTGACAATGTAGATGAGTCAGAGAATCTATTAGTTATTAATACCCAAATTCCTTACTCAACTGAACAATTTAGAGAGTATGACACGCTTGCCTGGGCAACTCGTGATATGGTCTATTATCAAGAATCAAAAGACGATATTCGATCAGTGAGTTATCAGAATATTGATGACTTTACGTTAAATAAGGCACTCGTTGAGTCCACCTATAAAAAAATCCAACCGTACTTTGTCTGGATTGCTCCAGGAATTGGAATTGCGCACGCTTTAGGACTTTTGTTTCTGGGAGCCTGGAGACTTCTTTATCTCCTTCTTCTCGCAGCCTTTCTCCTTTTAGTGGGAAAAATGTTCTCCTCCACTTTGACTTGGAAACAAACATTTAAATTACTTCTCTATGTTGTTACTCTTCCGCTTCTTATCACGACTCTTATCAGTGTCTTGCAAGTTCTTTTCCCACTTCCTCATATCCCATGGGTCTTTACTACTCTTACTGTTTTGGCCTTTATCGCCAATATTCTGCATCCTTTCAAAAGCATCAAATGACCATTCTTTTCCCAACTGACCAGTACCTTCCTTCCCAAACTGGAGTTGTAAACGGCATTAGTGTTTATCTAGCCAACATAAAAAAGGAGCTAGAGAAAAGAGGGCATCGCTGTTTAATTCTTACCGCAGGAAATCCTTCTCAAAAAGAAAAAGACCTCTTCCTTCTCCCCTCAATTCAGTTTCCCGGTAGGCCTGAGGATCAAATTGTTCTTCCATTTAATAAAAAGATTGTGAGCCAACTTCTCAAAGAGTCAATTGATGTTGTTCATGATCAGTTATTTCTTACCAGTATTATGGGAAGAAAGATTGCCAAAGAAAAAAATATTCCTCATCTTGTGACCTATCACACCATGTTTCCCTATCTAGTAAAAAGAATGACTCATCTCCCAGAAAGCTTGAGTACCCCTCTTTCACATAGAGTAAGTAGGTGGTATTTTAATCAATTTGACAAAGTCTTATGCCCGTCCAATAAAGCCAAACTGACACTTGATGAGGCAGGAGTAAAAGCCCCATCGAGCGTTATCTATAACGGAATCCCTACCTCCAAATTCAAAAATACCCCTGACTCGTTATTTTATCAAAAATATAATCAAGTACCTCTTAAACGAATTGTTATTACCGGCAGAGTAGATGAAGGGAAAAACGTTCCCTTAGCAGTTGAGGCCTTTTCGCATCTGAATAAAAAACATCCCGATACTCAGCTAGTCATCGTTGGTGAAGGAGTTGAGAAAGGCAAGGTTCTTCAAAAAATCAAGCAGTACAAGCTTGAAAAAAGTGTTTTATACCTTGGCTGGGTTGATCAAGAAATGGTCTCAAGTGTCAACCATTCCGCATCAGTTGCACTCTTTCTGAGTACCGTTGATACTCTTTCGACAACGGCTATTGAGCAAGCAACGGCTGGACTTCCCTTTGTCTCAGTCAATGATTTAGGCGTAACAGATATTTGTCGAGAAGGAATAAACGCCAGCTATACCCCTCTTTCTGCCGGAAAAATAGCTGAGAGTATGGAAAAGCTGTTATTCACCCCCAAACTTCTTGAGAAATATAAAAAAGGGAGTAGTGAAGTGGCCAAAGAATTCATGATTGAAACAAGTGTGGATAAGCTTGAGAGGATATATACGCAGGAGATACGACTAAAGCGAAGTAATTAGCCTTGAAGCTGTAACCATCTTTCCGCTTCTAGTGCTGCCATACACCCATAGCCAGCTGCTGTAATGGCTTGGCGATAATGATAATCATGAACATCACCTGCAGTAAAGACTCCTTCAATATTTGTTTTCTGCTGAGTCGAGAGAATGTACCCTCTCTCATCTGTTGTGATTCCCTCAAAAAGCTTGGAGTTTGGAATATGACCAATAGCGACAAAAACTCCCTGAATTGACATATCAGAGCTTTCTTTCGTTTGCGTATCTTCTATCTGAACGGATTCGACCTTTCCTTCTCCTTTAATTTCAGTGATAACGGTATGAAATCGCACTTCAATTTTGGGATGAGTCAAAACTCGCTGCTGCATGACGTGTGAGGCACTAAAGGAATCACCTCGGTGGACAACAGTCACTTTTTGCGCAACTGAAGCTAAAACGAGAGCTTCTTCCATCGCGCTATCTCCTCCACCAACGATAATAACGTTCTTATTTCTAAAAAAAGCTGCATCACATGTGGCACACGACGATACTCCTCGTCCTATTCGTTCTTTTTCGCCGGGAACTTCAAGCCATTTTGCGTCAGCTCCCGTTGCAAGAATAATTGATTTTGCAGTGTATTCCTTCTCATCTGTTTTGACAGTAAAAGGCCTGGTCGAAAAGTCAGTTGAGACAACCGGAACATCAATAATCTCAGCTCCGTGTCTCTCTGCTTGCTTTCGCATGTTTTGCATGAGATCTGGTCCTAGAATTCCTTCTGGAAAACCAGGAAAGTTTTCAACCTCAGTTGTGAGCATCAATTGCCCCCCCCACGTGACCCCGGCCACAATAAGAGTTTTGAGATTTGCCCGAGTAGTATAAATGCCAGCAGTTAAGCCTGAAGGGCCTGAACCAATAATTATTGTGTCATACATAGAGGATTATCCAAGAAGACTTTGGATTTGTCTTTTATAGTCTTCTTTACTTCTAGCCCCAACTACTGCTCCAACAGGTTTTCCTTCTTTGAAAAACATAACAGTTGGAATACTCATAATGCCAAATGATTCACTCACCTTTGGATTTTGATCCACATCCATTTTGTATATAGTTACTTTTCCTGCTACTTCCTTTGCAAGTTCCTCAATAATAGGAGAAACCAATTTGCAGGGACCACACCAAGGAGCCCAGAAATCAACTATCACAGGAAGTTTGCTTTTGAGGACTTTTTCTTCAAACTCGGAGTCAGTCAGTGCAATATCAGACATAGTGATTTATCATAACAAGGGGTAATTAGTACTGTCAATATCACTTTCCCCCTCTTTCTACCCCAACTCTTCTCTTTTACTGTGAAGGAAGTGAAACCATTGTTCAAAAAAGGCAAAGATCACTTTGAAAGGTGTTTCAATCACAAAATCAATAATAATAATGACAAAGTTAAAACGAGAAATCTCCTCTGTTAAGTTTCTCCCCACTCGTACTACTGGCATAAAGAAAAAATCAACCAAAGGAGTCACTACTCCCTGTTTATCTCCTACTCGATACCTGTTGGCAATAATACTCAATCTATACGAGAGGAAAGAAACGATAGTTAAGAAAAACATAAAGATAAATTGATTAATTAAGTGGAAATGCAAAAGAGTAAGGATATAGGCAATACTTCCAAAGGAAACAATAAAGGCAAAAAACCACAAAACAGAGAAAATTGCATTCATCAGAGGACGAGACTTCTCGTCTTCCTTACTAATTTTCAAACTATCTCCAAGACGTGGAGTCTCGTGATACATAAGTTGCTTAATATAGTTAAAGATATGCTCCGTGTTTTCTTGACCTGGGGTTCTAATGAAGAAAGATACGATTACCATTAAAAGTGGAGGGATACTCGTATTGATTAAAAGAGAAGTCCATTGAATCTCTCCATAAATCCACCTTTCATATGTTCCTTCAACCAAAAAGGCAAACATTAATTTTGAAACTAAAATAAACAAAACGCTTCTGATAATAGCTCGAGTTACTTTCGACCTAATACTTGAGTACCGTTTCTCACATGCCATATATATAGCTTGCTTTATATGATCCTCCTGAGAAACAAGCTCTTTCAAACGTCCCCTATATTGAGTGAAGACGTCTTCAAGAATGAAAAAGACAGCAGCTCGTTTCCTGACATAGGAATAAACTCGTTCTTTGCCAAAATAGGTCATTTGAGTCATGATCTCCTGATAGCCTATGACAAAGTCTTCTGCTGTCTTTTCCAAAGATTCTTTGTTTAATTCTCCAAAATAAAGCCTGAATAAGTGATAACGTAAAAAGGCAATGTCATCTCTAGCAAAGGCACGCCGCACGCCAATATATACCTGGGCGTCTCGAGTTTCATCTGTCTCGTCTGGCATATGCACTTGCGTTTTGACAATATGAAACATGAAATTAGCAATGGTTTCTTTAATCACACTGGGGTGCAAAATATGTTCTAAATGAGAAGACATCAAATGATACGTCCACTCATTCATTACTCCCTCAGAAAGCTTTCGTTGTGAGAGGACTTTGAGTCGCAGCTTTAAGTAGAGGTCAATAACTTCCTCTACTTCATCTGATTTTGATTCTGGAACACTATTGTCTTCTAAGTATCTTGCCCAAATAAGCTCTCGTACTAATGGCTCAGCTGTTGTTTTGGCATTTCCTCCTAAAAGCAAGCGACGTCTAAGAATACGCTCAATTGTTGATCTGAGCATGACTTCTTCTTCCCGATACTCCATAGCCATTCGTACCTTCTCATACCAAGTAGCTACTTTTGAGATAAAGGGATTAACCGTCATTTTTTTCTCTAAATTAACATCTTCTCGTTTTTCTACAGCTGAGATGACAGCATCAGCAAGTGGAGATAGTGGTGTGACCTTTTGTTCTTCCATTGGTTGGTTTTATTATATAGTAACATCTTAGCAAAAGATTCCTTTATTGACATCCCTTTCCCTTTTTAGTAGTGTAGATATGCTATGGCAACTACTAGAAAGAGCGCATCCGGAGAAAAGAAAGTCGAGACCACCCCAGAAAAAAAAGCAGATCAAGCATATATTAAAATTCCTGTTCCCTCCTTTGCCGCAATGAAAGGGGTTAACCCAGTTCTTCTTCTTTTGGTAATTCTTTTTGGTGGAGTTATCGGCTTTCTTTTTATCAAACTGCAAGCTCTTGAGAAAAAAGTGAGCGCTGCACCAGCCAATAACGCTCAAGAAGCCTTTGTAAAATATGCAGACGAGTTAGGATTGGATACGAAAAAATTCTCTTCTTGTTTAGAAACAGGAAAGTATGCACAAAAAGTAGCCGATGATATGAACGTCGGATCTCAAGCTGGAGTGACAGGAACTCCTGCTACTTATATTAATGGAACACTCGTCGTTGGAGCACAACCTTTCTCTGCTTTTAAGACCATTATTGACCAAGAGCTCGCCAAAGCAGAGGTTCAATCGCTCTCCCCTTTTGCTGGAGCACTTGCTGTGCTTATTCCCCAAGCTAGTGCACAAGAAGTGATTTCTATTCCAAACGACGGGACGGGAGAAGTACTTGGAGGGGCTGAGGGAGATACTGGCCCACTTCCTACCCCAACTCCTATTGTTGTCAAAGACATGAAAGAAGGAAGCCTTCCTCTTCTTGGGAACAAGAATGCCAAGGTCAGTATTGTCGAGTTTTCTGATTTTCAATGTCCTTTCTGCCAACGCTTCTTTACCGATGCATTAGCAAAAATCAAAACAGAATATGTGAATACCGGGAAAGCAAAACTCGCCTTCAGACACTACCCTCTGTCTTTTCACCCTAATGCACAAAAAGCAGCTGAAGCTTCAGAGTGTGCGAATGAACAAGGACAATTCTGGAAATATCATGATCTTCTCTTCAATTCCCAACAAGCCTGGGAGAGTCTTCCTGCCATGAGTGGAACTACCACTACTCAATAAGAAAGTCGCTAAATATAGCCACATTCTATCCTTTTGTCAGCTAAGATACTACCTAATAGATGTATGTTTTCCAAATACATTCATACTTCATCTCTCAATACTTTTCTTATATACATAATGGGTGTTTGGAGAGAAAGGATTGTATTACTCTTCCCAAATAAAGACACTAAGGAGTGTCAAGATAAAGAGAAGTTTGTCGAGTTGAATTAGTGAGCACCGTGAAGAAAGGTAACGGAGAGAAAAATAATAAAGATACCAACAAAAAGCATACTCGTTTCTAAAAAGGCAAAACCCTTTTTATTTTCATTGTGAATATCCGGTACTAAGTCAGAAAGAGCGATATAGATAAAAAAGCCACTGGTAATGGCAAGAAGATAAGGCAAAATCCCTTCCACGCTACTGCCAATAAAGTAGGTCATTACTCCTCCAACTACTGCTGCAAGTTGACTGAGAAAGTTATACATGAGTACTTTGCCTTTCGCTACTCCTTCATGGAGTAAGACACCAAAGTCCCCTACTTCCTGAGGAAGCTCATGGAGCACAATGGCAAGAGTTGTGATGATTCCTAGATTAATGTCAACTAAAAACGTAGCTCCAATCACAATTCCGTCGATAAAATTATGAAACCCATCTCCAAAGACAATTAAAGGAACAAGAGGCGTCGTTTCTTCTTTATGACTTCTATGATGATGATGAAACCAGTGAATAAACCTTTCAAGGATGAAAAAAAGCAAGACTCCACCAAGCGTGTACATAAGGACTGTTGATTCAACTTCCTCCATTCCTAACTCTTCAAAGTGATGAAAGGCTTCAGGAAGTAAATCTAAAAAAGCTGCACCTAAAAGAGCTCCTGCAGCAAAAGCTGATAGAGCATGAGTAACTGTATGAGACAGTGTTTTACGACTCAAAAGAACAAGTCCTCCAAGCATTGCCAGGCCACTTCCTAAAAGAGTGAAGACAATAATATAGGTTAATGTTTGCATTGTTTACAGATTCCAAAAAACTCAAGAGAGTGTTGTTTGACAAAAAACCCTTTTTTCTTAAAAATCTCTTTTTCCCACTCTTCAAGTCCACAATCAGAAATATCGGAAATATCACCACAACTCGTACAGATCAAATGATGATGGTCTTTCCCAGCAAGTTCATACCGATACTTTCCTTCTTGAAACTGTAATCGTTTTACTAAGTTTTTTTCAACAAATACATCAAGTATTCGATAGACAGTAACGGTATCTACGTCTAACTCTTTTCTCTGAAGAGAAAAAAGAAGATCAGAAACATCAAGTGGCTTATTCTCTGCTTCAAGAATTTCAAGTATGGCAAGGCGAGATTTGGTTTGTTTTAATCCTACTTCTTGTAATTGATTTTGCATATCCTCCATAGTGTATCTCTTTTTTTCTTATTTGTAATTAAAGGGAGGAAGTGTCCTTCCTCCCTCTTGTGTACAGTACTCTAAAAAAGATCTGGTGCAAGAGGAGTATATGCAACTTACTTGCGTTTGTCAATAAGGATTTCTGCTATAATTTGAAAGCTCATGAAAAAAATCATTACTCTTCTCTTGGCTCTTTCTTTCTTTTTGCTCCCTCCACTCTCTTTTGCCCAAACCCAAGGAGAATACAGTAGAGGGCGAGTTGATAGGATTATCCAAGAAGGTGAAGAAAATATCGGAGGAAGAAAAAATCTTTTTCAAAAAATAGAAGTTACTCTAACAAGTGGGAGTAAAAAAAATCAGCAAGTAGAACTCCTGTATGGAGGACAAGTCCGCCTCGCCTCTTCTCAAAAATTAAGTCTAGGTGAGCAAGTAATCGTGCAGTGTGTAGAAAAACCAAAAGCCGTATGTTCTGTTGTTGAGAGATATCGCACTCCCTCTCTTCTTTTCTTTTTTGCTCTTTTTATTGCAGCCGTCCTTTTTTTGGTGGGGAAAAAAGGCATAGGAGCTATTTTGGGGATGGGAGTAAGTTTAGGAGTGATTTTTCTTTTTATTGTTCCTCAAATCTTAGGAGGACATGATCCATTGTTTATTAGTATTGTTGGCTCATATGCCATCTTGCTAGTGAGTATTTTTCTAGCACATGGGGTTTCAAGACAAACAACGATTGCGCTCGTATCTACGTGTATTAGTTTAGGACTAACAGCCCTTCTTGCCTATTTTAGTGTCAAATTGTTTCATATGACAGGTTTGGGCTCAGAAGATGCGTATACTCTTTCTCAAGGATTTGGGAGTCTTATTAATTTCCAGGGTTTACTTCTTGGTGGAATCATTATTGGAACTCTTGGAGCACTTGATGACGTCACAACCACGCAAACAGCTACCATTTTTGAATTCGCTAAAACAGATAAAACCCTCTCAGTTACTGAGCTTTTTCAAAAAGGACTTCTTATTGGCAAATCCCATATCGCCTCTCTTGTGAATACGCTGGTTCTGGCCTACGCTGGAGCCTCTATTACTCTTTTTATCCTGTTACACATCGCAACAAGTAATAATACTCAACCCCTTTGGGTAATTTTAAATAGCGAGGTATTTGTTGAGGAGATTATCAGATCTCTGGTTGGAAGTCTGGGGATTATTCTAGCTGTCCCTATAACGACTCTTCTTGCTTCTTTTTTCTCAAGACATGATATTTCTATAAAATAGATTCTTGCTTTACCTCTTTCACTTTTTTCTTTTCCTTCTCTTCCCCTCTGAGTTGTTTTAGCTTCCACATGAAAAGAGCACCCTTATTTGTTGCTTTACTATCCGCAACAAATGAAAGAGCTTTTTCAAGGATAGAACGATGAACTGTCTTTGATAACCTCATATAAATCGCCTTGTGTTTGTAGTCATTAAGCTCTTCAGCTAAATAAAGAGCAAAGGTTTGAAATTCACGAGAGACATATTTATCAGTAACAGGATTAAATTTAGTAAGAACGGATTTTATGGTTTGCATATAAACCTATTATACAAGAAGAGCTGTTGCTCCTGGATTACGAAGGCTCTCTTTTACTAAAGCTCTTAGTTCAGATTTTTTTTCTTCTGGAGGAGTATATTTTCTTTTTACCATCTCTTGTGGAGGCACTGGTTCTCCTAACTCAACTTCTCCGCCTTCACTAAGAGTTGCTTCATAAGCCATCCCTCCTCTATAGGCAATAACATCCATTTCCCACCTATTTGCCGTTTCAAAGATATCTTGAAGAGTGATTTCCTCCGTTATTACTCTTTTCCCACCTCGGATAAGAATCATCTTTTTTCCTCCATAGGTAAAACCCTTAGTGGATTTATTAGGGTAGTTCTGATCATCTAGATTGATAAATAAACCTGCTATTGAATAGTCTCCTCCAGTAACAAGCTCGTTTCTATTAAGTCCGTTTACAAAAGGAGCTTGAATTGCATCTGAAAGAAGTCTGTCATACTCAGCAATACTCCCTATATTTGTTCTCCCTGTTCTTTCTTTAATTGAGTGCGCATGAGTTCCTCTATCTCCTCCAGTCCCTGACTCTATAATACCCTCTCCAGAGCAAACGACTCCAAATTCATTCCACAACTTTCATAGCAAAAGATGCTTCACGAGCATGTAGCTCAGCTTCTGCCAGAGTAAGTCTTTCAGCTACAGTAGTCCTTTGAGATAAGACTTCTTGCCGTGTATCTATTAACTCTCCCTTTCTCCGTAGACCTTTTTGTTCTTGAGCTTGTATATCTTGTTTCTCTCTTCGTATTCCTCGAACTTCATCATTAACAGATTGTCTCGTATTTTGTCTATTTGAGGGATATCTCTCTTTAGAGAAATCTCGAATTTTCCATCGTTGTTCGTTAGTTAAACCGGGGATATTTGATGGTTCTTGACTTCTATCTTCACTCATATTTACCCATTGTTTCAGACAATAGACAATATGGTCAAATTTATTTCGTATTAAATCTGTTTTGGGCAGTATGGAGATCTTTTTCTAAGGCAGTTTCAATTGCTTCACACGTTCTTTTGACTAGCTTTTTTATTTCTGACGTTTCTTTTTGCGTAAAGTCAGAGATGACATATTCCTCAACATCATGAATTTTGGTTCTTCCAATAGATTGAAGTTTATCTCCCTCTTCTCGACTTGGAGAGTGAGAAACACCAATTCCTAAGCGAAATCTCCAAAATTGCTCAGACTTCAGATATTCCATGACAGATTGCACTCCTTTGTGCCCAGCTGATGCACCACCTTGACGAATTTTCAAAGTACCCAGGGGCAAATCTAGCTCGTCATGAATAATCCAGATATCATCAAGTGGAATTTTATAATACTCAGACACAGCCAGAACAGCTTGACCTGAGTTATTCATATAAGTTGAAGGCTTGAGAAGAAGTACTTTTTCACTTTTCCCATCTTTTGGTTGCCAGTCAAATTGGGTGAATTCTCCATGGAACTTTTTTTCCTCTCTCCATCCAGCGTGAGTTACTGCAGTTGCGTCTTTTAAGAGGTGTTCAACAACGAGAAAGCCTAAGTTATGACGAGTTGTTTTATACTTGTCACCAATATTTCCCAATCCTACGAGTAGTTTCATAGTCTTATTTATACTGTGATTTTACTTCAAAAAGTAAATAATACAAAATTGCCGTTAAGATAAGTCCTTGAAGTAAGCCCCTGACGTGAAACGATAAAAGAGTTGGTAAGAGGCCAACCAAGGCTGCCCAGAAAGCAAGAGTCCAGCCAGTATATTGTTTTTTATACAACATGATACTTGAGGCAATAAACAAAGCTCCTGCAACGGTTGAGAAAATGCCAAAAGAGTAGGATCCGTTCCCAAATAAATGAGTTAGCCCAACTATCAAAATAAGCAAAGGAAAAAGAGTGATAAGAGGAGACTTCAAAGAGGAAGACAAACTAGGGGTGTTTTTATACCAGGCCTCAACAGTTTCAATTATATCTTTTCGACGAGCCATAGCTGGATTATACGATAAGTTTTACTCCTTTTATAGAGCTAAAATAAATTGAGTTGAGGAATTTTTCTCTCTTCTTCCTCCCAAATACTGATTTTTCCATATTCTCCGTCAAATCCAGGGACAATCGATATCTCTCCTTTTCTATTTTTTAATATTCCCTGCGCTACTTTCTCTCCCATTTTCCTCTCAATATCACTGAGTGGAACTCGGAGCAAAATATCTAACTCCGTCCCAAAATAAGATAGAATCTCTTGATAGAGGGATTCTACTCCTTTGGTTTTGACTTGTTGCCCCTTGGCCTCAGCCAGAATTTCTTGAAGAGGAACTAGCTTGACGTAGGAAGGGTGGTGTTTTTTTACATCCATAAACCATTTGACAGAGTTGCTGTCTTCTCTACTTTCTACTCGTGTTGTATCAAGTGCGGGTGCCAATTGAGAGAGTCTTATGAAAACTCCTTCAGTGAGTTTTCGAGTACACACAGGACACACCGTCCCTTTTTTCAACACATCCTCAAGAGAATACGACACTTTGCAGTTTCTATGCCCTGAATAATGATACTTCCCCTCTTCGGGATAAAACTCAATCGTATATCCCACTTTGAGCTTTCCTGGAACTCTTTTAATTGCCTTCCACAAATCGGTATAGGTAAACTCTTTTGTGTCTCCCGTAAAAATAGTTGCTTCTCGAATCATTTTGGGAAGGGAATGTGCATCGGAAAAAGACAAAATGGATCTATTCTCTAACTCATCAAGTTGCCAATTCATTTCAGGGTCACTCGAAATCCCTGTTTCAATCCCATAGATATACTGTGTAAGGTCCTCAAAGCACTCAGAAAGCGAGTCAAAACCACTGGCTGACCCATATACTCCAAAATGAGGAGTCCAGGCGTGAGCGGGGATAATCATGGCTTTCTCGTCAAGGGATAGTGCCAGTTCTAGAATAGACTTTGCCGACATCCCCACAATTGGCCTCCCATCAGCGTGCAAGTTCGCTCCTCGTTTGAGAAGTGACTGATTCATCTCTTCTGCTTTCTCAAGACTAGAGAGAAACACCAATAAGTGAATTCTTCTCAACTTTCCATTCTGTGAATAGATACAAGAGATTTCAGTAGCGGTAAGAAACGTAATTGAGGGATCAGAGAGTGTATAAATTCCCTCTCTCACTTTGGTAAGTTTTTCTCTTACCTCCTTTATCCATTTAGGGTGAGTAAAGTCAGACAGAGACAGGAGTTGTATTCCTTTTTGCTTTGCGACAGCTTGCATCGTTTCTAGCCCCATTTGAGGAGAAACAGCCCGGGAATATTTAGAATGAAGATGTAAATCAGCGACTAAATCCATAAAAAGATTGTATCAAATAAGTTTTCTTACTTTACTCATACCTGATTATTCTTTAAACTAGATTTATCTCCGAAGTATTCTCTTGAAAGGAGGTTTATTGCAAAACAGTACGTTATATCAGACTCATCGATTGTTCAGTGTAGGAAGTAAGGAAGCTGGAACTATCTCTCCGCATATCCCTCGACTTTTTGAGAATATTGCACCACCACCAGCAGACGTGACCACTCTTCCAGTAATTGACTATACAGGCACAGCAAGAGTCTTGACCGAAGTACTCCTTGATTCTCAAGCTGATCGAAGATTACGACGAGTAATGGCTGCTTTTTTATTACAACGCAACCTCAACCAAGATCATACTCTTGAAACTCTTCCTATCTCCTATGTAGTGAAGTTAAGTGGGATTAGTGAAGAAGAGATCAAACAATTAAACCAGAAAGGGATTCTGGACGTTGATGAAGAGACTGACTCTATTTCCTTTCCTGCTGTTAGCGCAGTAGAAAGACGATTAGAAAGACTCAAAAAAACTCGGAACTACCTTGAGAGAAAAAGGGAAAAGAAAGTCGTTTTCTCCTATCCTACAAGGAGAATCTCTGCTTAACTTTTCTTTCCTTGACTCTCATACATTTTAATTAACTCATCAACACTGGTTGCATCCTCTGGATTCTTGTCTTTATCTCTAAACTTGAGAAGGCGTGGGAATCGAAGAGCATATCCGGGTTGTTCTTTGGAATTTTCTCCCATCCCTGCTGTGTGAATGGGACTTCTCGTTATCTCATCAGCCAAAACTTCAATCACAATTTCAGGTTCCACCCAGACTGAAGGGGTCAAAATAGATTTGACTCGTGCCGGCTTATGATCCAGTTCTTTTCCTTTTACTTTTTCTTTAATACTTATCCATTCTTCATCCGTTAGTCCTGTTCCAATTTTACACACACTTACAAACTCATCTGATTTTTTGTCATAGACCCCAACCAAAAGTGCTCCTGCTCCAAAAGCCGTTCGTTTCCCTTTCCCAACAATGTATCCCAAAATCACACAGTCTACACTGTCTTGTAGCTCTGTTTGATTATGCCGTTTCAGCTTCACCCAGTTAAAATTCCGTCCTCCAGCTTCGTAGGGACTAGAAGGTTTTTTGATCACCACTCCTTCAAGCCCTTTTGAGATAGAATCTTCCAGACGAAGTTGCAGTACTTTGGGATCTGAGATCATCTCACCAGGGGCTGGAAGAAGGATATCACCCTTTTCGACTGTTTTTTCAATATAAGTAATCCTTTCTTCCAGAGGAAGATCAATAAGGGATTTTCCATCAAGATACAACATATCAAAAACAAAGGCATGAAGAGGCAATTTTGCAGCCACTTCTTCAATATTATGCTTGCGCCTTCTTTTGGTTGTTTCTTGAAAAGGATAATACTCTTCTGATTCGGCATTGTAGGCCAAAGCTTCACAATCCAATATTGCCGTTTTTGCTTTGACTTGTTTAAGTGTTCCCTCAATCAGTTCTGGAAACATATGCGTCATGGTTTCTAAATTTCTTGAATACATCTCCACCTTGTTTCCATCTTTGTGAATCTGAACTCGAAATCCGTCATATTTAGGCGTAACGTGTACAACTGGACCCATTTTTTCAATAACCTTTTCACTACTAGGAAGTCTCTCACAAAGCATAGATCTAATAGGACGACCAATGGTTACTCCCAATTTCTCCACCTCACTTAATCCTCCTTCCAAAAGTGTTTTTCCAATAAGGCCAAGATCCGATGTTTCGTTATACGCTTTTTCCAAAAGGTTTCTTTGTGTTTTGTCTCCTAAATACGCTGTAGCGAGCCCATCAAGAATAGTTGGGTCTCCAATTCCTAACCGATTATTTCCAAGAGGAATTCTGACTAAATGTTTTACTTCCTTACCCACTGAGTTGAAAAGAAGACTTTGGAGAATACTAATCTTTTTATCAACCGACCCTTCTCCAGCGGTTTGGGCAATCAATAAGAGTCCTTCAAAAACAGCAGCAACTGTTAACTCTTTTCTTTTTTCTCCGTTAAAAAGAGCCTCTTGGGGACGAAGAGATAACTCTTCAGCTACAAGACCCATATCTCCTAGCTTGTTATAGAGTTTAAGAGCGTCTTCTTTGGTTACTCCATAGGCAAGTGAAATGGCTTGTGCCACCATCTTATCTGCCATTCCAATTTCAATTGGAGCATAAAACGGAGCCACTCTGCCCTGTGCCAGATAAATAATTTTATCAATCGTATCTTTATTTGTTTCCTTAAAAAGGTTTGTTAAGATCTCAATTAAAGCTAACCTTGAGGAGGTTTGTTCTAATTCTTCAAAATAGGTAATCAGTTTTGCAAATTCCATAAAAGTTATACCATAACGTACCTTGCTGCTTTAGTCTTCCCTTGTTTTTTAACAATACCTGCAGTAAGTAACCCTTTGAGCTCATTTAAGACCGTATCTTCTGAAACAAAAGGGAAAAGTTGTTTGAATGCATTATTTTGCAAATATCCCGTTTGCTGAATATATTCAACAATACCAAGCTGTCTTTCAGAGAGTAAAAAGGGTTTTCCTCCCAGTTTTTCTCTGATCTTCCCATCAATGGAGATGTGCTCTACTTTTTCTTTAATTTTTGAAAGCTCAATGGCTAGTCCCTTGGTAAAATAGGTTAACCATTCAGTCAAGTCCCCGTTATTCTTCTCAACTGATTGTAGCGCTTCGTAATATTCCTTGGCATTAGAATCAAAATATTCCTCTAGAGAGAAAAACTTTCGTATATCATACCCCTCTTTATACAAAATAAGCGTAGAAAGTGCTCTTCCTACTCGTCCATTGCCATCAACAAACGGATGAATCCTCTCAAATTCATAATGAACTACTCCTCCTTTAAGAACAGGATGAATCTCTTCACTTCCTGCCTTATTCATAAAAACAATTAAGTCTTGCAGCTGTGCAGGGACGGCAACTGCGGGAGGTGGACGAAAACTCACTTCTCCGCTGGCACTATTTTTAATAACCACTTGAGTCTTTCGAAATTGCCCCGTCCTCTCAGGTTCCAAAATTCGCTCAACTGTATGCTTGTGAAGTGTTTTTATCAAAAACTCATCAATTTCCTTATTTGACTCAATCCCCGCATTACCAATAAACTCCATTGCCCGCCTATAATTAATGACTTCCTGAACGTCACGTTCGCGGGCAATAACACTTTCCCCAACTAAAACCTTCTCAGCTTGGCTTAAGTTTAAATCATTACCTTCTAAATGCGTTCCATGATGAACTGATCTGACCATGGCATCTTTTTGGAATTTTTTCTCATAAAAGGGAAGAAGAGGTGCGTGATCAATGACTTGCTTGGCTGCTTCGACAATTCCAATGTTGTGAAGAATGGCTGTTGTGATGGTGTATTTTGGAGAATACATTTCTAGCCATAATTTTCGCATATTGCCCGACTCTTTACAACTATGCTATACTTTACTTATGGTTAAAAAGATAACAAAAAAACTTCCAGATTCTCCTAAGAAAACTCTGCGAATAGAAATGATCAAACAGATGTTAACACTTGCAACGAGTGGCTTTGGGCTTGTCGCCGCACTAGCGTGGAATAGTTTAATTCAAGAATTTGTTAATTCCTATGTTAAAGCCTGGCTTCCTAGTGGAAGTGGGATTGTATCTCTTTTAATCTATGCAATCATTATTACCATTATGGCCGTTACTGTTACCTATCAACTGACTAAACTCCTTGAGAAAGTATCTCCTAAAAGTTAGCTCAACTCGATTGTTACCATTTCTTTTCCTTCAAAGTGAGAAACAAATTCCTTATGTGTTGTCGTAATGATGGTTTGCTGCTTTCCAACTAACTCAAGTACTTGCTGAATGTGTTCATCATCTAACTCTGAAAAAATGTCATCTAGAAGAAGAATCGGGCGGATTTGTTGCTCTTTTTCCAGATAATCCATCTGAGTCATTTTTAGATTCAATACAATAAGTCTTTGCTGTCCACGCGACGCAAATTGCTTTGCCTCTTTTTTACTTATTTCTTCTTTTTCTCCTAAGTAGACTTTAATATCATCTCTATGTGGCCCCACCAACGTTACCCCACTTCCTCTCTCCGCATCTTGGTATTTTAAAAGCCTTTCCTGAGAAATTTCACTTTTATCGTACTCAACGGTAAAGGGAAGAAAGAGTTTTTGGTCTTCATTAAGATACTCAATGTATTTTTCCCTTTGGTGTTGCAGGTATGATCCATGATAAATAAGAAGGTTATCCCAATAGGCAAACTCTTTTTCCTCTCGTATGCCTGTTTCCTTGGCTCGTTTGAGGAGTGCGTTGCGTTGTTTTAGCGCTTTTTCATACTGCAAAAGAGACCTGTCATACGTCTGATCACTCATGGATAAAATCTCATTCAAATACTCCCTTCGAAAAGACGGTCCTCCTGTTAGTAAATCTAGGTGAGAAGGGAGAAAAAGAAGCGTGTATAAATGGTGAGAAAAGTCTGAACGACGTTTGGGCACATCATTGACTCTGTACTGCTGCTTAATCGTCTGTACTTCCTCTTCTATGTGCAGAACAGGTGTTTCACTCACTACGGTGTATTCCAAAACCGTTTCTTCTTCCCTTTTTATCACTTTTCCTTTAACTCGAGAAAGAGTATTGCCAAATTTGATGAGTTGGAGTGGTGTTTCAGCTCGAAAACTTTTTCCAAGAGACAAAAGAGAAATAGCTTCAATGAGGTTTGATTTCCCCGCCGTATTATGACCAATAATAACAGTAGTTTTGGGAGAGAAAGAGAAATCCCCTGTTTCGTAGGAACGAAAGCAGGAAAGGAGGATACGACTCAAAATCATTCGATTACTGTACCCAAAAAGGGCTTTTGTGTAAAGAAGTGTTCTAGATTCGTAAAGTTGGTCCCCTCAAGCATTACGACCGTTAATCCTAGTTGTTCTGCTTTTTTCGCAGCCTCGGGGTCAAAAGGCGTATTTAGTCCAGGCGACCACTTGTCACCAATAATTGCTCTAAATTGCGGCCAGGTGAGCTTATCATGAGGAGTAGCATTAGGGTATTTATCAGGATCTTTATCAAATACTTGGGTAAAGTTACTCAAATTTATTACGGTTTTAGCTCCATAATTCTCAGCTATCTGCACGGCACAATAGTCTGTTGATCTCCCAGGCTTCCACCCCGCTCCAATTGCTACTGGTTCCTCAATTTTTTTTACCACGTCAAAATGCTCAAGAATATACAAATGGGCTATATCTCGAAAAATCGTTCGAAGCAAATGTCCATTAAGACGAGTCACATGAATTCCGAGCCAATCCACATCATCATCTGGAAGTGTTGAGCCAATCACTTCTTTCGCAGCTTTCTGATACGATCTGGTCGTATGTCCTCCTCCACACACCAAAAAGAATTGCCATTTGGGATGCTCTTCTAGTTTGTGCCTGATAAAGGAGTTAAGTTTCTTAAGAAAATCTATATCTATCCCACTCGGAGGAACAATGAGTGAGCCGCCAACGGAGATAACAATCTTTTCTTCACTTTTCATTTCTGAGAGAAAGCATACCAAGGAACCTCTTATGACACAAGAGGAAAGTCTTGACACTTCGGGCAAAACCAACTTCCTCTTCCACCTAGTTTTATTTTTTGAATTATGGCCTTGCAGCGAAAACACGCTAAGTTTTCTCTTTTATACACTTGAAAGTGCTTTTGAAAAGAACCTTTCTCACCAGTTACATTAACGTAGTCACGCTCTGAGGCGCCTCCTGTATCAATTCCTTTTTGCAAAACCGTTTCAATGGCAGTAAAAAGGGTTTCTCTCTCTTTGTTTGACAAAGAAGAAGATGTCCTGGCAGGGTGAATAAAGGAGAGAAAAAGAGCTTCATTTGCATAGATATTCCCTACTCCAGCCAACTTTGATTGATCCAGTAACAATTGCTTGATAGGACGAGTCGTGTTACAAATCTGGAGAAACTCTTTACGAGTGAGATCTTTTAATGGTTCTTTGCCTAAAGAGGCAAAGAACGGTTGTTTCTCAACCTCTTGAGTCTTCACAATCTTAATCCAGCCGAATTGACGAATGTCGTTATAAAAAAGGGTGGCTTTTTTCCCTCCTTTTTCAAGCCCAAACACCACGTGTGTCCATTTATTCGGTAAAGCATTCGTTTTTTCTGGTGATATATGCACATTTACTGGAGGATAGACTCTGTTTTCAAAAATGAGTTGTCCCGTCATTTTGACGTGAATGGTTAAGGAGTAAGAAGTATCTAAATCAATCACTAATCCCTTACCAAACCGCCTGATGTGTTCTATTTTCCCGCTAATTATACTTTTTGTGTCTCCAAATAGCATTTTGGGTAAATGAACCGTTACAAAGACAATGGTAAAGCCAGGAAGGTGTTTTTCAAGTCCCCGCCGAATGGTTTCTACTTCTGGAAGCTCTGGCATAGAAGGAAATTATAACAAGTCTTGAATTTGACTCACAAACCGCTCTTTTTTAAAGTGTTCTGCCCGTTTTCGACACTCAAGAGAGGAAAATGTGAGTTTTTCAAAGGAAGTAATGGCTTTTTTCATCCCCTCAACACTCAATTCTTTATAAAACACGCCTGTTTTCCCATCAATTACTGTTTCTTGGACTCCTCCAGATTTATGAGCAATAACCGGAGTTCCGGCAGCCATAGATTCAACTGGAATGATGCCAAAATCTTCATCTTCTGATGCATAAAGAAAAGCTCTGGCTTCACTCATGATTTTCCATCTCTGCTCATCACTTACCTCTCCAACAAATTCAATCGTATTCCCTGCAATTTGTTTTAGCTCTTCCATATAGCCTGAAAAGTCTTTTCCGAACACTTTTAATTTTATCCCCAACTCTGTACACGCAAGGATCGGAATCTCGTTATGTTTCGCCCGAGCTAGCCTTCCTCCTGTGAGAAAATAGTCTTGCTTACTCACTTTCTTCATATTCTTGGGAGGAGTCACATCAACAGGTGGGTTAATGACAATAGCATCCCGTTTGTAAAAGTGTTTGATGCGTTTTCTCACCTCTTCTGAATTGGCAAGGACAATATGAGGAAGTTGAGCTGCTTTAAAGTCCAGAATTCGCAAAATATGCAGAGGAATAACAGAAAAATGCTTTAATATCTTTTTCCACCAAATCCGATCCCACCCTCCAGCGGTTGCGTAGCCATACAGATACCGTGGAGGAGTGTGATAGTAAGTAATGAGTTTTGTATTCTCCCCTATTTTGACAAAGTTGGGACTTGTATAGGTTCCAGCAGCTGAAACAATCACTACGTCATATTGAGAGAGGTCCATTAAAGAAAAGGTGCCTGGAGCAAGCAAGCGATATACTCCTAAAAACTTATGACTAAAAGGGATATATTGAAGAAAAGAAGTTTTTATGTTCCATTTCTCAACTCGTTTTCGATGAGGTCCTAAAAATTTAGGAGCATAGACAAGCGTATAAATGGGAGCCGTAGGAAACATCTCGTGCAGAGCTTCCAGTACTCGTTCTGCTCCTCCATATTCTTTTATATAGTCGTGCACCAATGCTACTTTCATTTCTGGTATTATAACAGGCTCATTTGATCTGAACTCGCTTCTTTTTTCTTTTTTTCTTCCCCTCTTGGGGGGTACACTACGTCCAATCGCTTTAAAAGACTATGAAATTCGTGTTTTTCAAAAGAATCTCGAAGTTCTGATACCTGTAATGATTCAGTTGTACACGTCTCTATATGAAGCGTTATCGGAGCATCAGTCACAATTGTTGCTAGTTTTTTAGCTAGAGCTGCCTGCTCTGCATCTTGTGCCAGAGATAGCCCCACTCTTTCAGGCAGTTCTCCCACGTGTTCATACAAGTTTTCAAAGGTTTGGTATTTTTGAAGAAGTGAACTGGCTGTTTTTGGCCCAATACCTGCAACCCCTGGATACCCATCTGATTGATCTCCAATAAGGGCTTTGTAGTCGATAAATTGGACTGGTTTCACTCCATATTTCTCCTCCACGTCCTTCGGAGTAAAGGTAACTGTTTTTGTTATCCCTTGAATGGGCATGAGAACGCGTACAGACGGGTTAACAAGCTGTAACATGTCTCGATCCCCTGTAACGACAAGAACCTGCTTCCCGCCCTTTACAGCTTGCGTTGCAAGAGTTCCGATCATATCATCCCCTTCATACCCATCTAAGGAAAATTGAGGCACACCAAAGGTAGTCAGCAATTCTTCAATGAGAGGAAACTGGGCGGATAGCTCACTCGTCATCTGAGGTCTATTGGCGTGATACCCTGCATACATGCTTTGTCTAATAGTCGGTTTTGACCGGTCAAAGCACACGGCTAAATATTCAGGCTGCTGCTCTTTAAGGAGAATAAGAAGCATACTGAAAAATCCGTAAACTGCATTTACGACTACTCCATCACCTTTTGTTAAGGGAGGAATTGCGTGATATGCCCTATGGACAATCGCATTACCATCAATAATTAATAAGAGATCTTTCATGAAAGGCTTGAGGAGAGTAAGTGATCTCTCATGCACTTAGTTTAGTGATTTTTTCTTTGAGGATCTAGTAGCTTTTGGACCAATGAGAGTGAGAAACTCATCAGCATCCATTGTTTCGACTTCAACCAGGCGCTCAGCGAGAATATCTAGTTTATCTCTATTGTTTTTCAATACTTCTTTGGCTGTTTTGTCTCCTGCATCAATGATTTTCTTGATTTCTTCATCAATTTTAGCAGCCATTTCTGGTGAAGTCTCGCTACTCTCTCCATACATTCGGTGATCTGTTTCAAAACTAATTGGCCCCAACTCACTCATACCAAACCGAGTTACCATAGCTCGTGCTACTCTACTTGCTTTTTCAATATCATCACTCGCTCCCGTCGTCACGTCTCCAAAGACTAATGCTTCAGCTGCGTGTCCTCCAAGCATCATGGCAATTTGTTCAATCAGATGTTGTTTTGTTTCATGTACTCTATCAATTGGCTCAGTCATCGTATGTCCCAAACTCATACCTCGAGAGACAATCGAGATTCTATGAATCGGGTCAACATGCGGCATAGCCCAAGCAATTAGTGCGTGTCCTGCCTCATGATACGCAGTCATTTTTCGATCTTCATCCGATTGCAGTCTCTTTTTCTCAGGACCTAATTTCACTTTCGTAGCAGCCTCTTCCAAATCTTTCATATCAATAGCTTTTTGCCCAAGTCTGGCTGCGCCAATGGCAGCTTCATTTAGCATGTTTTCTAAGTCAGCTCCAGAAAATCCAACGGTTCGCTTGGCAACTTTTTGCCAGTCAACTCCCTTTTCAAATGGTTTGTTTTTGGCATGAATTGCAAGAATGGCTTTTCTTCCTTCAACATCCGGAAGCTCAAGAGCCACTCGGCGATCAAATCGACCAGGCCTGACAAGTGCAGGATCCAAAACATCTGGTCTATTCGTTGCGGCCATGACAATAATATGCTCATTTGGCGTAAATCCATCCATTTCAACTAAGATTTGGTTTAGTGTTTGTTCTCTTTCATCGTGTCCGCCAACAAATCCACTCCCTCTTTGCCGTCCTATCGCATCAATTTCATCAATAAAAATAATGGCTGGTTGGGCTTTTTTAGCAGTATTGAATAGATCCCGAACTCGACTTGCCCCAACTCCGACCAGCATCTCCATAAACTCACTCCCTGCCATAGAGAAAAAAGCCACTCCAGCTTCTCCTGCTGTTGCTCGAGCCAGAAGGGTTTTTCCGGTCCCTGATGGTCCAATCATGAGTACTCCCTTTGGTGTTCGAGCACCCATAGCTTTGTATTTATTAGGGTTTTTCAAAAAATCGACAATTTCAGATAACTCTTGTTTTGCTTCATCTACCCCTGCAACATCGGTAAAGGATGTCTTGGGGGTGTCTTTAGAAAAAAGTTTGGCTCGAGATTGGCCAAACGAAAAGATATTTTCTTGAGATCCCCTAGCTTGACGAAGCAGAAAATAAAAAAAGCCAACAATAAAAATCAAAGGTAAAATGTTTGATGCAACCGCAATCCAGGTGTTAAAACTTGTTTCATCATCTACATCAACGGCTGTTTTGTCCCCAATAGGTGCTCCTGCATTTCTAAAAAGAGAATAAATATCAGATCCAGCTTCCTTGTGTGATACAACTGTTTTCCCATCTGTTTTTATAACAGTAAGCTTATTTCCCGTAATCGTTATCTTCTCTACCTTTTTTGCCTTGACGTCTGATATAACTTGAGAAAGAGGGACAGTTCGTGAGTCCTGAGTAGGAAGAGTTAGCGCACTAAGCATAAAAATGGAGAAAAAAATCAAAAATCCATAGATGAGAACATTTTTCCAAGAAGAGCCTGTTTTCATTTTAGGAAACTTAGGATATTTAGGTAACGGAGATTTTTTCGTCTTTGCAGGCATAGATGTGACCTAGTATACCACACCTATCCAAATCTTCAAACCGTAATCAGGCTAAAAACACCTCTTCTCCTTTAATGTGGATAAATCCTTCCTTTTCCATTCCTAAAAGGATTTTTTCATACCTCCCTTCCTCACACGGATATCCTAGAAAAACAAAATGAGAAAGTAACTTTTCTCTCGTTTCTTTTTCTTTTTTTACTAAGTATTTTAGCGTTTTCCCCCGGTAATACCGATCAGACCCAAGCAGTTTTGATTGTTTAGGAATGGGGATTTTGTGCTGTTTCAACTCGACTCCCGCATAATCCATGAGAGCTTGATTCCACTCCTCTGCTCTTCCCTTTGGAACTAACTGAGCTGCTACTTCCTCAATCTCTTTCTCACTAGGAAGAACTCCTGAGAAAAAATGAACGGTAATGACTTTTCGAATATTGGTATCAATTACGGAGATTTGTTTATGAAAGGCAAAGCACAAGAGAGCTGACGCAGTATACTTTCCAATTCCAGGAAGGAGCAAAAATTCTTTTTCTCCTTGGGGCCAATTCCTCCTTTTTTCAATTTCTTTCGCTGTTTTATGAAGAAACAGAGCTCGCCTGTTATATCCAAGCCCTGACCAGAGTCTGAGAACCGTTGATTGAGGAGCGTGAGCCAACGTAGAAAGAGTTGGAAGTTCTGCTATCCATTCATTGTATTTCTGCACTACCCTTCCAATTTGGGTTTGTTGAGACATCATTTCACTGAGAAGAATCAGGTAAGGATTATCAGTAGATCGCCAAGGTAAATCTCTTTTGTTTTGGGCATACCAAGAGAGTATATGTGTCTGAAAGGAGGAAATAGAATCTGGGGAGAGTACCATGCTAACCTTAGCCGAAGTAGTCAATCTTCATAGCTTTTTTTACCGCAGTAAGTGTTTCTTGAGCAATAACGTTTGCTTTTTCTGTTCCTTCTTTAATTATCTGCTCAACCAGAGAAAGATCCTTCTCTAGTTCCTGTCTTTTCTCTCTAATAGGGGCAAGAAATTCTTCAAGTACTTGATAGAGAAACTGCTTTACTTCAACATCCCCTACGCTTCCTTCTCTATATCTTTTTTTGTATTCCGTAACTTGCTGCGTGTGAGAATCAGTTGAAAACGCGTCAAGATAAATAAAGACTGGATTCCCATCAACTGTTCCAGGATCTGTTGCTTTTAACCTGGTGGGATCTGTATACATTCCCATGACTTTACGCTCAACCTCTGTTGCAGAATCTGAGAGGTAAATAGTATTTCCAATTGACTTGCTCATTTTACTATTCCCATCTGTTCCAATAAGACGAGGAAAACTACCAAGAAGTGCTTCGGGCTCGACAAGTGTCTCACCATACAGGGTATTGAATTTTCGAACAATTTCACGAGTTTGCTCAATCATCGGAAGTTGGTCCTCTCCAACTGGAACTAAATGAGCATTAATGGAGGTTATATCTGCAGCTTGTGAGACAGGATAAGCTAAAAACCCAAGAGTAACAGTTTCTTCCATGCCTTTTTGCTTCATTTCCTCCTTTACCGTTGGGTTTCTATGCAATCTTGCAATAGAAACGAGATTCATATAGAACACGGTGAGCTCAGCAATTGCGGGAACACATGACTGGACAAAAATAGTTGTTTTTTGAGGATCGATTCCAATGGAAAGATAATCAAGAGCAAGCTGCATGATATTATCTCTTACCTTTTGCGGATTATCATAATTGTCTGTTAATGCCTGGACATCAGCAATCATAATAAATTGATCATACTCATCTTGAAGATTTATTCTATTTTGAAGAGATCCAACATAATGTCCAATATGCAATGGGCCTGTTGGTCTATCTCCTGTTAAAATTCTTTTTTTCATACTTTACATTATACCTCCTTAATTACCATATTGTTATCTCTGATCATATCCTAGTTCAAATAATTGCTTAATCACTTTTTCAATCTTATCTCTCGCTTCTATCACGATATCGTTCGTTTGCTCTGCTGGATCTATGATCTCTCGAAAAAGAAACTTTCTCTCATCGATAAGATATGGATCTATTTCTTCTCTACAACATAAAACGACAACAGCATCTGATTTGGCAATCATTTCTTTTGTTACAAGCTTTATTTCCTGCTTACTAATATCAATACCCTTCGCTTTCATAGCATCAGTAACAACGGGAGCGGGATGATTGTGATATCTTTCTCTCTTATCCTGAATACCAGCACTGATGGCACGACTATTTTTCGCAAATGCATTATAAAAACCTACAGCCATCTGACTTCTCCCTACATTTGCCTGGCAAATAAAAAGTATTGTCTTCATATCTCCTCCTCAAATCGTTTTACTCTTCTTCCTATCGGGTCAAAGTCCACAGTAAGACCGGTCAATAACCCGTGTGTTGATATTCCTCCCAATGCTCCAATCCCTTGTTCTCGTGCCCTCTGTGCACCATGAGAGACTATTCCTGCATTTTCAATAATCAGCCCATCCGATAATGAGATAAGTGGGTCATGTCCTAAATTGAGTTGCTTTGCAACTAAGATAACAAATTTCCCTTCTTCTTTCATTGCTTTAATCATACTTTCTGCATCTTCTAACGACAAAATATCTAAATTCACTATTGTTCCTTGAATTCTTTCTCCTTCGGCAAGAAACTTTCCTTTTGCCTCAATAAAGCTTTCTCCATTAGTTTCTTTCAAGGATATCTTATCAATATCACCTTCTCGAACAACTGAAGGAATATCCAGTTTCTGATAGTGTTCAAATGATTGCACTCGAGAACGAAGAATATGTATATATTTTTGGGGATTCGCAACCACCTGAGAAAGCTCACGTGGGAAAACATGATAGATGTATCCTTCAGGCAATCCTAACTGAGTATTGAGAAGTTCCATAGCATCACGAGCAAGAGCATATCCTCTGACGAAGTGATATTTTACTGTCTCTCTGAGTCCCATATATCGTTGAGCTGAAGAAATAGTAGTTGCTACATCTGTTCTTTGTTCTTCAGGAACAAGGGAAAGAATCTCTTGTTCCGTATGCAACCGTTCCTCTCGTTGCTTCAAGAAGGTCCCCTCATAATCAGCAGCACTTCGAATACCATCCACATAAGCAGCAAGAGCATCTTTGTCATCTTTTAACCTCGGATGTCTCACTTCAAGCATTTCCCCTGTACTGTAATGACCAACATGCTCCTGTCCTACAGCATATGCGTTTTCTGATGACGCTTTAACAATAGCGATATTCGCCTCAGTGATTGCACTTCCATCAATTCCTTGATTAAGTCGTGCGAAGTATAGCTCTGCTGTCTCAGGAGTTACCCCAGGAATCTTGTGAAGCTCTTGCTGAAGACGTTGAGCATAGTAAAACCCAAGACGTGCAGCTTTAACGAAATCAACACACGCGACAGTTCGGAGATGCTCTAAAATAGCAGTTATATACGCATTTAATTGAGAAACCTCTAGCCTTTCTAGTGGGACTCTGTTTGCACTTTCCATAAATTCTTCAATCTGAGGAAGATCTTGTGTAAAGAATGTTTCTTGAAACGTCTCTGCCTCATCTTCCATTCTTTTTTTAAACTGCAAATAATTATAATAGTATTCTTCTCCTCTGTCTCCAAAACGTCGTTCTAAATCTTCAAGTGTTGGATCTTGAAGATATAGTCCCATTTCAGGATATAATCCTTTCTCAGGATTTCGTTCAATTGCTTCTTGATATTCTCTTACTAAAGACGCCTGGTACTCGTCCTCAGAGTCAGGGAATCCTGCATAAAAAGTTGCTGCATCCATCGAAATAGTGAAATATGGCCTTCCTCCTAAATAATGGACATAGTCAACGAGTTGATCTGAGATAGGATATCCCATTTCTCTTCGTCCAAGTTGTATAGCACCCGGTACTCCATCACTTCCAGTAAAAATATAGGTGAAAATGCCTAAATCCATCTCCTTTGGATTTGGGAGAAGCTCACTATAATTTGACTCACTAAATATAACTTTTTCAGTACCTAATACTTGCTTTTCCTCTTCTGCTACTTGTTTGAATCTTTTCCTGGTTTCCAAAAGGACATCCTGTTCTGTAGTCTCAAGATCCACTCTTCCAAGTTCTGTCGTATGCGTTCGTGATTGAACTATAAATACTTCGTTACCAGCAACAGCAAATTCTATATCTTGTTCTGTATTACCAAATACTCCTACTATTTCTTTAGAGAGATTTATGAGTTGTATTCTTACTTCGTCTGCTAAAGGATTCTCTTCAAAGTTATTTGACTGGGAAATATCTCCTGTCTTAGGATTAATAATAACAGCACTTCCATGAGTTCTCCCATCAACAAGTGCTTCACCAAGACCTGAAGCATATTGGACTAGAAGATCTTCCCCATTCGTTCCTGTATAAATTACTCCTGAGATTGTTGGGTCTATAAGTTTCTGTAGAACAAGTCCCATATCAATAGGCTTACTACCTTTTTTTTCCACTACTGCTTTTACTTCATCGGAGTTTGCCTGATTATAAATACTTCGAACAGCACCTTCTATATCATCCTTTTCTCCAATATAGTGGGAAGTAAATACTCCAGCCATACTGTCTTTATCTCCATCTTCTACTGTTGCAGAGCTCCGAATAGCAATTCGTCCACCCAAGGCAGTTCGCACCTGAGCAATATGATCAACAAGTCCCATAGGAAGATCTCCTGTATCTCTATAAACTCGATGAACATCAATTGTCACGCCAAATCCTGGCGGTACGTTAATACCAGCACGAGTCAGCTCTCCAAGGTTCGCAGCTTTCCCTCCTACTCTTCCCCGATCTTCTTTATGAAGATGAGAAAGTGGAATAAGATAAGGTTTATCTTGAACAGACTCCTGCCTAGCAGCACCACCAATTCCTTGATCAAAAGGTGCATAATATAGTTGTTGTAATCTTTCGTTCATAATAATTATCCAATAAAAAGCCCTTGTAAATTACTAAACACAAACATGTTTAGAAACTTACAAGGGCAAACTAATCGTTAGATGTTATATTCTAAACACTAATTTACGGTACCACCTTGAGCTGTTTATACAAAAATTGCTTCCTTAAGGAAGCAAATCATGAAATAAACCTTATTCATGACGTGCTTAATTCTGTTAAGACAATACACGCTACTGACTGTTATACACATTCGTCTGTGTCGCATTATGTATTTTGCGAAAGCTCATCGGTTCCAAAACTCCGAATCACAGCTTTATGAAGATATAATATCATATCATTTTTTATTGTCAATAGAGGGCGGTGCCCCGCCGCGTCATACGCGGCGGAAGCACCAGACCGAGACTACTTCGTAGTCGGAAGCGCTTTCCTCAGTCGGTAAGTGCATACAACTACCAAGATCACCCCGATCAATCGCACCCCCCACACGACCGGATCGTGTGGAACTTTTCCAAAGACTCCTGAGCTAATCCCCTCACCGATCAAGGTTATGGGAATTCCAAAGAGAATTTGGATGGATGAAGCGACTAGGAACACATAGGTCAATGATGAGCCTTTGTCTTTCTTCGACCGAGCTTCAGTCGTATCAGCGAAGAAGACTGCTAGCATCACGAGGGCAATGGCAAGCCACGCTGCAGGAGTCGTGAGAGCCTTATTCAGCGCCTCCCCGAGCACATCCAGTTTACCCCGAAGGATAGCAAGAAGGACTACGCCACCACTCCCAATCCCAGCTAACCAGACAAACCTCCAGAAAGGAAACACGACACTATCGCTAGCGCGAGCTCCGTCCTGTTGCTGATTGGATCCGATAGCTGACAGAGGACTTGCAACGAAGAGGATGAGAAAGATGGGCATCCAGGGGAAAACCCAGCTTCCTTCATACGAAGACAACGCACAGCCCACCAAGGTGAAGAACACCAAGGGAATGATCCCACTCCTATGCTGCCCTTTCCTTCGATCGAAGAACAACATGAAGATGACTTGAGCGCTACTGAGAGCGATGATCACGCCAGGATCCGTACCTTGGTGCCCACTCAGAGTCGCGAGGGTCGCGATAGCACCCGTGAGCCCTCCCCAGAAAGCGATCTTGTGCATCGCCCAAGGAGCGTTGAGAAGCCCCTTGTACTGGTCATCGATCTGCCTGCCGAACAGGTAGGAATAGAGAGACCTACTAATCACTCCGCCCCATCCTCCCAGAATGAGGTATGTAGAGGCGGTCGTCAACTTATCTTCTGTGAGAAGGATATTGTGAACAACGATGTTGTCTCCTGCTTTGTAGATGGTTGTGAATAACCCCGAGATTAACGCCCATCCAAACATGGTGCGTCCACGAGGTGTCTTCAAGAAAATCCACCAACGCTTGAATGTAGAGAGTGAGCCTTGCGGCTCCTTCAGGATTGTCATACCGGGTCCTTTCACCCTACGGGTACTTCAGATGCATGAGGTCACGCACACGCGAGACCACTTGACGACATTCAATACGTGCCGCCTGAGTACCTGCTTCCACAAGCTCCCGGAGATTGACACCTTCATACTGGTGCCGCCTCTCACGAATTGGATCAAGGAAGTTGTTCAGCGCCTCTGCGAGCGCCTGCTTAACCTCCACATCTCCAACCGTTCCTGCGCGATAGCGCCGACCAAAGTCGGAAACTTCCGCAGCATTAGGATTGAAAGCACGATGGTAGACGAACACTGGATTGTTGCGTGTGTCCCCCGGAATGTCAGCACGAACTCGCTTAGAATCCGTGAACATCCGGCGAACTTTAGTCTCAATAGTCCTGGGGTCATCCGACAGGAAGATCGCGTTGTTCTGGCTCTTGGACATCTTAGAGGAACCATCTGTCCCGACAAGCCGCCCGACCTTTCCAACTAGTCCTTCACATTCCACAAACGTAAACCCATACTGCCGATTGAAGGCCCGAGCGATCTCTCGCTGAAGCTCCAAATGAGGCAACTGATCCCTTCCCACAGGTACCAAAAGCTTGTCTCCTTCCCGAGGCGGCGTGTGGGACACCATAAGGATGTCCGCAGCCTGATCCACCGGGTAATTGACAAAACCAATCGTAGCGTTGGGTTGAGACTTCAGCTCAGACTTAAGCGTAGGATCTCGCATCACCTTGGAAAATGGGGTTACCATTCCCAACAGCGCTGAAAGTTCATACCGCTCAAGGACTTGAGATTGAAGCACGAAGTGAACGTGAGGAAGTGTAGGGTCCAAGCCGACAGCTAACCAGTCCAGAATCACATCGCGAACCGACTGAGTGAGAATTGCCGGCCGATCCGCGTGAGTTGTGAGTGCCTGGACATCAGCGAGCAAGAAAAAGCACTCGTATTCGCCGGAGTTTTGGATTTCAACCCAACGCTCCAATGCTCCCACGTAATGCCCCAAATGCAACGCTCCCGTGGTCCGCATACCAGTAAGTACACGTTTCCTAAACATTGCTCCCCCTTTCAAAGGTAAAGATGAATAAAGTGTCGCCGTTTGTATTCCATAACTCTCGGCAACATTCCACTCCCAACAGAGAAAAAACAAGAGGAAGTAAGAAGCAGAACATTGCCGAGAGGAATTTGTAAAGGTGCGATATATACAAAAATAAGACCTGGCAGGTCCTATTAACGGCATTATAGCACACCAATAATTATGCTTTGAGTGAAGCCTGTCTTGTGATATAGTCATTTGTACAAATGGCTATTGAAGTAGTAAAAATTGGGAGATACGACCCAACCCTCAACGGAAGATATAGTAGGTATGAAGGATATGCTCTCTCGGCCAGTAATAAAACCGATCCATCATTGACACCAGAAGCTCGACAAGACCTACACACAAAGAGATCGAAACTAAAAGGTCAAGTTATTTTCCATTCCCCTCGATTAAGAGCCATAGAAACAGCAGCCATCTTAGCAGGATCCGCTCCAAACAAACCACAAAGAGAAGAACCCTCTCTTACTGAAATACCGTTTAATATGAGACATCTTGTTACTCAACAAGAATATGAAAGCGCCGGAAGTAATCTTGTACGAGAAAGGTTCGTTGACGCATTCGTAGATGATGCGCTTCTTGAAACACGAATGAGTATCCTACAACGCGCTCAATATCTTCTTGGGATGCTTGCAGGACTTGAGTATGATGTTGTCACATTAGTCTCTCACAGCTTTTTCATGAAAGTGCTTGAAGCAACAGTACAAGGACTCCCCTTAGAAAAAGATCCAGAGATTCTACGTACACTGATTAATCCAACTCAAAAGACCTATCCGTTTGGTGAAGGATTTACGTTTGAACATAAAAACAGATAAGTTTCTTAAAAAATCTGTTAGAGTTCAGTAAACTGATCTAGTATAAGTCAGCCTCGTCACTCATATTCCTTTTGTTGTCTTTTAAAAAGACAAAGCGTATAATGCAAAAAATTAATATGGCACTCCCAAAAGATGTCTTTAGACGCCTTCACAGAAATGCTGTAGAGCACCAAATTCCTCAAGTAGCAGCTGGTGAAGAACCAGGGTCAGCATCTCCTAAAGGAGAAACTTTGCAATACTTAGAAAAACACCGAATGATAAGACAACTTACCCGGTAACCTCTATGAACGAGCAGGAATTATCCGCTTTATATGCACAAATTAAGGATTTTCTCCATAATCCAAATTCCGGTATCGTTAGTCAAGAAACTGCACGAGCATTTGCTATCGAAATGACACAGAGACATGAAGCACTTACTGCTCGTTTACTTACACACCAAGAAGAAATAACTGAGCCTAATGGAGCCATTTTTTATACTGAATATCCTGACACACAAACTACCAAACGAAGCGTTGCTCTTTTCCGAGACGAAATCCCTACCCTTCCTTTTCCTGCAATTCGCTTCCACCACTACTCAGGCATTCCTCTTCCAGGAGGACTCAATCCACTTGTTCATCTACCTCAACGATTAGAGATTGCTACCCTAAACCAACTACAAATAGATGCCCACACAGACGATGCTACGCAACAAGAGGTAGAGCGATTGCTTGCTGATAGAAAAATACGCTCCTGCGATGTACAAACCCTTTATTTAGGTGATCACTACGGAAATCAAGGAGTAGTAGCTGGAATTCCTCGCTTTATAAGAGATACTCGTCCAGAATTAGGAGGAATCGACCTCCACTTAAAACACGTTGAAGTTCCATTAACTAATAGACAAATCCGCTTGGTAAGAACAGTTACAACTATTTTGGAAGAATACGTGTAGGAATCAACTAATCCACTCCGCTTTTAGCGAGCTAAACATTCCACTTCCTATTGCTTCTCGAATTTGTTCCATTAATTTTGTTACAAAATAGACATTGTGATAACTGGTAAGCCTGAATGCTAATAACTCTTCGGATTTAAACAAATGATGAATATAGGCTCTGCTAAACGACTGACAAACCATACACAAACACCCTGTATCTAAAGGCGAGCTATTTTCTTTATTCTCTGCTCTCAGAAGCTGCGTTGAGAAACTATTTTCTTTTCGTCCTCCATTTTGGGGTGAAATATAGATATTTCCATGCCTTGCCCGTCTGGTTGCTGCCACACAATCAAAAAAATCCATTCCTCGCTCAACTGCTTCGAAAAGATCTGCAATTTCTGCAATACCAAGCAAGTGACGTGGCTTATCTGCTGAAAAATACGGAGTACACCAATCCAATACGGAATACAAAATCTCTTTACTCGTATATGAACCACCAATAGCAATGGCTGGAAAATGTTTGTCGATAAACTTAGCTGAATCTATTCGTAAGTCCTCGTAGACTCCTCCATGTACGACTCCATACATCAATTGATCTCGTCTCTTTTGTGCCTCTAAGCTTTGTAGTCCCCATCTATTAGACCTTTCTAAAGATAGTTTTGTCTCTTGATGCTCCCACAAGGGTGACTCGTGATCATCAAAGGCAACGATAAGATCTGCTCCAATTCTCTCTTGCATAAGAATGGAAGAATCAGGCGTAAACCGATGCTCAGATCCGTCAAGCTGAGAGAAGAAAGTTACCCCTTCTTCATCAATCTTGGCTGGTTTTATTCGATGAACCAATTGTCTCGTCATTCTGTCTTTCTCTAAAGAGGTCTCTTCCATATCCTTTCTCTGAGTAAATTTATTCAGCTTCTTCTTGTTATATGTCTTTTGAGCTGTTCCTAAAGAAAAGACTTGATATCCTCCACTATCAGTCATCGTTACTCCATTCCACCCCATGAAAGAGGAAAGTCCACCTAGTTTTTCTATTGTTTCGTCTCCGGGACGCAGATGCAGATGATACGTATTTGCTAGAACAATTTGTGCTCCTATTTCTTTGAGATCACTTGGTGAAAGAGATTTGACACTGGCTTGAGTCCCAACAGGTACCCAACAGGGAGTAAGGACGTCTCCATGAGGTGTTTTTAGCTTCCCTACTCGAGCACGAGTAGAAGAGTCTGTATGGATGATTTCAAAGGAGAATGACGACATAGATTTATTTGAGGAGAGATACTTCTGCTTTAAATTGATTTCCCCGATCTTTATAGTTCTCAAACATGCCAAAGCTAGCACAGGCTGGAGATAGAAGTACTACGTCTCCTTTACTAGCAAGTTTTACAGCAGCTTGCACAATTGTTTTCATGTCTCGTGCTCCTTCTATAATAAGAATTGTCTCAGGCATATCTTTTAAGTGCTCTTTAATCACTTCCCACTCCTCTCCAATACCAATAATAGCTTTGATGTTTTTTGCTTCTTTAATCGTTTGTCCCATAAGATAAAAATCACTTCCCTTATGAGATCCTCCTAAGATAAGAATTTCAGGCTCACTAAATGACTCAATGGCAGCAATGGCTGTTTCTGGGGTAGTTGAGAAAGAATCGTCGTAGTATCTTACTCCTTCAATCTCTCCTACTAGTTCTAATCTATGCTCAAGTCCTTTAAAGCTGCGAAGAACCGTACGAATAGTCTCCTTTTCAACTCCTGAAAGAATAGCTGCCATAACTGCTGCACTTACGTTTTCTAAATTGTGCTTTCCAGGAAGAAGAAGCTCTGAGGCATCAATAATTTTTTCTTCTTTTCCATCTTGAGCCAGCCATACAGCGTTTTCTTTGATAAAACACCCGTCCTGTGCAGTTCTTTCACGACTAACGTAGTACACTTTTCCCTCAGTATGAATATCTGATTCAAGAGAAGCTACATAATCTCTATTTATGACGGCAAAATCTTTCTCTGTTTGAAACGCAAGAATATTTCGCTTGGCCTCTACATATTCATACGTATCAACGTGATAATCCAAATGCTCACTCGTTATCATCAGCACAACGCTAATATGAGGACTTTTCGTAACGTCTTGTAGCTGAAAACTAGAAAGCTCTAAGACAACAACTGAATCAGGCGTAAGATCTTTGAGAAAGGTAAATGGAGGTAATCCAATATTTCCGCCTAAGTAGGCTTGTTTTCCTTGCTTCTTGAGCATTTCGTAGATGAGAGTTGAGGTAGTTCCTTTTCCTTTCGTTCCTGTTACTCCAATAATAGGACAAGGACACAGCTCCATAAAGAGTTGGGTTTGAGAAGTAACAACTTGTCCTCTTTTTCGAGCTTCAACCAGTTGAGGAGACAGAGTTTTTATTCCAGGACTTCTGACAATCACATCAAATGCTTCTAAATGATCTAAATAGTCAGAGCCAAAAGAAGTACTCACTTCTAATTTTTTTACTGCTTGGAGAAGTGTTTGGTTCACTTGATTCTCTTCTTTCTTATCAAAAAGAGTAACCTGAGCTCCTTTTTCGACAAAAAAGTGGACATTTGACATGCCTTCAATCCCAAGTCCTAAAACAGCAACTTTTTTATTTTTGAAATCACTATTCATAAACTTGCTGCTATTATATCAGCCTTGAGGATATTTCTGAAATTGGAGATTTACTTTATGTACCAGGGGCGGGGCTCGAACCCGCGAAACCTCTGCGTTATGAATGCAGTGCTCTAACCAGCTGAGCTACCCTGGCATATTAACTTTGAGTCCTTCAATTAGTCCTAATATTTTATAATGAAGCTGTACGGACCTTGAGACTCTAACTCTTAGCGTTCCAAAATATGTATCATAATTAGCATACACTTTTTTATTTACTACTTTTTTATAGCTTATTTTATCAAAATGATCTTCAGTTATATTAAGTAGTTTCTCCCAATACTCTTTGAGAACCTGCTCTCTTTCTTTATGTATCTCGTTTATTCCAATACATAGTCGCAATTGATCTTTATCGATTGAAAAACATCTCTGCAACCAGAGTATGAAGAATTTTATCATTTCTGCATCTGAATTACAAAAAGAAACTTCAATCTTCTTTCTACTTCCCTCTCCCCAATACAATGCTAACCCAGCAATTAAAAATTCACGATCATCAATCTCTTCCAATTTTTTTATTCCATATAATTTTGCTTCATGAATACGTTTCAGTTTCTCTTCCTTTTTTAATAGAGCACTTTTCATTCTTCCTAACGCAGCACCATCTAACATATTTTTTTGCAAAAGAGCAACTTGCTCGGGTCTAAGAAGAATATCTTGAGTCCACATACTTACGGAACTTTTTGATACTTTTAGTTCCTTCGCGATTGATTTCACACTCCGTCCTTCTTTTCTTAACTCTTGTGCTTTTAGTCTTAATAAAAATTTAGCCATAAATCGAACCACCAATAGCTACATATTTTATTCTCCTCCTTTGTTCTAGAAGAGTCAATTAGCTGTTCTTTTAGCTGTTCTTTGTTTGACTCTTTACCCTCATTCAGCTATAATACTTTTAACGCGCGGGGTAGTGTAAGGTGCACGTGAGGCTTATATGGGCCATTATGAGAGTAATTTCATAAGATGAATCTAGCTATATCGGTGAACGCCTTTAATTCAAACTAAAGGTCAATACCGAGGGAACCAAATAAAGATTTTCTTTAGGAGGACACCGTAGAGACTACACGCTAGGCTCCAAGAAATTGGATGATGATATAGTCCGAACCTTCGAGTAATCGGAGTAACATACGCATAATCTCACAGTTCAGGTTCGATCCTGACCCCGCAACACAAAGGTATTTAGAAGAATAAACTCATCCATTGCTTCCAATTTTCCTCCTTTTTCCCTTCCCCGCTCAATTCACTTTGAGTTGTAGAAGGAAGAAGCACCAGACTTTCTCCAGGCTTTCCTAGTACCAATTTACTTCGCGCTTCCTCTTCAAAAAATTGAGGACTTTGTACTCGTGTTAATTCTTTTTTGAGAGTTTCATTTTCTTTTTTTTCTTTCTGTAATTGCCTCTCAGCACTCACCAATAAATCATTTTTTTGCCATAAATTAACAATTGATCTAACAAGATTATTAATCGCAATGAGCGAGAGGACTAGGACGATAAAAAAGGCAATTTTTCTCATATTGGGCACTTTTGAGTCATTCTTACAATAGTTTTCACATGGCTAAATTTCTGTTTCTCTCCTTGACGGATATGCGTTTTACTGATATTATGGGACATGTTATGGCACAACCAATAACTGTTAAAGACGCCCACACGCAGTTTCTCGATTACCTTAAAGGCAAAAAGCACTCAAGTGCTACTATTTTAGCATACGGAAAAGATATTGAGCAGCTCTCAACCTTTCTTACTGATTTGGAAAAACATCATATTCATGAAGTAAGAACAGATGATTTACAAGCCTTTCTTGCTAAAATGTCTGAAAACGGCTACACGCCTAAATCTGTGTCTCGCAAGCTCAATTCTACCAGAACTTTTTATCGATATTTAAAAATCAATGAGATCATTACTGATGACCCTTCCCTTCTTGTTTCTCACCCTAAATATGAACTAGCTCCTCCACGAATGCTTAAGCCTACAGAATATCGAGCGTTAAGAGATGCAGCTAGACATGATCCTCGTATGTTTGCCATTATTGAACTCCTTTTGCAAACAGGAATTCGAATTGGAGAACTTGCAGAGTTAAGACTATCAGATATTGTAGGAGAGGAAATCAAAGTACGCCCTATTGAGAAGCATGAAGAAAGAATGGTTCCTTTAAATAAATCAGCTAAAGAAGCCTTAACCCGATATCTTAAGATTCGCCCACAAGTAACAGATGATCACATTTTTGTGACTAAATCTGGAAAACCCTTCTTAGTTCGAAATATTCGAACTGCTATTGAGAGATACTTTAGACTTGCAGAAATTGAAAATGCCAAGGTAAATGATTTACGCCATACCTTCGTTGCCCATCACCTCAAACATGGAGTTTCTTTAGTCCTTCTCTCAAAGATTCTAGGACATAAAAGAATTTCAACAACAGAGAGATATTTAGATTA
>CAZNAA010000004.1:0-41174 GCA_964571255.1 uncultured Gammaproteobacteria bacterium
TCTCAAAGATTCTAGGACATAAAAGAATTTCAACAACAGAGAGATATTTAGATTATGTAAAAGAAAGAGCAAAAGACACCACAGTTCTGAGTGAGTTATAAAAACCACCTTTTCGTTTTGTTTGGTTTTGCTTCCCTCCCTCGATATTCTTGAATAAACTTTTCTAAATTGAAGATTCTCGATCGGTAAATTACCTTTCCACTTCCTGTCATTACCGCAGCTACTGGCTTAAGATCTCTTCCATCAAAAACCTTAGGTTGGAAGATTTGGTCCTGAATGACAACGACTGGACTTCCCCAACGCAACCCTTGCATCGCATCTGCATCACAATCTATACCCAACAAGGCTGCGTTGCATAGAGTTCTTTCATACATAAAACTGAAAAGCACCCATTCAAGCTGTTCTTGCCGTACTCTTTGACGACTTGAATAATCCCCTCGGACAATAGTTAGCCTTCCTTCTCTTTCAGCAGAAAATACCCCATATGCTTGTGCTTCAGGTTCATAAGCAGGATCAGATTCCGATCGTGGCATATAGGTGGGTGTGCTTGGGATCGAACCAAGGACATCGGCTTTATAAGAGACGCGCTCTACCACTGAGCTACACACCCTGTGAATCCGATTTTAACAAATATGGGGACAGTTTGAAAGCTAGAGCCTAGCACGCTCTGTAATTTCTCGCTCAATTTCAGTTACTTCTCTGCCGTATTTTAATCTCGATAACTCTTTTACAAGCTCTGCAACTCGTGGATTTTTCTCTCTGTTTTGTGCTTCAAAATCAGGATGGGTATCAATTGAGAAGGCACGTACAGGCTCATTATTCACACTCGTTGTCATATACGCATTAAACTTATCAATATTAATCAAATCAGCCTCGCTAAAGGTTGGGGCAAATTGATGTTGCAGAAAATTAGCATCCGCTACTCCGACTCGAAAAGCAGCAATTGTCCCAACGTTTCCGATAATAGCGTTTTTTACTTCTTCATCCATTTGTCCGATAAATTGGTTGGCTACAATTAAACTCAAGCGGTATTTTCGAGCTTCAGAAAGAATTTGAGCAAAGTCAGGTGTAGCAAAGTTTTGAAACTCGTCTACATAGAGGAAAAAATCTGTTCTGTCTTTCATATCAACGTTTTGCCTAGACATGGCAGCAATCAAAAGACGTGGAACTAAGACTAAGCCCAAAAAGCTTGAGTTCTCCTCTCCAATAAGTCCTTTGGAAAGATTTACAAGGAGAATCTTTTTTGTATCCATCACTTCTCGAAAGTTAAAAGCACTTTCTGATTGACCAATAATATTTCGAATCATCTTGTTGGTTACGAATCGTCCAAATTTTGACGTGATATAGTCAAGCACTTCTGATTTATGAAAATCACTCGTTTGGGCAATTTGATCAGTCCAATATCTTCGAATAATTGGATCATCCACTTTCGGAAGGATTTCTTGGACAAACATGGGATCAGTTAAAGCACGCATCAACTCAATAAGCGTTGCACCTTTCTCATACATAACCGTAAGCATGGCATTTCTCACTGCATGCTCAAATCGAGGCCCAATAATACCTGTTTTATTCGGATCAAACAGCTTATACATAAGTCCAATAATTCCCGCTACTACAAAATGCTTTTGTTGCTCAGTTTCTGCCTCAAGCATATTTATTCCCATGGGACGAAGAGTATCTGATGGATCAAATAAGATGACATCTTCTGCTCGCTCTGGAGGCATGAGTTTTAAGATATCTTCAATCAAATCTCCATGAGGGTCAATTACTGCTAATCCTTCTCCATTTTTAATATCTTGAAGAATCATCCGTTTAAGAAACTCTGTTTTTCCGGTACCCGTTTTTCCAATGATGTAGGTATGCCGCATCCGATCTTCCCTACTGATATAGACGGGAGTACTTAATCCTCTAAAGGTAGAGTTTCCCAAAAATAATCCTTCCGTAGGAAGATTTGATGGGGCTGGAGCTCTTTTTGAGTTAACCCAGTGAATTCCAGGAGTTTGGACTGCTTTGTTAGGAAGATGGAAAAGAGTAGCTAACTCCTCACTCGTTAGAACAGAAGTTTGCCCTCTAATAGGAAAGTACCTATAGATAAAATCTGTTACAAATAGACCCTTGAGACGTATTTTGTTTTTCTTAAAAGAGTTGGCTCCTGAATATTGACTAAAAGAACTCGTAATGTTTGAAAGGTGGGCATCAGCTGCTTCTTTACTACTACTGGAGACGACAATCCGAACGGTTACATTAAATCCAGGCTTTGTTAATTTGTTCTCAATAGCCTCTATTTCTTTTGAATCAGTTGAATACTTGGCTGTTTCTGGATTGGCTTCACTCTTTTTTGTTTTTGAAATATGTCCTTTGCCTAGTTTTTTCCACTCCGCATCAGCTGGTTGAACCAAAATTTGAATAGCTGCTCCTTCTCCTTCTGCCATTTTGGCAAGGACGGAAGTGAGAGTTGACATGGGATCCACAGGAAAGTCTTTAAAGACTTTCACTGGCATATAATCTGCTCCTTTTAACTTAAGCGAGGCAAACGATACCTTATTCGTATCAGCAAAAATATTATATTCACTCCCAAGAATATTCTCTTGTTTCTGATGTGCAGTAGAGAGGGTGAGTGGGACAATCTCTGCATCAGGATAGGCTCCATTAATCTGTTTTTCAATAAAGTCTCTCATTTTATTGGGGACATACATATAAAACCGGATATCTCCTTGGGTTCCAACAATCTCAAAAGAGAGATGGGGCTGAGGTTTAAGAAACGCAAGTCTCCCACTTTTTCGCATAGAAGCAAGACTAGCAAAAATTTGCTCTGCAGCATCAATTTTAATTTCATTATCTCGAGAAATTGAGATTTGGAGAAGAATAGACTTTAAAGACGTTTCCTCTCTGGCTCTGTTTCTCCACCAAAGAATAAACACATATCCTCCAAGAATAAAAAAGCTAATAACAAGCCCAAGAAGCATCACAATACTCAGAAAAAGAATGAGTAGTATATGAATTGGCAGAGTGGTAATATCCATAGTTAAAGTGATGGTTCTTGCTTAAAAAATAATCTGTGAAGAGCTTTCCCAACCAGTTTTGCTTTCCAAAAAATTCCTTGATCATATTCTTTTCGCTCCAAAATAGTGTTAACTTCTCCTTGCGTATATGGAAGTCCATTTGAAGGAAGAGATGGAGCTGAAGTTGCAACCGGTTGGGCCTGAGTCGATAGCTCTCGTGCAGCTTGATGAACTTGCGCCAGTTGCTGCTCTTGCTGTGTTTCTGCACTATGTTCCACTCCTGCTTCTTGAAGCGGTTGAGGAAGATCTGGTACCCTCTCAGGTCCTGATGCATATTCTCTCATTGGATGAGGTGCATATTCTTTATTCCCTATTCCAGCTGGAGATGATGGAGTAAAAGAGTGTACAGAATCCTGTTGAACAGGTTGTTGAGGTGCCTGGACTACTTGAGCTTGCTGTTGAGTGGGATCTTGCGATTGGTCATTCATATCTTTATCTTAGCATGAGACAGAAAGTGAAACAAATTCTTAATCAAAGTACTCACTTGTTCCACAACTAATTGCACTACTTTTACAATCGTCAAATAAACATTTCTCAATTAAGGCTTCATACGGCCGAATACTAAATCTTTTACAAGTTGGGCACTTTACATATCGAGTGTCTTTAGAGTCATTTGGATATTTCCATCTCATCTCAGAAATAGACATAGTATCAACCCTTACACTACTCCCTTCTGCAATGCGTACTGGTCGTTGTTTAAATTCATCTTTATCATTATCTTCTGCACTTTCTACATTTCCTTCTCGCATTGCTCCTCCACTCATAACGCTTACTGAACCTCCTCCTCCATTACACCCTCTGGTACTTTCCATTGCTCCTACTACTCCACTATATCCTCCTCCAGACGTACGTGAGTGAGAAGATGATGATTGTTTTGCTTTTTTAGCTTGAGGTGTTACTTCTTTTTGTCCATCAATTAAGAAATGTTTCCCTGCTCGCAAGAGTGTTGCAGCAAGTGCTCTATTAATATCTACTTCATCTACATCATCTCGCATACAGTATTCCTCCAGTTCCTTGTGATACCCTTCAACTGTGAGGTTAAAATCATAGAGTGCTTCTCCTTTTTGTACATCAGCAATAACGGCATTCCACGTTTTATTCTCAAAAGCAAAAGAGGAACGATAAAAATTGTTTTCCCGAACCTTTTTTAATAACTGCACCATGTCAACAAGTGAACCTTTTCTGTGCTTTGGAGAATCCAAAAGAGCCAACATATTTACATACTCACTTCCTGAAGTCTCAACGTTATCCCTTTCTCCTCTCATCATCTCTATTACTTTTCGACACTCTTCAAGTGAAAAATCAGTTTGTATGGTTACTCCATTAACGACATTTCCTTTTCTTTGCCACATAAAAAAGTAAGAGTCAGGATAGGTAATCTTTTTTCCGTCATCCGTTGTAAGCCCTGTTGGACCACGTGAGCTTCCCATAATCCCTATTTGTCCATCTTTTATATTCCCTTGAGCATCTACTTCTTCCTTCAGGAAAAACTGTTCTGCTTTGGCTATTGCATCCTTCACTTCTCCATTTCTCTCTGTATCAAGAGTCATTTCACTAGGAGTTTTTTCGTATCTTTTATCTACCATCCGCTTTACTCCATTTCCATCTGTTTCAATTTCATATGTCACAGGATATACCACGTGATCTGTATCTAAATACTCTAAATAAAACCCGAGTAGATCTCGTTTGGTTCGGGTAAACCACAATGCTCTTCCCTCTTGTGACATATCAGTGAGAAGTGCCATTTGACCTTTGATACTAAAACCCATTTTCTGACTGACCGTATACCAGTTTTCAGGAAGATTCAAACTCCTCCAATTCGCATCAAAATAGGCAATATGTTCCTCAAGGGTTTGTGGTCCTTCTTGTTCTTTCTTTTCTATTTTGGGTACTTCTTGGGTATCAACAAGAGAAAGAACAGGAGGCTTTGAAAGAGGAGGTAAATCAACAGAAACGAGTGGCGATTTAATCGGATATTGATGAATACTCCGTCCCTTCTCATCAATAGTTTCAGTAATAATGGGGGTGGAGGTGCGTCTTAGTGTTTCTATTTGACTCATAAAAAAACTCCTTTTCCGAGGAGTTTTGAGAACACTCTGCTCGGAATGAATTGAAAGGGATCTGACTTCTACTTTTTACGTAGTTACAGTTGCGGCACAGCTTAGGATTTACACCTAATTCACCCTTGGTTTGGTAGAGAATCTACCTTGTTTTGCTCTTTACTGGTCTCTTTTTCCCTTCTAGTATGCCAAATAACCTCCTCTGCTCCTAGTGCATTATTGGTATATCTGGCCATTGTAAACAAAAGATCAGAAAGTCTATTTACATACGTAATAAGCCCCGTATCAATTGGCTCTTTATCTAAAAGCGAAACAATTCGTCTTTCTGCTCTTCGACAAACGGTTCTTGCCACATGCAATTGTGCTCCAGCTAAACTTCCTCCGGGAAGAGAGAAGTTTTTGAGAGGAGGAAGGGTGTCTGTTAACTGATCAATCATCACTTCAAACTCTCCTACTCTATCCGCTAAGAGTGCAAAAGGCAAAGCATTCGGATCTGCAAGAAGTGAGCCAATCTCTAGTAAATCATGTTGAATAGCAATCAACTCCTCACTTAATCTCGTATTTTTGGGAAGAGTGGCAATCACTACTCCCAAGATACTATTTAATTCATCAATTGTTCCATACGCATCGACTCGAAGGGTGGATTTTTTTACTCTCTTCCCTCCCCAGAGTGATGTTTCTCCGAAATCACCTTTTTTTGTATAAATTGGCATAGCTTAGTCCTTGGCCAGAATTATTGCATACCTTTTCGCAAAGAGCAAATGCTCCATAGAAAAAAGTTATATAGAACAAGTCCCCCATCAGGGTGTTTCTAAAAAAGGGTATCCCGGCAACTAAACACTCCAAATATCCTGCGAGGGTTAGTGGATACATATTTCCCAAAATCCACACTCCAGAGTTGGTGATGAGGTAAAAAAGGACTGAAGAGAGAACACTTGTTCCTAAAAGGCTAAACACTCCTCTTTTTTTCCGTATCAAATACCCAAGAAATCCCGTGAGAATAAAACTCCCATAGACAAACGGCATGGTTGCATGAAATCCCAAGAAAAGATCTGAGACAAATAGAGCAACTAAAGGAAGAACAATCGCATATCGCTTTGAAAAATACGCACCGCCAAAAAGAGCTAGGGAGTTAATCGGTGTGACGTTACCAGGATGCGGAGCTAACCGGAACAAAACGGCAAGGAGAATAATTACCATTTCTGGGAGATACTGTTTTATTTTTTCCATCATTAATACCTATCTATTTTCCACTCAATCTTGTCATTAGGCGTAGTGATATACTCTTTTGGACCAACGGGTGCAAGTTTTCCATTTACATAAAATCCCCAATACTCCCGACTCGAACTTTCTGCCATTCGTCCGTTAATAGAAACCACTAACCCACTTCGATCAATCTCTACTGTTGCTTTTCTTTCAAGAAGGGAGAGAGCACTAACGCCCACTTCTCCTTGATAAGAAAAAGTTGAGGACGCTGTTTGTTCTACTTTCTTTTCTGGAAAAGACACATAAGGAAATGAGGAACGAAAGAGAGTAACACCAAAAAGAACGATAAAGATACTGGTTAAAAAAATAAATGCTCGTTTCATACAAAAAATCCTTCTCCGATAACGGAAAAGGATTACCTTTTTCCTGCTCGGGAGAACTAAGAAAAGTATAGTTTTCTGGCTTTAACAGTTGCGGCACAGCCACGGAATTTCACCGTGATTTCCTATACTTCCCAACACTTGTCAAATCACTCAACACTCAGAGTGACCACAGCTATAACATTTTCTACAACCTTCTTCATATGCAAGGGTGGCAGAGCCACATTCAGGGCAAATATCAAATAAACTCGTTGCACTTGACTGAAGTTTTTCTCCTTCAGGATGAATACTCAACATTTCCATTTGTCCACTCATAAGAGAGTGCCCATTGGCTCCGTTTGCTTCTTCTCCTTTTACTTCCTCAGCTTCTAAATCAGGCAGCACGACTCTATCCTGTACTACTCCATTCACTCTAAAATCACAATGCCTGGCAAGCAGTTTGGCAACCGCATCAGGAAGAGAACGAACTCTGTTTTCTCCAAAACCAATACTTCTCGCTCCACCAATTCCTGTTAACTCTGAAACAATTTCTCTCATTCTTTCTCTCTGAGGAACAGGGCTATGAATTCGCAGCACAAATGAGATCATTCGTCCCAGTGCATCTGCCATGGCCATCACATCTGATCCTGACTTGCCATTATTAATAAAGACTTCAAATGGTTGACTGTTTTCGTCGTGATTTACCGTTACATACATTTTTCCACTTGGCGTATCTGCTTTATAGGTTGTCCCCTCAAGCATCATAGGGCGTTCTACTCGTGGAGTAACAGGAATGACTTCTTCCTTTTTAACTTCTTTCTTCTCATCCATTCGCTCAAGAACTCCCTGGCGTGATCCATCTCTCATATAGGTAATACCCTTAAGCCCCATGTCATACGCCATCATATACAGGTTCTTTACATCCTCAATCGTATGATCATTTGGAGCATTGACTGTTTTTGAAATGGAGGAATCAATATATTCTTGAGCAATCGCTTGGACCTTTGCATGCTCCAGAGGAGTGAGATCATTAGCACTCACAAAATACTCTGCTCTTTCCTGATCTGCATGGGTTTTGAGCCATGATTCATACAAGGGGTGATACATAATATCCTCTCCACCTCTCCAGCGTCTTTTGAAAGTAAATTCATAAACTGGTTCAATCCCACTCGTTACTCCGGAAACAAGTGAGGTTGTTCCTGTTGGAGCAATAGTTAAAAGTACTGCGTTTCGGATTCCCTGTTTTTGAATTTTCTTTTGTATCTCTTGAGGAAGATTTTTGATGTGATACCCTTGTCCATACTTTTCCTTATCAAACTTAGGAAAAGCGCCTTTATCAGCTGCAATGTCAGCTGAGGCATCATATGCACTGTTTCTTAATACTTCAAACATTTTATGAATCACAGGAACTGATTCTTCAGATCCATATCTCAATTTCATTTTAATGAGAGCGTCTCCAATACCCATGATTCCTAATCCCGTTCTTCGGATATCTTTTGCTACTTTTTCGTTTTCTTTGAAGAAGTAATAGGTTTGATCAATCACGTTATCTAAAAGGCGCATAGCGACTTTGACATCTTTCCCAAATGACTCATAGTCAAACCAACCTGCCTTATCGGCTGATAAATCAGAATCCTTCACATACTCTGCTAAGTTCATCGCTCCCAAGTTACAAACAGCCCAAGGTCCAAGAGGTTGTTCTCCACAGGGGTTTGTAGCTACTAGACGCTCAAAATACCACGTGTTTGATCTTTTGTTTGACCTCTCCATGAAATGAAGTCCTGGCTCTGCACTTCTCCAGGCAGCATCACAAATCATATTCCATAACTCACGAGCCTTAACCGTTTTATATACATTTACTTTCCCGCCCATTTCACGCCACTTATCAATTTCTCCATCCCAGTGAGAATCATAGCGTGGATCATCCAAATCTGGATAGACTAACTCCCAATCTTTATCTTGTTTGACAGCCTCCATAAAACCATCAGAAACACAAACGGAAAGATTGGCTCCATTAATTTTGGTCAGATCTTGCTTGACGGTAATAAACTCCTCAACATCTGGGTGCCAATCCCAAAGCATCAACATCGTTGCACCTCTTCTACTTCCACCTTGCTGCACAATATCATGAGTTGCCACAGAAAAAAGAGTTGCCCAGTTCACAGGGCCTGAAGAAGTTCCATTTACTTTTTTGACTCGTGCCCCTTTTGGACGAAGAGAGGACATATTAAGTCCCACACCACCACTACGTGCTTGAATTTCAACGAGTTGCCCAAGCGCTTCTAAAATACCGTGTCTAGAATCTTTTGGAGAGGGGATTACAAAGCAGTTAAAATAGGTTACCTGATAGCCTGTTCCTGCGCCAGAAAGAATTCTTCCTCCAGGAACAAATTTAAAATCAGTCATTACCCGGTAAAATTCTTTTTCCCACAGGGGTTGATCTTTTTTCTTCTCATTAGCGGCAATGCCTTTGGCAACTCGGGCCCACATTTCCTCAGGAGTGTGCTCAAGAAGTTCTCCATTCTCTCCCTTAAGAGCATATCTATCTAAAAATACTTTTTGTCTAATTCCGTCAAGTTGCATCATATATTTTTTTAAAGGGTTCGCATTTCTTTTTTAAAGTCATCTACATCAACAAAGTGCTTAAAGACACTTGCGAACCTGATATAGGCTACTTTACATATCTGTTTCAAATGAGTGGCAACCATCTCTCCTATCTGCAGACTGGTTACCTCAATTGAATCTGCTCCACGCAATTTCTGAGCAATGTCATTTACGATAAATTCAATTTGTTCTAGAGAGACAGATGTCTTCTCGCATGACTTCAATAATCCTGTTTTTAACTTTTCTCTACTAAATTGTTCCCGTCTCCCGTCTTTTTTAATGACAAGCAGATGAACATTTTCTACTCTTTCGTAGGAAGTAAAACGCTTAAGACAAGAAAGACACGTCCTTCTCCTTCGAATCGCATCTAGATCCTCACTATCCCGTGTTTCAACGACTTCAGAATGTTTCGATCCACAGTACGGGCAATGCATAAGGTTTTATTAAGTTGTCCTGCCTGGATCTCTCTCAATACAATATATGTAGTGATAGAAAAATCATAAAACACTAAGAGAGTAGCGTCAACTGGGCTAATGTATATCAGATAATATCAGTAGGCTGGAGGGGTAAAAAGCAATTTATTATAAGGTTTTTTTCTCTCAAAAAAGACAAGAAACTTAGAGTTGATCTGCTTCTTTTATCAAGGTATTTATTCTCTTCATTAAAATGTTATAAGCTTCCATTTCAGAATCAAGACGTGTATCTAAAGAGGAGAGAATTTCTTTATATTTTTTTGCTGCTGTTTGCATCTTCCCTATTTCCGCTGTTACATCCTTCTTTTGTTTTTTTGCATCTGCCGCATCTCGCATGGCTAATTCAAGGTAATTTTCCCCTTTTGAAAAGGTAGAAATAACCAATGGGACTTTTCTCTCTTCCTTTTTTGAAAGAAGAAGAGCTGCATGGACTCTTTTATCTGCTTGGAGTTGGTTAAAAGAAATTCGCTTTATCTGATCTCGAATCAAAAAACTAATGACTCTATCTCTTGTAGCTTTAAGAAAATATAACGGGCTATCTGGAAGAATTCCTGGATAAGGCAGCTCATATTCAATAGCATTGGCTGAGGGAGTTGAGATAGGTTCTTCAGCAAAAAGAGGACTGGTAACAAAAAGAGCGTAGAGAACAAAGAGGAAAAGGACAATAACTTTTCTCATAATGACTTTAGCGTATTATTTCACACCGCTTAGCAATCAGCAATGCTTCAACTGTCTTAACTGTCTTTTCTAAAGCCCCATTCTCATTCACGATTAAATAATCACAATCTTCATATTGCTTTCGCTCCCAGATAACAAGGGACTCATTCCACCTCTCATCCATATGGGATTCTCCCTCGGCTTCTCGCACTCTCTGCTTCATCGTCTCAACATCAGTAGCAGTAATAAAGATAAAAACAGAGCGAGGAATACTTTGCCTTATTTTTTCTTTAATATTTTTAATCCCCTTGGCTTCAATCTTCCAAATCAAATCCGTTCCTTTTTCAAGAAGTGGAAGTAAGGCTTCAGATTCTGTTCCATACAGTGCTCCTCGAAATTCTACCCATTCAAAAAAATCTCCTATCGCAATTTTCTCCTCAAAAGCAGATTTGGAAATAAAATGATATGGGTGTCCCTCTGACTCCCCATCCCTCTTTGCTCGAGTGGTGGTGGTAATAACCCGTTTGGCGCTAGGGTGAGTCTCCAAAAGCTTAGAGATAACAGTATCTTTGCCACTGCCTGATGGACCAGTGATGACAAGGAGAACTCCTTGATGTTTTTGTTCAGCGATTTCTACTTCAAGAGGTTGTTGCATTTGTCTGTTGTGTCCCTCCTTGACTTCCTCCAACAATAAGAACTTGCTCAATAAGTCGGTTCGCATAGCCATACTCATTGTCATACCAAGCGACTACTTTGACCATATTTCCTCCAACCACTTGAGTCAGGGAAAGGTCCACAATTGCTGAATACGGACTACCGATAATATCACTTGATACCAAAGGATCAGTCGTTGCCACCATTACCCCTTCATAGGAAGGGCTTTGACACGCTTGAGCAAGAATTTCGTTGACCTCCTCAACCGTTGTTTCTCTCCCCAGAAGAAAAGTGAAATCAGAAAGTGACCCCACGGGAACAGGAACACGAATAGCTAATCCATCAAATCGTCCTTCAAGAGGAGGATAGGCTTTGGCTGCAGCTTTAGTTGCACCAGTTGTGGTGGGAATGATATTTACTCCTGCTGCCCGAGCACGTCTAGGATCTTCATGCCCTCCGTCAAGAAGCCTCTGATCTGATGTATAAGCATGAATAGTTGTCATCATGGCCTTTTCTATCCCAAAGGTTTGATCCATCACCTTAGCAACTGGGGTAATACAATTGGTCGTACAGGACGCATTACTAATCACTCTTTCTCCTTGATACTCTTCTTGATTAATGGATAAAACATAGGTTGAAATTTCATCCCCTTTGGCAGGAGCCGAAAGGACAACAGATTTAGCACCAGCTACTAAGTGAGGTTCTAGTTTTTCAGCAGTTAAAAAAGCTCCAGTAGATTCAATAACAACGTCAACCGAGAGTCTTCCCCAAGGGAGAAGAGCGGGATCTTTTTGAGAGAAAACGGGGATTTCTTTCTCTCCTACTACTAAATAACCAAGCAGTCCTGGCTCTGAAGTATCTTCACGAACGGAAAGGGTTTCAGGAAACGCTCCATAGACGCTATCATATTTTAATAAATACATCCAGCCTGTTAGATCCGTTGATCCTCCAGCATTTACGGCAACAATTTCAATATCTTGTGAATACCATTGACTAATAACTCGATGAGCTACTCTTCCGATTCGTCCATATCCATTAATAGCAACTCGTACCATAGATTTATCCTAGCATATTTTCTTTAAAAAATACTGCTACTACTACTCCAAATCACTTACAGGAAGAAGCTCTATTAATCAGTAAACTCCTGAGTAAACATTTTTCCGTAAATTCCCCCGTCCACTACTCCAATTCCTACTTTCTTAAATTCTGGCTTTAAAATATTGGCTCTGTGTCCTGGACTATTCATTAACCCCTGCATCGCAAGTTCCACTGTTGGAGCCAGAGCTAAGTTCTCTCCAGCATAGGAGTATTCAATCTTTTTTTGATCCATCCGGTCAAAGGGAGAGCTTCCTTCTTTATCATAATGGGAAAAATACCCATCTTTAAACATAGTATCTGAATACTTCCTGGCTAGTTGACGAAGTGAGTCATTCAGGGTAACTGGCTGCAAGTTGTGTTTTTCTCTCTCTTTATTGACCATTTCAAGCATTTTCTCCTCAGATGGTTTATCAATTACTCCATCTTGCACTTTGAAATGGAGCTCAACTGCCGTGGAACTTTCCGGCTCAACCGTGAAAAAGTTCAAACTATCATGAAACGCTTCACCAAAAACTGAATTGAGTCCTTTCTCAATTCCACTCGTATTGGAAAGAAGAAAAGCTCCTATTTTTGAGGAACTGACCGCTTGCTTGAGAACCGGAGAGGAAGGAAGCGCAATAAGAACACTCACTAAAAAAGAAAGGATAATTCCTGCTGAGATGACTCCTGGAAGAATTCCTGCGTATTGGTTGAAAACAAAAAGTCCCTTTCCTATTTTTGTATCTTTTGGGATAAAAGGAATATACCGTGTTAAGCGCCGCAGAAGAAGCGTAATCCCCACTTCAAGAGCCAGAGCACAAAAGAAAAAGCCAATGGCATTAGCAAACCCTACAGGAAGAGCAAAGAGTTTGACTAACCCAGTTGCCACTACTCCGTATCCTTTTAAAGCCAAAACAAACGCCAAGAAAAAGCCTGCCAGATCAATCATGCTTTGAGAAAAACCAACCTTATATCCTTCCCAGGCATAAAAAGCTAAAATCCCAAGCATGACAATGTCTAGAAGAGAGACAGGAAAAGAAGGCAGATAGGAAAGAAAGGCAAAGAAAGATTCTGGCATATTTTATTCATTATACCAAGAATTAGCAAAGTTGGATGCTATGGTATGATACCTATATGAAGAAAAAATCAGTGAAAAAGAAACTGAAATACTTTTTTCATAAGTATTATGTTTTCCTTCTCCCTTTAGTTATTTTTGGAGCCTGTTTTTATTACTTTATTCTCTCTGATCTTCCTTCCCCTACGAAACTAAGTAGTAGTGAAGCTATCCCTCAATCCACGCAAATTTTTGATCGAAACGATAAACTGCTCTACACGATTTACTCAGATAAAAATGCCAGCTTTATTCCTCTGGCTCATATTCCAAAAACTATTCAAGAAGCAACTATTGCCATTGAAGACAAAGACTTTTATAAACACGGCCCTATTGATATTAAAGGAATCATTAGAGCTAGCTATTCAACTATTTTCAAGAAACAAGTTCAAGGTGGATCTACCCTCACTCAACAACTGGTTAAAAATACCCTTCTGACTCAAGACAGAACTATTCAGAGAAAAGCCAAAGAGATTATTCTCTCCTTTGCAACCGAGCTGCTCTATTCCAAAAATACTATTTTAGAAATGTATCTGAATCAAGTACCATATGGCGGTACTGCCTATGGCATTGAAGCCGCTGCTCATACGTATTTTGGCAAAAATGTTCAAGACGTAACGCTTGCTGAAGCTGCATTTTTGGCAGGACTCCCAGAATCCCCCAGTGTCCTCTCTCCCTTTGGAACAAGACCTGATTTAGGAAAAAGGAGACAGGAATTTGTTCTTACGCAAATGGAAGAAGAAGGCTATATTACTAAAGAGCAAGTAGAAAAAGCCAAGAAAGAAATTCTCCAGTTTAAAAATATTACCAACACCATCCATGCTCCTCATTTTGTTTTTTACGTCAAAGATATTCTTGAACAAGTCTATGGCACTCGAACCGTCACGTCTGGAGGGTTACGAGTCAAGACAAGTTTGGATTTATCTCTCCAAGAATACGCTGAGGCAACTGTTGCAGCAGAGTTGCAAAGCCTTTCTCGAAACAGAGTCGGAAACGGGGCTGCTCTTATTACCATTCCGACTACCGGTGAAATTTTGGCCATGGTTGGAAGTAAAGATTATTTTGGAGAAGTGGAACCAGCAGGATGTAATCCAGGTTCTACCTGTTTATTTGAACCAAACGTAAATTTGACTGTTGCTAAAAGACAACCAGGGTCCTCTATAAAACCAATTAACTATGCTGTTGGACTTATTAAAGGATATACTGCTGCCACTCCTTTTATCGATCAAGAATCGTGCTTTGGCGGAACTCCAAATTATTGTCCTAAAAACTATGACGGAAAATATCGAGGAGTTGTTCAGATGAGATATGCGCTCGCTAATTCTCTCAATATTCCAGCAGTGCAAATGTTAAAACTCAACGGCATGGATGCTATGCTCTCAACTGCCTCTGCCATGGGAATCACTACTTTTACTGATCCTTCTCAATACGGACTTTCCTTAACGCTAGGAGGAGGAGAAGTATATATGACGGATATGGCAACAGCCTTTGGCGTTTTTGCCAATGGAGGATATCGAGTAGACTTACACCCTATTCTCAAAGTCTCCAATCAAAAAGGGGAAACTCTTGAAGAATATATTCCCCCTCCAAGTCCCATCTTTGGTAAAAGAGTCATTCCTCCATCCGTCAGTTTTATCATTTCTCATATTCTCCAAGACAATGCAGCAAGAACTGATGCTTTTGGCCCTTCTTCTGCACTCAAAATTGGCAATCAACCCGTCTCAGTCAAAACAGGAACAACTAATGACTATAGAGATAACTGGACCATTGGATACACCCATGGCCCATCTTTCCTAGTTGCCGTATGGGTAGGAAATAATAACCACACCCCTATGCAAGGAGTCGTCTCAGGAGTCACAGGAGCAGCTCCTATCTGGCATGATTTGATGGCTCATTTGATTGATGGGAAACAAGTACAAAAACCAAAACAACCCCAAGACGTCATAGGAAAAATTGTCTGTACAACCTCAGGCTTAATCCCCCGCGCTGATGCTCCGTGTCCTACAAAATTTGAATACTTTATTAAAGGGAAAGAACCAAAGCAACTTGATTCAAGTAGGCAAAAAGTCTTTATCGACAAAATTACAAACACCTTAGCAAAGCCAGGACAAACAGAAAATGTGGAAGAAAGAGAAGAAACCATTGTCAAAGACGGACTAGGTAATCAATACTGCGTAACTTGTGCTCACCCTACACCTTCTCCTGCTCCATAATTCCTGTTTCTACTTGTCTCCAAATTCGCTATAATGAATGTGTTCTGCCCGAGGCAGTATGGCGAGAACTCGAACCAAAAATCTCTATCAATTTTCACTTCTTTTCTCAAAACAAAAAAAAAGGGGAAGACCAAAGAAGCTAAACACACAACTCAGAGTAAAATATCTGAGTATTTTCAGTACTCTTAAAAAGAGTATCGTTTATGCTAGAGATATCTTTTCTTTTTCTTTGCATCTAGTTAAAACAACCATTCTCCCCCCCACGCAAAAGAAAAGAGGACCGAAGAAAAAAGACCTAGCTACTCCTTTTCCTTTGTGGAAAAAATTTATCATGGGAGCAAGTATTGTATTCATTGGAGGAGTTTGTCTCTTTGCTCTTACCCTTCCTCACCCATCTCTTCTCAAAACTCGCCCCATTGCTCAAACTAGTTTTTTATATGATCGATACGGAACTCTTCTGTATGAGTTTTACGCTACTGAAAATAGAACTATTGTTCCTCTCAAAAAGATCCCCAAACACGTCATCAACGCAACCTTTGCTATTGAGGATAAGCATTATTATTCTCATCCTGGATTTGATGTTTCAGCCATCATTAGAGCAGGGATTTCAAATATGAAAGGTGGGCTCTTTCAAGGAGGATCAACCATTACCCAGCAATTGGTTAAATCAGCACTTCTTACTCCTGAGAAAAAAGTGTTGAGAAAAGTAAAAGAAATAATCCTTGCCTTTTGGACTGAACAGCTTTACTCCAAAGACGAGATTTTAACTATGTACTTTAACCAGATTCCTTACGGAGGAACTGCCTGGGGGATTGAGGCTGCTGCGAATATTTACTTTGGCAAGCATGTCGAGGATCTAACTCTTCCTGAAGGAGCTTTTTTAGCAGGAATTACCGCTGCTCCTTCGTACTATTCTCCTTTTGGAAATCATCCACTCCTTTGGAAAGAGAGACAAAAAGAAGTATTAGAGAAAATGAAAGAGTTGTCATATATTACTGATACGGAATATCAAAAAGCTGTAGTCTCTCCTCTTCAATTTAAAAAACCCCAAACTGCTTTGAATGCCCCTCATTTTATTGCCTATATTAAAGATTACTTGGTCTCAAAATATGGTCTCTCAGCTGTTGAGAAAGGCGGGCTTCGAATTAAAACAACCCTGGACTTGTCTCTTCAACAAAAAACAGAGGAGAGTGTAAGACGAATAGTTGACAACTCGTGGTATTTATGGGTTTCAAATGGTGCAGTAGTAGTGACTGATCCCAATAATGGAGATATTTTGGCAATGGTTGGGAGTAAAGACTACGCTAATCCAAATGGAGGAACTGTGAATTTGGCTGTTTCTAAACGCCAACCTGGCTCTTCTATTAAAGTCGTTACTTATGCAGCAGCGCTAGGTAAAGGACTCACCTCAGCTTCCCTGATTGATGACTCCCCAATTACGTATAATATTCCTGGAAGTAGCTCCTATACTCCAGTAAATTATGACGGGAGGTTCCATGGTAGACTTCCCCTCCGGTACGCTTTAGGTAATTCTTATAACATCCCAGCAGTCAAGACGCTTGAACAAATTGGGATTCCTTCAATGATTAATTTGGGTAAAGATATGGGAATAACATCCTGGGGAGAGCCGGAAGAGTACGGATTGGCAGTAACTCTAGGAAGTGCAGAGGTGACGATGCTTGATTTAGCCACCGTCTTTGGAACCTTGGCAAACGAAGGCGTGCGAGTAACTCCTGATCCAATTATAGAGATGAAAGATAGCTCAGATCGAATTGTGGTAAAAAAAGAACCTGAGAAAAAACACGTTTTGGATCCTGGCGTTAGCTATATCCTGTCAGACATTTTAAGTGATAACGGGGCACGAGTTATGGCCTTCGGAGCTTCTTCTCCTCTCGTTATCCCTGGATACACCGTGTCTGTTAAAACAGGAACAAGTGATAATAAGAGGGATAATTGGACAGTTGGATACACTCAGGACTACGTGGTAACCGTGTGGGTAGGAAATAATGATGGTAGTCCTATGAATCCCAGTTTAGCCTCAGGCATTACAGGAGCTGCTCCTATTTGGCATGAAGTCATGCAGCACTTACTCTCTAATACACCAGATCATAAGCTCGCACTTCCTTCAACTGTTATTAGTATGTATTGCGGAGGCAGGCAGGAATATTTCTTACGAGGAACAGAACCTAGAGGGTGTCAAGGGTATCCTATGACAGCAGGCTCACAAGTTGGAAACCAAAGCCAATAACTGCTTATATGATGATTCTGGATCCTCTGTTCCAAAAAAAGCACTTGTCACCGTAAACCGTCTGGCTCCCTTATTTGCTGCATCAGTAATCGTATTCACATGAATTCCGCCATCCACTCCCAAGACTACACTGGGAAAACTCTCCCTAGCATGAATACACTTCTGGGCATATTCAGGCACATATGGTTTTCCTGAAAAACCTAAATCAATGGTGAGGAGGAGTAACTCGTCAAAATCAGTTGTGGTAAGCTCGGATAAAGGAGTTTTTCCGTCCAGTGCCAATCCTCCCTCTCCAAATTCACGAGCCTTATTAATAAAAGCAGCTTGATCTGACATGTTTTCAATCTGTCCTAAAAACCGCTTTACCCCTACTTTCCCCCATTGCTCAACAAGAGCAATTGGTTCTGAAACCATCATATGAAGCTCTATATTCAGTTTTTGTGCCCATGAAGCAAAGGGACTGGGATCAAGAAAAGTTGTGTTGGGAGCAAGGGTCCCGTCGAGCAGGTCAATATGAACTGCAGTCGTTACAGATGCAACAAGTTCTAGTTTTTTCTCAATATCCTCCCAGGAGTGTTCTAAAATACCAGGAATTATCTCACTCATATACTCTCTTTCTCCTCAAGAAGATTAATTTTATCAAGACGGCGCACATGCCTTTCGTTATCAACAAAAGGCGTTGTCAAAAAAGCATCAAGCAGAGATTCCATGTCCACTTCCGATTGAAAATCTGCTGCCAGAACGAGGACATTCATGTCATCATCGGCTCTTCCTGCCTTCACCTGTTCCACAGACTCTCCCATTCCTGCCCGAACCCCTGTCATTTTGTTGGCTGCAATGACCATTCCAATCCCACTTCCACACAAAAGAATTCCCTTGTTTTCATCAGATGCAACAATATCTCTCCCAACTCCTTCAGCAAAGTCAACATAGTCATCATCAGGAAGAGGACTCGAGGAAACATCCTCGTAGGGAATGTGTTTTGCTTGAAGAATGTTAAGAACCGTTTGTTTGAGAGCTTGTCCCCGATGATCTGCACCAACAATGACTTTCATAGTTTGATATTACCCTGTAATCTGCACAACAGCAAGCGGAAGAGCGTTGAGTAATTGATTCAATTGTTCTTTCGTTTGTAACCCAGGTTGGGCCCCAATTTGAGAAACGACTGATCCAGCGTTAAGAGTTCCTGCACGAAGAGCCTGTTTGAGATCTTGAGTCTCAAGAAAATTTCCCAAAAAACCTGAAGCAAACGCATCTCCTGCTCCCGTTTTCTCAACAATCGGAAGTGTACTGATTGGCGTATGATAGATATTTCCCTCTGTCTTACTACTAGCGTATGACCCCTCCACTCCATCAGTAATGACAACGATTGTAGCTCCTTTAGACAATAAACCATCCATAAGCTCATGAATAATTTTCGAATTCTCCTTAGTACTTTTATGCTTTTTAAGTGGGACTTTATAATCCACCAATATCCCCGCTTCCTCAACGTTTATAAATAACACCTTAATTTGTGAGAGAAAAGAAACAAAGGAATTTCTTTCTTTCAGTTGAATACTCCCAGGATTACAAAATACCTGAATGTTTTTCTCTGCACAAGTTGTGAGAACTGTTTTATAGACTCTTTCCCAGTTATCTCCAAGTGAGGTGAGATATACACCATCCAGTGACTCATAAGGAAGCGTAAAAGCATTACTTCTCTTCTGGTGATCAACCAAAATTACTCTATCTTCTACTGCGTTAAGAGAAATGCCAAGTGACGTTTTCCCCTCCTTTATCATATACGTTGTATCTACCTGGTCTTTTCGAAGAGATTGTCCTATATACTCCGAGAATAAGTCTGTCCCCATCTCAGCAAAAAGAGACGTTTGATACCCAAGACGGGAAAGACCAACAGAGACGTTACTGGCATTTCCTCCAAGTTGCAACTCGTATGAATCAATCAGAATTTTAGCCCCAAGAGGAAATTGGAGAGTGTGATTGGAGACGTAGGAAGAAACGTCTACGGATGGGAATTGAAAAAGAATATCTAAAATGGCATTTCCAACACAAGCAATATGCATACCCTTTTATTATTTACCAATTATGACCTGTGCATCAACTGTTGAAGTTTCAGCAAGCGTGGCAGAGGTGCTTGATACCGGACCAATACCAGAAACATCTTTTTTAAGAGAGGCTAATTGACTATTTTTACTTTTTTTGATGTTAATCGTAATCCCTTCATAGGTAAAAGAGGAAGCGTTTCCTGTAAAAGAAATAGTGTAACCTAATTCTTTTAGCGCATCTGAGGCTCCCCCAGCTGCTCCAGCTGTCCCACTTCCATTCAGAACAGAAATGGTCAGTTTCTTACTCGAAGGAGTGGTACTCGTTACAACTGTTGGAGTAGGAGTTGTTTGGGGAGCTTTGGAAACGGAGGAAGGAGTTATTACTTCTGTTGGAGTAGGAGCCTCACTAATAAGAGGGCTACTCGTTGGAGTAGGAGTTGGCGCAATAACCATTTGATTCTCCTGCTGCATGCTTAACAGTTTTACTCCAACAAAAAGAAGTCCTGCTCCTACTAGAAAAAAAAGGAATACGAGTACAAGACGCGACTTGGAGGTTGATTTGACTACCGTGGCACTCATGCTCTCAAATCCACCCTCATCTTTGGTATAAAACCGCTTCTGCATAAAACTCCCCCAAGTTTAGCACACTTATTTCTCTTTGCAAGTGAGAAAGAACTCGATTTGCTATAATAGGTAAATGCCCACGTTTTCTAAGGTTTTTATTGGCTTTGCTCTATGCCTCTTTGCACTTTTTTCTTTTCTTCCCTCCTCTTCTTATTCTGATGAGTTAGATGATATTAACAAGCAGCTACAAGAGTTAACAAATGCGCTGAATATGTCAGTAGCTGCAACTAAGCCTCTTGAGTCAGAACTTACCAAACTTGATGCTCAAGTTACAGGAATTAAAAATAGAATAGGGACTGTTGAGCGTGAAGTAGCTCAGAAGAAAAAAGAGATTGACCAAAGCTATAAAGATCTTTCCAAAAAACAAGTGATTTTAGAGCGGACTATTAGAGACTTTTATATGAAAAGTTATAATAACTCCCCTTTCCTTTTTCTTCTTTCTTCACAAACCGCAACTGACGTGACAAAAAACCTTGCGTACCAACAAGCTAAAACTGATCAAGATAAAACGATGATTACAACTATGGCCATTTCCATAACCAATCTTGAAGAGCGAAAAAATGCCCTGGCAATTGAAGAAGCAAAGTTAAAAACAGCCAAGAGTTCACTTGACGAGCAAGCAGCCAAGCTGGCCTCAGTTATTACTGGAGCTAAAGATTACCAAAAAAATGTTTCTCAAAAAATTGCTCAACTAACGGCAAAACAAAACGAAATTATTAATGCCAGGTCAGGAACCTTTACGGCTAGTATTGGAGATAGTGATTTAGCTGATGATTATAATGCCTCTATTAAAGGCTTTCGAGAAAGTGCCCCGGGAGGCTCGTTTGCTGTTTTTTCTTTTGGAGCTCATACCCATAGAAAAGGCATGAGTCAGTACGGAGCTAACTCAAGAGCCCAAAGAGGACAATCCTCGACTGATATTATTAAAGCCTACTATGGGAAAGACCCCACTACTAAAGATACAGGTGGAACAATTAAAGTTGCAGGACAAGGAGAAATAGACTTTGAAGGACGGTATCTTTTAGGTATTGCCGAAATGCCTTCATCCTGGCATCCTGAAGCACTTAAAGCACAAGCCATTGCCGCTAGGTCGTATGCCTATCGGTACAAAGCACAAGGCAGTGAAATTTGTACCACTGAAGCCTGCCAAGTCTTTTCAACAAGTAAAGCAGATAACTCTCCTGAGAGTTGGAAAAAAGCAGTGAGTGATACGAGAGGACAAATTGTTGAAGACGTCGTCACCTACTACTCTTCAACTACCGGAGGATATCTTACCACCATGGGGTGGGATACTACAGACGGAGGGGGAGGAAGTAATTTTTCGGATAAAGCCTATGAAAAACTCATCGGTTCTCCCTGGTTTTATAAATCTTGGTATACCAAAGGGTATAGCGTAAATAGTGAAAAATGCGGCCGGTCAAACCCCTGGCTAACAGGAAGTGACATGGCAGATATTCTTAATGGAGCTATGGTTCTTTTTAATGGAGGTAGCGGAGATGAGACAGGCAAAGTTACTCCACCTTCTTGCTGGGGGGGCACTCCCTACTCCAGTGACGAGTTAAAGAATGTTTCCAACAAATATAACGGAGGAATAAGTACTGTCACGGGGGTAAGTGTTCTGCAAGGGAATGGAAATACCAGTGAGGTAGTTTTCCAAACAGATAAAGGAGAGAAACGACTGAGTGGAACCAATTTCAAAACAGCTTTTAACCTTCGCGCTCCAGGCTATCTTTCTATTCCTCAAAACGGATTTGCTTTTTTTAATATTGAGAAGAAATAAGCTATACTACACTCACACATGCCAACAATTTTTTCAAAAAAACCCCAATCCGACCTCACTCCATCCCCTTCTTTATATGACCAACCACCTACTGGAGCAGCTAAACATACTCCACCTTCTCTCTCACCGGTGCAAGACATTTCTCCTTTGACTCTTCACCCCATACCAGAACACAACACTCATAACCTTTCTTCTCACCACTCCTCGATTCTTTCTACACCGCATGAGACTAGTCCTGTTGGATTTTTTTCCTCCTATTCTGCCTATCCTGAAAAAGTGTCGTTTAGTGCCCAAAATGCCAATGAAATAGTGCTTCTTTTTCTTCGTAAGCATTGGCTTACGAATATTCCTTGGCTTCTAACAGGAATTATTGGCATGTTTCTTCCGTTAGGTTTTCCTTTTGTTCTTTCCTTTTTCCCTACATTTTCTGCCTCACTTCTTCTTATTCTTACTCTTATGTATTATTTGTTTCTGATTGGCTTTTTGCTGGCAGAGTTTATTACTTGGTTTTATAATGTAGGGATTGTGACGAATATTCAAATTGTTGATATAGATTTTTTTGCTCTTTCTGCCAAAACAGTCTCGGCAGCAGAGCTTACCAATATTGAAGAGGTTCATGCGAGTCAAAAAGGCGTATTTCAATCTCTTTTTAACTATGGTGATGTTTCAATGCGAACCAAAAGTGAGATGTCTAGTATTGAATTTTCTCTAATCCCACATCCAGTGAAAGTAAATGACTTGATTTTAGACTTGATTTCATAAACCTATGACGCCAGCAGATATTATTGCATTTTTTAACTTGACCTTCATCATAAAGCTAGCACTTCTGGTTCTCATGGGACTTTATTCTTTATTTGCTCTTTTTCTCCTTATTCAAGTTAGATCTCTTAATCATACGCTTCATGTTGAAAGTAGCCATGCCTCAGCCATTATGATTGCTTTAACTATTCTGCACCTCCTTGCTAGCCTCTCCCTTTTTGGATACATCCTTGCTATACTTTAACTAATGCCTGCACAACTTGCGTTTGCAAAAGTAACTGCAACACCAACAAAAAACAGCTGGTGCTTATCATATAACGCCGGAAATCTTTTTGCTGCTTTATCTATCTCTTCAAAAGACCTAGGCCATCCATCCTCAGAAATTGGCAAATCCTTTGTCAACTCCCTTGAAGCAGAGTTTTTTAGCCTCGAGGAAAAGTCCTATAAAGCCATAAAAGAAGCCATCACAACAGCGTGTAGTGAGCTGCCACCAGAATCAGAAGTCAGTGCGTCTTTTGCCTACAACAAAGAAGGAGCACTCTATGTTTATGCTATCGATCACGGAGCTGTTCTTCTCTCCCGAGGAGAAAATCAAGGGACACTCGTTAGAGGTGAAGGAAAAGAACTTATTGGTGCCTCAGGTATTTTACAAGCCAACGATATCATTGTGCTTGGAACCAAAGGCTTTTTCCATGTCATCCCTCCCAAAACCCTTACTCAATCCCTCTCTCTCCAACTCCCCAGTGATATGGTGGAAAGTCTTACACCCCTTCTTCAAGAAAAAGAAACTGGAGAAGAAGCTGGTCTTTTTCTCAAATTTTCAGGAGACGCCCAATTAGCACCACCTTCTCCCGAAATCCAGGAAGAAGTTTTACCCCCTTCTGCCTCTTCAGAAAAAAGTACTCACTCTATCCCCACTCCACTTCCTGAAAAGACTGATGAGTCTCCGTTTATTCCCTCCTCTGCATCACGAATCATCATTCCCTCTGATGAAAAACTCGACACTCACGAAGAGACCTTGGGAGACAGAACTAGAACGTCTCACTTTGCTTTTCTTACAACCTTTTTGAAAACGAGATTTCTTTTTATTGGCCTGGCCCTACTTATCGTTTTTGCCATTATTGGACTTATTTATCAAACTAAAACGCACCAATATAATACGGAGGTAAAAGCAGTCTATGAGGAAATCTATAAAGCAGCAGTAAAAGATGTTGAGGAAGCAGAAAGTTTATTAACGCTTAATAAAACGCTCGCTCATGACGGGTTTGAAGCAGCCAAAAAGCGCTTAGAGGAAATCACACCAAAGCTGAAAAAAGACTCTCCTGAGGCAAAGCAAGCAACAGAACTAGTAGCCAAAATTGATGGATTTCTTACCGAAACAGGAGACGGTAAGACCCTGTCCCCAACTGAGGAGGAGTTAAGCACTAATGATTTGTTACAAATCGTTTCTGAGAAAAGCGCTACTGCCTACGCTCAAGACGCCGGATTTGTGTACCTTCTAAAGCCTAGTGAGATAACCAAAATTGATAAAAATAATAGCAAGGAAACTTCCATTATTAAAAAGGATGAGGACTGGACTACTCCTGTTGCTATGAGTGTCTATTTAGGCAATGTGTACCTTTTAGATCGGGAGAATGGGATGATTAAATATACCGCAGGATCTAGTGGATTTGGTAAGTCAGCTTACTTCCAGAACGAAGAGTCTCCCACTCTCTCTTCTCTTAACAGTTTTACGATTGATGGATCTATTTGGCTTTTAGAAAAAGATGGGAATATTTTGAAATATACTAAGGGAGTCAAAGATTCCTTTAGTCTCTCCGGCCTTTCTAAACTTCCAACAGACCCTACGCTTATTCGTACCACCGTTGAAGGAGAAACACTCTACGTTTTAGATCCAAAAAACAGTCAATTCCTGCTATTTGATAAATCAGGTTCATTTAAAACGTCTCTGCAAGCAGAAGCAATAAGAAACACCAAAGAATTTACGATTGATGAGAAAGAAAAAAAGATCTTTTTCCTCTCAAACAAAAAACTCTACTCAGTCCCTCTTCCTTAAGCTTTCTTTTTTTTCCTTCCTTTAGTATCATTAGGGCATGAAAATCATCAATAAACGAGCCTCATTTGACTTTGACGTAACAGAAACTTTTGAAGCTGGAGTTATGCTAACCGGAGCTGAGGTAAAAGCCATAAAACTAGGTCATGCAGATCTCACCGGAAGCTATGCCAGAATTCAAGCAGGAGAGCTAAATCTCATTAATTCCCGTATATTTCCCTATAAATACGCCAGGCCTGAACAATATGAAGAATCACGCACGCGTAGGCTTCTTTTGCACAAGAAGCAAATCCTCAGTTTGAAAAGCAAAATGGAGGGTGGAAACTTGACATTAGTGCCTATTTCCCTCTATACTACTAGAGGACTAATTAAGCTTGAGCTTGGAGTGGGAAAACCCAAAAAGAAGTTTCAAAAGAAAGAATCTATCAAGAGAAAAGACTTAGATAGAGAAATGGAGCGAGGCTTAAATAGATAAAAATTCTTCCCTGTTAGTTTCTACCTTTTTAGAAATTATCAGGGGATGATTTGATTCGACGATTTTTGTACCTTAAAAACAGCAAGCCGACTTTTATCCATAGTCGTAAAACAGGGTAAAAAATAAATGCTACATCTGATGTAATTCAGAAAGCACGTCTCTACACTAAACGTGTAGTTGACGCGGCAGATGACGTTGTCAGTGCTTTTGCACCAGCAACACCTAGTTATTTAGCATTAGCTGCGTAACTTAGGCTGAAGCCAAGTTTCTACTCTTCTCTCTTCGTGGAAGGTAGAAATTAAAACTAAGCTAAGAGAACAGGGAGAAAAAGTGGTTTGATTTCTCTCGGTACTTAAACCTATGCATTTCTTTCTCCTGTCAATTGGATCAAAAGAAATGCGAGAAAAAGAATAATTGACTACGCTTGTAGACGTTTTTTAGAACCAGATTTCGGACTCCGGATCACACCCGGACATCTCCACAACTTAGCCCTATAGTTTAACTATGGGGCTTTTTTTGTGGGATTAACATCCAGTATGTTTTCTTGTTAGAATACTAAGTATGTGTTGGTCAGCATCAGCAAGTATTGCAGCTACAGCTCTAGGAGTAGGAGCCACAGCCTACGGGGTAAAAAAGAAAGTTCCAAAAGTACGAATCCTCACCCTTGCTTTTTTCACCCTCATGGAACTGCTTCAAGCTCTCTCTTATATCTGGATTAATCAGTGTGACGTGAGTGGGAATGTGCTCCTTACTCAGTTGAGCTATATTCATATAGCTTTCCAGATACCTATTATCAACGCCTTTATGCTTACTTTCCTTTCTGAGGAGAAAAGAAAAAAATGGCTGCGTCTCGTTATGATTATTTCCTTTAGTGCAACAGTCTTTATGCTTACTAAATTATTTGCTCCCCTGATATGGAATATCCCTAAAGAGTGGTTGTGTAAGATAGGAGATCCTTTATGTGGAACTGATACTTGTTCGTATGATGGAAATTGGCATTTAGCTTGGAGACTTCCTTTATTAGGATTTGATCCCTCTTTTTTCATCTATTTTTTCCCAGTCTTCATTCTTCCTCTTTTCTACGGATGCTGGAGATTATCCTTATTCCACTTTACTTTCGGTCCTTTCCTAGCCTCTTTACTTACAACAAACAGAAACGAAGCTCCTGCTATTTGGTGCCTGTTTTCAATAGCAATCATTTGTGCCATCTTTTTTAAGCCTCTTAGGAAATGGCTTGAAAGTTCTATGAGATAAATTGGTATTACTTAGGTACTTTTCTTCTGCTTTGCGCCAGCGTTATTCCCCACACCTTCTCATACCCTTCTTGTTTTAGTTTTTTCCCTGCATTTTTAAGAGTAACTCCGGTGAGAAGAGTATCATCAATAAGAATCAGAGGAGTAGATGTAGGAATAGCTCCTTTCTTCAGATGAGCAAACACCTTTTGATGAAATATTCCTTTGAGAAAGAGTGCTATTTCTTCTTTCTCACTATATCCTCTTTCTCTTTTTGCTTGAGAAAGAATGGGTATTGGAAGAAGAATACAAGAGGAAGTAAGAAGTGTATAAAATAATTCGTTTTGAACTAGTCCTTCATGAAGAAAAGGAAAAAGGACTTTTCCCACCTCCTTTACATACGGAGGTTTTTTATATGCCCATAAGAGTCGCTCAATTGTTTTTCCGTAGTGTACGCTTGAGAATACTCCTTCAAGAGAATCTGATGTTTTGCATCTCTTATGCGTCCGCCCGTCATAGGTTTCTTCACCACATTCAACACACGTTTGAGAAGAGAGAAAAGAAATAGTTGAGAAGCACGTATCGCACAGATACCTTCCCCATCTGTTACACCTCACACATGATTTGGGAAAGAGAAAATCAAGAAGTAACACCTTTTTAGTCTAGCAAAGAAAAATTAAGCAGTGATATAATCAGGCAACTAAGGAGGGTTGTCAGAGTGGTAATGAAGCGGCTTGCTAAGCCGTGACGGTGAATAACTGTCCGCAGGTTCGAATCCTGTACCCTCCGCTACTTTCCCTGCATCTTTGTCTTTTGTATAGTAGTACCATGCAGGATTTTACTCTGTGGCTTAACAAATACTCTTTACCTCTTTTTCTTTTTGGCTGTATTCTTACCTTTATTGTTTTATTCTTTGGCAGTGAATTTGAGTTAACCGCAAAGGTAGGAGATACGAAGCTTTATGAATGTTATGCCAGACTTTTTTGGCAAGGGAGTGCTAATAGTGTAGAGATTTGTAAAGTCATTTTACCATCCTCTGTATCTCCACTTTCTTTCCTTCCTTATGAGTATCCTGTCCTTTCGTTATTTCTTTTTTCACTTCCTCTATTATTTCCCTTTGTCGCCTATCAATACGTTTTTGCCTACCTTGTTTTTCTTGCCATTGTAGGAGTAAGCGTATTTCTTTACACGTATAAGAAAAGTACTGCGTTTCTTTTTCTTTTTTTCCTATGTCTTGGAGTAGCTCCTACTGCTTTTATTCGCTATGACTTTTTCCCTTCCGCTCTCGTTCTTTTTACCTGTTTTGCCGTTTCTAAAAAACGATTTACCCTGTCCTACCTACTTCTTTTTTTGGCAACGCTTCTCAAGCTTTACCCGATTCTTCTTTTTCCTCTTCTTTTTATTACGGAACAATTGTCACTTGATACCAAAAACCTTTTTCTTCGGTTTAGAAGAAGTATCTCCATTGGGAGCCTTCTTCTCTTTTTCCTCCTGCTCCCTTTGATTATGAGAGCTGAGAAAAACCCCTATTTGTTTCTTCTGAATCGCCCAACTCAGCTAGAATCGGCTCAAGCGACTGGAGTCTGGATTCACTCAATTTTTACCAACACTTCTTTGTGTTTAAACTACAGTTATAACTCAGTAAACCTTGTCACGAGCTCTTCCTGCAAACTTCTTGGGCAATTTTCTCCTCCTCCTATCTTTATTTCTTGGATCTATACGGGACTTTTTGTTCTAGGATATGTAAGTATTCTTTTTTTCTTATATAAGAAACGTCTCACCTTTTTTACTGCCTGTTTTTTAACACTTATTCTCCTTTTAGCAACGCAGAAGATTTTTTCTCCTCAATATTTATTGTGGCTTCTTCCTTTTTTCCCTTTCTTTTCTATCAGGTCTCGCTTTTTCTTTCTTTTTACGTCCCTTTCCTATCTCACCTTCTTAATCTATCCGTATATGTACTCAACTGACGTAGTTAACTTTATCGATACTCCCCTTCCTCCAACTCAACCAATCCTCCTTCTTATAGGAGCAAGAAACACACTTTTATTCATTCTGTTTGGAATGCTTTACTCCTCCCTCTTGACAAGATCTAGCAGTCGTGATATAAGAGTGCTAGATACAGATATCGGAAGGAGGTGAGAAGTTATGAGCTATGATTTAATTCCACGATCTTTTTTTACCTTTCCAACTCTTCAATCTATTGTTGAAGATGATGATCTCTCCCCACTTTCTACTCCTCAAGGAATAACGATTTCAGAAGATGGCGAGAAAGTATATATAGAAGCATCCCTTCCTGGAATTGATCCTAAGGAAATAGACATTACCTTTGATAAAGGAGTCTTGTGGGTTAAAGGTGAGAGGAAAGAAGAAGATACAGGTAAAAAATATTATAGAAAAGCAATACGTAGCTTTTCTTACCGTGTAGGAGTTCCTGGAGAAATTGATACATCAAAAGACCCAGAAGCCGTGAGTGAAAATGGCGTAATGAAAATTAGTTTTTTCAAGTCTCCTCAATCTCAACCGAAAAAAATAGCGGTTACAAGTAAGTAGCCCAAAAAAAGGCAGGAAAAAGGCTCCTTTTAAGGAGCCTTTTTTATGGAGCGGAGAGAGTGGGATTCGAACCCACGGTGAGCGTGAACCCACAACGGTTTTCAAGACCGTCTCCTTAAACCGCTCGGACATCTCTCCAATGTGTGTAGTATACCGTATTTGAGCCTCTGGGAAAAGGAGTGTTCTTGACGACTTTTTGGAACTAGAGTACAGTAGAAACATGGAAGAACAAAAACATTCCCACTACTCCTCTTCTTCTGATTCTCCCTCTCCTGAGTCAACTCATCATGAATCACCTCAACACGAACCCACTCATCAAGAAGCTGAAGATCCAGAAGACGAGATAGAGAATAAAGAGCATGGTGAGCATAGTTTAAAAACGCTTCTGGCTTGGCATGCACCAGGTCGTCCCTTTAAAGAGAGAGGACGAGAATTCTATATCAATTCCTTTCTCATTCTTCTTTTTCTTGAGGTGATTTTACTGTTATTTCGAGAGTACTTACTAATGCTGGTTTTAGCTTCGTTAGTTTTTCTTGCCTATGCTCTTTCTGCCGTTCCCCCACGGGCTATGTTTTATAAGATAAGTAGTGAGGGAGTCATGGTTGAGGATCATTTTTACTTGTGGCAAGAGTTATATGACTTTTACTTCAAGACTCAACACGGACAAGAAATGGTTCATATCCGAACCAAATGGTTTGTCCCAGGAGAATTAGTATTAGTGTTAGGTGAAGTCTCAAAAACTCATGTCCGAGAAGTTTTGCTTCCTTACCTTCCTTATAGAGAATACGTCAAGCCTTCTTTTACCGAAAAAACGGGTGATTGGCTCTCAAACACCTTTCCTCTTGAAAAACGCTAATTTCTTGCCTCAAAGAGTATTATAAGATACAATAAAGATCACTTTTTATGCACCCGTAGCTTAGCTGGATAGAGCACAAGATTGCGGATCTTGAGGTCGGTGGTTCGAATCCACTCGGGTGTACACAATAGCAAGCTAAATTTCTCATTCAACATGCCATAATTTTCCAGTTAAACTCAACTTATAGTTTGTATGCTTATAACGTAAATATCTATTGACAACACTCGAAGTCTTGTATATTATTACAATATACATATGGGTGGTGAGATACGATTCCATAAAGTAATAGTATTTGACTGGGATGATTATAATAGAGAGAAAAATAAGCTAAAACATAATGTCACACACATAGAATGCGAAGAAATTTTTCTTAAAGATGCGGTATATTTTGAAGACGAAAAGCATTCTAAAACAGAACAAAGATATACAGTATATGGTGAAACAACAAATAAAAGATCATTAACGATTGTTTTTACCGTTAGGACAGACAGAATCAGGATAATATCAGCCAGAGATCAAAGCAAGAAAGAAAGGGAGGTGTATAAAAAATTTAAAGAAAACTTATAAATATGAAAAAAACTAAACAAATACCAAGATTTAAAAACGAAGATGAAGAAAGAGATTTTTGGGCAACTCATGATACAACTGAATATTTTGATATGAGTCATCCAGTAAAGCTTGTTTTCCCAAATTTAAAACCCTCAACGGAGACAATTTCTTTAAGGCTCCCTCTTTTTATGTTGGATCAATTAAAAAAAGTGGCTAATAAAAAAGATGTTCCATATCAGTCTTTGATTAAAATTTTCTTGGGAGAAAAATTAAAGGAAGAATCAGTATCAGTCAACCACAGCGGTTGACTGATACATTTAACTTAAACCGCCTACTTATAGGTGGCCACTAGCTTAAAAAGTTCAAGTAAAACTAGTTCTATAGTGTTTGTACTGAGTGGTATAAATACATTTCTCGCCACCAAAAGGAAGTGATAAGGATTATAAAAAGAAAACAAAAAAGTAAAATTCCTTACTTTACTAATAAAGAAGAGGAAGCAAAATTCTGGGAAACTCATACTATCGCTAAGTTTGAAGACGAACTTAAGCCAGTTGCTGCTCGTTTCTCAAAAAATCTATCAGAAGGAATTACTGTAAGGTTTGAACAATCAACCTTACGTAAATTAAGAGAGGTTGCCCATGAAAAAGGAGTAGGCCCAACAACGCTTGCTCGGATGTGGATAATGGAGCAATTAAGACAAACTTAAAACATTTCCACGTTGCTTTCTATTACGAGGAGAGGTCGCATAGTGGTCGAGTGCAGCAGTTTCGAAAACTGCAATCTACTTTTTTGTGGATCGGGAGTTCGAATCTCCCCCTCTCCGCATCCTTGACATAGTATACAGTTAACTATATACTATATACTATGATAACTAATACTAGGCGAAACATCTTAGAATATATTAAAACGAACCAGCAAGTAAGGGTGCATGAGCTACAACAGGCATTTCCCGTCACAAAAGCAGCGCTCCACAGACAACTAAATAAGCTTCTTCAACAGGGAGAGATAGTAAGGATTGGTAAACCTCCTATTGTTTTTTATACTCTTCCATCAAATTCTCCTCAAGCTTTTTTGCCTGTAAATGAACTATCAGCTGAAAAAAGGAGAATTATAGAGGAGAACTTTCTTTCTATTACACCTGAAGGTCGTCTTTTATATGGTTTAGATGGATTTTCTTATTGGATTAGTCAAAATAGGAAAAGTGATTTTTTGGAAGAAAGCGTAAATGAATATGTCACTATCCATGTTCACCAATCTCAGTTATTTTCATCGGAAGGATGGATTGATGCTACAAGTAAATTATCTACCACTTTTAAAGAAACTCCTATTAAGAAACTTTTACTTGGAGGGATTTATAGCTATCCTACATTTGGACGGACAAAATTAGCAAAACTCATCATGTTCGCAAAGCAAACAGGTGAAAAGAAGTTAATAGCAGAGATATGCGAACAAGTACAACCTCTTTTGGATAAGCTCATTAAAAAATTTGCTATTCAAGCTATCGTTTTTATCCCCCCCACTATTCCTCGTCCTGTACAGTTTATGAGTGAACTAGAACGAAATCTCTCTTTTAGGCTTCCTGTAATACCTCTGCTAAAAGTGGTGCCAGGAGATGTTCCTGTCCCTCAAAAAATCCTACGTACGATTGATGAGAGAGTACTAAATGCTAAGAGTTCAATGTATTTACGAGATAACTTAGGCAATACTTATAAAAACATTCTTCTTATTGATGATGTAACAGGTTCTGGAGCATCATTTCATGAAGTAGCTAAGAAGTTACATTCTCAAAATAGTACTAGTACTCTTATCGCTTTTTCTCTCGTTGGAAATATCAAAGGGTTTGAAGTCATTAGAGAAATATGAAAAGGGAACAATCAGCTGGTGGAGTCGTTTTTACCTTTATAGAAGGTGTTCTTCACGTTCTTTTGTGCCAACCGACCAACTTTACTACCTGGGTATTTCCCAAAGGACGAATGGATGATCATGGAAGTGAAGAATCTCAAAAGGAAACAGCCCTCAGAGAAGTAGAAGAAGAATCAGGAGCTAAAGGCAAAATTCTTACCGCTCTTTCCCCTGTTCAGTATCAATATGAATGGAAGGGAGAGAAAAAAGACAAAACAGTCTATATGTTTGTCATGGAATACGAAGGAGGAGACATTACCAAACACGATTGGGAAATGCAGGAAGTGATATGGGTAACAGTTGAGGAAGCAAGAGAAAAACTTACTCATCTTCCTATGAAAGCTGTTCTTGATGAAGCCGTTGAGTGGATAACTCAGCACTACACTCAGTCTTAAAACATGGTAAAATAATCCCACTTGGAGGGATCGCATAGTTGGTCTAGTGCGCGGGCTTGGAAAGCTCGTATCGTCGCAAGATGATCGGGGGTTCGAATCCCCCTCTCTCCGCCACCCTTCTTATGAAAACCTACACGATTACGTATCATAGTCCCATTGGTCCTCTTGGCCTAACGAGTACTGAGACTCATCTTACCCATATCGACTTTGAGGAAAAAGAAGCCAGTAAAGAAGTTTCTCCAATTCTACAAGAAACAATCAAACAACTTGATGAATACTTTGCCCGGAAACGAAAAACCTTTGACCTCCCCCTTCTCACTACCGGAACTCCGTTTCAATTATCAGTTTGGGAAGCCTTACGAACTATTCCTTATGGAGAAACGAGAAGTTATAAAGACATTGCTCATCTTATAAAAAATCCCCTTGCCGTCAGAGCAGTCGGATTGGCCAATCACGTCAACACACTTCCCCTCGTTATTCCGTGTCACAGAGTAATTGGAAGTAATAAAAGGCCAACTGGATATGGAGGAGGATTAGATAAAAAACTTTTTTTACTTTCCCTTGAGCAGAGACTTCTAGCCTGAATATCCTATAACCTAAACCTTGACACAATCAGGGAAATGAGAGAAACTAAAGCTAGTATGCGCTCTGCCAAATCTCTCCTTTTTAGCTTCTTTATTGGTATCTTTTTCCTTCTGATTACAGGTACTCCTTCCTTTGCTCAGTCAAACCTTCCCCAATCTAAACTTGCTCCAAATGTGCCAGAAACTCAACATACAATAATTCATACGTTAACCAATGATGTGCTTTCTTCACTCACTTGTATGGTGATTGGATTTGATCCAAATACGCCAACGAATCAATGTCTTATTTATGATAAAAGAACCGATAGCTATACCTACGCTTCAGAAAGTGAATTTGGTTTAGTAGGAACTATGTTGGCCGGGCTTCCTTTAATGTTAGATATCCCAATTCATACAGCAGACTATACTACCTATGTTGCTAGTAACTTTGGTGTGAAATCAACTCATGCACAAATTATCTTTAACAACGGACGACCAGGGGATACTGGAACTGGTAACCAGCAACTAGCACCTCTCCTTCCCTTCTGGCTTGCTATGAGGAATATTGTCTACCTTTTATATGTAATTGCCTTTGTCGTAGTAGGCGCAGGGATTATGTTGCGCTTAAAAATGGATCCACGAACTGTGATGAGTATTCAAAATCAAATTCCACGAATTATTATAAGTATTCTTCTTGTTACCTTCTCCTATGCCATTTCTGGCATTATGATTGATGCAATGTACGTTTCTATCTATACTGTTTATAGTATTGCAAATCGAATTGATGTCTATGATAATCCTGCCTCAAAAGATGCAGTTCTTGATACTCAGGACGATATCTTTGGCCAAAACCCTTTAGACTTTGTGAATAATATGTTTTCCATTCTCGGTATTTCTTTTTCAACAGGATCAGAAGGTGCCAGAGTCATTTCCAACTTGATCCTGCCACGAGAATGGGCAGGCACGATTGAAACAGATACAGGAACTAGCATCCCTATTATTAGTGGACTTGTAGGAGCAGTAAAGTCAATTGCTGGAATTGTGATTGGAGATATTTTTAACATTTTCAAGGTGCTTATTGCTGCCGTTGCAGGATTTGCTGCTTCAATTATTCTCCCTCTTATCATTGGAGTAGCTATTTTAGTTTCTCTTTTTAAGCTTTGGTTTACACTTATTAAGGCATACGTGATTATTATTATAAATATCATTATTGCCCCTTTTTGGATTTTTTTAGGAGTTTTTCCTGGATCAAAAGTGAATTTCGAATCTTGGCTTAGGCAACTTATTGCCTATCTTCTAGTATTCCCAGCTACTATTCTTCTCTTTATTTTTGCCAAGCTTATTTCCATCTCATTTGCAAAAAATGCAGGAGAAGTATATTTTGCACCTCCTCTTATTGGAACCTTTTCAGGGCTTGAAACGTTAAGTAATTTAGTAGCATTTGGTGTCATCCTTATTGGACCTATTCTTCTGGATCAGCTGATTATCGTTATGAAGGCCCCAACCGCAGGAGCAATTTCTAAAGCTGTTATTGGAGGCTTCCAAGAAGGAAGATCATGGGAGAAGAAAGGAAGAGGAGCAGTAGTTGGGTTAGGAGCAAAAGCACTTTTCTATAAGAACAGGCCACCCCTTGCTCTTGGAGCTGCACCAAATGCAGCACTAGGACAGAGTGAAGGAGCGGGAAGAGCTTTTGCTAGAAATCTATTCACACAATTTGAAAATAGAAGAGCAACAGGAACTCCTGTTTCTTGGAGAGGTGCTGCTCGATCCGCAGTCACAGGCACAGGAACCCCAACAACTGAGTCATTACAGAGAGCTGGATTGGGCTGGCTAGCAAGAAAGCTATTGAAAGATCGATAGCTACTGAGTAAGTAATCCTCTTAGTTGTCTTTCCAGCCAACTATAATTACCTTGAATTTGTTTCTCGTAAATTCCTCTATTGAGATTTCCTTTAGCATCTGTGATATTAAGTAATGTCAGCATCTTATCATAACGCTCAGGAGTCATCAGTGGTTTCCCATCTCCTATTTTCATAGTGCAAATAGCTTTGATCGTTCCCGTAAAGTCCTCCAAGTTTATCTTCTTTCCTTTATATGCTGGACTAATCTTATAGGCAAACTCCCCCATCAATGCTGCAATATAGATTCCCTCATCTTTTCCTGTAATAGCTAGCTCTTTCATAATATTTACGACTATTGGGCTTAATTGCCAATTTAATAAGTCTTGAGTTTTAATGTTAAGAATCCTCACGCTTCTCCCACTAGCATCCATTTTTTCTTCTGGATCAACAGCACGTATTTTTTGATTGTAATACCACGGCCCTACATATGTACTATACCCACTTCTAGTTGGTGCACGTAAGTTCCCATTTACTAAATCATCCCATTGATCTTCCTCTACAACAAACTGTTCATTTATTAATTTTTGAATACCAACTCCTTTTCCCACTAATTCCTTTGTGTTTATTTGTCCCTCAAGCATCACTAGCCAATCATTCTCTGCCTCAATTGGAGTTGTGAAGTTTCGAGGAGGATTTGCTGGGTCTATTTTCATTTCCTTACTCCCACGTAAAACTTCTGCAAGTGACCATGTTTGTTCTTCACCATTTACTTCCCGTATTACCCCAATGGAATAGGCATAAGGAGCCACCATGTGTTTAAACCACGGACGAACCGTAGGAATACCTCCACCTTTTCTTCCTCCCCTGGCCTTTCTTTCTGTTACGTCTTGTTCCGTGTGCATAGCACTCGTAATAAATGGGAAAATTGCACGTGAATGATTTTTGGCTTCATAGAACATCCATCCTCGCATGTTTAGGTAAAATCTTCCAGCATACTCTTTAACATGTTGAGGAAGCTCTACTCCTGCATTTCCAGCTTCCACTAAAGCCATATCTGATACTTCTTTTAAGGCTGGCCCAGGAAGATTTTTATCATAAGAAGGATTCATTTGTTCCCAGGGAACCTTTGCCGCAAGAGCAGCAGCCTTAGCAAACCCTTCCATATCTCTTCCTGAAAAATTATCTGCTGTCACCTTAATAAGTCCTGCTCCAATTCCTTCATACTCACGAGCATGATTCTCTCGATATGCCACTAGATCACTATGAACATCTCGAGAAAAACCACGAGCTCTTAGTGCCTCCTCATCACATTTAGTTTTTAATTCATTTAGTATTGAGGAAATAAAGGTGTTTTTGATATGAACATTAACTGAAGCGATTACATCTTCCACTTCTTCAGGATATACTTCTCTAAAGTTTTCTATTTCACTTCGTTTTCCCTTGTGAACAAATCTTCTAACAATATCACCGACAACGCTGTTTGTATCTAATTGGATAGGCAAATATTCGTCATTTGATGCACTCCTTAGTTCATTTACTTTTGCTGAAATTGTTCTGAGTGCTCTTTCGTCTGTAAATTGGGTAGCAAGATCTTCAAGAGCTTGAGCAGTTGCGTCCGTATAGAGTTTTTTATATCTCTCATTTCGAGATAATAGACCTTCAGATAATACCCGGTAATATGCTTTGACTCCTGTTTCTCCTAAGACCTCTTCAAACATCGTATTTCCATTCGGAAGTCTCTCAATAACAACAGGCTGATCTAAATCTTTTGTATTCACAGGGGGATGAGCTTCTAGTAAGTGGTCCATAGCATTAATCATCCTCTGTCCTAACAATCCAAAGCTTCCTTGTTCTTTTCCGTCTAACCACTCACTAACTTCTTGTTTATTCTCAGGATTTGGTAATCCCCAGAGCATTTCTAGCCCATTACGAGCAGCGAAGTCATTACCATGCTCAACATTGAACATCTGCCTAAGAGCTCCTAGCGCAGAATCCTTTTGAGCTTTTCCTATTCTCCAGTGGGATCTTTCTCTATTATGAGCAACGACGTAATAGTAAAGGAAATTATAGTAAGCATAATTCATTAGTTTGTCGAAGCGTGGATCTTTAGCTCGAGTTTCTCTCACTTCTATAGTTTCTTCCCCTTCCGGAACAATATACTTCCCCTCTCCATCTCTTTGAGCTTCATTCGAGACAACTTCATATGTTCTTCTGGATAAGTATTCAGGATTATTTAATGCCTCATCCATTGGCTCTGTTCGAATTCTATTTCCAAAGTAAATAAGACGATTAAAGTCTACTTTTCCTCTTGGGTTATTTGCTGTTACAACAGTTGCACGATCTACAAACAGATCAAGAACATTTTTTTCATTTACAATCCCATCTCTTGAAATAAGCTCTGCCTCTCCTCCTGTCACGTATTTCCCTCTTCCCCATTTACTAGCTAATGATTCAAGCATTTCCTCACCACACGTAGGCATTCCATCCGAGGATGCTTCTAATTCCTGAACATCTCTGAAATATCGTTCAATTCCTACAGTATTTTGAAGTTCTTGAATACCAGCTTCAATTGCCTCTAATGAGACAGGGATAATTGTAGGGTCTTCTTCATCTCTGACAATTATTAATGATTCGTATTGCCTGAGTACCTCTTCCTTACTCCCTGTTGGAAGGGGCCGAAAGATAAGATTTCCATTATTCACATTCTCAATAAGCACCCTTACCCATTTTTTCATTTCTACTGCTGCGTCTCTTCTATCTTGTTCACGTGCTTCCGGATTCGTAACTACTTCAAGAATTCGAGAAATATCTTTTTCTGGTTTTGATCTTGTATCTTTGCCTCGTCTTTCTCTGGATTCTCTTCCTAATAAAGCTTCCATCAATTCTCTTGCTTCTTTCTCTTCATCACTTTCTTCTTTCTCTTCATCACTTTCCGCAGAAGACACTGTTTCTTCTACTGGGAGAGAGACAAGTGGAGCAGCTTTTAAGGCTGCTATTTCTACTGCTTGTTCATCAATCTTTCTTCGCATTACCTCTGCATCTTCTGCTTGTTGCATGGCAAGATTTCTTATTGCCCTAGCTGTTGCTTCACCTGTTTGGAGAATTGCATTAACAATCGCATCTGTGTCTCTAGGAGCAGCTTCAGGAGACGATTCAGTAGCAGCACGCATCATTCGTTCATATTGAAGTTGAGATTGTGCTCTTTCTGCTACTACTTCAGCAGTGGGTGCTGGAGCAGGACGAAGAGGAGCTAGTTGCCCATCAGGGCGTCTAACTAACACTTTTCGCTCTTTAATACCACTTGGAGAATCCCCTTTTTCTTCCATACTATCAGTATAGAAACCTTGCTGATTGCCTGTCAAACGCACATCTTTCTCTGCCATAGGAAGACTATACCTATAAGAGAAGAAACGAACTTTATAAAACAGTTATAAAAAGATAACAAAAAAGGAATTTAGGCTGAGAACTTAAACCCTCTTCCTTTAACCGTTTGTAGATGGGTTGGATGAGTAGGGTCAACTTCAATCTTTTTTCTTAGCCTAAAGATAAGTTGATCAAGTGCTTGATCAGTAACTCCTGCATACGACTTGTTTTGATCCCAAACAGTTGAAATGAGCTCTTCCCTATCAATAATACGCTCTGCATTCTGCATGAAAAATAATAAGAGTCGATACTCTCCTCTTGTTAGGTTTTCAGAAAGTACACTATCTCCTTTTTTAATTTCTTGTGTTTGCTCATCAAAGGTAATTTGATTATTCTCTTTTTTAGGCACATCATGAGAAATAAATTCTTTTAATAATGGAATTTGTAGTGAATCTTTATAGATTACTCCCACCTTTTCTAGATATCCCTCTATCGGATCATGCTCGGTATGCTTTCCTTCTTCTTTAATAATTCTTTGCTCAACAGGAGTTAAGGATTTCCAAATTTTTCTTAACGCATCCCTTACTGTTTTTTGAGAAAGAAGAAAGATAGCTAAATCCTTTCTTTCCTCTGCCTGAGAAAGAAGACATTCTGCACACACTCGAGTAAGCCTTCCATGTCCGCCCGTTAAAGAAAGAAGATCCTTAATTATCTTTTCACCTAATGTGTTTCCCGTGATTTGTTCTAAGTATGACAAGCGAAAGCCCATGCTCACTTCATCTAGTAATTTTACATAGACAATATGTCCTCCCACAAATTCATAAAAAGGAGAAAGGAGATCTTCTTCCAAAACATCTTCAAGTGGACGAGTGAGCGCAAAGACACAGCTAAATTGATACTTCACTCGATCTCTCAAGGAACGTAGGTTTACAAAAAACTCGACTGAGACAGAGGGAATATATTCATCAAATCTGTCAAAAAGAAAAATAATACTCATTCCCTTCTCTGTTGAGAGATAATCCACCGCTTGCTTAAGAGACTGAAATAGTACTAAGTCATCTTTGTAAGACAGTGTCTCTTTAAATTGATTGGAGAGCGTTTCGTATTCTTTAATATATCGTCTCTCTAGTAAAGAGTCAGCCAGACACAAAAACATATATTTAGTCACCTCGAAAAGATCTCTTCCTTTGACTTCTGACATATCTATAAGCACAAAATGAGTACTATCTGACTTCTCTTTCAAATGATATTTTCTAATGTTTGTACTGTAGGTTAAAAATCGAAAGATATTGGTCCTCCCACTTCCTGGAATTCCCACTACTTGAACAGAGCTTCCTCCTTGGATAAAGGTAAGAAGTTCTTTTATTTCTTTTTCGCGAGACGCTTCTGGATATTGGGATTCAAAGTGATCAAAGGTCATAACTTGATTGATAAAACTCTTTGTATAGAGTAGCATGAATATAGAATCTATGGGAAAATTACTCATGTTTATTTTAACATGTATCCTTTTTGTTTTTCCTTTTACTTCATTTGCTGAAGAACCAGGAGTTGGAGGATCTGGTGGTACATTTGAAGAATTCATCATTTTTGTATCTCCTAATCCCGTTCCTAAAAATACTCCGTTTCAAATTGCTATTAATGGTCAAGGATATGAGAGAATCAATATCATTATTTCTGACCGTGGGAAAAGTGTTGGGAATGCCACCTACACTATTTCAGAAAAGAAAATTGAAGCCAATGGAGAAACTAATGCGATCAATAGTTTTACCGCTAGTCCCCCTACCAGCTCTAAAGGAAGTTGGCGACTAGTTCTTCATGCAAACAAAGATAAGTTTGCACCAAGTAAAATTTATAGCATACAAGTAGAAGGTATAGATAGTGGGATTGTTACTCAAGCTATCTTTAAAACGGGAATTGATCCTTCAGTTAATGCTAAAGCTCCTCCGATTTGTGATTTAGAGAATAATGTCTGTAGAAGTGTGAATACTTCTCTAGGAAAAGTGGATCCTGACCCTCTTGAGGTTATTAGTACTGTTCTTCGCTACCTAATAGGCATTTCTGGAGGACTATTTCTTCTTATCTTTATCCGGGCAGGATATAGAATGATTACTTCTCAAGGAAATCCAGAAGCTATTAAAGAAACACGAGAGTCAATAACCTCTGCTATTGTAGGTTTTTTATTCCTTCTCTTCTCTTTTGTTATCTTAGAAGTTATTGGAGTTGATTTATTCCAGCTCCCAGGATTTAATTCATAGTATGAAATATTTAGCACTCGAACTACCAGAATACGGAAAACTAAGTCCTCCTGCAGGTATCCCTTCAGGTGGGCTTACACAACTAGGAAACCCGCTTCTTACCAACCTTATTTTTGCAGCTATTGGATTTGCTATCCTTCTTACTCTTTTCTACCTTATTTGGGCAGGAATTAATTGGATAACGTCTGAGGGAGATAAGACCAAACTCC
>CAZNAA010000005.1:0-29407 GCA_964571255.1 uncultured Gammaproteobacteria bacterium
TGCTCCGCGACTAGGATTCGAACCTAGAACCTTGTCGTTACAAGTTATCCTCTGTTACCAAAGGCTTGGACTATCTCTTAACCATATCTTTTCAGATGAAGGTCCTGGGTATATAGTCTCTACACATTTATTACTTTCGTAAATTTAGCTCGGGATTATCCTTTTTGAGGACTTCCCCGAATTAGCCCAGTTTCCATCTTATTGTTTCCAATAAGAGCTGCATATAAGTCTACAGCGACCTGCTCTACCGTTGAGCTATCACGGAATGTGAAGCTATTGTAACACGAGTTGGAGTGTAAATCTAGAGGTTTTAAAGAAGATTTCTGACTAGTTTAAATAGTCTTTAAGTTTGTTTCCACGACTTGGATGTCGAAGTTTTCTGAGAGCCTTTGCTTCAATCTGTCGAATACGTTCTCGAGTTACGACGAATAGTTTTCCAACTTCCTCAAGTGTCTTTGGACGTCCATCTTTAAGCCCAAATCTTTCCTCAAGTACTTTTCGCTCTCTATCAGAAAGAGTTGCAAGTACTTCCTCAACTTGTTCTTTAAGTAATTCTCTTGATGCTGAATCAAAAAGGGTTGGTGCTGCTGTGTCAAATAAGAAGTCCCCAAGCTTACTATCTTCCTCATCTCCTACTGGTGCTTCAAGAGAAGCTGGGTTTTGAGAGATTTTAATAATTTCAAGCGCTTTTTCTGGTTCAATTCCCAACGCTTGTGCTACTTCTTCAGGAGAAGGCTCTCGCCCCAATTCTTGCATGAGTTTTCGAGACATTCGCAAAAATCTATTGATATTCTCAACCATGTGAACTGGGATTCTAATAGTTCGAGCTTGATCTGCAATAGCTCTGGTTACAGATTGTCTGATCCACCACGTAGCATAGGTTGAGAATTTAAAACCTCGTCTCCAGTCATATTTTTCAACAGCCCGAATGAGTCCTTGGTTTCCTTCTTGGATCAAATCAAGAAGAGATAGGCCTCGTCCAATGTATTTTTTCGCAATAGATACAACCAGTCGAAGATTTGAATTGATAAGCATTTGTTTGGCATCCATTTCTCCTTTTTCAACTCGCTTGGCAAGCTCAATCTCTTGATCAAAATTAAGAAGGGGGATTCGCCCAATTTCTTTAAGATACATTCGAACTGGATCTGAGACATTCCCTTCTGTGAGAACAGTTAAGGCTTCTAACTCTTTTTCTAAATCTTCAATTTGTTTTTCTTCACTTTGCTGCTTAGCTACACTTTCGAACACATCAATTCCAGCTCGAAGAAGTTTGTCGTACAAATCATCAAGTTCAAGAATGTGTTCTTCAGGTTTTGCAAAGATAGCGAGGATTTCTTCTTGAGTAATGTAGCCACGTTTCTTGGCTGAGGAGACAATGTCTGTCAAGATATTTGGCAGCTTTTTTTGCATGCTGCTAGTATAGCATAAATTACTCCATTTGAGAAGCTAAGGAGTGAGAGACTGGAGCCGTTTTACCATTCCATCATACCTTTGCTGAAGTATCTCTCTTTTTTTTATATCTTCCTCTTCACTTAGAAGTGTACTCAACTCTTTTATCTTCTTTTTGACATAAATGGTTGAAAGTTGATTGGAAACTCTGTTAATTTCTTTTTTTTCTTGATCCTTAACTAAAGAAAGCGGAAAAAGTGAAGCTGTATCAAAGGATGAAAGAAGCTCTGTGGGGAGTGTTGAGGAGAATTTTTCGACCGTTTGTCCTTCGGTGATAAAGGAGATAAATGATGATAATACTTTTTGCGTACTCCGCTCCTCTGGCAAAATATCTTCAAAACAAGAAGAAAGGAGTTCAGTATAGTCCACTACTTGAGGTGATTGAATAACAAGAGCAAGTAAATAGTCTTCTAATTTTTCTTCTTGGGACTTTTTTTCCGTTGTTATTGGGTTTGGTGAAACAAGAGGGATTTCTTTTTGCTTTTGCATCTCTTTAAGAACACTTTCATATGACGTTTGGAGTACTTCTGCAAGTTTTCGAATATAGTGCTCCTTAACTATTTCATTTTGAATTTGGGAAATAATAGGAAGCAATTCTTTGCCAATTTCTTTTTTCCCTTCAATTGTCTCTGGATTATGCCTCTTACTCATCACGTTTAACAAAAAATCATACACGGGCATATCTTGTTTGGCTGCTTGGAGAAATTCAATTGGATTCGTTTGCAGTGACTCATCAGGATCTTTGCCAGAAGGAATGACAATGACACTCGTTGTTAATCCTTTTTTCTCAATAATGGGAAGACTCCGCTTGATTGCTTCTTGTCCTGCAGTGTCCCCATCAAAACACATCGTGATTTTGGTCGCAAAACGAGATAAAAGCGTTACTTGTCTCTCAGTGAGAGCAGTTCCTTTAACAGCAACGACATTTCCCACTCCATTTTGAAAACAACTCATCACATCAAACTCTCCTTCAACTAAAATCGCTTGGTTTTCTTTTCTAATCGAGTCTTTTGTCAAATGAATTCCAAACAAATGTTCTCCTTTGTGATAGAGCATGGTTTCTCTCGTATTAATGTATTTCGGACCTGTTTGTTCACTGTCTAAGATTCGTCCAGAAAACCCTACTACCGTATTATGTGAGTCAATGAGTGGGAACATCAGACGTCCATAGAAAAAGTCTCGTACGCTTCCTCCTCTTTCATACCCTAAGCCAGCTTCTAGCAAGTCCTCTTTATTAAGTTTTTTTTTCTTCAAAAGGTACTCTGATAGGGATGAGGAAGAAACAGGAGCATAGCCAATTTTAAATGACTCCATTACCTTCTCACTTACCCCCCTATTTTTCAAATATTCCCGCGCTTTTTCCCCAGCAGGGTGGGTAGTGAGAATATAGTGATAAAACTCTGCAGTAAGGGAGTTTATTTCAGCTAGTTTTTCTTTTTTCTCAGAGACTTTTGAGTCAAAATTGGATGATTGGAGAGTAATTCCAGCACGTTTTGCTAAAAGACGTAAAGCTTCTGGAAACTCAATCCGTTCATACTCCATGAGAAAGGTATACGCATCTCCCCCTTTTCCGCATCCAAAACAATGCCAAATTTGCCGATCTGGAGATGCAACAAAAGAGGGGGATTTTTCTTCATGAAAGGGGCAACGGGCTTTGAAATTCCTTCCTGCTTTTTTTAGGGTAATGTATTCACTAAGAAGAGCTACTAAATCGGTTCGTTCACGTATTTGGGAGACTTGATCCATATCCCACACATTCTATCACTCCTGGGAGTCCTTCACACATGGAAGTTAGAGTTTTCCAAGCTTTTTGGCAAGTGTTTTCGTTTCCTTAAGAAGTCTTTCTATCTCTCCAATTCCTTCTTCCCAAAATTCTTTTTTCGTAATATCTATTCCCATGTGTTTAAAAATATCTTTTGGTGACTCAGACAGTCCACTGGATAAAAATCTTTTTACTTTTTCAATAAACTTGGGATCTTTTCGAACTCCCGCTTGCATGGCTTTTGAGATCAAAAGACCTCCTGCATAGGAATAGACATAGAAAAACATTCGAATGTGATTCCAGTAAACCCACCAATTTTCACTCCCACTTGATTGATCAACTCCTGGTCCCATGTAGGAGCTCATATGTTTTTGAAAAATCTCTCCAATCTGACTCATAGAAAGGTACCCTTTCTCCCGATACGTTTTATGTAACTCTTGCTCAAATCGAAAACAGGCAATTTGTCTAAAGATAGCTGAGACGTCTTGATTTAACTTCATCATCAGAAGTGAGAGTTTCTCCTCATCAGTTGCTGATTTGAGTAGCTCTTCAATGACAAAATCCTCCATAAAAGTACTCGCAACTTCTGCCGTTGAGGTTGGAGTCCCAAAATAAAGGGCGTGTTGTTTTTGTTTTACCAATTCATTATTTATTCCATGCCCCATTTCATGAGCGAGTGTTGTTACGTCTTGAAGTGTATTGTTGTGGTTTAGCAGGACATAGGTTGGATGAGTTGGTGCCCAGTAGACACAAAAAGCTCCACTTCGTTTGCCTTTTTTAGGATTGACATCAATATGTCCCTCCGTTAAAAATCGCTTTAATATATCTAAAAACTCTTGATCCAGTTGAGAAAAAACCTTCTCAACGAGAGTTACTGCATCCGTAAAGAGATATTCTGCTTTTATTTCTCCATACTCCACGTTTCTCTCGTGGTATGCTAGTTTTTCAACCCCTAAAAGCTTGGCTTTAAGGGAATAGAAGTCTTGAGCTAACTTATTGTGACTTGCTACTACTTCACAAAGCGTATCTACACTTTTTGTATCGATATCGTCTTCAATAAAACGTGACTCATCCGGTCTGGTATAGCCTCTGAGCTCATCATCTACTTTTTTAAAATGAAAAATGGCATTAATCTCGGCCTCTGCAACTGGTGCATGAAGAGATAGAATCTCATTAAACGCAACGGACGTGTTATCTCGAGTCTGTTTATTCTGATCAGAAAGGAGTCCTAATAGTTCTGAAAAGTTTTTCTTTTCTTTTTCTCCCTCAATTTCAATTTCTCTTTCCTCTTTTGAAAGAAAGGTAGATACCATTCTTTCCCAGGCGGTATAGGAGGAGTTTGAAACAAGGCTTAAAATATTTTCTTCTTTCTCAGAAAGGGTATGTTTAGCTTTATCAAAAATACGTTTGAGAAAATAGTGATAGGAAGATAAGGTTGATTCACTCAAGAAAAGCTTCTGAGTTGGTTTTTCAACATGAGCTAGTTCTAGCTCAAAAAAACGCAGTTCATTTTGCAACTTAGTCGCAAGATCAGTAATCTGTTGGTATTTGGCTTTTGATTTCTCATCTTCTTGATCTTGGTGGGTTTTGAGCCAGAAATAATATCCTGTTTTCCCTGAAGTCCCTACTTCTTTATGAAGAGTTTCATATTCATCAAGAGCTTCTTTTAAGACTGTCGGGTCATATAAATAGTCCTTGTTGGCTTTCCATTTCTTAGCAAAGGAGGTACACGATTTTTCGACTCGTTTTAGTTCTTTATCGTGTTCTTCATCAGTATCTATTGGGAAAAGGAGGTTATAATTCCAAGAGGTTTGCATAATCCATATACTACATTTGGGATGTAAGAAATACAAGTACATTATGATATAATATAGGACATGGAAAGACGAGAAGGATTTTTTGAAAGAAGGCGCCGGCAGCGAGCAGAAGAAACAGCAAGCAGAGAGGCAGCTTTTTCTATACTTGAGAAACAAATGAGAGCTACTCTTGAGCAACAATTAGATCGTAGTAGGCAGGTCAATCAAAGGGAAGCACAGCAAGTTCAAGAATTAGAAAGACGTAAAAGAATCCGCCATCAAATAGCAGGTACCATAGAGCTGGGAAGGCTTGGCAAGCAGGGTGAGGGAACATTTGTAAGACCAGAAGTCAGAGATCCTTATCTTATTTTGGTAAGAAGGCAAATACTTAATATGTGGCGAACAGATAGAACGATCTCTATAGAAGATGAAATCGCCCAAGCTACTTCTTTAATTGGTATTGAGGAACAAGTTGCAGGATTTGAATTAATGGGAATAAAATACCCACTTAGAAGAGAACCATCACCAAGTGTTAATAACGAGAGATATGTGAACGATGATGATTTGAGAACAATATATGAAGCAACAGGAGCGACGAGAGAACAACTTACCGCAGTATTTGGTAAACCTAAAGATAAATAAATTTAAGAGTTTCTTCTTTTCCGTATCCTCTGCATAATAGAGCTATGCATAAACTCTTTTATGGAATTACCTCTCTTCTCCTAGCTTTTTTTCTTTTCCTCTGTCTGTGGAAACCTCTTCCTGCATTTGACCAAGACTTAGGAAGACACTTACTATTTGGAAAACTTACTCTTTCTTCATTTTCTGTTCCTTCAACTAATCTTTTATCTTATACAAACACTGACTTCCCATTTGTAAACCATCACTGGTTAACTGGGGTGGTTTTTTATTCCCTTGCAACCACTAGTGGAATATTTTCTTTATATATCCTTACTCTTTTTCTGGTTTTTAGTAGCTTTTTTCTTTTAGTCTGGTATGGATATAAAAAAAATATCTCTCCAGTAGTACTTGGACTCTATGGATTATCCTCTCTTATCATTCTCTTCCCACGACTTGATATCAGGCCTGAAATGCTTGGGTGGTTTTTTCTTTCTATAGAACTTGTTCTTCTTTATTCGTATAGAGAAAAAGTCCATAAAGGAATTTTTCTTATCCCTTTACTCATCCTTCTCTGGGTACAATTTCATATCTCCTTTATCATTGGTCTTGCTGTTCTTTTCTTCTTTTTACTAGACTATCTTTTTCTTCACAAAAAAGATCTAAAACAAAAAAATGTCTTGGTTTTAGTGGGAGTATTTGTTGTTAGTTGTCTGAGTAGTTTTGTTAATCCAAACGGGATAACAGGAGCCTTATATCCACTTTCCATTTTTCAAAATTATGGATATTCTATTCAAGAAAATATGAGTATTTTCTTTATGCAAAACATACGAATGGATACTGATTACTGGTTTTTATATGCTTGCACATTTTTCTTGTTTTCTTCTCTTTTTGCTAACGCCAGAAGGACTCGACCAATTGACTGGATGTTGTCTATAGTTTTTACTATTTTGGCATTTTCGGCAGTCCGAAACCTTCCTCTTTTTGTCTTTACCACCTTTATTCCAGCAACTCTCTATCTTTCTCATTCACTAGAATCAGTACAGCAAAAACTTAATCTTTCTCAACAAAAAATCTTTCTTGGAGGACTTATTTTGACTCTATTATTTTTTATTTGGCAAGCAACAATACTTGCAAAAACCACTAACTTTTCTCTCTCCATTTCGGAAAGTGGGAAAGATAGCTTAACTTTTTTCCAGAAAGAAAATTTGAAAGGACCAATTTTTAATAACTTTGATATTGGAAGCTATATTGCCTATCGCCTCTATCCAAGTGAGAAAGTATTTGTTGATGGAAGACCAGAAGCCTACCCTTCAGAATTTTTCCAAGAAACGTATATCTCCATGCAGGAAGATAAAGAAAAGTTTAGAGAAATGGATAAAAAGTATGGATTTAATACTATTGTCTTTTCTCACACTGACCAAACTCCCTGGGCTGAAACGTTTCTTTCTTTTATCGTGAAAGAGCCTGAGTGGAAAACAGTCTATATAGATAGTGCAATAGTGATATTGGTGAAGGATAAACCAGAGAATACAGAAGTTATAAAAGAGTATGCAAAACCACTTGAGCAAATGCCAGTAGTTTTAAAAGAAGAAACATATGCAGAACTTTTAAAAACAACGCGATTTTTCTTTCTAGCTGGGACTCCTCTTCGTGCAAAAGAGTATTTAGAGGTATTAGTTGAGAAATATCCCTCTTCTTGTTATGAATATGGACTCCTTATTCAACTCTATCAACAGGAGAATAATCCTTTAACTTCTCTTTCTCAACAAAGATACCAGCAACGATGTAATTAGGGTCTTTCTGGAGTATCTCACGTTTTACCTTCAATTTCATTTCTAGTAGAATAGAATTATGGAGACAGGGTTATCTGAAGCAAGTGTATTAAGCCTTCAAAAAGAACACGGAAAAAACAAGATCAGTGTTTCCTCCTCTACTTCTCTTGTTTCATTACTTCTCTCTCAATTCACCACTCTTATTAATGGGATTTTATTAAGCGGTGCCATTCTAGCTTTCGTTGTTGGAGAAAGTCTTGACACTATTTTTATTCTTACCATTATTGTTTTAAATGGCATTATTGGCTTTGTTCAGGAATATAATGCAGAAAAGGCAGTTGAGAAGCTAAAATCCTATGCCACTCAAGTGGTCAGGGTTATAAGAGACAGCAAAGAAGGAGAAATTGATTCAGAAGACTTAGTTCCAGGAGATATTGTAGTGTTATCAGAAGGAGATCGAATCCCCGCTGATGGAGTACTCACTACTTCTCATCATATGGAAAATGATGAATCCATTTTAACTGGGGAATCCCTTCCTGTTCTTAAAGAAGCGGGGCATGAAGTCTATTTAGGCATGCTTGTAACCAAGGGCAAGGGGCTGATGAAAGTAACGAGTATTGGGCTTGAAACCAAATTTGGAAAGATTGCTAAAACCCTAACCAGTATTCATACCGATCCAACACCTCTGCAAAAGCAACTTACTGTTTTGGGCCGATACTTATCTCTGTTTTCTGTGAGTACTGCTGGAATTTTAGTCCTTCTAAGCTTGTGGAAAGGACAACCAGTTCAAGAAGCATTGCTTTTAGCAGCCAGTGTTGCAATCGCAACTATTCCTGAAGGACTCCCCGCTATCATAACCATTGCACTAGCCTTGGGTGCTTTGAAAATGGCACAGAAAAAATCCATCGTTCGAAAAATGTCCTCTATTGAAACACTGGGAAGTATTCAGATTATTCTGAGTGATAAAACAGGAACACTGACTCAAAATAATATGGTTGTTAAAACCCATTGGTTAGCTGGGAAAGATACTTTGCCTGATTTGCTTACAGCCTGCGTCTTAGGAAATACTGCCTCGTATGTCAAAACAGGAGACGGAAAAGAGGAGATGATTGGGGACAAAACAGATGGAGCCCTACTAAAATTTGCTCATGAACAACTCCCAACCCATCACGAAACAATTAAGCAGGGACGTGTTATTGATGAGTTTGTTTTTGATTCTGAGCGGAAAACGATTTCAACAGTTTGGGAACACAGTGATAAAAGAGGAGTGTATGTGAGAGGTGCTCCTGAAATGATTTTGGAAAATAGCAAGACCAGTGAGAAAGAGAAAAAAGAAGTTCTTTCTCAGATCAACTTATATGCACAAAAAGGCTATCGAGTCATTGGGTTTGCCTATAAACCCATTACAACGAATGAGAACTATACCCGGGAGAGTTTGGAATCAGACGTTTTGTTTTTAGGAATTGTTGGAATCTATGACCCCCCCCGAGTGGAGGCCAAAGAAGCAGTGAGAGCAGCTATTAAAGCTGGGATTATTCCTATTATGGTAACAGGAGATAACGAAGTAACAGCAGCCTCCATTGCGAAAGAGTTAGGGATTCTAGAAAACGATCAAGACATCCTTACGGGCGAGTCGCTTGCCAAGATGTCAGATGCTGACCTTTTAGAAATTCTTCCCAGAATTCGAGTGTTCTCAAGAGCTCAACCTGAGGATAAGTTACGCCTTACTACTCTCCTTCAGCAAAAAGGATATGTGGTTGGAGTCACGGGAGACGGGGTGAATGATTCCCTGGCTCTAAAAAAAGCAGATGTAGGAGTAGCCATGGGACAAACAGGAACAGATGTTGCTAAAGAAGCTAGTGACATTATTGTTACTGATGACAATTTTGCAACCATTATTAACTCAATTGGTGAAGGACGAACTATTTATCGAAATATTGTTAAGTCGATTACCTATTTGCTCTCAGGTAACTTATCAGAGCTTGGTCTCATCTTCTTTGGCACACTCATTGGCATGCCTTCTCCTCTTCTTCCTACCCAAATCTTGTGGATTAATATCGTGACTGATGGCCTTCCAGCCTTAGCTTTGGCAAGTGACAAAAGACCTGGAGATATTCTTTCTGAAAAACCAAGAAATCCAAAAGAACAAATTCTCTCTAGTAATAGACTTCAGTTTATTTTCTTTATTGGAGGAGGATTAACAGTACTTCTCTTATTCGTCTTCTGGACTCTTTTGAAAATAACTTCTGAGGGAATTGCTCGAACTATTGTCTTTAACCTTCTTATCTTTTCTCACTTAACTGTTTCTGTTTTTATTAGGGGACAATCTATTTTCAAATTAAACAGATTGCATATTGTAACGATTCTCTTAACCATTGCTCTTCAGATTTTTATTACCTTTACTCCCTTTTTTCAAAAGATATTCAGGCTTGAGCTTCCTTTTTAATTCACCTTTCATCCTTTGAGATAGGACTCATCAGTTACGCTTTCATCGTAAAAGGTGAGGCAACAGAATTGCGTATAGAGAAGAATGCCTCACCACTTGTATGAAGCGCAAACGCTGTAGAAAGGGAAAAGACCTTACTTATTACGGGCTGGAAAACAGTGTGTGCTTAGTAAGTACGGCGCAGGTGGTAAACCCCCTGCTCTCCGGCCTTGGTTAAACGTGACTCGTCAAGAAAGAGAGCGTACGGAACCCCGTACGCATATTCCTCCTCACGCGACACCTCTCCCAAGATTTTGCCCCGGATTTTTCCATCCGATCGAAAGGAAGGGGTGACTTCCCACCCCCATTCACTTTGTTCTACAACTTCCAAGGGACTCATGTCCCGTAGGGGAATGAGCCTCATCGCCGGTATCGTGGGCATGAGCCATCCGCGCACAATAACTTCCGAAGGCAAGAACTCGATTACACCGAGCATCCGTCCCGTGTTTTTGATTTTTTGGTCCATCGTACACCCCCGTATCTGGTTCTCAGACACTCCGAGAACCACATATCATTCATTTTACTGAGAAAATAAATAGTATGTGGCTTCGGATTACTAAAAACCAACTGTTTCTTTCTGTTGCCTTATTAATGTGCTAAAAAGAAATATTATCTTCTTATTACTAGGCATGAGCATAACACAAAAAAGCTGATTTGTCAATACTATGGGTCTTTTTAAAGGAGTTTTTGTTGATCTGTTTGTGTATAAGGAAGACCAAAATGAAGATAGGACTTTTCTGTTGCCACTCGTCCTCTACTTGTTCTTTTAATAAAGCCTATTTGCATAAGATACGGCTCAACCATATCCTCAAGTGTTCCCGTATCTTCAGAAAGAGTTGAGGCAATGGTATCCAGTCCCACAGGTCCTCCACTAAACTTTTCAATAATTGTTCTCATATATTTAATGTCCAATACATCTAATCCCAAGTGGTCTACGTCTAACATAGCTAGTGCATGAAGAGTAAGGGGATGCGTAATAATCCCATCTCCTTCAACTTGAGCTACGTCTCGAACCCTTTTGAGAAGCTTTAGGGCAATCCGAGGAGTTCCCCGGGATCTTATTGCAATTTCCTTTTTACTTTTCTCATCAATGACAACTTTTAACTTTCTCGCTGCTTCTTCAAGGATAATACACACTGTGTCTGGTTCATAAAAAGAAAGTCTATGAATTACGCCAAATCTGTCACGCAGTGGATTTGAGAGCATTCCCACTCGAGTTGTGGCACCAATAATGGTAAATTGAGGCAGATCAAGCCTAATATTTCTCGCACTTGGCCCTTTGCCAATCACAATGTCTAAGGCATAATCCTCCATCGCAGGATACAAGACTTCCTCAACGACTTTATTAAGCCGGTGAATTTCATCAATGAATAGAATGTCTCCCTTTTCAAGATTAGTTAAAATTGCTGCCAAGTCTCCTGCTCTCTCAATGGCAGGACCTGAAGTAATTTTGATTTGTCCCTCCATTTCCTTGGCAATCAGATGAGAGAGAGTTGTTTTTCCTAATCCTGGAGGACCGTATAAAAGGACATGCTCAAGTGCTTCTTCTCGCTTCTTGGCTGCCTTAATGGCAATTTGCAAAGAGGTTTTGATATTTTCCTGCCCATAGAACTCCTCCCAGTTAGATGCACGAACAGAAACAATGACTGCTTCTTCTTCTGGGTTTTTCTCTTCTTTTTCAACTGTTTTTGTACTGTCTTGCATACTATCTTCCAAGTAACTTTAGTGCTTGTTTTATTTTCTCTTCCACACTTCCCTCCCCTACCTTATCCAAAATGCTCATAACTTCTTGTTTTTTAAATCCAAATCCCACTAAAGCATCAACCACTTCGGAATCTTCCTCACTCACCTCTTCCCCACTTCCCAAATCCAACTTCCCTTTCAGCTCTAAAATGATCTTTTGAGCGTTTTTTGTGCCTAACCTGGGGACAGACTTGAAAAAAGCCGTATCTCCCCGCCCTATTGCTCCAAGGATCTCACTTCGCTCTCCTACTGAGAAAACATTTAAGGCTGTTTTGGGCCCAATCCCAGAAACGGAGAGAAGTTTTTCAAAAAGGACAAGATCCTCCCCTTCGTTAAAGCCAAAAAGTTCTAGCGCATCTTCTCGAACATACGTATAGGTAAAATAGGTTTTTTCCTCTCCAAGAAGTGTTTTTTGAAAAAGAGTACTGGGAAGAAGAATTTTATAGCCAACATTATTCACAGAAAGGATGATAGATCCTGAGGTTTTAATAACTATCTTGCCTGTTAGCATGCCAATCATAAGGTATTGTCGATTATAGCAGTTTAAAAAACGGAAAAGAAATAAAAGATTTTACCAAATAAAGGGAATAAATAGACACGTTTTCTTTCTATAATCCCGATACGCATCTCCAAAATGGTGCACCAAAATTACTTCTTCTTTTCTAGCTTGCCAGTAAACACCAAGCCAAAGAAAAAGATAGAGAAGAAAAAGCCAACTTTGAGCTACCAGTTCTGATCCGATTAGAAGAAAAACCATCGCAGTATAGATAGGATGACGAATAAGAGAGTAAATTCCTGTAGTTACTAATACTTGGTGCTTTTTTACTTGATATTCATAGCTATTGGCCCAGTTCACGCCCAACTCCCGCCTGGCAAGCAGGGCTATGACAAATCCTGTGAGCACAAGGAAAAACCCGACAAGAGAAGCTCCACTGGAAGAAAAAGGAAGAAGTTGTACTCCGAGTAACTGAATGATAACCAAAAGAAACGCCACTCCGATAAACAGACGCTGGGCTTGATCTATGCTTGTAACTCCTTCTTTTTTGGGAAGTACTCTATCAGCTTTATACTCACTTATTCTCCAATAGACTCGCCAGACAAAAAGAAGAATAAGAGTAAGGTAGTTAAGAATCATTTGATTAATCGTATTTTAGCAGAGAAGGCATGAGTAAGAGCAATTGCGAGAGCATCAGCCGTGTCATCAGGAGTTGGGACTTTAGCAAGTTTAAGAAACATCTTGACCATTTCCCCCACTTGTTTCTTATCAGCCTTCCCGTAGCCTGAAACAGCTATTTTCACTTGGGAGGGGGTATAGACAAAAAGAGGAACACTTCTTTGAGAGGCAGCGAGTAACACGACTCCTCTCGCTTGCCCCACAATGAGTGCGGTTTTGACGTTTTTATTAAAGAAAAGATCCTCAATTCCCAATGAGTCTGGTTTATACTCATCAAGTAGTCGGCATATCTCCTCATAGACTTGCTGAATTCGCTTCTCAAGCGTATCTCTCAAGTGTGTTTCAAAACAGTCATAAGCAATAGCCACTTGTTTCCCTTTGTCTGAATCTACTACTCCCCATCCGACTCTTCCTATTCCTGGATCAATTCCTAAAACTCTCATGTGTATAGTATAGCCTTATCTCGCCTCTAAGCCTTCATGAAGAATTTGACGGAGAAGAGTTTGATACGGGATATGCAGTTTCGCTGCTTTCTGTTTTGCTTTTTCTACTAATGATTCTTCAAGACGTAACGAAATAAGACGTTTTGTTGGTCTCAGAGTAGGAAAAGATACTTTTTTAAAGTCTGATGATTCAAGATAGGCAGAAAAGTCAGTTTTATCTAACCAAGCTGCTACTTCCTCTTCCTTTTTAAAATCAGGCCATTTTAATGGTTTCTTCATATAACTTCTCCTCCTTTCTGTTCATTCCTATTGCTGAAATTGGTCGTATTTTGAGTTGTCCCCCTTTATCTCGAATAGTGAATGCAATAATAAGCTTTCTTCCTTTTTTTGTTTTACTATACAAAAGCAATCTTTTTTCTTCTTGAGAGTGTCGGTTATCCTCTAATAAAAGCTTGTCTCTGTTAAAAAATGCCTCTTCTTGCTCTTGGATGGAAACGTTATGCTTGATCCAACTTTTATTACTATTACCTTCATCCCATTCAAATAGCAACACTTTCGGAAATACTCGAACTTTCATGTATATACAATGTAGATACATATTACTTTTTTTAACTTCGTTTGTCAAGATGACTAACCTCAAGTTGCAAATTTTTAAGAAGTTGCCTATAATACAACAGAGTTATGAAACACCCTATTCTTAAAGCTGAAAACCGTGTCGTTATGGGCAAGCAAGTAAAAAAGCTTCGCCGTGAAGGAGTCATGCCTGCAAATATCTATGGGAAAGATATGAGCTCCACTGCTGTTCAAGTATCTCTTCAAGAATTCAAAGATCTCTATGCAGAAGTCGGAGAAACAGGAATTATTGACGTAACCATTGGAGATACCGCACACCCTGTTCTTATTAAGAACATGCAAATGAACTATCAATCCCGCACGCCTCTTCACGCTGACTTTTTCAAAGTAAACTTAAAGGAGAAAATCAAAGCTATGGTACCTGTTTCCATTGTTGGAGAATCCCCTGCAGTTAAAGACAATACCGGAACGCTTCTTCAGTTATTAAACGAAATTGAAGTTGAAGCACTTCCTGAAAAACTTCCAGATCATATTGAAATTGACGTAACCACACTTGCACAAGTTGGAGATCAAATTCTCGTATCTGATCTAAAGGTTGACTCTGATGTCACTGTTACCACAGATCCATCTCAAGGAGTTGCACGAATTGCAGAGCTTGTTGCTCCAGAACCTGAGCCAGAAGTTGAAGCTGCAGAAGGCGCTGAGGGCGAAGTTACTGAAGGCGGAGAAACAGCAGAAGGTAGTGAGAGTGAAGAAGGAACATCTGAAGAATCTACTGAAGCTAAAGAAGAGTAACTACTTCCACTCCATCCCAACTTTCATTGCAAACCGTTGCCCTTGTTTATACCCAGGATCTAATCGATACACAGTCTGTAAGTATTCTTTGGTTTTTTGTTCCTCCCCTAGTTTGTAGGATAGTAAAGCCAGCATAAAATAAGCATCGCGATAAGATGGATACGTGTTGGAAATTTCCAGCCAATACTGATACTGTTTTTCCGTGTTTGCTCTTTCAGTTAATGCAAGTGTATACGATACTCCTGTTCTCCCCACAAAGTAAATAAGAGTACTCATAGTAAGTACCAAACAAACACTCAGTAAGAGAAGAAGTATTTTAGGAAGAGAGGAAAACAGAGGTCCTTCGGGAATAATTCGGGATATACTCGGGAATTTCCACGCTTTAGCCTCTTTTTTCCCTTCTTTCTCATACACTACTTTTTTAACAGAAGCTTTTTTATACGTTTTGGTCGTTAAATATCTTTTTTTCATGTATTTCTATTATACATGGAAGAAGTACCTATTTAGGCCACGAGGAGATCATGATTGATTCATCATGAAGAGGAAGTGTTTGGTATAACTCTTCAGTCAAAAATGGCATAAAGGGGTGAAGCAAAATAAGACTGGTGGAGAAAACGTGCTCAAGTACTGCTTGAGATTCACTTCTTCTTGTTTTACTTTTTTCAACATAGCTATCAGCAAAGGTATGCCACAAAAAGTTGTAGAGTGTTTCTGTAGCTAAGTGGAGGTTAAAGCTTTCTATGTTTTGAGAAACCTCTTTTATTGTTAAATCCAGAGCTTCTTTTATTTCCACATCATCTGGGTGAGTAAAAACAAGCTCAGTACTCCCATTCTCCGGCTTGAGCTCATAAATAAATCGATGGATATTTCGTAATTTTGTAGCAAAATTTCGAAAATTCTTACACCGCTCATCCATGGTTTGACGAGAGGCTCTCGGATCACGACCTGGAGAGGCATAACTATACAGAGTCATGCGTACAGCATCTGTTCCCCATTGATTAATAAGCTCAATTGGATCAACCCCATTGCCCAGGGACTTAGACATTTTAACCCCTTTCAAATCCCGTAGAGTTCCGTGGAAAAACATATTTTTGAAGGGAATATCGTCATTAAACCAAACCCCAAGCATAATCATACGAGCAATCCACAAATATTTGATTTCTGGTGCTGTGATCTCAAACCCCCACGGGTAATACCTCTTTAGCTCTGTTGTTTTCTCAGGCCAGCCAAGCGTTACCAGTGGCCATAATCCACTAGAAAACCAGGTATCTAATACCTGCTCATCCTGAACCCAGTCATTTTTGCCACATTTTACACATGCACTCATTGGTTTTTCTAAAGAAATACTCATTCCTTCTTCTTTTCCTACCACTTTACGCAAGTTACACGCTGTGCAGTACCAAACAGGAATTCTATGCCCCCACCACAGAGAGCGTGAAATTGACCAGTCATGAATCTCCTCCATCCACCGAGAAAGAATTTGCTTATAGTTTTCAGGAATAAACGTGATCTCATCCATTCGAGCAAGTGACTTCTCTGCAAGAGGCTTCATCTTAACAAACCATTCTTCAGAGATAATAGGCTCAACAACTGTTTTGCACCTTTCACAAACTGGAACTGAGTGGGTATACTCCTCCTCTTTCAGAAGAATTCCCATCTCTTTCATCTCAGGAAGCATGGCCTCTCGTGCCTCCTGAATCTTCATTCCTGCATACTTTCCCGCAACCTCTGTTAAGCGCCCATCTTTTCCAATTACTTGAATCAAAGGAAGGTTATGGCGTTTCCCAATTTCATAATCCAGCATGTCATGGGCTGGGGTTACTTTTTCAGCACCTGTCCCAAAAGCAGGATCAATAGCCTCATCTGCAATAACAATCATCTTTTTTATACCCGTTAACATTTGAACGTCAAATTCTTTCCCAACTAAATCCTTATACCTCTCATCAGTTGGATTAACAGCCATGGCTGTATCTCCAAATTTTGTTTCAGGTCGAGTGGTTGCAATAACCAGTGGACCGTATTGGAGATAGTAAAGTTTATCTTTTCTTTCTTGATACTCCATTTCTATATCTTCAATCGCTGTGCCGCATTTTGAACACCACTGGACAATATAGGCTCCTTTATAGAGAAGCTCTTGCTCCCAAAAAGTTTTAAACTCCGTCAGAACTCCTTGAGAAACCTTGGGATCAAGGGTAAAGACCTCTCTTTTCCAATCTGCACTGAGGCCAAACACTGTCCAGGTATTATGAAAAGAGGTATAGACTTCGTCTTTAAAAGCCCAGGCTTTCTCCATCCATTCTTCCCGTGTCATTTTAAATTTGGACAATCCTTCTTTTTCTAAACGCTTATTCAAAGTTCCTTCAAATTGAATTCCTGCATGATCTACGCCAGGAAGAAGCAAAACATCATATCCTTGGAGCCTTTTTACTCTAGCTACAGCGTCTAAAATAACATGCTGCATCGCATGTCCCATATGCGGATCCCCGGTTAAATTTGGAGGAGGAATGAGCAGAGAATATGGGGGTTTTGCTGAGGTTGGGTCAGCTTTGAAATAGCCTTTTTCTTCCCAAAAATGGTACCATTTTTCTTCTTTTCTCTCTATAGATTTAATATCACTCATGAGCCTGATTGTAGCACGATTCAGATATTGCTACAACGAGATTTTCGGGAATAGATCGGTTTTTACTCGGGAAAAGAAAGCAAATAAAGTATGTTACGATTAATCTATGCACCAAACTTTGGAGGATTTAGAGTCAGATCTTTCATCCTTTCTCACCCTTTCTCCTCTCACCATTATAAATCGTGACCACCTTCTCTCACATGGGATAGATAAGCTTGTTTATACGGCTCAATTTGGCCCTGAAGAGGTCCAGAAAAGGGCTCAAGAGATGATTCGGGATCTTAGTGTTCTTTCTCACTGCCCCTCCTCCTCAACTAGTAAACTCTATTCCCATCGCCTCACTAATCATTTATCCTTTACCACTCCAGCCTTTAACATCCGCACCCTCACCTATGACCTCGCACGATGTCTTTTTCGTCTCATGAAACAAACCAAAACAAGCTCCGTTGTTTTTGAACTTTCGAAAAGTGAAAGAGGCTATACAGAACAAACCTTTCCCCAATTTACGAGTAGTATTTTAGCTGCTGCGATAAAGGAGGGATATATTGGTCCTGTGTTTATGCAAGCAGATCATACCCAGGTAGATTTGGAAAACTATAAAAAGGATGCCGTTGGAGAGCTAAACCATTTAAAGTCACTTATCAAAGAAGCCATCCAGTCAGGCATGAGAAATATCGATATTGATGCTTCAACTCTGGTTGATTTATCAAAACCAACTAGTATTGAGCAGCAAAAAGACAATATTATTATCACCGCTGAGCTCATTAATAGTGCCAGGATGCATGAGAAGTCTGAGTATCCATTAACTATTGGAGGCGAGGTAGGACATATTGGGGAGCAGAACACGACGAAAGAGGAAGTAGAAGTCTTCTTATCAGAAGTTAAAAAACGACTAGAGAAAGACGGGATGCAAAAGTTGAGTATTCAGACAGGAACAACACATGGCGGAATTGTTTCAAAAGAAGGAGAGACACAAAAGATGGAGGTAGACTTTGCCCTTCTTTCAGACATTGCCTCTATTGTTTCGCCATATGAGCTGTTAGGCGTAGTCCAACACGGTGCTTCAACTCTTCCTCTCACTCTTTTCTCCTCCTTCCCCGCTTCTCATACACTTGAAATTCACCTCTCAACTCACATGCAAAACATACTCTTTGAGACTCTTCCGCAAGAAATCAAAGAAACACTAGAGAACTGGACTCTTGAGAAACATCCTCATACAGATATGAAACTTTCCAAGGAGCAACATCTGTACAAAACGAGAAAGTTTTCACTTGGTGAACATAAACAATTATTATGGGAAATGCCTTCTGAGGAGAAAGAGGCTTTTCTGACTAGTGCTTCAGCTTACTTTTCTTCTCTTTTTGAAAGTCTTCAGATCCATAACACGAAAGAGATTACTGACTCACTGTATGAAACAACCTAGATTTATTGACAGTTCACTCAAAGGAAAAAGAATTCTGCTTCGGGTCGACTATAACGTCTCTCTACACAAAGACCATACCATAGCCAATGATGCTAGGATTAAACAAACTCTCCCCACTATACAAAAACTTATTGAACAAGAGAATACGCTTGTTCTCCTAGCTCATTTAGGAGATCCCGTAGGATATGACTCTTCTTTATCTTTAAAAAGGGTCTGTGAAGATCTTCAAGCTCTTCTTCCTTCCCAACGTGTCACTCTTTTCCCTACCATTCACTCTCTTTCTGAAGCACTTCCTTCTCAAACTCCAGACGACATTTTTGTTTTAGAAAATCTTCGGTTTTTTAAAGGAGAAGAAGCAAACAACAGAGAATTTGCCCTGTCTCTCTCACGCTTAGGCGAAATCTATGTGAATGACGCGTTTAGCGTTTCTCACAGGGCTCACAGCTCTATTGTTGGTCTCCCTTCTCTTCTCCCTTCTTTTGCAGGACTTCTGTTTCAAAAAGAACTAACCACACTCTCCACTCTTCTTTCCCCCACTCATCCTTTTGTTGTAGTCATGGGAGGAGCCAAGATCTCAACAAAACTTCCTTTAATCCAAAAACTTACCGCTAAGTGTGATCACCTCCTCACAGGAGGTGGCATTGCGAATACGATTCTTTACTCTATGGGGAAAAAGGTAGGGAAAAGCTTAGTGGATTATGACGAAGTCAGTACAGTAAAGAATTTTCTAGCTCGCTTGTCAGAAAATAACACCTCTCTTCTTGTCCCACACGACGTGCGAGTTGGGGACTCCGTTGAGACGGTACAAAGTATGGTAAAACACATTGATGAGATAGAGAATGAGGAGATGATTTTAGATATTGGAGACAGTACGAGTAATGAGTATTCCACACTTCTTTCTCAGGCTAAAACTATTTTATGGAACGGACCACTCGGATATACCGAGAATCCTCTTTTTGCTAAAGGAACACATGACGTGTTTCAGGCCATTGCCCACAATTCTCAAGCCTTTTCTGTAATTGGAGGAGGAGAAACCTTAACCTCTATTGCCCATGAAGAGGGGCTTGAACAAATAAGTCATATTTCAACAGCTGGGGGAGCAATGCTTGAGTATTTAGAAAACGAAACGATTGTGGGACTTACGTCCCTCCTTTCATCTGTCTAACTATTCCTCTGTTTTTTTTATGAGTTGAAGCGTTAGGGGCACATCTTGTTTCAAATATCCTTTGGTTATTACTTCTTGTCCAATTTGTTGCCCTTGATCCAAAATAGAGTGTTTAATAAGATAGTTTTTTGGAATAGTAATCGAGATTGAATACGGATCACGCGTAGTTCCTGATTGTTTAATTAAATGCCTGGTATACACGACTTCCTCACCCCAGACCGGAAGTACTCTGGTGTAAGAAATCGTAATCTTTTTTGTTGTCCCGATAGGAACGACAAAAGGAAGGCCCAACAGTTGCAATTCCCCTTTCTCCACCTTCTCAAGCTCTAGCTCTTTTGGAGGGATAAAGTTTGCTCTAGTGTATTTGCTTTTATCAGTAATAGCCGGAACTATTTGTTGCTCTACCCCATCAATGAGAAGTGAATCAAGAGTGCTGTCTTTGGGAATAAGGAAGCGAAGATAGGAAGTATAGTCTCCTCCATAGGAAGACGTTTTTGAACTTGTATTTAGATAGGTAACAGTCACGCTTTCTGCAATCTCTCCTTTTTCAGAGAGTTTTACTTGTTGATCAAATCGCCTCTCAACATACTGATTCACTTTATTTTGTCCCACATTTGCCTCACTCACCCCAAACAGATCACTAATCTCTCCTTCACTACTTCTTGGGATTGCCCCACTCAGTTGAGCAGTGTGAAATAAATCTTGAATGTGAGAGTCTGTCGTAAAGTACTGAATATGCTTTTGCCTTGAGGCCTCACTTATGGCTTGTACGAGAGAGAGGAGAATTTTTGGATCTTGTTGAGAGGCGGTCAAAAGAGTTTTTTGAAAAGATGAGAGAAAATCTTTTTTCTGCGTTGATCCTGGAAAGAACCCTTTTTCAGCTTTGTCCTGTGTTAGTTGAATGACGTTATCTGAAGTAAGCTGTTCCTTATAGGTATCAATACTCATTGGACCTGTTTTTTCCAGTAACAATTTTAATACTTCTGCATTTACCCCAATAACACTATCAGCACTCAGCCCTATCTCCTCTTTCAAAAATTCCATTGATTGGATTGCGTTTTCTGAAAAATCAATCGAGGTATTACTATCCCTCAAATACCAATGACTTGCCCCTAAGTAGCGTGAGAGGAAAAAAGGTGGTTCAATATGTCCCTTCAACTGCCCATCTGCATCATACACGTCATAGGTTTTCATCTCTTTTACTGCTCCCTTGTCTACTTTCATTACGACAAAGGAACCAATAAAGCCTCCCCCTGGGCGAAGCTCAGTGTTGTTTTGAAACAGCAACACATATGTTTTTTCTCCTTCAAAACCAAAAAGAGTTGGTAATGCTTCTTTCAGGATAGAGAAATAGTGAATCGTATCCTCATACGGCATTAGAAGCTTTTTGATGTCTGGCGGAAGCATTTCAGAAACAAGCAGGCGCTGAATTGTAATAAGTGACTCCCCTGCTTCATTTATCCCGTCAATAAAAAAATCTTTGTCCCCTTTTGCAATTCCCTTCTCAATCAATCCTCCTGCATGACTTACGCTACTCACTGCTTCTGCTACTTGTTTTCCCAAACTAACTTTCTCTTTAGTCATTTGTACTCCCTTTCCTACCACCCAAACTGGCTCAAGAAAACTAAACAGTTTTATCTCAGACTCAGCAAAGACAAAGAGGTTTCCAGCAGTTTTTGACGTTTCAAATGCAGTATCAAGCTGTCCTGCTCGCAGCTGTTTCACACTTTGTTCTAAATACCACTTCCCCCCTCCTGCTGCTCCAACAAAAAGGAGAAGAGGAGAGAGAAGAAGAAACAGAAGAAGGAAAAGACTCACAGCGCCAAATGAAGGACGAAAGTTTTTTCGAGATTTGTGTTTTTTGACAGGGGTTGTCACGACATACTCCTTAATCCAATTGGAAACAAGAGAAGGCTCATACGAGAGAAAAAGTGCAGAGGAAGGGACGAAAGAGAAACTGTGGGTTTGTTTCTTGGCAGAAAAATTCAATTTAATCTCAGGATATATCCGAACAATTGAGCGAGCAAAAGAAAGTTCTGTAGTTGGGTTTTTCATAAATAAACAAACTGTCTCTGTTGTTTGACGGGAAAACGCGAGAGTCAACACATGAGTGAGAAGAGAGTCTATCGGAGTTAAGAAAAGGGAAGAAAGCCCCATGTCCCACAGATGGATTTTCATGTACGTTTTGGCTTGTTTCAAAAGCTCCTCTGGACGAGATGAGGAAGCAGTAAGGAGTAAGTCTCCCACTACCACAACTTGAAGATTAGGAATGACTAGTAACTTTTCATACAGAGACGAAGTAAGAGTATAAATATCAACGATAAAAAGCAGAGGAACCCGGCATTCCCTAGCCTTCTCAGAAAGCTCTGGAAGAAATTGATACAAATCTGTTTCTCCATGATAGACAACGATAATAGCACTAAACTGACTATCAGGAATTTTGGGAAGTGTTTTGTGATAGGGAATGGGTAGACAGCGAGGACTTACTGGATGCTCTTTTGAGAGATAAACTACTCGCAACGATTCAATAAGGGCTTCACACAAAACGCGTCCAATGAGGTCTTCTTTATCAATGAGTAAAACGGGATGAGACAGTTGCTCTTCCAAAACAAAAGGTGGGGCAGTCATACTCTTATTGTAAAGAGGAAGAAGTAGGGTGTCCAGTAAGGGGATTCACAACTCCCACTCGATTATTTTTCATAAGTATTGAAAGAGAGATCAGTATGATTCGCTTTTTTTCTCCCGATCGAAGTCATAAAAATGTGGATAACTCAGATTATCATCCCACTTTGTGCCATATTCCATACATCCCATAAGAGAGAGTAAAAACGAGAATTAGTGCTCCTTGTTGGACCGATAATAAATAATGATCATTCATTCCAAGACAAAATAACAGGAGAAAAAGAACCACTGCTTTTTTGTGGAAAACTTTTCTTTTTTTTATTTCTTTCCAAAAAACATATCCCACTAAACTACTCAGTAGTATGCCTTGTTCCACCAAAAATAAAACAAAGATATTGTGAACTGGATGAAAAAGACTGTAGGAAGAAACCGATTGGAGGTGTCCCAAAAAATACAAATAAGACCGAAAGCCAACCCCTAAAGGGTACTCACGGAAAAGAAAAATTGACTGAGTATAATACAACAACCGAGTCGTAAGAGCTGTATCGCTAAAGAAAAAAGTAAGAGCACTTCCCCCACAAAGAAAAAGAAGTAAAAGAAAAACCCATTTGTTTCTCACTTTTTTTCCCCAGAAAAAAAAGACAAGAAAACTCAGAAGAAGAGCAAAACTTGCAGTCCGGGAAAAAGTTAAAAGAGTTAAAAAAACACCACAGAGTGAAAGGGCTAAATATATTTTTTTCTTTGTTTCTTCAAATTGAAAATAACTAATCCACACGACGATAGCACTAACTCCTCCCAACACATTGGGATGGGGAAGTGTTCCATAGGGCCGCAGAAAAAGTTCTCCAAAAAGAGTAACGAGTGAGATTCCTGGAGTTCCACTAGAAAACGTTCGCTCTCCAAACCAGTACCATACTCCCCCTATACTTGCTTGAGAGAAAAATTGAAAAAGAGCAAGAAAGAGTTGAACAAAAACTCCAAAAAGGAAAGAGGAGAGAAGAAGACAAGTTATTTTTTCTTTTTGGAAAAGATAGGCAAAACAGAAAAAGAGAAACAGATACTCAAGTAGTTTTACTACACCGTAAAAATATAGTCCAATAGACGGATGAGAAAGAGAGGGGAGGAGAAGGAAAAGGGTAGCAAGATAAAAAATAGTTTGGTGAGTTTTGAGAAAAATCCCTATTTCTTTTTTGTTTTGAAGAAAGAGTAAGGTGATGCCAAGAAGAGAAAGAATGTCAGTTACATAAAGCGTGGGGGAGAGATAGTCAATTTTTATTCCATTGACAAAAGCAAACGATGGCCAAAAATGAAGAGAGAGTTGGGTGGGGAGGAGAAAGGAAAGAAGAGAGAAAATTCCAACAGAAAGATTATCGTTTTTTAATAACCAGAACTCGTTCTTTGCCTTCTCCCATTGATTCTGAAAGAACCTCTGGATCATCAGCAAGAATCATATGAACAATTCGTCTCTCCCATGGTTTTAACTCTGACAAGACAAAATCCCTCTCTTCTGCTAACACTTTCTCTTTGGTCGAATGAGCCAGGTTTTCTAAATACTCAGTTCTATTTTTTCGATAGTCTCCAACTTCAACAGAGATTCGAACAAACCGACCCAGTTTTTTAGCACAGAGAAGGGGAAGAAGCGTTTGGAGTGCTTCAAGGGTTTCTCCGTGATAGCCAATAAGCATTCCACCGTCTTCTGTTTCCAAGGTTACCTCAGCTGCTTCTTCACTAGAGGTAACTGATACATCACAACTTACCCCAAGGGTTTTGACTAATTCTTCAGTTGTTTGTTGAATAAGATCTAAGTCTTTTTGTTCCATATATTATTTCTTTTTAGGGAAAAGGACCTCAAGTCCTCCTAGCCCTTGCATTTTATATTGCTGTATCATACCAAAAAGCGTGAAAGTATTCCAGTAGAGAGACAGACCTACGGGAAATTGGAAGGAGAAGAATCCAATCATTAAAGGAAATAGATACAAAGACTGAGTTTGGAAAGCGGTAGCAAAATCTGGCTCTGCATTTGGTTTTTTCTCAGTGGGAGTAATCATCATTCGAGATTGCAGGAATTGAAAGACAGCAGTAAGAATAGGAATGAATAAAATAGCAATCCCAACAGTTGAGAAAAGCTCTGAAGGCTTAGCATATAAAGGAAGTCCAAAAAAACTTGTCTCCCATGGTTGAGATAAGTGAAGAGAGGGAAGATAGGCCACGCTGTTTACTGCATCAAGCAGTGCTTTGTCTTTTAGAGTAACCAGATGAGAGAGAACTGAGTATAGTCCCCAGATCACGGGAAGTTGGATAAGAACTGGCAAACATCCAGCTGCCGGGTTCACTCCATGCTCTTTGTAAAGAGCCATAGTTTCCTCTTGCAGTCTTTTAGAGTCATTTTTGTGTTGTTCTTTAATTTTAGACAGGTGAGGAGTAAGTTTTTGCATTTTGTGAGCTGCTTTAAGCTGCGATGCAGTTAAAGGATACAAAATAAAACGAATACAAATGGTCAAAAGAATAATGGAAAATCCTAGAGGGAATGGAACATGAAGAGCAACGAGAAGATGATAAATACTCAAGAGAATATTGGTGATAGGATTAACGATAAGAGTTGCAAAGAGTTCCCACATAGTTAAAAAGGGTGACAGGATAACACGCGTTTAAAAGAGAGGTATCCTCCGGTTATTATACCATGCTTTTTGATTTGTTGGGCAGCGTAAACAGAACACGTGGGGGAGTAGCGACAAATAGTTTTTTGACCTGTGATTTGGACGATAAAAGGGGAGAGGACAACATGGTAAAAAGTAAAGAGAAAAGAAACAACGTGTTTCATAGGGAGGAGAGAAGAGAAGAAAGTTCTTCAAGAAAAACCGGAATGTCAGTTTTTTTCTTCACAATAAGTTTCAGATCCATTGACTGGGGGAGAGTAGGGTCAATTTGTTGAAGCACGTGAGTAAGAGAGCGGCGAATATGGTTTCTCGTCACTGCTCTTTTATCAATCTTTTTTGAAATAACCACAGCGTATCGATTGTACGATAACTCGTTTGGGAAATAGATAAGTAATAGAGTAGGGGAGGAAAGAGATTTTCCTTTAGTAGAAAAGGAAGAGCGGGGTAAACGTTTGGGTGTTGGGAACATTTAGATAGTAAGTGACTTTCGTCCTTTTGCTCGTCGTCTTTTCAGGACTAATCGACCTGTATGACTAGCCATTTTTGCCAAGAAGCCGTGTTTTCGAATGCGTTTTTTCTTTTTTGACTTTAAGAGTTTTTCCATACAGTAAGTATACCAATAAAGAAGGCTAAAAACAAGTGAATAGGATTGTTCTACTTCGTCATCTTGCCAAAAGTTATCCACATCGATAGACTGCACCTTACCTCTATGACTCCTACTTCATTACAAGAACTCTGGAATACGATTTTACAGGACATGAAAAAGTCTATGTCCTCAGCTAATTTTATTACCATTTTAAAAAACACGACGCTTCTCTCTCTTGAAGATACAATCGCAACCATCTCAGCTCCTAGTGCCACAATTATTGATCTCCTGCAAAAACGCTACTCTCAAGAGCTAAAAAAACATCTTGATACCCATACAGGGGTGGATAATGATCTTCTTTTTGTTATTAAGGCAACTGAAGTGCAGGCTGCACCAGAGCTGCAAGGGCCATTATTTGTCAAAGAAACTAATCCAATTCAACCTGCTATTGGGCATCTTCCACGAGTTAGAGCAGATTTTACTTTTGAAACGTTTGCTGTATCCTCAACTAACCAGTTGGCCTTTGAATCAGCCAAAACAGTTGCGAGGAAAATTGGTGAGGCATATAACCCTTATTTTATTTATGGCCCGGTGGGGGTTGGCAAAACGCATTTAATGCATGCTATTGCTAATGACGTGTATCAACATCATCCAGACAAAAAAATTTTGTATATGACGAGTGAGGAATTTACAAATGAAGTCATTGATGCCATCAGAACAAATAACACTGCTCAAATGAAGAAAAAATTTCGGGGAGCGTATCTTCTCATTCTTGATGATATTCAATTTATCGAAGGAAAAGAAAGAGTTCAAGAGGAATTATTTCATACCTTTAATATTCTGATTGATAACGGATCACAAATTGCCCTCACGTCTGACAGACCACCTGAGGAAATTAAAAAATTAGAAAAACGCCTTTCTTCTCGCTTTGCTGGGGGACTAACCGTTGATATTGAAGCACCTAGTATTGAGCTAAAAACTGCTATTCTTCAAAAAAAAGCCCAGAAGTTTGGCTATGAACTTCCTACTGATGTGGCCCTCCTTCTGGCACAACACGCGATTGATACGAGAACTCTTGAGGGACTACTCCTTCGCCTCATTACCCAAGCCAGTAGTAGTGGGGAGGGAATAACCTTGGAGCTAGCCCATGTTATTTTAGGAGACAAAATAAAAGAGAGGAAAACGCATATTTATGCTGATGATATTATCATCCATGTGTGTGACCATTTTGGCTTAAAGCCAACCCAAATAAAAGGACCAAAGCGAGATGCCTCTGTAGTTAAGGCAAGACAAATTACCATGTATCTGTTAAAAACGGAGTTGGGACAAACCTTTGTGGAAATAGGTCAGGCTCTAGGAGGCAGAGATCACACGACCATCATGCATGGTGTGGAAAAGATTGAACAAATTGTGGATAACAAAGCTCCACTGAGTGGGGATATCGATCGGATAAAGTCTCATCTTTTTGGGAAAACTTGAGGATAACTCCTAGTAAATTAGTTATCCCAATTCTGTCCCCATTTTTGTCCCCAAGTTATCCACATATGTATGTGCACAACTATTTTCACAAGAATCGTACTATAAGGGACTTATTTATCTAGGATGATATAGTACTACCCTATATTTAAGCTCCTGTGAAAAATCTAGCGTTTTTATAGGACATGCTCTCTTGTATTTTTCCACATTTCCCTATACACTACTACAACTACTAGTATATATATATGAACATTTCTCTTCAGGCGGATTTGTTACAAAAAAAGCTTTCATTACTTTCACACGCTGTCTCACCAAAACCTCAATTACCAATTCTTTCTGGACTCCTTCTTGAAGCTAAAGATAATAAAATTAAACTTTCCTCAACCGATTTGGAAATTGGCATTGAAACTGATGTATTGGGAGAGGTTAAAGAAGAAGGAATTGTTGTCATTCCAGCTCGTACTTTTATTGACCTTCTCTCCCAAATGGGAAAGGAAACAGTTCACATCTCAACTGAGGGACAAACGCTTACTGTTCAAACCAGTCTATCTAAAAGCACGTTTCATCTACTTCCTCAAGAAGAATACCCAACTCTTTATGAAGACATGGGAACTCTTTTCTCCTCACTTGAGAAAAAACAATTCGTTTCGTCTTTAGAAAAACTCTTATTCTCAGCCAGTACAGATACGGGAAAACCAGCCTATTCTGGAGTACTTCTTCGAGGTGAGGAAGAGGAAGGAAAAAAAGGCTTCTTACTTGTTACAACTGACGGGTTTCGGCTGTCTCTTAATCACATGGCAACTACTCAGAGTACCAATACCTCACTCATCGTCCCCGCCCGACTTCTCAAAGAGATTTTACTCATGAAAGAAGAAGAGGGAAATTTAGATATTTTTGTTTCCTCACTTCAGAACCAATTAATCCTTCGGATTGGGGAAACAAAGGTCATAGGAAGACTTGTAGGGGCAGAGTATCCCCCATTTGAGAAGATTATACCTTCTGACTATTCCTCCCAAGCTAGCTTGCCTCGTGACACCTTTTTAAAGGCAGTAAAGATTTGCTCTATTTTTGCTAGAGATAGTGCTAATGTCATCAAACTTTCCTTACTAAAAGATAAAGTGGTTGTTTCGTCCCATGGAACGACCACAGGAGAGAATACGGTTGATATTCCAACGAGTTTGAAAGGAGAGGAAAATGAAATAGCTTTTAATGCAAAATATCTATTAGATTTTCTTTCAGCTGTATCTGAGGAGGAAATAACTGTTGAAATGGTTGGGCCGTTAAATCCCGGGGTATTTAAGCTCAAAGACAACCCGTCCTACTTGCATATAATCATGCCTATTCGCTTACAGGAGTAGGATCTTCCTGATTCACTTGTTTTCCAGAAGTATCTACATCAGAGCCATATTTTCTCATGTATTCATCTAGGCTCATTTCGGAGAAGAGGTCTAGTTCAAACACCTCATCTGTTAATGGGTTTCCAATAATCACAATCCCCTTTGAAGGATATAGCGTGTATGTTGCATACGGGCCATATTTTTTAGAGCCTGTATATACTTCTTCTGGTTCTCCATTTATCTTTACATACTCAGAGATTTTGGGATGTGAGTAATCAGTATCGGTAGTAATTACTTTTTTAAAGATAATTTTCCCATCCTTATTGGTGATGATACTGCTCTCTCGTGCTTGATTAGGGGTCTCATACAAGTAGTTGGTTTCTCCATTTTGTTTTGTTTCTTTCTTTTTAAAGGTAGAGAGAGACGTGAGTTCTTCCTCCTCCCATCTATCCAATGGAAGAGTGATGATAGGAGTATATATGGTATTTGATGGTGGAGGAGGAGAAGGGGTTTTATACACGAAGTATCCGACAAGCATAATGAGTATGGCAATGCCTAAAAAAATACTGATTGGTTTAAGTGATAAATTCATATTAGAGATCTCCTAAAATACTTTTTGCAACTTGATGATGTTGCGGATACTTTCCATCTGCAAAGGGATTATATGCTCTCGTTCCGCAACTTGTTTGCTCAGGGAGGAAAGGGTTGAGGTAGTAGGCAATCATCTCTGCGTAATCTTCTGTTTGACGTGCGTAGGCATTTCCAGGATCATAACACGGGTTATCTCCATAGATGGTTACCCCTCCTTCTTTTATTAACGCGTTCATGTGTTCAGTTTGGTGACCTGCTGATTCTGGATTATGATGCCAAATTACGTGCCCCATTTCATGGGCAAAGAGAAGTTTAAC
>CAZNAA010000006.1:0-1101 GCA_964571255.1 uncultured Gammaproteobacteria bacterium
CTTATTTGGGCAGGAATTAATTGGATAACGTCTGAGGGAGATAAGACCAAACTCCAACAAGCAAGAAGCAAGATCACCTATGCCATAATCGGACTTCTGCTTATTCTTTCATCGTTTGCCATTATCACCATAATTGGAATGCTTTTTAAGGTTAAATTCCTTTAATAGGCTCAAAACTCCCTCTTGACAACATATAAAATACCCTCCATTATAGATAGAGATTATGAAATTAACTAAATTCGCTGTCTATAATACCCTTCTAACTACTTCTCTTTTTATGGCTCCTGTTGCTAACGCACAAGTCACTATTAACCCTTGTCTTTCAGCAAATGCTTCAAGTAATGCAAGTCAATTCTCTAGTCTTTGTGCTAATCTTACAGGAGATCAAGCTCCTCAAGTAATTCGAAACGTTATTACTGTTGCTTTTGTTGTTGCTATTTTACTCGCTCTTTTCTTCTTAATTCGAGGAGGAATTAGTTGGGTGACATCTGGCGGGGATAAAGCAAAGGTGGATGCAGCCAGGCAAATGATCGTTGCTGCTGTTATTGGTCTTATTATCACCTTCCTTGCCTACTTCATTCTTTCAATTGTTCTAGGAATATTCGGATTAAATCTCTCAAGTCTCGTAATCCCTAAGATTATCCCTTAACTCTCTTTTTGAGTAAACTCTCTGCAAGGAGAGTTTTTTTTGTTTTATCCCCTCTTTTACTGCTCCTTCCTCTTGACTCTTTTTCTAAATTCATTAACACTAGAAGGTATGAGGAAGTTACTCTTACTCGTATTTCTTATCTTTTTCTTTTTTGCCTCTCTCCCACTCCCAATTTTTGCGCAGCAAAATCTTAATCCATGTATTACAGGAACTGTTGCAGGAACAACAGTGAGTAATCAATTTGGTATTTTGTGTACGAATGTAACACAAAAAGAAAATACTCCCGTTATTATCAGAAACTTTATCACTGTTCTTTTTGTCGTTGCCGTTTTACTCGCTCTTTTCTTCTTAATTCGAGCAGGGATCAGTTGGGTAACATCTGGCGGAGATAAAGCAAAAGTTGATGCTGCACGACAAATGATTGTTGCTGCAGTTATTGGTCTTATCGTTAC
>CAZNAA010000006.1:1201-13298 GCA_964571255.1 uncultured Gammaproteobacteria bacterium
AAGTTGATGCTGCACGACAAATGATTGTTGCTGCAGTTATTGGTCTTATCGTTACGTTTCTTGCCTATTTTATCCTCTCAGTCGTTATGGGAACTTTCGGACTAAGTCTGAGTAATTTAATTATTCCTCAAATCATCCCCTCCGGTCCTGCATCTTCTGGTCCTGGAGTTACTCCTGGTGCTCCCAATAACCCTAATCCATAACTTCCATCTAGCACTTCGTTTCTTTAGAGAGATATAATACTGATATGGCTTCTATTTGGGACTCCTGTCAAGACAAAGCAACCTTTGATGGGAAAACCTATGACTATTTGACAATTGACTGTGTCCCTGTTCTTATTGGCAGGCTTATTGAAATTGGGTGGATTGCCTCAGGAACCGTTGCACTCATCTTTATCATTCGTGCAGGCTACATGTATATCATGTCCAATGGGGACCCCAAACAAGCTGCAACTGCCAAGCAAACGATGACCTATGCCATTATTGGCCTGATTGTCATTCTTCTCTCCTATTTTGCTTTAGTTATGGTTAGCACACTAACGGGAATTGATTGTATTATGGAAATTGGATTTTCTGTTTGTGATGCTCCTTAACCTCTTGCCAAACTCTTCGTTTCTTCATACACTAAGAATCATTATTCTCTCTTTTGTATATAATAGAATAAGCTATGGAAAATCACCCAATTCCCCAAGACGTAACTGGCTTTCAGTTTAAACTTATTGGCAATATGACCGTGAAACAATTTGCCTACGTCGCAGTTGGTGGAGTCAGTGCTGTGCTTTTGTACTATATCCCCGTCCCTTTCCTTCTCAAACTTCCCTTTATGGTTCTTTTTGGCCTTTCAGGACTTGCCTTGGCCTTTTTCCCACTGGACGGACGACCACTTGACGTGATGTTTGGCCAATTTCTAAAAGCCCTCCTTTTTCCCAATCAGTACTTGTATCAAAAACAAGGGATGGATCTCTCTTTTTCTTTTATCGCTGCCCCTTCGAAAAAAGAAGCTAGCAAACAAATTGCTCCTTCAACTAAAGATGCAGAAAGAAGACGCCTTTTGACCCAAATGCTAAACCGAAGAAAGCACCACGGAACTCAAGTTGACGAAAAAGAAGGCTCTTTCCTCTCCTCTCTGTTTGGAGACACTCCACCTCCTGGAGTAAATATGGGAACAACAGGATCACTCTCCTCACTCACCGATATACCCACTCAGCCACTTCCTCCACCTCCAGTACCGTATATAACGGAGAAGGAAACCGTGGCACAACAAACGCATGATCCAGAAAAAATTGAGGAGATCTTAAAACAAGAAGCAGAAAAAGCTCGGCGAGCAATGACTGATATGAAAGCAATTGAGGAATCTCCTCAAAGTACGCCTGAGCAATCAGCTGACGCTCATGCTAGGTTTTTAGAGCTCCAAAAACAACTTGACACCTTTCAAGAAGAACAAAAACAAATTGAGGAGCAGCTTAAAGACTATAAATTAAAAACCCAAGTAGCTCCTCCTGTCCAAAATTCCTATACAGTCGAAAACGAAGAGAGTGCACCTGAGGAAGAACACGTCAAAAAGATTACCCCTCTTTCTGCCAAAACAAAGGGGATTCTTCACCTGCCTGATACGCCAAATGTCGTTGTTGGAGTTGTCTATGACCCACGGGAAAACATTTTGCCTCAAATCTTGGTTGAAATTAAAGATCAAGATGGAAATCCTGTCCGAGCTTTTAAAACCAATGAATTAGGGCAATTTGCCTCAGCCACACCTCTTCCCAACGGAGTCTATACCATTTCATTTGAAGACCCCAAAGGCAAGAATCGTTTTGATACAATAGAATTAGTCGCAAATGGTGAGATCCTTGCACCCATTGAAGTAATTTCACATGATGAGCGTGAAGAGTTGCGAAAAGCTCTCTTCAGTTAGAAACTTATGGCTGCCCATAAAGCATCAACACAAGATTTTATTGAAGTCGTCGATATCATTGACAGTCTTGTGGTATTAAAAGGAGGAAATGGTTGCGTAGTGATTGAGGTAACAGCCAGTAATTTTGCTCTTCTCTCTCAAGCTGAACAAGATTCTCGAATTTATGCCTATGCATCTCTTTTAAACTCCCTCTCTTTTCCCATTCAAATTATTGTTCGGAATAAACGAATGGATATCACCAGTTACTTACTCTATTTAGAAGAACACGCTCAAAAAACCCAGAATGAGCAACTAGCACAACACATCTTACTCTATAGAGATTTTATTGCCGATGTGATTAATGTAAATGTCGTCCTCAACAAACGGTTTTTTGTCGTTGTTCCCTTCTCTTCACTTGAAGCTGGGACTGGAGCTGGAATTAGTCAAGTAGTGAGGAAAGGGAAGGTTGATCCGATGTTTGTTCAAACAGCTGAAAAACTTCTCGCCCCCAAAATTGACTCAATTCTTACCCAGTTACAAAAACTCTCTGTTGGAGCTCGAGTTCTTGAGAAAGAAGAGTTAATCTCACTTTTTTATGATGTATATAACGAAACACCCATCACTCCCCCAGCTCCTGAAATTGGAATGGGATCAAGTTTTGTGAAAGGAGAAGTAAGAAGATGAGTTTATTTGGAAAAAAACCAACAGTCGTAAAAGTAGCTATGCCTCAGGGGGAACTTCCAGGAAAAGGACTTGAGACTTTGGGAAAGGGAATGTTAAGTGTTGCAGATATCATCTCCCCTTCCTCAGTTGAAGTGGATTTTCGCTATATTCGAGTAGGAGAGCGGTACTATACCACTCTTTTTGTCGTTGGCTACCCTCGATATGTCTCTCCAAGTTGGCTTGGGCCCATTGTTGATTATGATCATACTCTTGATATTTCTATGTTTATTTATCCTACCCAGTCATCTGATGTGTTATCTGATTTAAAAAGGAAAATTGCTGAAATGGAAGCAACTATTGCATCAGACGCCGAAAATGGCAAACCCATTGACCCAAAAACCGAAGCAGCACTTGAGGATGCGTTGGGACTTCAAGAAGAGTTAGCCAAAGGAATTGAGAGATTTTTTCAATTCTCCTTTTACCTCACTCTTTCAAGTGATACCCTTCCAGAGTTACATGAAGCAACCAAGCAACTTCTCACCACTCTTTCCTCACTTCTCTTGAGTGCAAAAACAGCCACGCTGCAAATGGAGGAAGGGTTCAAATCCACTCTCCCTCTTTCTCAAGACAGACTTTTTATTACTCGGAATATGGATACCACCTCCCTTGCCTCAACCTTTCCTTTTACGAGTGCCATGCTCACTCAGGACAAAGGGGTCATGTATGGAATGAATCAACAAAACGGTTCACTCATCATTTTTGATCGGTTCTCACTGGAAAATGCAAATGAAGTCGTACTGGGAAAATCTGGCTCTGGAAAGTCCTATCTCATTAAGCTTGAAATCGTTAGGCAAGCCATGTTTGGAACTGAAGTTATTGTGATTGATCCTGAAGGAGAATATGGAAAGATTGCTGAGGCATTGGGTGGAGAAGTAGTGGAATTCTCTTCAAACGCCCCTATTAAAATGAATCCATTTGATCTCTCTCAACTGTATGAAGAAGGAGAGAATGAATTGGGATTAAAAATCCTCTCACTTCATGGTCTTCTCAAGCTCATTACAGGAACACTTGATGCAGAACATGACGCCCTTTTGGATAAGGCACTCATTGAAACCTATCGGCAAAAAGGAATAACACCTGATCCTTCAACCCAGCAAAAAGAAGCTCCCATTATGGAAGATCTGTACAAAACCCTTATGGGGATGGAAGATCAAAACGCAAGAGAAATTGCTTTCAGGCTTGAAAAATTCATCCAAGGCTCAGCAGCTGGTATTTTTAACCAACAATCCAACTTTGATCTCAAAAACCCTTTAACTATTTTCTCAATCAAAAACCTTGAAGATGAACTTCGCCCAATTGCTATGCATATTATCTTGGATTTTGTCTGGACTAAGGTAAAGAAAACACTTAAAAAACGCCTTTTGATTCTGGATGAAGCGTGGCACATGATGAGATATGAGGATTCAGCCTCATTTGTCTATTCTATTGCCAAAAGAGCTCGAAAATATTATTTGGGCTTAACTACTGCCACGCAAGACGTTGAGGACTTTTTGAAAACCGATTACGGTAAGGCAGTACTCAGTAACTCCTCTATTCAAATGCTTCTTAAGCAGGGAACCAGTGAAGTGGATCTTATCTCCCAAATCTTTTACCTCTCAGAGGGAGAAAAAGAACTCCTTCTCACAGCAGACGTAGGAGAAGGACTTTTCTTTGCGGGAGAAAACCACGTAGCCATAAAAGTTCTTGGAGCTCCATTTGAGCATGAGATTATCACGTCAAACCCCGAGGAAGTATTAAGAAGCCAAGAGGCCAAAAAACAAGCTGATGAAGAGGAGATTGCGTCGCAAGCTCCTGCTCCTACTCTTTCCGAACCAGAGCCAGACATGGTAGTTCCAGATGTTCCTAGTCCAACTACTCAAACTCTATCAGGAGAACTACCTCCCTCAAACGAACCTACACCTCCTCCAACTTCACCATCTCCTCTCACCTCCCCTGTTGAGGAAAGAGCCAAGGAGGAATTCATCAAATTTTACGGCTACGATCCTAATAATCCAACGAAATAATATTCCTCAAACCCCTCTTCTATGCTAGGATAAAGCTATGCCCGTTGATAGCAAAAAACCCACTCCTCTTTTCGTATCAAACTCTGCCAAAAAGTCTCCCAATTTGCGCCTTGAGGCAATGGTGAATACCAACCCTTCTTTTCGGAGATTTATAAAAGAAGCCATTCACTCCTCAGATGATTGGAAAAGTGAATTAAAAGACTGGAATCATACGCATCCCACTCAGACAATTGGAGAAAGTGAATTTGAGGCATATCTTGCGCATGAGAAACAACAACTGGGACTCCATACCGTCTTTACGACTAAACCACCAATGCCTACTCTTCAAAAACCTGTTAGTCTTTCTCAAATCAGTACGCCAAAAGAATATCGAGCTTGGATTGAGAATCACTATACTCTTCAGGAAAGACGAATGTTGGGGTTTGCTGATTCAGATATTTTGCAAAAAAAGAATCGATTTGCCCATCTTTTCTCTCAAATCACCCACTTTATTCCTGAAGAAGACGTAGAGCGTCTGTTAAAACAGTCAGAAAGTGCAAAAAATGATGGAGAAATGTATCAACAGTATATTTATTGGAGAGATCATTTAAATCCTAAATTTCAACGTCTCTTCCCTGATGATCTTTTTGTTGGATTTCGAAATTGGAATCGGATGAAACACCAGCTTCCCGAGGTGCCTTTAGAAAAAGAGGTGGAGAATAAAATTATTCAGGCTGTTGAAAAAATGCATGAAGAAAAAGAAAAGGAGAAAGAAGATAAGAAGAAAAAGGAAGAACCTAGAGAGGAAAGATCAGCCCAACAAAAAAAGGGAGAAGAAATTCCTCCTCAAGTTCATATTATAGAAGCAGCACCCGTTGAGACTACGCCTGATCTGAGACGAGCAGAGACAGTGTATATTCCTGTTCCTCTTCCTAGTAATCTAGCTCTTGTTGAAGATACTCATCCTTCTCAACCCATTGAATCACCTCATGAAGAATTGAATCCTCCTCTCACTCAATCATTTCAACAAGAAACAGTTCCCCCCTCCTCACCTTCTCAAAAAGAAGATGATTCCCACTCCTCCATAATTCAAAAAATCAAAAAGGCAAGAAAACTATATAACCGAATAAAAAAAACAAAGGAGCTGTACGACAAATTCAAAGGTGGAGAACGAAATATCAGTAAATTATTTGGGAAGGGTGAGTCCCAAGCGGGGAGAAGTGGAGGAAAACTATTGCAAAAAGCTATTCGTCCTGTAGGCCGCGTACTTGGAAAAGGACTTGGAAGATTAGGCCTTATGGGTGGAGGAGGAGGAACTGCTGCTGCAGGAGGAGTGGGAGCAGCAGCTGGAACAGGTGCGGTTGCAGGAGGAAGTGCAGTTACTACAGGAGTTGTTGCATCATCTCCAATCTGGATACCCATTGTTCTTCTTATTCTTGGCATTCTTTTGGTTATTTTCTTTATTGTTATTTGGATTTTTATTATCTTTTTTATGGATGATGATAAATTAGCAACGATTATTTTAAGAAAAGAAGCAGACAAACAACAAGTGCCAAATCCTGAAGATTCACTCACTCCAGGAGATACGAATATTACCTTCACTATCTCTGCTAGTCACGATGAATCTGCCCAAATTAAGATATATGATGATATCCCACAGAACGCTGATTTCGTTTCTGCAACAGGGACATACACTGCATATGACGGAAATGGGAAGGTCGTATTAGATCCAAAAAGTAATCCCGCTAGTGTTAGAAGAGTAGTCTGGCAATTTAGTGGAGATGGAAGACTACCTGTCTTTGCAGATAAACCAGCTGGCTGGCCAACAAGTGGAACACTTACTCAAGGGCCACGGGGAGGAGCAAGTCATAATGCAATTATCACAGGAGGAAGTGCAGGTGAAGCTGTTGATATTGCCAATTTTATTGCAACACCTATTTATGCAACTTTTGACGGGGTCGCCAAGGTTGTAGAATTTGCCTGTGGAGATTGTAATGGGCCAGGAACTGGATATGGAAATCATATTATACTTTCTGACCTAGAAAAAACTATCGAGGTCTTTTACGGCCACATGCAGCCAGGAAGTGCCATGGTTGCACCTGGTGGTGAGGTGAAACGAGGAGATGTTATTGGATATATGGGAAATACTGGATATTCCTTTGGGTCTCATTTGCATTATGAATTTAGACAAATTTCTTTGGCTCCTCCACATATTCCCGAGTCAATTGAACCCTCAAATTGCGATACTCCAGGAATTCCTTGCTCACCTGCATCTGTTACATATACAGTTGTTCAACCGGAAATTAAGGCTGAAGAAGGATATTGGTTTTTGCTCCACCGAAGTCGAGATGGAGGGAAACAACCCAGTGAAGAGCTCTACAAAGGAGCCTATGGAGACAAAACTCGAAGCAAGTTAATTCGGACCAGTGTCGTTAACCCTGGAGTTGCAGGAAAAAGCCCAACCCCACTTCCATCCTTGGCTGGAGTATCTTACTGGACAGTAACGGCAAAAAAAATAAATCCAGAGGGAGATCCTAAGAACACTCTTGGTCCATACTTTTTAGCTTTTGATATTCCTTATGCTAATCAGTTTAATGGCCCTTTAAACTATAAGGAATGTGGAGCCGACGGAGCCTCTCAGTGTTTCTGGCCAGAACCTGGAGAGTTCGGACTGCATGGAGTAGGAAATGTCCCATCAAGGCTTACCGATGTAGGAAGCTCAGGATGTGTTCGACACAGTAACGACGCCATTACCGAGATTTATAATCTGTTAAAAAATGAGAAAGAAGAAATTAGATATTATATTATTAATGATTAATATGAAAAAACCATTCGTCCTTATTGCCCTTTCACTCCTTGGTGTTGGAGCTATTCTTGTTCTCATAACAAGAGCTCTTTTTACGACTACACCCTCCCCGACATCTCAGCAGCTTTTTTCAACGCCTACACCCTTTCCCACAGCTGCCATCCGGCCAAACTTAGTAAAGCCAAGTATTGCCCCAGTTACTCCTAACATCTCTGTTAAATCAGTCACTCTCTCAGCAGATCTCTCCGCACTTCCTACCTCGGCAAGTATTTATAAAATTTCCTCCTATTCACTCCCCGTATCTACAACAGAAAGTATTGCAAATAAGCTCGGAGTCACAAAAAAGGACACCATCCAAACGTTACAAGACACTATTACCATCTGGGAGAGTTCCGATTCGGTAAAGCAATTAACCTCAAATGCTACGCTTGGATATCTCTCTTACTTAAATGATTATGCTGCTCCTAAGGGAATTGGGATAAAAGTGAAAACACCTGATGACAGTGTTAAGATTGCAAAAGAGTTTTTAAATAAACTGGATCTATTAGCCTCCGATCTACAGGTAAATACTCCATCTATCTTCTTTACCACTGCAGATGGAGGGCACATTGAAGAAGTCTCATTTGATCAAGCCACCTTTATTGGTATCCCCTTTAAACGAGTTTTAAACTCACTTACCGTATATAACCAACAAGAAAATACTGATCAAATTGTTATTCTCGTAGACAAATATGGAACCGTTCGAAAAATGAGTTTTCACTACGCCTTTATTCGTGAAGTGGAAATGGTACAACTTCCTTCCCCATCAGCCATTACCGCACGAATATTAAAAGGGGAAGCAACTGTAGTAAAAACAACTGAAGAGACCTTCTCACTAAGCGAGATAACTACTCTAAATATTTCATCAGTGGAGATAGGGTACCTGGATGATAGAACAACCTCTTTTCTACAACCGGTGTATATACTAAAAGGATTAGCAGATTCACCAGAGAGTAAGACCCAGCAAGTCTCACTCTATATGCCAGTATTATAACTATATGAGAAAGATATTCTTTATTATTACCTTCTCCCTTCTTAGTTTTTTTCTCCTTCCTCACCCTGTATATGCAGCAGAGTGTGACAAGATAACGTGGAATGAACCAGTATATAAAGGAGTAGCAGATTCAAATAATCCGGATGTCAAAGTGTATACCCTTTCAGCAACCATTAATAACTGTCCCGTAAACAAAGACTTGGAGTTAGATTTTCTGTGGAGGAGACAGCGGGCCGACCAAATCAATATTCCGAAGTATATTCCGATAAAGCTAGGAACGGCAAATACATTACTTGTTGATGTTGACTTCCTTTTCCCAGGCAAATGGGAAGTAAAAACAATTAACAAAGGCTTTGCTATATCTGTTACTGGTGGACAAACACCAGCTGATTATATTCATACTATGACTGTCCCCGAAGGAGCAGGGACACTCCATCAATGCAATGAGCCTTCTTTCTCGAGTACAACCGAGCCGATCTGTCCTGCAGACTGTCCTCCTATCAACTTAGGAAACAACCAATATCAATGTGTTCGAACCCAAGGGACAAACTATGATACACGAGATGTAAAGATTGTCTTAAAACCAAAACCAAATGTAAAAGACGCGTATATTATTAATCGTGCTTATGCCCAATACTTAACATCTTCTCTTCCTCCCGTTGGAGGAGGAGCTGGGCCAAACGTACCGGTTGATCCAAATGCTGCCGATTTTGAGAGCTTAGTTACTGGGCAAGGAAGAAACACCAGTATATTAGGAGATGAAGAGACCTTTATTGCTACTGTTCTTAAAAATGGTGGAGCTCGATTTCAAGGAGGAGGATACGAAGCGCAACTAAGCAAGATCTACAAAACAGCACTGGCTAAATCAGTAAATCCGCTTTTAATTGTAGTTATGTGGGGGGTTGAGCAAAGCTTCTCCCATGGAACTGCATTAGGATGTGGAATTTATATTGGCCTCCCGAGTGACTTTGACAATCAAGTAGAGTGTGGGGTTAATACAATAGATAACTGGATGAACACGTTTGAACTTAGAAAAGGACAAATTGGCCTCCCTGTTACTATCCAAAATGAAGATACAAAAGCGATCTGTTCCTATACAGACCCTTTCGTATATGCCTATGAATGGTACACCCCTGATTGTCATTTTGCTGATGGAAACACGAATGCTCGAAAGAATTTCGCTATAATAATGAGAGACTTATTAGGACTGGATTAATGAAAAACAAACTTATTCTCCCACTACTTACGATTGGAATAGTGTTACTGGTAACTATTCCCCTATTCATTCTTTTCTTGAGACCATCAACTCAAAAATTTGTCCCGATTGATCTGCAACCTATTCCAACCCAAGTTCAACCACAGATATCTCCGTACACAGGACTTAAACAATTAGTAAGTGCTATCCCAGCACAAGACGTGATATTATTTCCCGGGAAAAAATATGATTTTACGTTTGTCTTTATCTCCCCTCTTCCACAAAACATCTTTGTTTCTCTTCACTCTGTACAAATTGGAGGAACAGCAGTAAAAGAAACAGTTCCTTTTACCTCTCTTCTCTCACCTGATAGAAAAACTATAACTCTCACTCCAAATAAGGAGATTCTCCCTTCACAACAACTCACACTCTCCATTGCTGATGAGAAAACAGTACTCTTCTCAACCACCTATGCGTCCGAGCGTATCAGTATAACCTCTGCAGCAGCAAACAACCCAGAGTTAAAACAATATCTTCCGTATGAAACGGAGACATTTATTCTCTCTTTTAGTACCAGACGAAACTCATATATTTTTAATTTAAAACTAGTAGAAAATAGCCCAAGTTCCTTAGAGGAGCAATACCAAGCAGCAAAAAACCAAGCTGAAGCATTTATTCAAAACAAGGGAATTGAGATTAACTCACTCAGTATCGAATGGAGACGATCCTAATGAAGAAGGTTGTTTTTCTAGTCTTTCTCTTGATAGCAATTACAGGAATTTATCTCCTGAATAATGAAATTGCTCTCGGGTCTCAAGAATGTAATGGGACTCCATTTATCGTACCCGGGACAGTAATTAAATTGCTTCCCAAAGGAGAAGAGTACGGAAGACCCGGACATTGTATTACTCCGAAAAAGATAGTCATTCACACAACAGGTGGAGAAGCAGGACAGACACTAGAAGGGTTGTACTCAAGATTAGCAGACACTTCGTCAAACACGGAAGGGGTAAGTATCAATTTTGCCGTAAATGAAACAGGAAACATTATGCAGTTTGTAAATATGTACACCTCACTAAGTGAGACAACTCGAGGAGTAAGATCATATAATGATGAACAAATTTCTATTGAGATCATGTCCCCAACTATTCGACAAGGAAGGGGAGAGATCTCTGCAGCACAATATAATGCTGTTATTAAGCTAACTCGAGACCTGATGGTCCAATATAACATTCCTTTGGGAGATAAAGACTATACCTGGAAAGCATCAACAGACTCATATACTTCAGCATCAGGACCAGGTGTGTTTGGACATTACCAACTGAATCCGCAAAGCAAAGTAGATCCAGGAGAAGGACTGATGAGAGATATTAAAGCTGATTTATCAGAACTCACTGACCTTCCCACCTTCAATGGAACAAAAACAATTCACAACCTAGGATACGGAGCATCAGACGCACAACGAATTGAGAGTTTAATTCGAAGCATATACAAAGAAAGCAGTCCATTAAGTGGACATGGAGCAGATGTAATCTCATTTGCCCGTGAATTTAATATTGATCCATTGATGATTATCATCATGACGAATGAGAGTCAGATGTGTAGTGATATCAGCGCAGTTTCCCCAAACCCAAATGACTTGCTTCCTGATAACTATAACTGTGGAGGAATTATCTGGGATACGACACAACGAACGCTATCACAACAAGAAATAGACAGGTGGAGTGCACGACAGGGACCTTGGGCAAATGATCGATACTTTACCTTTGTTCCCTCTCCCAAAGATGGATTAGGGTTATTCTTTAACTATTTAGGAGTTTCAAGTAAAAATCTGTTTCAAGGGAAAGATGTCTTCCAAATGTATGATTTATATAACCCATGTGCTGATTCGAATGAGTATGGATATGCATGTGGAGCAGGACATATGCAGGAAATGCTTCTTCTTCTTGAGAAACATGTCGGTCCTCCTTCAACAGGAAATGGAGCCTTTGTGGGAAATGCAGAGGGAACAGGAGCAGGCCCTGGCCCTGGTGCTGGGAGGGGACGGATAGCAACAGCATGTGTGTATGTAAAAGTGGGAAATCCTGTTGGACCTCTTCCAATCTGTGATACCGCTGTGATCACGCCTCCTCCAGGAACTTCGCTTCCTATCCCACCAGTTGAGGATGGAAATTATAAAAAGGCAATTAAGGATACGTATGGCATTACTGTTGAAACAGGGCTTTCGGTAGAGTTTGACAAGGCGTTGTGGGAATTCTTATCAACTGTTTCCAAAACAAAATTCCCCTCTCTCGTTCGCGGGACGGTGGTGCATATTACTCCACCTTGTAGCTCAGGAGCTGATCCTTGTGGAACATTTCAGGGACCAGGAAAAGAAATTAGTATTCGAAGTGATGTGGAAACTGCCAATCTCGTTAAACTTCTCTTTGCCCATGAAATGGGGCACGTAATTTGGCATCATAATCCAG